>NZBE01000021.1 GCA_002687745.1 Acidimicrobiaceae bacterium | reverse complement strand
CCTGTCACCAGCCCAGGGTTGCCGGTGCGTCGGGCGGGACAGTGGGAGACCGTGGTGACGTCGGCTGGACCCTCTCGTAGGCCGCTCCGAGCGGCGGCCGCTGGTCGGGATCGCCCCTGTTGGGCCACAGGGCCATTGCCCTCTCGGCCTGGGCCGTGATGGTCAACGAGGGGTTGACGCCCAGGTTGGCGCTGATCGTGGAGCCGTCTGCGATGTGCAGGCCGGGGTGGCCGAACACCCGCTGGTAGGCGTCGATAACCCCGTGGCCGGCATCGGCACCGATCACACAGCCACCGAGGATGTGGGCTGTCACCGGCACGTCGAGGAGGGCCTCGTTGAGGGAACCGAAGGCGTCGCCACCCATGATCTCGGCTGCCTGCCGGGCGGCTTCGGACGCCTCGGGTATGAACGTGGGATTCGGCTCACCGGTGCCCTGCTCAGAACGCAGCCTCACTCCTCGCCTCCTCCGTCGCCAACGCAGGTTGATGCTGTTGTCGTGGCTCTGCATCACCAGCAGGATCACCGTGCGCTCCGACCAGCGGCGCACCGAGAGGCTCCGCAGGAAGCGGCCGGGGTGGCGGAGAACCTGGCCCAGGAAGCGGACCTGGCGCGGAACCCGGCCTCCACCGTCGACGAGCATGGTCGCCAGGAGGCCCATGGCGTTCGAGCCGGCCGGGTACCGGACCCCCTCGATGTGTGTGTGGTCGTCGGGGTAGATGGACGAGCTGATAGCGATGCCGGTCGAGTAGTCGACGTCTGAGCCGCGTGCTGAGCTGGCTCCGGGGATGGATTCGGAGTTGGTCCGCGTCAGCTCGCCAAGCCGTGACGACAGGTGGGGCAGGGCTCCTCTCTCCTTCATGTCCGCCAGGAGTCGAACGGTGCCCAGTACACCGGCCGAGAACACGACCTGCTCGACACGGTGGAACCTGACGGCACGCCCGCGTACCGGGCCGGGGCGTTCCGACTCGACCTCGTAGCCGCCGTCCGGCAGGGGCCTGACTGCGGTCACCTGCCGCTCAGGGAGCACCGACGCCCCCGCCTGTTCGGCGAGGTACAGGTAGTTGCGGTCCAGGCTGTTCTTGGAGTCATGACGACAGCCAACCATGCAACCCCCGCAGCCGATGCAGCCAGTTCGGTCGGGACCGACGCCACCGAAGAAGGGGTCGGCGCTGACCTCGCCAGCGTCGCCGAAGAAGACCCCCACCTCGGCCTGCCGGAACGAATCGGCCACCCCCATTCGTTCACCCAGCTGGCGCATCACATCGTCGTTGGGTGAGCCACCCGGGGCCGTGCAGACACCCAGCATCCGGCTGGCCTGGTCGTAGAACGGCTCCAACTCGTCCCGCCAGTCGGTGATGTCCTCCCACTGGGGGTCGGAGTAGAAGGCGTCGAGCGGTCGGTACAGGGTGTTGGCGTACACGAGCGAGCCACCACCAACGCCGGCTCCCGACAACACGAGAGCGTCACTCAACAGGTCGATGCGCTGGATGCCGTGAAGGCCCAGGCGGGGGAGGTAGAGGAACCTCCGCAGGTTCCAGTTGGTCTTCGGGAAGTCCCCGGAGTTGAAGCGCCTGCCTGCCTCCAGCACGCCCACCCGGTACCCCTTCTCGGTCAGCCGGAGTGCGGCGACGCTGCCTCCGAAGCCGCTGCCGACCACCAGGACGTCGAAGTCGAACCTTTCGGTGTCAACGCTCATCTGCTGGCTCCCCGCTCATTGCGTCAATGATCGCGCGGTGGACCCTGTCGGGATCCAGGTCGGTGACAACGCCGACACTTGACGCACGGTCTGGTTCTCCTACGGTTCGGCCATCGTCGTCGACGGTCACTTTCATGGGCATCACCTCGGCTGCCACGAGGTCAGCCAGGAGATCCACGACTGCTGACCGTCCACCCTGGGCCTCCGCGTTCATGGCGGGAATCATCGGCTCCGCCGCCACCCCCGTCAAGTTGCACGACACCCTGAGGAAGGCGTGCACAACCGACAGGTCGGTAAGATGGCTCCCCCTACCTCGGCACCATGCGTTTCCGGACAGCATCCCCTTCCTCTGGGCCATCCGTCCGGTTACCTACGGGTGGCCACCGAACCCGAGAGGCGACCAGCCATCCATGACGACCTACCCGGAGTTGAAGCTCTACATCGACGGGGACTGGCGCTCGGCCACAGACGACCTGCCGGTCGTAGACCCTGCGACCGAAGAGGTCATAGGCAGGGTCCCCGTGGCCGACCAGGCCACCCTCGATGATGCGCTGGAAGCTGCGGCAAGTGGGTTCGAGACGTGGCGTCGGACATCCCCGAGGGACCGGGCCGGCCTCATCGGGTCGGCCGCCGCCCTGATGCGTTCCCGCCAGGACGAGATAGCCAACTCGATCACGCTCGAGCACGGCAAGCCGTTCACTGAGGCACAGGCCGAGGTGGTGCGCGGCGCTGAGTTCTTCGAATGGGACGCCGGAGAGGCGATGAGGACCTACGGGCGCGTCATCCCGAGCGGCCCCGGGGTGAAGCACGTCGTCAACCACCAGCCGATCGGCCCGGTCGCGGCGTTCTCACCGTGGAACTTTCCGATGAGCCAACCTGCACGAAAGGTGGCGGGTGCCCTGGCGGCCGGATGTTCGATCATCCTCAAGGCATCCGAGGAGACCCCGGCGGGTGCCGTGCACATCGCCGAGGCGTTCCACGACGTCGGGCTCCCACCGGGCGTACTCAACCTGGTCTTCGGCATCCCGGCAGACATCTCGCAGCACCTCATCTCCAGTGACGTGATCCGGATGGTGGCCTTCACCGGATCCACGGCAGTCGGGCGTCACCTAACCGGTCTCGCATCCGACCACATGACCCCGGTGCTCATGGAACTGGGCGGGCATGCACCTGTGATCGTGTGTGAGGACACCGACGTCGCAGCTGCGGCGGAGAGTTCTGCAGTCAGGGCGATGCGCAACGCAGGCCAGGTGTGCACCTCACCGACCCGCTTCTTCGTCCACCAGGATGTCTTCGACCAGTTCCTGGACGGCATCACCAGCCGAACGGCTGCCACCGTCGTAGGCGACGGAATGGAAACAGGCGTTGAGATGGGGCCGCTCGCCAACGACCGCCGCCTGGCCGATGTCATCGAACTGGTTGCCGACGCCTGCGATGCAGGTGGCGAGTTGACCACCGGCGGCAGGCGCATCGGTACTACCGGCTACTTCCACGAACCCACGGTGCTCGCGCATGTCCCCGACAGGGCGCGCATCATGCAGGAGGAGCCGTTCGGGCCTGTCGCCATCGTGAACCCCGTCGACTCGCTGGACACTGCGATCGAACGTGCCAACTCGCTGCCGTTCGGACTTGCCGCCTACGGCTTCACGAACCGGGCCGACTACGTGGACCGCATGGTCAACCGGGTTGAGGCCGGCAACCTCTCGATCAACACTCTCGAGGCGTCGCTCCCCGAGACCCCCTTTGGCGGCATGAAGTCAAGCGGGTACGGCCGGGAGGGCGGAACCGAGGGCCTCCACCACTACATGGTCGTGAAGAGCGTTTCCCACAGCATCTCCATCGTCTAGAGCCGGCTCGGAGCTAAGGAACATGGACTACGCCAGAGGCGACGCAAAGGCCTACGCCCGGGAGAACATGACCGGAATCTGGGCCGCTGCCCTCATGCCGTTCACCGAGAACCTCCGCATGGACGAGGACGGCTTTCGCCGAAACGTTCAGCACTGGACCGAGGATCTCGGGATCGAAGGCCTGTTCGTCAGCGGCAAGCAGGGGGAGTTCTTCTCCATGACGGTCGATGAGCGGAAGCGTTCGTTCGAATTGGCCGTCGAGGCGACCCGGGGACGGGGCCGGACGATCATGTCGTGTTCCGACCAGAACGTTGACGTCGTCATGGAGCTGGCGCGCCACGCCGAGGATGTCGGCGCCGACTTCGTCGTCGTCCACGCACCGGCGCTGCACTTCACCACCGCCCAGGACGAGACGCTCATGGGCTACTACCGGTCGATCTCCGAGCAGGTCGACATCGGAATCGCCCTGTGGAGCCATCCCGACAGCGGCTACCTGATGTCACCTGAACTGTGCAACCGCCTCGCCGACCTCGACAACGTGGTGGCCATCAAGTACAGCGTGCCGCGGCCCATGTACTCGGAACTCACTTCCCTGGCCTCCGACCGCATCCAGGTGAGCACCGCCTCAGAAGATGAGTGGCTCGACAACATCATCGATTTGGACTGGAGGCTCTACCTGTGCTCCTCGCCGCCGTTCCTACTGCAGACGGCGAACGACCGGAGGATGCACGAGTACACGCAGGCCGCGTTCGAGGGGAGGTTCGACGACGCTCGGAGCATCAGCGCCAGCCTCGACCCGGTCAGGGCCGCCCTGAAGGGCACGCGTCCTCCCGAGAAGCCCCATGCTCACCAGAAGTACTGGCAGGAACTGCTTGGTCAGGTCGGTGGTCGGGTCCGGGCTCCGCTGCTTGAGTTGACCGACGAGGAGAAGCGGGCCACCCGCGAGGCGTTCGAGCAGTGTGGGCTAGGGGTGTGAACGAAGAGGCCGTGGCGGCGGGGGCTGTGCTGCGCATTGCATTTGTGGGCTGGGGTGCGATGGCCCGGACAGCGTGTCGCCTGCTCGATGACTCCCCGGTTGAGATCGTCGCTGTCGCCGTCAGGGCCGGGTCGGACCCACCGGAAGACCTGCCTGCCGGTGCCCGATTGATCACCGCCCCGGACCAGCTGGCGGCGACCCGACCCGAGGGGGGCGCCGAGACCGCCGGACGCGATGCCGTAGGGCCGTGGGGCCGAGCCGCTCTCGAGGCTGGGGCCGACTTCATCGTGTCGTCGGCGTCCGCGTTCGCCGATTCGGACCTTCTGGAGGAACTGGGTGGAACCGCAGCCGCCAACGACGCCCGGGTACACGTGCAGCCCGGCGCACTGGGTGGCATCGATGCACTTGCTGCGGCGAGCCTCCCGGGGTTGGAGGACGTCGAACACCGGATCATCAAGCCGCCCTCTGCGTGGAGCGGAACCCCGGCCGAGGAGCTCTGCGACCTTGACTCACTCCGTGAGCCGGTGGCCTTCTTCTCCGGAACGGCAGGCGAGGCCGCACGGCAGTTTCCCAGGAACGCCAATGTGGCGATCACGACGTCCCTCGCCGGGGTCGGCCCCGAGGAAACCAGGGTGACGCTCGTCGCTGATCCCACGGCAACCCAGAACCGGCACGAGATAGCAGCCACTGGTGAGTTCGGTCGGCTCGATATCTCGATCAGCAGCCAGCCCCTGCCCGACAACCCCAAGACGTCGAGCATGGCCGCACTCAACCTCGTCCGCTGCATACGGAACCACGTGGCACCGCTCGTCGTCTGACCACCAGTCGGCTGGGTGGCTGGACCGAACTCCACACGCTGGTCCTGATATGTCTCCCGGCTCGGGTCAGGCGCCGTGCCGGTCCAGGTCGACGTACGACGGGAGCCTGTCGCGCAGGAAGCCGTAGCGCTGGCGAGCCGCTGTTGTCTCGGCTGTGTCTACCTCGATCCGTATGAACGCCTCGTCGTGGTCGGGGAACAACACCGGTGGGTGGTCGTCGTCTACCCACGGCGGGCAGTGGATCGACCCGCCAAACGTCGACCCCGCCCTACTCAGGCTGAGGACCGGCACATGGTTCTCCATGGCCCGGGTTGTCACAAAGGCGTGCCAGGTGGGAAAGGATTCGTCCCGCCCGTAGGCACCGCAGTGGAGGATGGCGTCGGCCCCGTGGTCAGCGACCAGCGTCCTGGCCAACTCCGGGAAGCGGATGTCGTAGCAGATGATTGGCGCGAACCGCAGGCCGGCGGCCTCGAACGTAGCCAGGTGGCCGCCTGCCGAAAAGAACTCAGACTCGGTGGAGAGTCCGAAGTTGGCCAGGTGCAACTTGTCGTAGTGGGTGAGGTACTGCCCATCGGGACCGAGCACCACCTGGGTGATGTGGAAGCGGTCACCGCTGCGTCGGGCGATGCCGAACAGGACCGCGGCCCCGATCTCTGCGGCCAGCGCCCCGAAGGCCTCGGCTGTCGGGCCGTCAAGCGGCTCGGCCAGACCGTCAAGGCATTCAAAGGACGCCCGGGAGTAGTCGATCGACGACAGTTCGGGAAGCACCACCAGGTCGACCGGCCCGCTGTCAAGGCTGGCACGGATCCGGTTGATGGCCGCCGCAACATGGGCGTCGCGCTCGACAGCGGTTGCCATCCGGGGTACCGCTACCTGACATGCCAGCAGGTTCACGGGACTGGCAGTCGCTTCGGGCACAGGGCACCCTGCCAGAACAGTACCCGTCAGTGGCTGTCCGGGCTGAGCGTATCCGTGTGGCATCCGTCAGTCGCTCTACGACCCCGGGGGTGGGGGCGGTGGCAGAGTCGAGGGGGGGGTTGACTAGGGGTGACGAAAAACTCTAAGCCTGACTCAGGTCAACTTGGGCAACACCTCGGTAGCCAACCGGTGCAGTTGTTCCTCCGCCTCTTCGTACCGACTGCCGGGCATCATCGGGAACAACATCAGGTTCTCCACCCCGAGTAAATCCCGGTACCACTGGATCTGTTCACCCACATCGTCCGCAGTGCCGCCTAGACAGAGTTTCTGGTCAATCGACTCTTCCAGGGTGGGGATCAGGCCCGGAACCGCCGGCTTGCCGTCGGAGCCCATGTAACCCCTGCTCCAACCGTACGGGGCGAGAAACTTCCACAGTTCGTCGTGGCCGGGTCGTACCGCCTTGATGGCCTCCTCTTGCGTGTCGGCCACGTGCACGGACAAGACCAGCATCCGTTTCTCCCCGGGTTCAAGGGCCCGGCCGTGGGCCTCCTCGTAGATTTCACCGAACCGGTCCCACCGTTCCTTGGTAAAGGTGGGGTGGTTGTTCCAGAATATTCCACCCCAACCCCACTTTGGCACTCGGTCCAGAGTTGGGGGTGACGAGATGGGCTGCCAGGTCTCATAGGGATAGAGGGGCCGGGGAACCAGAGTGAGTTCTTGGACGGTGCCCCCCCGATCGGGGATACCGGGAGGAGGAAAATCGTACACCTCGCCGTGGAAGGAAAACTTCTCATTGTCCAGAGCCAGTTGGATGACCTCCATGGCTTCGCTGAACTGTCGGCGGTTTAACTGGTCGGCCTCATTCCTGTCGGGGTTGTCGAAACTGCCGATTACGGTGCCTAGGTTTTCGGCCTCTCGGGGGACTGTGCCCCGACCGACCCCGAGAATGGCTCGGCCGCCAGAAATGTTGTGAAGGGTGGCAAAATCCTCTGCGAAGCGAAGGGGGTGCCACTGGGTCACGATGTTGACGGCCACACCGATCCGGATGCGCTCCGTGCGTTCGGCGATGATCGTTCCCGTCATCAGGCCGTTGGGGATCACCTCGTAGCCTTCGTATTGGAAGTGGTGTTCGGCCATCCAAAACGAGTCGTACTTGAGTTCCTCGCAGAGCACCGCGGTGTTGATTATCTGTTCGGTAGCCCGCCACATCTCCTGGTTGGTGGACCGACGGTCGGTGGGTGCTGGCGGACCGGCACCAACATCTTCCATCTCCACTCCGCCCAGCATGAAAACTCCGGTGCGCATAGCACCATGAAATATGACGGTCCTGATCCTGCATTAGGGCCAAAGGTCCCTACCACAAACCACTCCGAGACAACCAGCACCAAGAAGAACCCTGAGACCGCATGGCCTGCGGGTCCACACAAACTTAGAGATAGTTGAACTACACGAGATGAGTGACCCCTGTGAACACTGGTGGGCCGGGGGAGGATCGAACTCCCGACCGAGCGATTATGAGAACCGGAAGGGGCTTCCCAGCCAGTTCCGGCTAATGCCCGCACAGGTCAAACCCCTGTGTTTGCAAGGAAGCCGCGCAGGCGCTCTCCCTGCTCGATCCAGCGTGTCCCCGCTCTTCTCGTGCCGCGTGGAAAGCAAGGGTCGAGGCCATGGAAACCCTGGCCGACTTCATCCTCGGCGATGACACAGAACAGTCTGATCGGATGGTCTTGTGACTCTTGGCGTGACAAACACCGAAATCGGCGCTTCGGCCGTATAACCAGAAGGGCCCGGAACCGTTGAGATTCCGGGCCTTTCGCTTGGTAGCGGGGGCAGGATTTGAACCTGCGACCTTCGGGTTATGAGCCCGACGAGCTACCAGACTGCTCCACCCCGCAGCGAGGAGGCTAACGGTCGGTGCGGTCGGCTCCTACCCGACTATCACCCCGGCGAGGTCCTTCGGGTGGCTGGTGATCTGTTCGTAGCCGTCATCGGTGACGATGACGCTGTCGCCCACCTGTGCACGGAAGGTCCCCGACACGCTGACCGAACCNTCGACTGCCAGCACCATTCCCGGCTCAAGCACGGTGGCGTCGCCGAACACCAGCTCGGGCTTCTCCAGGAAGCTGTAGCCGGTGGCCCGTCCGCACCGGAACGGGTAGTCGAAGCCGGCGTCTCGGATCACCTCGGCGTAGGCCGCGTGCACCGACTCCGCCGTGACCCCGGGGCGTAGTGCTGCGAGCGCTGCGGCCTGGCTGGCCAGGGCCACCTCGTAGACATCTGCCTGCTGGCGGACCGCTACCTCTCCGATCCAGAACGTACGGTCGAAGCCCAACTTGAAGCGATGAAAGCTGGTCATCCCGCAGAGGCACACGAACACGGGGTCGCCCCACTGCATCACCCGGGTTGACGCCCGGTGG
Organism: Acidimicrobiaceae bacterium; assembly: GCA_002687745.1. Taxonomy (GTDB): domain Bacteria; phylum Actinomycetota; class Acidimicrobiia; order Acidimicrobiales; family MedAcidi-G1; genus UBA3125. Next base: position 86,468 of record NZBE01000021.1, on the reverse strand, counting down.
TGGGGCTTGGTGATCTCTCCGCCCGAGGCCATTATCTGGAGGAAGTGGGTGTTGGGCGACATGCGGGTGTCGCCGTAGTGGGCGTCGAGGAGCTCGGCAGCCTTGCGGGTTCCGGCCTCTGAGGTTGCCAGTGCCACCTCGAACTCCGGCACGCCCGCCCTGATGGCGGAGCGGCCCGCATCCATCATTGCGTCGGCCACCTGTCCGGTGTGACGCGCNAGNTGCAGTTCTGCGGGCGACTTGACCATCCTCATGGCCCCGACCACCGGGGTCACATCGGCCAACCGGTCCCCGTCGACCAGTGTGTCCACGTAGTTGCGGACCACCGGAGGCATGAGATCGGTCTCGATGGCCACCCGGCCCGCGCCGGTCAACACTGCCGGCAGTTCCCGACGCCACTCGTCGCCGAGGCCGTCGTTCCACACGGCGATTCGGTCCACCCGGGCCGCCGCCTCGGCCATGTCGGCCTCCATGCTCGGCGTTATGAGCAGGCTCCCACCCNCATGCCGGACCACCAGGATCGTCGGCCTCCCGAACTCCATGTGCAGGTAGTCGTAGTAGCCGGTCAGGTAGTAGACGGTGTCGTCGTCGGTGATGAGCGCCACGTCGATGCCCTCGTCAGCCAGCCGGCGGCGAAACGAGTGCATCCGTTCGGTGAACATGTGGTGGCGTCCCCCTCAGCGACCGATGACCGACAGGCCGATCGACCGTGCGGCCTCAGCCTGTCGCTGGTCGAGGGTCAGCACGGTTGTCGCCGATCCGGCACGGCGGGCGGCAGCCAGGTGGATCGAGTCAGGCGAACGACAAGGCGTCTGCTCGGCGATGCGGGCCNCCTCGGCACNGACCACGGCCTCTCCTGGTCAGGCCACGGCCGGATAGCCGGCGGCGGCCGCCNCAGCCNGNCGCTCGCTGACCACCCCGTAGTCCGAGGTGGGCCTCACCCGGTAGCCGTAGAGGTCAAGCGGCCGGCGCACGTCCGGCCCCAGCGACGCCACCGCCGCCGCCACGGCGGCGTTGAGGACGTCGCGCAACCCCGCGTGGGCCCAGCACACCACCAGCGGCGGTGCCGGCAGGGGATCGGTCCAGGCCACGACCCTCAGACCGTCGGCCGCCGGCTCNTGGCTGGCGGCAAGGGCCCAGGCCACGGCGTCCACGGACGCAAGGTCGGCACCGCCGCCGGCCACGACCCGGATCGACTCCCTGTGCGACCCGGTCTCGACCACCCCGCCGAAGAAGCGGCCCGCCTCGGCCAGGGGAGCCACGACCATCGCCAGGACACTGTTCCCAGACAGCGAGGTCGGCCCGTTCACCGCCGCCCGCCGACCACGGAACGAGGCCAGCTCCGCTGCCGGATCCCCGGCACGGCAGACCAGGACCGACCGGTAGTCGCCCGGCCGGCACCCCTCGACCCCGTAGTCGAGGGCACCCAGAACCTCGACACGGCCTGCCAGCGAACCCACCACGTCGGCCCCGCAGGTCTGTCCGACCAGCAGGTCCGGGTGGTCCCAGAGGTCGACCACGTGGTCGGGACGCCACAGCGAGGCCGGGGCCTCCACGCCGGCCTCCCGCAGCCGCCCGGCGACGGCCGCCCAAACGGCGTCCACCTCGTCGCGGACCTCGGGCCAGTCGTACATGGGCAGGCCTGCAACCCAGCCAGCTGCGGGTGCAGCCGAGCGGGTCAAGCGATCGTCTGTCGTACTAGGGGCACACCGGGACGGTAGGCCAGGTGGTGGTGGCTTGGAGCTTCCAGGATGACCAGGTGGCCGGCCGAACCGGGGGTGAGCCTTCCGACGTCCGTCCGGCGGAGGGCCGCGGCCCCACCGAGGGNGGCTGCCTGCACCGCCTCGTCGATCGTCATCCCCATGTCCCTCACGGCCAGGGCGATGCAAAAAGACATTGAGGTCGTGTAGCTGGAACCGGGGTTGCAGTTGGTGGCCAGGGCCACCGTGGCGCCGGCGTCGATGACCCGGCGGGTGTCGGGATACGGCTGGCGGGTGGAGAAGTCGGTGGCCGGCAGGAAGGTGGCGACCGTGGCGGAGCCGGCCAGCGCGTCGACGTCGGCATCCGACAGGTACGTGCAGTGGTCGACCGAGGCGCACCCCGTCTCGACGGCAAGCTGGACACCCGGGCCGTGGCCCAGCTGGTTGCCGTGGAGGCGCAGGCCCAGGCCCGCTGCCCGGCCGGCATCGAGCACCGCCCGGCACTGGTCGGCGTCGAAGGCCCCCTCCTCGCAGAAGGCGTCGATCCAGCCGGCGTGGGGGGCGCATGCCTCGAGCATCGGACCGCAGACCAGGTCCACGTACTCGTCCGCCCGGTCCGAGTACTCGGCCGGCAGCAGGTGGGCACCGAGGAAGGTGGTCTCGTCGGTGAACTCGGCGGCGAGGCGGAGGGNGCGGGCCTCGTCGTCCACGTTCAGGCCGTATCCCGACTTGACCTCCACCGTGGTGGTGCCCGCCCGGGCCAGCTCGGCCATCCGGGCAGCGGCCAGGACCCTCAGGTCCTCGTCGGAGGCCGACCGGGTNGCGGCGGTGGTCACCCGGATGCCGCCTCCGTCATAGGGTCTGCCGGCCATGCGCGTCGTGAACTCCTCGCCCTCACCGAGGTGGGTGCCATAGCCGAACGTCGCATTGACAGGGTGCTCGACCACACCAGGTCACACGGCCTGCCGCCGTTCCTGGCCGACGACCCGGGCGTCGACAGCGGGATGATGATCGGCCAGTACACCGCNGCCGCAATGTGTGCCGAAAACCGCCGTCTGTCAGGCCCCGCCAGCGTCGACTCACTACCGACGTCGGGCATGCAGGAGGACCATGTCTCAATGGCCTGGGGAGCAGTCAGAAAGCTGCGGCGCGTAGTCGACAACCTGCGGCGCATTCTGGCCATCGAACTCACCGTCAGCGCCAGGGCAGTCGACCTGCGGACACCCCTCCAGCCTGCACCCGGAACCGGNGTGGCCCTGGCGGCGATTAGGAGCGCTGTACCGGGGCCCGGCCCCGACCGGTTCCTGTCTCCCGAGTTGGCAGCCGCCGAGGACCTGCTGACCTCCGGGTGGCTCGTCGACCAGATCGAGGCCACCACCGGCCCACTCGCCTGACCGGCACCTTGCCGGAAGCCGGCAGGACAACCGTCGTCTGAGGGCTCACCGATCGCTGGACTACGTTCGGTACATGACCGGCGGACTCCTGNATGGCTACGAGAGGGACGGATTCTTTGACGAGGCCATCGGCGAGGACGGTACGGCCAGGTCAGGCCAGGAGAGCCTGGTCGACTGGTTCGACTCACTGTCAGCCGATGACCTGCGCTACCACTCGACCCTGCGCGATGACCTGCTCCTGAGCCGTGGAATCACCTTCACCGTCTACGGCGAATCCCAGGGCATTGAACGGACCTGGCCCATGGACCTCTTTCCACGGGTCATTACCGCCGCCGAATGGGCGGTCCTGGAACAGGGCCTCGCCCAGAGGGTCAACGCCGTCAACCGCTTCCTCGAGGACCTCTACGTGGGCGGGCAGGCCATCCTCAATGACAACGTGGTNCCCCGCTGGCTTGTCATGTCGTCGGCGGGCTTCGAGCGCGAGGCCTTCAACGTTGCGGTACCCAACGGCGCCCGCTGTCTCGTCTCGGGCATCGACATCGTGAGGGGCGCCGACGGCCAGTTCCTGGTGCTCGAGGACAACCTGCGCAACCCCTCGGGCGTCAGCTACGTACTGGAGAACCGGGCAACCATGGCCAGGGTGCTAACCGGAGCCTTCGAGGAGATGGCAATCCGATCGGTCGACCACTACGGACGCTCTCTGCTCGCCGCCCTGAAACATGCTGCCCCACCTGCCGCCGGCGACGACCCCGTCGTCTGCGTGCTCACGCCCGGCATCTACAACTCCGCCTACTTCGAACACGCATTCCTGGCCAGGCAGATGGGGGTCGAGCTGGTCGAGGGCCGAGACCTGGTCGTTGACGACCACACCGTCGCCATGCGCACCACCGGCGGCCTTCGCAGGGTCGACGTCATCTACCGGCGCATCGACGACCACTTCCTGGACCCTGCCGTCTTTGGCACCGGCTCCACTCTCGGTGTTCCCGGCCTCATGGCAGCCGTGCGTGCAGGAACGGTCACCGTGTCAAACGCCGTGGGCAACGGGGTTGCCGACGACAAGGCCGTGTACCCGTACGTACCGGCCATGATCGACTACTACCTGGGCGAAGAGCCGATCCTGCCAAACGCCACCACCTACGTTCTCTGGGACGACGACCAGCGGGCCGCCGCTCTGGAGCGCGCCGACGAACTCGTCTGGAAGCCGGTCGCCGAATCAGGCGGATACGGCATTGTCATCGGACCGTCAGCGACCGACGAGGAACTGGCTGGTGTGCACACGACGGTCGAGGCCGACCCACGCGGATGGATAGCCCAGGAGGTCGTGCAGCTCAGCCGGGTACCCAGCTGCGTCGACGGAGGCCTCGAGGGCCGCCATGTCGACCTGCGCCCCTTCATCCTCACCGGCGAGTCCATCGAGGTACTACCCGGCGGCCTGACACGGGTCGCCATGAGGAAGGGTTCCCTGATCGTGAACTCCTCCCAGGGCGGTGGGTCCAAGGACACCTGGGTGCTCGAAGACCAGGCCACGGGAGCCGCAGGCTGATGCTTGCAAGACACGCCGAAAGCCTCTTCTGGGCCGGCCGCTACCTGGAGCGGGCCGAGGACACCGCCAGGATCCTCGACGCCACCCAGCATGCCACCATCATCAGACCCAGCGCCGCCGAGCAGTGGGGCGACCTGCTCACCGTCCTGCGAATCCACGAGGAGTTCGAGGACACCGGAGGCGAGGTCGACTGGCGCGGCGTCGGCAACTTCCTCGTCGCAGACCCGAAGAATCCCGGATCNATCACCTCAGCCGTCCAGACGGCGCGCGAGAACCTGCGAAGCGTCCGCGAGCAGATTCCCAGCGAGGTGTGGGAGACCGCCAACCGGTTCCACCTGGAGTTGTCGTCACGAGACCTCGCCGCCGACCTCGACGGCGAGCCCTACACCCTCTTCGACCTTGTCAAGACCCACTGCCAGACGATCTCAGGCGCCATTGAGCAGAACATGCCCAGAAGCGACGGCTACCGCTTCCTCACCATCGGCGTGCTGATCGAACGGGCACTGATGACATCGAGGCTGTTGAGCATCAGGTGGGACCACATGACCGCGGGCACCTTCGAGGATGCAATGCTCACCCTCTCGTCGGTGTCGGCAGCAGAGGCGTTCCGGCGGCGACACCAGTCGGCAGCAGGCCCCGTGGCCATTTCGTCGTTCCTGTTGCGCGATGCCCTGTTCCCCCGAAGCACCCTCTACTGCCTGTCACGGGCAGAACTGCTGCTCGACAACCTGGTTGACCGCGTCCCGGGAAGAGGACGGACCGAAACCGTGCTCGGGAGGGTGCGATCCAGTCTGGAGTTCGCTGAACTCGACGAGGGGTCCGTGGACATCCCGACCTTCTGTGCCGAACTGGACGACGGGATCCGTCAGGTTGCCGACGCCATGGCACGTCAGTACTTCCGCAACGTCGACCAACTCAGCATCAGACCCCAGGCCACGGTTGTCTCCCTGGGAGGACACCGGTGAGGCTCGACATCTCCAACCGCACCCTCTACCGCTTCGACAACATTGTCCGGGAGTCCCAGAACGAAGTTCGCACCTGTCCAATCAGCGACTCCAGCCAGCACCTCATCGCCTACAGGCTGAGCCTCGCCCCGACTACCCGTTCACTGGCCTTCTACGACTACTGGGGCACCCGTGTCGACGCCTTCGGCATCCGTGAGCCGCACATCTCAATGGAGATCGTCGCCGAGGCGGCCGTCGAGACCAGCGAGGCAGGTCCACGGCCGGAACCGTGCGAATGGGAAGGGCTCTCCGACCCCTCCTTCAGGGACCTGCACCTCGAATACCTGGAGCGAACACCGCACGCCGACTGGGGAGATCGCCTGACCGAAGCCGGCCTTGAGGCACGTGACGGGGACGACCTGGTTGCCACTGTTGTCGGCATCCACGACCTGGTCCGCGAGCGGATGATCTACGAGACCGGCTCGACACACATCGGAATCGACGTCGAGAAGGTGCTGTCAGACGGCCACGGGGTGTGCCAGGACTTCGCACACCTGTCGGTCGCAATTTGCCGAAGCCTCGGCGTTCCAGCCCGATACGTGTCGGGCTACCTGTTCACAGCCAGCGACGAGACCGGCGAGGACACAGACCATGACGTGGTTGACGTCGAGACCCACGCATGGTTCGAGGCGGCGATTCCCGGATACGGCTGGATGGCAATGGACCCGACCAACGGCCGAGAAGTAGGCGCAAGACACGTGAAGATCGGCCATGGCCGCGACTACGACGACGTGCCACCGCTCCGGGGTTCGGTGTCAGGTGGGGCAGGGACCGAGGTTGAGACAAGCGTGGAGATTCGCCGTATGGACCCGTCACATCAGGCGACAGTCGTGCAACCTCCGTTGACCCATGCCGACATTGGGTACCCGGGCCTCCAGTCCCAGCAGCAACAACAGCAGTAGTCACCTCAGCGAGCCGTGAAGCCGCCGTCGACCGGCACGATCACACCGGTCATGTAGCTGGCCTCATCTGATACCAGGAAAAGCACCACCCGGGCGATCTCTTCGGGTTGGGCCAGGCGNCTTACTGGAATGGTCTCCTCGGCAAGCNGCGCCAGGTCGGCATCCGTCGGTGGCGTGTCACGCCCCGAGGCCAGCATCGGTGTGTCGACCTCGCCGGGTGCAACGGCGTTGATACGAACTCCGTCTTCGGCATGGTCGAGGGCCATTGCCCGGGTCAACTGGTGGACCGCTCCCTTGGAGGCGCAGTAGGCCAGAACCCCGGCCGCTCCCACACCACCCCAGATGGACCCGAAGTTGACTATCGAACCGGAGCACAGCGGGACCATGTGCCTCACCGCCGCCCGCGACATGTAGAAGACGCCGTCGACGTTGACCGACATCACCCGCCGCCAGTCATCGTCGGGTGTGCCCCGGGCGTCGGCCCTGTGGATCACCCCCGCTGCGTTTACGAGCACGTCTACACAACCATGCGTCGCCACGAGCGCGTCAATCGTGCCGTCGCAGAAACCAGCGTCGCTCACATCGCCGACCACAACGACGGCGCCGGTCTCGTCGGCTACCCGGCGCGCGCCTGCTTCATCCCGGTCGACGAGCGTTACGACCGCACCGGCCCCGACAAGGGCACGGACCGTCGCGGCTCCCATCCCCGAGGCTCCGCCGGTGACGACGGCGACCTTGCCGGCGAGCGTGCCAGCGCTCACTCGTCGCGTCCCTCCACAGGGTCGAANTTGACGCCCCCGTAGGTCTGTTCCGTCGGTTGCAACTCGACCCGGGCCACGTTCACGTACCAGGGGGCCTCCAGGGCGTAGGCGATCGAGGCAGCCACGTCCTTGCTGGTGATCTCGGTGATGCCGGTCTCCTTGAACCTGTCGCGCAGGTCGGGGTCGTCGATGGCGGCGTCGTAGAACTCGGTGCGTACCCGCCCGGGGCAGATCTCGGTAACCCTCACACCGGTACCCGCCAACTCCAGACGCAGGTTGGTGGACATCAGGTGGATCGCGCCCTTGGACGCACCGTAGACACCTGACAGGAGCGGGTAGAGGCCTGCAACTGATCCGACGTTGACGATGTGGCCGCGTCCCCGCTCGATCATCGGCCCGACAACCGAACGGACCGCATGCAGCGCCGCTGTCACGTTGGTGGCGATTGTCTGGTCGATATCGGCCGGGTCTGCATCGGGAAGCGACTGGATTGCCCGACCCACCCCGGCGTTGTTGACCAGCACATCCACCCCGAGGGAGCCAAACAGGTCCTCCATCGCGGTCGTGTCCCGCACGTCGAGTACGTGGTTGGTGCAGCCGGTTGCGTCGGCAAGGGCCTCGAGCCTGTCCTCGCTGCGGGCTACGGCGTGAACGGTCAGGCCGCGTGCACACAGGTCGGTCACAACAGCCTCACCAATGCCAGCCGAGGCACCCGTAACCAGTGCGGACCGGTAGTCGCTGATCGTCATGGACGACAACCGTAGACCGTCCGGAACAACTACACCCGGGGCCGGGCCGGGTGTACCTTCTCGCCCAGCAGACAACAGACTCGCCAAGTGGATCACTGGGAGGTGGTGCATGCGCAACGAGGCACAGTGCGTAATCGTGGGCGGCGGCGCCATGGGCGTCGGCCTGCTCTACCACCTGGCCCACGAGGGCTGGACCGACACGCTGCTCATCGAAAAGGGTGAGCTCACCTCAGGGTCCACCTGGCACGCAGCAGGCCTCGTACCCAACTTCATCGGCAGCCTCAACATGGCCAAGGTCCACGCATACGGCATCGACCTCTACAAGGCCCTCGAAGCCGAAACCGGAATGTCAACGGGTTGGCACGGCTGTGGGGCAATCCGCCTCGCCGTCACCGAAGACCAGGCCAGCTGGTACCGCTACGTNCAGGGCGGTCTCGACTCAATTGGCGTCGAGTCGCACCTGATCAGCCCCGATGAGGTCCGCCGACAGGTGCCTCTCATGGAATCCACCGACGACATCGTCCTCGGCTTCTGGACACCCAACGACGGCTGGTCCGACCCCACCGGCTCCACCAACGCAATGGCCGTCGGCGCCCGACAGCTCGGCGCCGAGATCGCCCGCCATACGCTCGTCACCGCCATCGACCAGCTGGCGGACGGGCGCTGGAAGGTCACCACCGACAAGGGCGAGGTCACCTGCGACCACGTCGTGAACGCCGCCGGCCACTACGCCCCCCAGGTTGGCGCCATGTCAGGCATCGACGTTCCGATCGTGTCGATGATCCACCAGTACCTGATCACCGAGTCGCTCCCCGAGATAGCAGCCCAGGACGTCGAGATGCCCGTCATCAGGGATCCCCGATCCTCGTGCTACTACCGCCGCGAGATCGACAGCCTCCTCATCGGCCCATACGAGACCCGCAACTCCATCACCTACGGGGTCGAGGGCATCGACTGGGACCTGCACTTCCACCTCACACCACCCGACCTGGAACAGCTCGCACCGTGGCTCGAAATATCGGCTGAACGGTTCCCGATCTTCGCCGAGGCAGGCATCAAACAGGTAGTCAGCGGCCCCATCACCCACACCCCCGACGGCGGCTACCTCATGGGCCCGGCCCCCGGTGTNCGCAACTACTGGATGTGCGCCGGAGCCTCAATCGGCATCACCCAGGGACCCGGTGCCGGAAAGTTCCTGGCCCAGTGGATGGTCCATGGCCAGACCGAGATCAACGTCCGCGAGATGGACCCCCGCCGCTTCGGACCGTGGTCCGATGTCGACTACACGATCGCCAAGTCAATTGACGAGTACCACGAGATGTACCAGGTGCGCATGCCGGGCGAGTACCGGTCGGCCGGGCGCCCACTCAGGCGCACACCGATCGCCGACCGACTCGACGACCTCGGCGCCCAGTGGCAGGACGTCTGGGGTTGGGAGAGGGCCCGCTACTACGGCGACGCCGAGGACTACTCCTGGAAGCGCTCCAACGCACACGGCATCGTCGCCACCGAGTGCGCCGGCGTACGCGACCGGGTCGGCATCGCCGACCTGTCCGCCTTCGCCAAGATCGGTGTGGTCGGCCCTGACGCAGCTGCCCTGCTCGACCGGCTCTCAGCCAACCGGCTCCCCGCCAGGCATGGCGGCATCCGTCTCGTCCACATGCTCACCGACCTGGGAGGCATCGAGTGCGAGATGACGGTCACCCGGATGAGCGACGAACGGTTCTACCTGAACTCCGCGATCACCGGCACCACCCACGACCTCGACTGGCTGACCCAGCACGTGCTGGCCCACGAGGATGTCACCATCGAGGACTGGTCCGACCAGATGGGCATCCTCGCAGTAACCGGCCCCCGGGCCCGAGACGTGCTCACCTCCTGTAGCGACGCAGACCTCTCCAACGAGGCGTTCCCGTGGCTGACATGTCGCCAGGTCGAGGTTGGCGGCGTGGGCTGTATCGCCCTGCGCGTCAGCTACGTAGGTGAGCTTGGCTGGGAGCTCCACCATCCCATCGAGCAGATGCCCCAACTGTACGAAGCACTGACCGCCGCCGGCGAACCCCACGGCATGGTCCACTTCGGCTCATACGCCATGAACTCGATGCGCATGGAGAAGGCCTACAAGGCCTGGGGTGGCGAGCTCACCACTGAGATCACGCCGGTTGAGGCCGACCTCGGACGCTTCGTGGCACTGGACCGCGACTTCAAGGGCCGTGACGCCGTCGTGGAGCGACAGGAGTCGGCCGGCACCGACAACTCGGGCCTCGGCATGATCCTCGTCTACTGCGAGGTCGACGCTACGGATTCCGACTGTCGTGGCAACGAGCCCGTCTACCGGACCGGGACCGAATCCATCATGGGCATAACGACAGGCGGAGCATGGGGACACACCGTCGGAAGGTCTCTGTGCTTCGCGTACGTGGACCCGGACCACGCCGGCCCGGGTTCAACCTTCGAGATAGGGCTGTTCGGTGAACGGCACAAGGCGACGGTGCTTGACCAACCAGCGCACGACCCGGTAAACGAACGGCTCAGAGCCTGAGCCGACAACTGAAGGTACGGGGGACAAGATGAGCGACACGGCCACGACCGAAGAGGCGCCACGCAGACGACCGGGTGGTCGCTCCGCACGGGTCGCCGCCCGGGCAGCCGGACCCGCCGGAGACAAGCGACCGGTTCGACCCGGAATGTCAGGCGGAAGGTACGCTCCGCTGAGCGAGTCCGGGTGCAGACAGGTCTACGAGGCGGCCCTCGATCTGCTTGAGGAGATCGGCATGGGAAGCCCGATCCAGGAGTTCATCGACGTCGTCACAGCCGCAGGTGGCCACGTCATCGGGGACCGGCTCCACTTCCCGCGGGCCCTCGTGGAGGACGCCATTTCCACAGCAGCAAGTTCGTTCACCTGGTACGGGTTCGACGACAACCGCTCCATAGACGTGGGCGGCGACCGGGTCCACTTCGGCACCGCCGGCGCAGCCGTTTCGGTGTGGGACCACGAGACCCGCAGACACCGGCCATCCACCCTGCTCGACGTCTACGACGTCGCCCGCCTGGTCGACACCCTCGAGCACATCCACTTTCACGTTCGCACACTCGTTCCCAGAGACATGGTCGAGGCTCGTGATCTCGACCTGAACACCGCCTACGCCGTGGCAATGGGTACAACCATGCCGATCGGGACCTCGTTCTTCCAGCCCGAACATGTTGTCGAGACCGTGGACATGTTCGACCAGATGCTCGGAGGGCGCACGGGTTCGTTTGCCGAGCGGCCATTCTGCGTGGCCAACAACACATTCGTGGTACCACCACTGCGGTATGCCGAAGATGCAGCCGAAGCAATGGTTGCCCAGGTCCGTGCCGGCATGCCCATCAACCTGCTGTCCGCCGGGCAGGCGGGCGCCACCTCGCCGGCCGCCCTGGCCGGTTCGCTGGTCCAGGCCCTGGCCGAGTGCCTTTCCGCTCTCACATTCGTGAACCTCCTGCAGCCGGGGCATCCGTGCATCATGGGACTCTGGCCGTTCGTCTCCGACCTTCGTACGGGGGCCATGACCGGTGGTTCGGGAGCCGAGGCCGTGCTGAACGCTGCAGCGGCCCAGATGGCCAACTGGCTNAACCTGCCGTCGGGGGTTCCTGCAGGCATGGCCGACTCCAAGATGCCCGACAACCAGGCCGGCCATGAGAAGGGCATGACCGTGGCCCTTGCGGGCAATGCCGGTGCAAACCTCGTCTACGAGTCGGCCGGGATGCTCGCCAGCCTGCTGGCCTGCTCGTTTGAGGGCCTCGTGATCGACAACGACATGCTGGGGGCGGTCAACCGGACCGTCCGCGGAATCGAGGTGAACCGGGAAACCCTCTCCACCGAGGTGATCCGCGAGGTGGTCCACGGAGACGGCCACTTCCTCGGCCAGGACCAGACCCTCGAGATGATGCAATCCGAGTACGTGTACCCCGAAATCGGTGATCGCCTCAGCCCAGAGGACTGGTTCGAAGCCGGTGCATCCTCAGCGGATGAACGGGCCCGTGAGCACGTAGGCAGGGTTCTGTCCGCCCACTTCCCGAACCACGTTCCCTCCGACGTGGACGCCTCCATCCGGGAACGGTTCGACATCCACCTGCCCGTCGAGGAACTCACGGCCTCCAGCCGCTGGTAGCCACCGATCAGACTTGGTGCAATGCTGGGAGCCATGACCGCTCCGACCGAACTTGAACTGGTCGCCCGACTCGCCCTCGCGGTCGCCCTTGGGGCGGTGCTGGGCCTTGAGCGCGAGACCCGCCACAAGACCGCAGGGTTGCGCACCCATACCCTGGTGGCACTCGGGGCCGCGCTGTTCACGATCGCCGGGGCATTCGCCGTCACAGGCGACCAGAACGACCCCTCGCGGGTCGCTGCCCAGGTGGTCACCGGAATTGGCTTCATCGGTGCCGGGGCGATGATCCGCAGTGGCGTGACCATCACCGGGATTACCACAGCCGCCACCCTCTGGATGGCTGCCGCCTTCGGAGTTGCGGCGGGAATGGGCCTCTATGTGGTGTCCGTTGCCTCAGGCGCAATGGCACTCATCGTGGTCCTGGCCTTCGGTCCCCTCAAGCCCTACGTCCTGTCGCCCAGGTCCAGACGCAGGCTCGACATCGGCCACCTTCCCGGCAGCGACGTGCTCGACGCCCTCATCGCGTCCGTCGGCGACTCAGGAGGTCGACTCAGCGTCATCGAGACAGCAGACGAGGGCGAGCTGCGACGCACCAGCGTGGTCGTGTGGGGCATCGCAACACCGCAGTTGAACAGCCTGCTGCGTCGCCTGTCAGACCATGCCGACGTCATCGAGATCAGCCCGCCACCCCCGACCAGTTGACCCAGATGGCCGACCAATTCGCCACCCCGGAACCGAAGCCGTTTGTCGAGGGTTCGGGGCCACGAAACGTCGTGGTCATCCTGCTCGACAGCCTCAACCGGCGAATGCTGGGCTGCTACGGAGGCACCGAGTTCGAGACCCCCAACCTTGACCGACTGGCAGCTCGATCCCTGCGCTTCGACCGCCACTACTCGGCCTCGCTCCCGTGCATGCCGGCACGCCACGACATCCTCTGTGGCGCATGGGACTTCCTGTGGCGGCCATGGGGATCCATCGAGGTATGGGAGTCCAACATCGCCCGCGAGATGAAGATGAGCGGCGTGGCGACCGGCATCATCACCGACCACCCGCATCTATTCGAGACCGGTGGCGAGAACTACCACACCGACTTCGGAATGTGGGACTACGTGCGCGGACACGAGGACGACCCGTGGAGGCTGAGAGAGGACCCCTCCTGGGTCGGGACACCTGCGCTACCAGCCACAGAGGGCTGGGTCCACAGGGGCTACGACACCTCTCGTACATGGTTCCGGAACGAGGCCGACTTTCCCGGGCCGCAGACCATGCAGGCAACCGCCGACTGGCTGGACCGCAACGCCGGACACCACGACCGGTTCTTCCTGTTCGTGGACGAGTTCGATCCCCACGAACCCTTCGACACCCCTGAACGCTGGGCGTATCGCTACCACGACCAGCGTGACGAGCCGCTCGAGATCTGGCCTCCCTACGGACGCAAGGTAATCGAGAAGGGGGTCATCACAACACGTCAGGCCGAACAACTCAGGGCCAACTACGGATCCAAACTGTCGATGATCGACCACTGGCTCGGGAAGGTCCTCGACTCCATGGACCAGAACGGCCTATGGGACGACACAGCGCTGTTCCTCGTAACGGACCACGGCCACTATCTGGGCGAACGCGACGAGATGTTCGGGAAGCCCCTGTCCCCCATCTACGACCTGCTCGGAGCCATCCCGATGCTCGTGGCATGGCCCGGAGTCGAACCCGGCAACCGCGATGCACTCACCACCAGCGTCGACGTCCACGCCACCCTCACCGACCTCTTTGACCTGGAGACCGAGCACCGCACGCACGGTGTGTCGCTACGGAGCGTGATCGAGGGAACCCGGCCCACGGCACGCGACCACCTCCTACAGGGCTACTTCGGACGCGAGGTCAACGTCATCGACAAGGACGGCAAGTACATCCGTGGGGTCGAGGGTGAACAGACCGACGTGAGCGTCTGGTCGAACCGGTGGTCGACGATGCCCGTCCACGTGTTCCCGCGGCTGAGCCTCGCCAGGCCCGACGACAGGGCGACGCTCGACCACATGCCGGGGAGTGATGTGCCGGTCATCCGACAGCCGTTCACCGCCGACGACCTGAACAGCGGCGCTGTCTACCTTGCGGGACGCACCGCCGGAGCAGTGTCCGAGCTCTACGACGCCTCCGACACCGAGGAATCCGAGGACCTCGCCGACTCAAGCCGCTCCGACCACTACGTGGACCTACTTCGCCACGCCCTCACCGAGGTTGAAGCCCCTACCGAACAGTTTGTGAGGCTCGGCCTCAACTGAGCCCGAAGACCTCAGCCTGCGACCAGGTGCCCGACCGGGCCGTTCGGGTCGACAAACTCACCGATCTCCGACCACGGAACCGTCACCCTCGGTGCCCCGAGGACACCCGGCCCGACCTGGTAGCGGTCAAACAGGAGGATCACCCCTTCTGCACTGAGTGCAAGGTGCTCGAAGTTGGATTCCTCAACCGCAAGGCCATCGGGCCAAACCACGTTCTCACCGAAGCGTTCCAACAGGTCGACGGTGGCCACCCTGGCGAGCGTCTCCAACCACGGGCTGTCGTCATAGAAGACATCCAGCGGGCCCACGAGGCTGCCGTCGGCCAGGTCAACCACAACCGCGTCCACCCACTGGTCTCCGCTGGCAGCGCCACCCCATTCAACGGTCAGGTCGTACTCGACGCTGACAACCCGGGTATCAAGTAGTGACACGATGCCACCTCCGAAGAGGTGGCTCGGCTCCACGCCGGAGGACTCGTCCTCGAACAGGTCAGCTGCGAACAGGGCCCTGGCGTGCTCAACCGGCTGTCGCAGCAGGGCATCGACGCCAGCTGCCACGCCATCACCGTCCACGGTCGGAAATGCCATGTCGAAGGTTCCGTCGGGTTCGATCGTGCCGGTCAACCGCTCGACTGACAACAGCGGTGTTGCCGGAAGGAATATCCACAAGCCGGTGGACGATACCGCCGGAGGTGCGAGCGTGGCGGTGGAGTCGGCAGTTCGCCACGAGGTGGTGGTTGAGGCGACAACAGCCTGGTCCTGAGCATCCGAAAGCCCACGGCCACCATCGGTTGCACAACCCGGCAAACCCCAGACAAGCACGACCACGGCTGCTGTGAGGATCGACCTTGCGGACCGGCTGCGCACGGCCGCAGGGTAGCCACAGGTCCATCCCGACAGGGGTCGGCCCCTAGTCGACCCACATGGCTGTCCAACCGGTCGCGGCGGCACCACCCACCCCCGTGAGGCTCTTAGTACCATCACATCATGCGACCACGAAGAAAACGGCTGTCCAACGACCCGGGCCCAGACCAGACGCTGCTTGACATTGTGAACGGCCTCCGCAACCTCGAAGATCGAGTCTCCATCATCGAGAACCGCTTCAACTCGCTTGGCGAACACGCCGCCGGAAGCGACGATGACGCCGTCATGGAACTTCGCCTCCACGCCGCCCGCCTGTCCGCCGAACTGTCAAGGGTGACCGTCGAGCTACGTGGCCGAATCGCAGAACTGGGAAACCAGGCCGGCCTCACCTTCGAAGACGAACCAACCACACCAGCCCTTGCCGACGACGAGGCATTTGAGGACCTCAGCGCAGACTCACCGGCCCGGGCACCTGCCAGCCAGCGCACAAGCGGCTGGCAGCCTGCCAACTAGGCCCCAGCCAGACCGACTCTGGTGTCAGCCGGCCCTGTCAGCCAGGTCAGAGACGAGTTCCTGCATACGGGCCTGAATACGCCCGAACTCCAACCAGTCGGCAGGATCTTCGGCAAGTGCGCCGGCGGCGGCCGCCTGGAGCCGGTCGATCTCGGCCACGATCGCTGCAACATCACCAGCGATGACCTCGGAGATGCCACCTGACGGTTCGCCGGAATCGACTGGCGCAACTCCGCTGTCACCGTCATCTGCGGCTGACTCGTCCACGACGGCTCCACCGAACACATCGCTGAGGTCGGAACCGGTCAGTTCCTCGAGAGCCTCCTGGAGTGTGTTTGCCATCACGACCCGCTCACCTACCGAGGCGATCACACGCTCCAGTTCGGGAACAGTCCTGTCCCCCTCGGCCTGTACGTAGAGCGGCCTCACGTACAGGATCGAGTTGTCTATAGGCACCAGCAGGAGTTCACCGAACAGAACCGAGGAACCACGCTGGCTCAAGAGGGTCTGGAGGCTGGCGACCTCCTCGTCGTTGCGGATCCGCTCCTCGGCCAGGGCGGGGCCGTCAAAGTTGGACGTCGGCGGGCGGTAGACGATCGCCTCGCCATAGTTGTCACCGTCGCTCCGACCGACCATGTAGGCGGCGAGCTCCTTACGGGCGTCGTCATCGTCGAGGGGAACGAACGCCCTCATGATCACGAACTCGGCCCCGTCACCGGCCCCGTCTGGAAGGTCGACCATTGTGCGGTACGGAGGCATCCTGGCGTCACGGGTTCCAGACGGAATGCCCTGCTCATCCCTGACGGTCAGGTTCGCTGCGCCCAGGCCGGTACGACCCGGATCCTGGGAGACAGCCCACTCCGCAGCCCGCTGGTAGAAGTTCTCGGTGTCGTCAACGTGGTAGGCACCCCAGAGCGTTGTCTGGATCCGGAAGTAGTCCTCGGCGTAGCGCATGTGCTCAAGAAGGGATGCGGGCATCTCCGACATCGGCGTGAACAGGCCCGAGAAGGCACCCTGGTAGGCCCTGACAAGCGGATCGTCGGGCTCGGAGACGTAGAAGGTGACCTCACCGCTGAAAGCGTCAACCACCGCCTTGACCGAGTTGCGCATGTAGTTGAATCGAAGGGGAAAGTCGTCGCCCGCCGGCAGGTCCTCGACCGGCGCTCGCTGCGAATACGGGTACCTGTCGGTGATCGTGTAGCCGTCGACGATGTACTGGATTCCGCCGTCTACGAGCACCGGGTACGGATCGGTGTCGAAATGGAGGAACGGCGCCAGCTTCTCGACCCGCTCATGCACGTCCCGCACGTAGAGGACCCGGGAGTCATCGGTGATGAAGTTCGAGATCAGCGGCTCGATCTGGCCGAACCTGAGGGCGAAAGCCACCTTGCGCAACATCGACCCCATCTGGACACCGCCCTCACCTCCCAGGTCGGAGTACCGGACTGCCCTGGTTTCCTGGTTCTCGTCGGTGAAGTCAACCTCGTCACGACTGGCGCCGACGACCGCATAGCCTCCGAGCCCTTCACCGACGTAGATCTGTGGGGTGTCGAGGACCACGTCGACCCCATCGTCGATCGCAACCGGCAGGTCTCCGATCACGAAGTCGGGGTCACCGGAGCCCTTTACCCGGCTGACCGGTGCCATCGCGACGCCGTAGCCGTGGGTGAAGGCAACGTGCTGGGCCTCCCATGAGCGGGTTGTGTTGAGGTCCAGTTCGCGGGCACCGAGGATCACCTGGGTCGGTTCGCCGTCGATCTGGTACCTGCCGTCATCGAGGACCCCGCTGAACTGGTAGAACTCGCGCTCGCCCTGCAGACGGTCGAAGGTGGCCTGCACGATGAGCGGGTCAAGTGTCCGGATGTTCCGAACGGTCGACACGTTGGCCCGCAGGTCGGCGGCTGTGATCTCGGTGTCGAAGTCCTCAATCATCACCTCCTGGATCCTGTCGAGCCCGTAGGCAAATCTCGTGGCTTCAATGTTGCGCTCTATGTAGAGCGCCTCCTTTTCGGACTCGGCCGGTTCCACCCTGAAGCTCTGAACGACCGCGGGATAGATGCCGCCCATGACCAGTGCCACAAACGACCAGAGGCCCACGGCAAGCGTTGGCAGCACCCAACCCCGCCGACGGATGTTCACAAGGAGCAGCACGACGGCCAGAAGGGAGATCAGGATCAGCAGGTTGGTCGCTGGCAGTTCCGCCTTTACNTCGGTGTATGAGGCGCCGTCGACCACCCCCCGGGTCGATGTCGTCAACTCGAACCTGGCCAGCCAGTAGTCGGCGGCCTTGACCAGGGCGACCACGCCGAGTAGCACCGAGAGGTGGGCCTTGACCTGAGGCTTGACCCTCTCGCCGACTGTCTGGAACCTGATACCACCGTTCAGGTAGTGGGAGATCGAGGTGACTACGAGGGTGACGAGAAGTGTCGAGAAGAGCCAACCCACGACGAAGGTGAGCAGCGGCAACTGGAACACGAAGAACCCGATGTCGCGCCCGAACTGGGCGTCGACCGTGCCGAAATCAACGCGGTTGGTGTACAGCAGCCACTCCTGCCACCTGCCCGACACNCCGAATCCGGCTATCAGGGCAAAGAGGCCTGAAACACCCAGGCGCAACATCCTGCCCCGGCCCCCGACGATGAGGTGGTAGTGGACCAGAAGATCCTCTTCGGGCCCGGGNGGCCGTACGGGNGGGGCCAACCGNTCCGCGACTACCAGGTTTCCGAAGAGGATCCCGAAGAACAGCAGTGCAAAGAGGACAATCAGGACCACCTGGGCACCGAGCACCGACGTGAACACATCGCTGTGGCCAAGTGAGTCAAACCACAGGTAATCGGTNTAGAAGGCGGCCAGCCCCCGTAGCGACACCGTGACCACAAAGAAGATGGCCACCGCACCGAGCGCCATTGCCCGAAACTTCCCGGACCGGACAGGTCGNCCCCTTCGAGGCATCGGGCGGGGCCGCGGTGGCGGTGCATCCTCGGGGCGCATCGCTGCAGCCTAACGGCGGTTCCGGTTAGCCATACCGGCGGCCGGGNAGGTGAGCCGACACCTACCCGGATGCAGTTGGGAGCGCAAGAGTGTCAGCGTTACCACCCAGTTCGGCCAGCACGGCCAGGGCGTCATCCAGGTTCCCGACCCCCTCGACCCTGAGGTCACCTGCAACTTCGCGGGCGTCGGACACCTCGTGTTCCGGCACCAGGAACAGGTCGATCCCGGCCCGGCGGGCCGCCACCACCTTCTGCCTGACCCCACCAATGGGGCCGACCACGCCGTCAATGTCGATTGTGCCGGTGCTGGCCACGCGTAGACCCGCCGTAAGTTCTCCAGGCGTCAGCACCTCGAGGATTGCCAGGGTCAGCGCGAGGCCAGCCGAGTTGCCGCCCACCTTGTCGGTACGAATGCCCACGTCGACCGGAAGGTCCCCGACGTCCTCCCAGCGTGTCTGAGGGCCGATGCCGAGGAACCCGATCGTCGGNTCGTCGTCGCGCGCTGCCAACTCGACAACCACGGTCCTGGGGTTGTCACCGTCAAGGTCCTCGATGAGNATCTCGATCCTGTCACCCGGCGAACGCCCCCTGACGAGGGCTACCAGTTCCTCGACGCGCATCGTCGACACGCCGTCGATTGCCACGATCACATCGTCGGTGGTCAGGTGGCCGGCGGCAGGATCACGAACTGAGGCCATGCCGACACCTGTGGCAACGAACGGGTCAAGGCCGAGGTGCCTCAACGCAACAGCCTCGGCCGTGGACTTTGAGACCCGCATCAACTCGATGTTGAACTGNCGGTTCTCGTCACGGCTCCGATCGCCCAGCACGGACTCCTGGCTGACCAGCAGGTCGGCATCGTCAACAGTTGCCCACAGATACTCCCAACCGTTCACCGTCGAGTCCTGACGGACGGTAGTGAAATACACCTCGCCGGCAGCCGGAAAGCTCTGGCCCCTGAACACAACGATGCGATCAGACAGGGCGTTGACGGTCCCCGGCCTGAATATGAAGTACGGCAACCGGACGAACGTCATCGCCACGACCGCGAGGCCGACGAGCAGCACACCTGCTGCAACAGCCGGCCTCATGCCTCGGGGGGCACCACCAGGTGCATCGACGCCCGGCTGTAGCCTGTCGTCTGCCGTGATCACGCTGTTCGTCGCCACCCTGTTCCCGGGCCTCGTGCTCGTTGCCCCGCTGGTTGTTCACGCCCATACGGTCGACGGTTCGACAATNGGNGTCGGGTCCATCCACGCGGCTGGTATGACCCAGCCTGCCACGACAACATACGGGTCATGGTGCAGGCCGTCATGAACACCCAGCACGACCATGAGTACGCAGTCGACCGGCCATGGGGAGCGGCTGCACTGTCCGGTCTGTGGTTCCACCCGCCACACAAGGTGGTTACCGGGCAGCGGGCCAGAATCCGATGGTTCCACCGGTTGCGCTCGCTCATCCTGCTGACGGTGTTCGTGGTCGCCGGCGGAATCGCACTTGCGACCGTGATTGGTGTGATGGTCATTGGAGCCGGCTTCCTGCTTGAACAGGCCATCGGCTGACCGGTGCCAGCCCGCCACGAGCACACCGAGCCGCCACCGACCGCTGAGAGCGCAGCCCGCCGCCGTCAGGCGATCCTCGCCGGGCATGCGGGAGACCCCGCTGAGGCCCGACGCCACCTTGTCGACGTTGAGCCCTCGGTCAGGTCTGCCGCAATCGGTGCCCTCGACAGGCTGGGATGCATTACCGACGCTGAACTTGGTGCCTCTCTTGGTGNCCCGTCACCAGCGGTTCGGCGACGGGCTCTCGAGATCGTCGCGACCACCACCCACCCATCCGGAACCACGGGCATGGTGGCCCTACTCTCAGACAGCGATTCCGGAGTCACCGAGGTTGCATGCTGGGCGGCGGGTGAGCGATCCGACCTTGCCGACCTGACCGTCGCGCTGCTCAACGACATCGCCAGCGACCACGAGGACGTGCTGTGTCGCGAGGCGGCCGTGGCCGCCCTGGGATCCCTCGGCCACGAGGCCGGACGACCTGTGATCCTTGCCGCCCTGACGGACCGACCACCGGTTCGGCGCCGGGCGGTGCTTGCACTCGCGGCGTTCGCAGGCCCCGACGTCGAAGCAGCACTGGAACGGGCAATCGGCGACAGGGACTGGCAGGTGAGCCAGGCAGCCGGGGATCTGCTTGGAGAATCGCAGCGGTAGCTACCGCCGGGGATCGATGAACATGGTCCGCATCGCCTCGAAGGATTCGATGCACTGACCGGCGCCCATTACGACACACTCCATGGGAGCCTCGACATGGGTGACCGGTATCCCTGTCTCATCGGCCAGACGCTTGTCGAAACCTCTCAGGAGACTGCCGCCACCTACCAGGTGGAGGCCCTGCACGAGCAGGTCCTGTGCCAACTCTGCGGGCGCCTGGGCAAGGCAGGAGACCACCGAGTCGATCATTGCCGAGACGGGTTCGTCGATTGCCCGACGGATCTCGGCGGGGGTAAGGACGATCGTCTTGGGGAGGCCTGTGACCAGCTCGCGACCGCGAACCTCCGCGCGCATCTCCCCAGTCGTCTCGGTGGCCGAACCGCAGACCAACTTGATCTCCTCTGCGGTCACCTCTCCGATTGCCACGCCGTACTCCCTGCGGACATGGGCCTGGATCGAGGCGTCGATGTCGAAGGACCCGACCCTGAGGGCCTCAATTGCCACAACGCCTCCGAGGGAGAGCAGCGCCGACTCCGAGGTGCCACCGCCTATGTCGACGACCATGTTCCCGACCGGCTCGCTGATCGGCAGGTTGGCACCGATCGCCGCTGCCAGAGGCTGCTCGATCAACTGTGCATCGGCGGCGCCGGCACTCTTGGCGGCCTCCGTTACCGCACGTCGTTCGACCGCCGTAATNGCCGAGGGCACNCACACCAGGACCTTGGGGCGGTTNCGCCAGCTGACTCCGACCCGTTCGAGCAGCAACCGCACCATCCGCTGGGTCACGTCGAAGTCCGTTATGGCGCCCTTCCGGAGTGGCCTGACAGCCACGATGTGAGCTGGTGTGCGTCCGATCATCTTCCAGGCTTCACGGCCCATAGCCAGGACCTCACCCGTCTGCTGGTTCATGGCGATCACCGATGGTTCGGCCAGAACAACACCCTCACCCCGCGTGTAGACGAGGGTGTTTGCCGTGCCGAGGTCGATTGCCAGGTCGCGTGCCATCTCAGGCCGAACCGCCGGTCTTCCCGGACTCGTCGTCTCCTATCATCCGGACTGCGCTGGAACTGTGCGAACCGGGGTGTTGATCGCTGGTCAGATTGCGCAGGGTTCTCCGGAACTCGTCCGGGTCGATGCTCTGCTTCCTGGGCCGGCTCAACAGCCAGACCAGGGCTGACCCCAGCCCCGCCATGATCACCGCGCCCAGGAGGAACACGAGGCTGGAGTTCATGCCCGGCCTCCGGAGATGTCGCCAGGCTCATACCCGGTGGTATCGGGAGGCCGCTCCAGGTCACCTGGTTCGACAAGATGCTGGGCACCGGTTCCCCAGCTCTGGCCGCCGTCCCAGGTCTCGAGTTTCCAGATGGGCACGGTTGCCTTCAGGGCGTCGATACAGAAGCGGCCGGCCGAGAACGCCTCACCGCGATGGGCCGAGGATGCGACGACCACTACGGCAGCCTCACCGATCGGGACGGAACCGACCCGGTGCAGCAGCGCTATTCGGGCAACCGGCGGCCATCGCCGACGTGCCTCGTCGGCCACTCGAAGCAGCCTGGGCTCTGCCTGCTCCTCGTATGCCTCGTAGACGAGCCCGGTCACATCTGCGCGACCCTCGGCGTGGTCCCGTGCGTTCCCGCTGAACAGAACCACGGCACCACAGTCGGGCCGGCCCGCCCACCTGAGGGCCTCCTCAACAGGGAGACACCCCTCGATGAGGCCGAGCCAGGTGTTGGAGTCGACTGGGGCCACGGATGACATCGCCGTCATGGTACGACCACCACCCGGCTGACCGACGGCAGCCGTACGGACGCCCGATGTGACAACCGCACCGATGTGAGCACCCGACGACATGGCCCTACGATGCCACCGTGGACCTGCCAGAGATGCCTGAACCCAACGACGAGGATCCCCCGCTCGAGGATCTGATGGCCCATGTCTTCGGTGGATCCCTCGGAGACATGTTCGGTGAGGCCCTCAAGGCCATGAAGAACCAGGGAGCGGACGGGTCCGCTGCACGCCAGCTGGCGATGACGATCGCCACCGGCGGTGAGAGCGAACCCAACGTGGATCCGACGGTGCGCATGGAGTACGAGGCCCTCGCACGGGTCGCAGAACTCCATGTCGCCGACCAGACCGGCCTACCGGCAGGACGGAAGGGACCTGTGACCGTCGAACCGGTGTCCCGGGCGGTCTGGGCAGGGCGCATGGTCGACACGCTTCTACCGCTTCTCGGTCGGGTGTCCGGGTCCCTGCACGGCACGCCCGACACCCGACACCAACCACAGGCCGACCCCGACGACCCGACCACCGCATGGTTGTCCGGGTTGATGGAGGCAATAGCGCCGCTGCTGTCGAACCTGACGACGGGAACAATGGTCGGCCGCCTCGGCTTCCGCAACCTCGGCACCTACGACCTGCCGATCCCGGTGGACCCGGCCTCATCTGATGCCGACCGCCTCATGTTGATCGTCCCGAACATCGAGGCATTTGCTGCCGACTGGAGCATCCCGGCCGCCGACCTGCGGCTCTGGGTGTGCCTGCACGAACTCACCCATCACAGCGTCCTCAGCGTCCCCCACGTGGGTGAAACCCTGAACACACTGCTGACAAGCCACGCCGGTGCATTCCGAAACGACCCGTCCGAACTGGAACAGCATCTGGGCGACATCGACCCGNTGGCTGGACCCGAAGCCATGGCCCGGCTCCAGCAGATTCTTGACCCCGAAATGGTCCTGGGAGCAGTCAGGTCACCTGATCAGGAGGTGCTCCAGCCGAGAATCGAATCGCTGGTAGCGGTCATCATCGGCTACGTGGACCACGTGATGGACGAGATCGGCGGTCGCCTCATAGCGACGTACCCGATGGTGACCGAGGCGCTTCGACGTAGGAGGGTCGAGACCAGCGACGCCGACCGGTTTGTCGAGCGGATTCTGGGCCTGAACCTCACCCAGTCCCAGGTTGATCGCGGCAGTGCATTCATCTCCGGTGTTGTCGACCGGGCCGGACCGGACGCCCTGGAACGCCTCTGGGCAGGGGAGTCCCACCTTCCAACACCGAACGAGGTGGAGGCACCGGGCCTCTGGCTGGCCCGACTCGACATGGACGAGGACACCGCCGGCCCGGATACAACCGCTACCCAGCCGTAGCCAGCCATTACCGAGGAGGCTCGTCGCCGTCCTCCCGGTACCAGAAACCGAGCTGGCCGTCCGGACGGTCGGGGTCAACCGGGGTTTCGGTCCTCTTGGCTGCCCGTGATCCTGCGAGATACCACACGAGGGCGAGTCCGGTACCCAGGGCCACGAGCCCATAGCCAAGCTCGGCCGGCAGGGGAACCACGACCGCCACAAACGCACCGACCGCCCAACTCAACTGGAAGCGTCCCTCGAACCTGCCGAACGTTCGGCCATGGTTCGCATCGGGTGCATCGCGTTGCACCAACGAGTCGAAGGCGAGCTTGGCGGCGGCAGACGAACCAGCCACCACCACCGCCAGGACCATCGCTCCCCTGAGAGACCCGAGCCAGCTCGCCGCGACACCACCCAGCATTGCGGCCACGAGAACACCGGTGATGATCATCTCCTCACTGGCCGTCCGGCGGAGGCGCGGAGCGAACCATGCACCGAAGAGTGCACCGACGCCTGCACACACGAGAACTGCCCCAAAGTGCCAGACCGGTGCACCGGGACTACCGAGAATGTCCTGGCCACGTGCCACACCGACCGCAGCTCCCACGGCCCGACCGGGGCCATCAATGCTGATTCCCTCCTCGCCACCGCGGAACTCGAATGCCAGCAGGAAGGTCATGAAACCCACCGCTGCACGCAGCATCGCCATGGCCGCGGCGGCCATGAGTATCCCGGCCTGCCTCAGCTCAGCCCGCTCACCTGCCGAAGCTGGTTGATCCGCAACCATGATGCGCGGCAGCTGAACGGCGAACAGGGCGGTGGCCACGAAGCCGACCATCGCTGCATTGGCGGCCCACGAGGACGCACCCAGCATCGCCAGACCGCCTATTCCGGCTCCGACCATTCCGCTGATTGCGCTCAGCAGCGCCAGCTTTGAGTTGGCCTCGACCAACTCGAGATCGGACCTGACAAGCTTGGGAACGACAGCGCTCTTGGCTACCGAGTATCCCTTCTGGAGTACCAGGAATCCGAATGCCTCGGGGAACAGGAGCAGACTGTCAATGTGTCTCGCCATGAGGTACGCAAGGGTGGCCCGGCCGAGCACGGTGAAGAGAATCATTCCCCTGCGACCACCACGGATGCGATCCACAAGGGGCCCGATCAGCGGGGTGACCACGGCAAAGGGTGCGATCGTGAGCACCAGGTAGAGGCCGATCCTCCAGCGGGCAGCATCGGGAGATATGGAAAAGAAGATCGAACCCGCGAGCGCAACGGCGATCATGGCATCTGACATCGCCCCCAGCGCGTGGGTCCGAGCCAGCCTCGTGAACGGGCTGGCTACAGGCCGGGGTGCGGGTTGGGCCGCTGAGTCCACGGCCCAAGGCTACGGTGCCGAGTCTGAGGGCCGCCCGAGTTCGTACTTGTATCCGAGGCCCCTGATGGTGACAATGCGCTCGGGATTGCTGGGATCCACCTCAATACGGCCACGTACCCGCTTCACGTGGACGTCCAGGGTCTTGGTGTCGCCCACATAGTCGTCGCCCCAGACGCTGTCGATGAGCATGTCGCGGGTCAGCACACGACCGGCACCCTGGATCAGCACGGCCAACAGCTCGAACTCCCTCAGAGGCATTGTCACGACCTCTCCGCGCACGATCACCTCATGACGTTCCGTGTCGACGCTCACGTCGCCCACGACGACTGCCGTCGCACCGCCCCTCTCCGGGGATTCCTGTTCGGTGCGCTCTCCTGCGCGCCTGAGCACGGCCCTCATCCTGGCAACCAGCTCTCTCAGGCGGTACGGCTTGGTCACGTAGTCGTCGGCACCGATCTCGAGGCCGACGACAGTGTCGATCTCTGCACCCTTGGCCGTGACCATGATTATCGGGACATCGGAGCGCGAACGAATCTCCCGGCAGACGTCAATGCCGGAGACCCGGGGAAGCATCAGGTCCAGCAGTATGAGGTCTGGCTCATTCCTGGCGAATGCCTCAAGGGCGGCCACGCCGTCCGATGCCACCTCAACCTCGAACCCCTCGCGGTGCAGGCCAACCTCGAGCGCGTCGGCAAAGGACTCCTCGTCCTCCACGACCAGAACCCGTACACCGGTCATCAGGCCACCGCCTCCGCCCCGGTCGGAAGCTGCACCAGAACCGTCGTTCCGCTGCCCTCGGTGGATGACAGGTCGACCTGCCCGCCATGGGCGAGTACGACGTTCCGGACGATGGACAGGCCAAGCCCGGTGCCACCGGTTTCACGGGTTCGGGCACGGTCCACGCGGTAGAAACGTTCGAACACACGCTCAATGTCGCGCTCCGGCACCCCGATGCCGTCGTCGGCAACCTCGAACCGGACACCACCGTCGTCGGACCTGAGGCTGACCGTGACGTTTCCTCCATCGTCTGAGTACTTCACGGCATTTTCGATCAGGTTCCGCATCATGCTCACCATCTGGTTTCGGCTGGCCTCGATGTGGACACCCGGGTTGGCATCCACACGGATGGTTATGCCGCGCTGTTCGGCCATCGGCAGCACCCGCTCTACCACCTGGGCAGCCAGCCCCACCAGGTCCAGAACCTCAACCCTTTCAGGTGACTCCCCCTCGATGCGGTTGAGGTCCAGAAGGTCCTCGATTATCGNACCCACCCGCTGCGACTCGGTTTCGATCCGGGCCGACAGGCGACCTACGACGTCCGGGTCGGTCTCGGCCACCAGGGTCTCGGCCAGCAGGCTGAGCGCCCCGATGGGAGTCTTCAGTT
The DNA here is from genome assembly GCA_002687745.1 of Acidimicrobiaceae bacterium. Taxonomy (GTDB): domain Bacteria; phylum Actinomycetota; class Acidimicrobiia; order Acidimicrobiales; family MedAcidi-G1; genus UBA3125. The sequence continues at coordinate 59,525 of NZBE01000021.1, read as the reverse complement.
CATGGCTGACGTTGGCCACGAAGTCCCGCCGAACCGACTCCTGACGGCTTCGCTCGGTGATGTCCTCGAGAATGGCGACCGCTCCCACCACGCCCACACCGCTCTTGTCAGATTGCAGTGGTCTGGCGACAACCTGGAGAATGTGGCTGGATGAGCCCGGTGTTCGTACCTGTTCGGAGGTGGACCCACCGGCAGCCGCTGCCACCAGACGCTCCACCACGAGGTGCCCGACCACGCCGTCCACCCAGGAGTCAACCAGCGCATCTGCAGCGGTGTTGCGGTAGACGGTTTCGCCGTTCTCGTCGGCAACGACGATTCCGAGGGGGATGACGTCGAGCACCCTTCCCTCGTGGCTGTCAGCCAACCCGGGTGGAGCCGCGGTCGTGTCAGCGCCGGTGGAAGGAGCCGGGTTCAGCCGGTCACTTCGCCGGCCCAGCAGGAATCCCAACCCGAACGCAACGAGTGCCAGGGCCACGGTCAACAACATCGTCCACCTGATTCGACAGAGGCCTCCAGCCTGTGCAGGGTCGGAGGCCCCGTGCTGGAAGCGTCTGGGGGCACGATAGAGATCAGGCTCACACCCGTGTGTCGTCGTCCTCGTCGAAGTAGTCGAGTCGGTCCACGGGCATGACCACCGCCGATGCCACGTTCAGCGCATGCGCGGTGACGCGCTTGAGGAATCGNAAGAGCAGAGCCCGGGGCACGGCCGTCAGGGCCGTCTCTGAGGAGTGGATCAGGTCGGTGATTCGACCGTCGTACTCGCGTCGCAGTTCGCCGCCGCGCTGGATGTAGGCGCGGGTGCGCTCCTCGTCCCGGACCGAGAGGATCTCTCCCACAAGGGCGATTCGTGTCGATACCTCGTCACGGTAGGCGAGTATCTGGTCGATGTCGTCTGATCCGGCGAACGACACGCCCTCCTCGGCCATGTCGAAGATGTTCTTGTTGTAGTCGCCGATCCGCTCCAGGTCCTTGATCATGTTCATGACCACCAGCACCTCGGGCNTGTCGGCACCACCGTGGACCGAGGCGTGCACGACCAGCTCNCGGCGGATCTCCATTTCGGTGACGTTGATCTGGCGGTCGGTTCGACGCACGTCATCGGCAACGGTCTCAACGGCTCCACCTGTCACTGCGTTCATCGCCAGGTCGAAGGTGTGGCGGGCATCTGTGACCATCTGCTGCACCTTGGAGTCAATGGAATCGAAGCCGGACTCGCTGGAGCCACGAAAAAAGCTCATCACCATGATTGAGGATTCCTTCCGGGAAGGTTGGGTATGGGGTTCATCGGAGAACCATGACGACTACCAGTGGCAGTACCACGAACATGCCGATCGTATAGAGAAGGGCCGCCCTGCGCCGTTCGGCGGCAGCGTCGGCGAGGGCGGCCGCCATGCGGATCGGAATGTTCCGCATGGCCGACACCGGATAGAAGAGCAGGATTCCGCTGATGTTGAAGAGGGTGTGCACCACCGCAACGGTGACAGCAGCCGGGCTACCCGTGGCCAGGGAGGCCAACAGCGCAGTAACCGTCGTGCCGACGTTGGCGCCAAGGGTCACCGGATAGATGTTCGGCAGGGTCAGGACCCCCGAGGCAGCCAGTGGCACGAGCACCGACGTGGTGATTGACGAGGACTGGACGGAAACGGTGATGACCATGCCGATCATGATCGCCACGAACCCCGAGCCGGCTCCAAGTGCCCTGTTGATGGCCACCTCGACCCGGTCGGCGACCANCAGCCTCATGTTCTTCGTTATGTATGCCAGGGCGAGGAAGATGAAGGCAAGGCCTACGACGATCATCAACGCACCCTTGAGGTCACCGTGGGCACCCAGGTCCGACAGCCATCCCTTGACCCAGCCGGCCGGCATCTTCACCGCTGTCTTGAGTGGGCTCTTGAACGAGGCGCCTGAGCTGCCGATGACAATGTCCGTGACCCATCCGGCCGACCGGGACAGGAAGCCGGTGAGCAGTTCAATCGGCAGGAAGACAATTACCGCCAGGATGTTGAAGAAGTCGTGGACCGTCGCGGCAGCGAAGGCCCGCTTGAATTCGTGGTCCCGACGCAGGTGCCCGAGGGAGGCAAGCGTGTTTGTGACGGTCGTCCCCAGGTTTGCTCCCATCACCATGGGGACGGCATCGTCCAGCCCGACGACACCGCTTGCCACGAGGCCCACGATTACCGACGTGGAGACCGACGAGGACTGGACCAGTACCGTGGCCAGGAGCCCCACGAAGAGCCCACCCACGGGATTCGAGACCCCCTCGAAGAGGCCGTCCACGAAGTCCCTGCCGAGGCCCTTGAAGCCGCCGCCCAGCAGGTTCACCCCGGTCAGGAACAGGTANAGNAGTACGAGGACCAGGAGCGCCCGCAGCGGCGCGGGCAGCGTCCGGCCGAGGCGTCCCGGCGACTCCGTGGTTGACAAGGNCGGTCCCTCCCGTCGTGGGGCAGATGGGACGATAGACACCGACGGTGAACGGACGCCGTCCACAGGGTGAACGCGGGGTGAACCGTTGTGGAACTCGTGTGGACGCCGCTTCAGCCGCCTTTAGGGCACCTTTCGGTCCGATCTGGGACGGTTTCACCACCAGAGCGGGATAAGGAAGGTTCTAGCGCCCATGAACACGATTCAACTTCACGACAACTGGATGACCCGGGCGAGATGTGCAGACACCGACCCGGCGCACTTCTTCCCCAGCGACGGTGTCGGAGTCGAGTTGGCCAAGAAGACGTGCGCCGGTTGCCCGGTCACTGAACAGTGCCTCGAGTACGCACTCACCAACCGGGTAGAGCACGGGGTCTGGGGCGGCTGCTCAGAGAGGCAGCGGCGCCGGATCCGCAGGCAACGGCGGGAGGTCGCAGCCACAGCGGCCTGACCACCAACGGGGCGGCCCCCTCAACGCCCCCGTCTCGGCAGCAGCCCCGACCTTGTCGGGGTTGCTGTCGCGACATGGGACCCTGGTGGCAGGGAGGCTCAGGCCTCCTCATTCTTCCTCGTCGTAGCCGAGATCCCAGAAGACCAGCACGTTCTCCCGCTCCGCATCACGGTTGATGCGTTCCCGGTTGCGTCGGAACTGTGGGTCATGGGGCGGCAGGAGCATCAGGCGTGCGTTGATGCGGTCGCGAAACGACTCGATCAGCTGTCGGTCACCAAAGGTGGACCGGACCTCCCAGTGGGGGGCCACCGGCCCGAGATAGACGACGCTGACATCGCCTACGGGCGGTTGGGGCTCAAGCTCGGTTGCAGTTTCGGTCATGAGTCGGTGCTGGCCTCAGGGTCGGCGTCTGCCGCATCGACCTCCTTGGCGCCCTCGGCAAGGCCCTTCTGGAGCTCTTTCTGGGCGCGGCCCAGGTTGCGTGCCAACTTAGGGAGTTGGCTGCCTCCAAAGAGCACGACACCGACTATCAGAACTATGAGCAGTTCGTTGGTGCTGAGGAATGCGAAATTGTTCATGACGGCACTCTAACCGCCGTTGACACAGGTGGGTCAGCCAGTCTCGGCAGCCGCTGCCGCACGCTCAAGCGCACGCTGGCGCCGGATGCGGCGACGCTCCCGTTCGCTCATACCCCCCCAGATACCGAACTTCTCACCGTTCTGGAGTGCGAACTCGAGGCAGTCCGCTCGAACTACGCATGCACGGCAAACATCCTTGGCCTCGCGGGTACTGGCACCACGCTCGGGGAAGAACAGGTCTGGATCGACTCCGAGACAGTTGGAGTATTCCTGCCAGTCGATGTCAAGGTCTGGTTTGGCGAAGATGCCCATCTTGTTCTGCCTTCCGTCGCCCGGTCCCTCGGACGGTTGCCTGAGCCCATGATCAGGAGCCCGGGTGCCCACAGTGGGCCCCAACCATGTAATTACACCACTGTTATTCCTAGAAAAGCAAGGGGTGGGACGGAAAAACCGCCAATTTCCGGCCAGGCTGACATCACCAGGAAGCAGCCTCACCGGTCAACCCGGACGCACGGGACACAGGGTCGAGATCCGCATCGGCCCCCTGTTGGCTCCGACACACGGGTTCAAATAGCGTCGCCGACAACGCCAACCCAGGAGCATGAGATGCCGATCAACCCGGACGCAGCAGGAACCACAGGTGAACCATCCGAGTTCTCCTGGACCTCAGCCGAAAGCCTGCTCTACTCGCTCGGAGTCGGCGCCGGAATCACCGACCCAACCGGCTTTGAACTGGAGTACACAACCGAGAACAGCCACGAGGTCACCCAGGCGGCCCTACCAACCCAGGTGGTCGTCATGGGTGGCGGCAACAGGCCCGGCTTCGGTGACTTCAACCTGGCAGCGCTGCTGCACGCCGAACAGCACATCACCCTTCACCAACCGCTGGCAGCCGAAGGAACCGCTGTATCGACGGGCAGGGTCGCAGAGATCTACGACAAGGGCAAGGCTGCGCTCGTCTACATCGAAGCCGACGTGGCCGACACCGACGGAAACCCGCTGTGGTCTGTCAGGTCGGGCCTGTTCATCGGCGGCGAGGGAGGCTGGGGAGGCGACCGCGGTCCGGCAAACACCTGGGAACTACCTGACAGGCCCGCCGACAAGGTCATCTCCTACGAGACACGCACCGACCAGGCTCTCCTCTACCGCCTCAACGGCGACAGAAACCCGCTCCACTCCGACCCCACCTTCGCTGCCATGGCCGGCTTCGACAGGCCGATCCTCCACGGCCTGTGCACGTACGGCTTTACCGGCCGCGCCCTCCTTCACGGTGCCTGTGACTCCGACCCGACCCGTTTCACGAGCATGGGCGGCCGCTTCAAGTCACCCGTGATGCCCGGCGAGACCCTTGACGTCCACATGTGGGTGGACGGCAGCGACGTCCTCTTCCAGACGAGGGTCGCAGACCGGGTCGTGTTCGACAACGGAACAATGACCCGGACCTGAACTGCACAGCCGGCGGTGCCCGACCTTCACTGCACCTACCGGAACGCGCGGAGACCTGATCTCCCCGCTACCTTCTGAGTCAGGCCGGGCACACGTCCGACCGCCAGACGATCCGGAGAAGCCAATGGCGCAGAGCACCCGCGAGCGATACCGGGTCGACCCGGTACGAACCCGCAGGCGCACCTGGCCCTTCCCACTCGACATCTACCAGAGCGCCGTCGGCCGCAAGTGGGTCATGGCCCTCACCGGCATCGGCCTCGTCGGCTTCGCCCTCATCCACATGGTCGGCAACCTGCACGTCTACGAGGGCCCGGCCCGAATGTACGAGTACGCAGAAACCCTCCGCACCCTCGGGGGCGGCCTCGTTCCCAAGAGCTTCGTCCTCTGGCTGATGCGCCTCGGCCTGACCGGAATGTTCGCCCTGCACCTGCATGCCGCCATCACCCTCAAGGACATGAGCCGCCACTCCAGCGACGATGCCGGCCTGATCAGCGGAGCCAAGAAGTACGCCGGTGGCCGTGACCACATAGCCGCCAGCTACGCCAGCCGCACGATGCGCTGGACCGGCCCGATCATCGCCCTCTACCTGCTGTTCCACCTGGCGGACCTGACATGGGGATGGTGGCTCGGCCCCGACTTCGTCCGGGGCGATCCGTACCACAACGTGGCCACATCGCTCTCGAGCCTCCCGGTGGCAATCCTCTACGTCGTGGCCAACGTGGCTCTGGCCCTCCACATATTCCACGGTGCGTGGTCGATCTTCCAGAGCCTCGGGGTCAACAACCCCCGCTACAACCACCTTCGACGAGCCCTGGCAGCAGGGATCGCCGGGCTGATCCTGATCGGCAACCTGTCCTTCCCGGTACTCACCCAGACCGGCCTCATCAGCGAAGACAACCGGGCCTGCCCGGTCAACGACAGCGACGGCCTTGCGTGCCTCGCCGAAGAGGCAGAGGGACACTGATGGAACCCGACGCCGCTCCCCAACAGAACTCGACTGTTCTGGACTCAAAGGTTCCCGACGGACCCATCGCCGACCTGTGGGAGAACCACAAGTTCTCGATGAACCTGGTCAACCCCTCAAACAAGCGGAAGTTCGAGGTCATAGTCGTCGGCACCGGCCTCGCTGGCGCGTCGGCAGCGGCAACCCTCGGAGAGCTCGGCTACAGGGTCAAGGCATTCACCTTCCACGACAGCCCGCGCCGGGCCCACAGCATCGCCGCGCAGGGAGGCATCAACGCAGCCAAGAACTACCCGAACGACGGCGACTCCGTGCACCGCCTCTTCTACGACACCGTCAAGGGCGGCGACTACCGCTCACGTGAAGCCAACGTCCACCGCCTCGCAGAGGTGTCGGTAAACATCATCGACCAGGCCACCGCCCAGGGGGTCCCGTTCGCCCGCGACTACGGCGGCCTGCTGGACAACCGGTCCTTCGGTGGTGCCCAGGTCTCACGGACCTTCTACGCACGTGGCCAGACCGGCCAGCAACTCCTGCTGGGTGCCTACTCGGCCCTCATGCGACAGGTCGCTTCCGGCACAGTCGAACTCCACAACAGGTCCGAACTCCTCGATGTCGTGCTCAAGGACGGCCGGGCCTGCGGAATCGTCACCCGCGATCTGCTCTCGGGCGAGGTCACCCCACACTCCGCTCATGCCGTGGTCCTGGCAACCGGTGGTTATGGAAACGTCTACTTCCTGTCCACGAACGCAATGATGTGCAACGTCACAGCAGCCTGGAGAGCCCACCGACGCGGAGCCCTGTTCGCCAACCCGTGCTACACGCAGATCCACCCGACCTGCATTCCCGCCAGCGACGACTTTCAATCCAAGCTGACCCTGATGTCCGAATCGCTGCGCAACGACGGTCGAATCTGGGTTCCGTCCGGTGCCGGAGACACCCGGGCAGCAGCCGACATCCCCGAAGCCGAACGCGACTACTACCTCGAGCGCAAGTACCCGGCGTTCGGGAACCTCGTTCCCAGAGATGTCGCATCGCGCAACGCCAAGACCGTCGTCGACGCCGGACACGGCGTAGGGCCGCTCAACAACGGCGTCTACCTCGACTTTGCAGCAGCCATCGAGCGCGACGGGCACGACGCCATCGCCGCCCGCTACGGAAACCTCTTCGACATGTACCAGCGCATCACGGGCGAGAACCCGTACACGAGCCCGATGCGCATCTNCCCCGCCAGCCACTACACGATGGGTGGGCTCTGGGTCGACTACCACCTGATGACCAACGTGCCGGGCCTGTACGCCGTCGGCGAGGCCAACTTCAGCGACCACGGCGCGAACCGCCTGGGTGCGAGCGCTCTCATGCAGGGCCTGGCTGACGGCTACTTCGTGCTTCCCTACACGATCGGCGACGACCTTGCCGGCCTGCTGGGAGACTCCGTCGTACCAACCGACGACCCGGTGTTCACATCTGCGGTCGCTGGTGTCGAGGACGAAGCAGACAGGTGGCTGTCAACCAACGGAAGCAGGTCGGTGGACCACTTCCACCGTGAGCTGGGTCGCATCGTCTGGGACAACATCGGAATGGCCAGAACCGAAGCCNGCCTCAGGAGCGCCCTGTCCGACATCCCGGCTCTCCGCGAGGAGTTCCACAGCGACGTCCGGGTTCCCGGTAGCGCCGACACGCTGAACCAGTCCCTCGAAAAGGCGGGAAGGGTTGCCGACTTCTTCGACCTCGCCGAGTTGATGGCCCGTGACGCACTTGAACGCGAGGAGTCGTGCGGCGGGCACTTCAGAGAGGAGCACCAGACAGCCGAGGGAGAGGCCCAGCGCGACGACGACAACTTCTCCCACGTTGCAGCCTGGGAGTGGAACGGCCCCGACAGCCCGCAGACCCGCCACGTCGAGGAGCTCACCTTCGACAATGTTGCGCTCTCACAGCGCTCGTACAAGTAGGAGCCAGCCATGGGCGACACAATCTCCGTCACCGTCAGGGTCTGGCGACAGGCCGGCCCCGACTCCCCCGGTGGCTTCGAGACCCACCCGCAGCAGATAAGCACCGATGCCTCGTTCCTTGAGATGCTCGACCTCCTCAACGAACAGCTCAACGACCGCGGCGAGGAACCGATCGTCTTCGAATCCGACTGCCGTGAAGGCATCTGCGGAACCTGCGGCGTGATGATCAACGGTCGTGCCCACGGCCCGCAGAAGGCCACGGCAACCTGCCAGCTCCACATGCGTGAGTTCGCAGACGGTGACGAGATCGTCATCGAGCCCTTCCGCGCAGCGGGCTTCCCCGTCATACGCGACCTTGCCGTTGACCGATCACCGCTCGACCACATCATCGAGAGCGGTGGCTTTATCTCGGTGGGGTCCGGGGCCGCACCAGACGCCAACCTCACACCCGTTCCCAGGGAAGCCGCTGAGCAGGCGTTTGACGCCGCCGCCTGCATCGGCTGCGGTGCATGCGTGGCCGCCTGCCCGAACTCGGCAGCGCAGCTGTTCACCTCGGCCAAGGTCGGCCACATGGCGTTGCTGCCGCAGGGCCAGCCCGAACGTTGGAGTCGTACCGAGGCGATGGTCGACGTGATGGAGTCCTATTTCGGCTCCTGCACCAACCACGGCGAGTGCCACGAGGCATGCCCGAAGGAGATCAGCCTCGACTTCATCGCCTACCTGAACCGCGACTACGTGAAGGCCAAGGTCAAGAACCGAGCCCTTTCCGGCCAGCGCTGACCTCCGCTCCTCCTGCCACCACCCTCACCCGGGCGGATTACCGGCACGTCCCACGTCTCACAGGAGTACCCGGCGACCGGCCGCTGCCGGAACGGTAGGGACACCCGGTTGACAAGGGGTGGGGTCGGCGCGACAGTGAGGTCAGCACGTCTGGCAGTCACCAGCAACAGGAGGACAGACCGTGCGAGAAGACCAGTACGAGGAACGCAGCCGAGCCCCGCCTGGCGGGTGAGCCCGAGGCCCCCGACCGAGCCGGTCCCCTCACGCTCTCGCGACCAATGCCCTGCTGGGCCATGGAGAACGTTGACGCGCGACGACCCGATCAGGGACTCAGAGGAACGGCGCCCTCCCCGTCGGGACGGGCGCCGTTTCGCGAGAAGCCTCAGCCATCCAGATGGTCGAGGAGCCTCGGCAGCAGGTCCGCGAGGCATGCATCGGGAACCTCGTGTCCAAGGCCTTCGACAAGCCAGAGGTGGGCGCCGGGTACTCCGTCGGCCAGGGCCAGTGCATGTTCAACCGGAAAGACCGGGTCCGCTGTTCCGTGGACCACGAGTGTGGGAACGCTGATCTTGTCGAGGCTGTCGAGCCGTGACGGAGAAGCCCCCACGGCGGGCCCGTGACCCGACTCCGGATACCAGCAACGTTCAACCTCGAACTCGGCCACAGATCTGGCAGCCTCATCGTCAAACGGGTAGCGGTGGCCTGCAAAGAGGCGATCCAGTTCCACGACCCAGGCCACCCGCTCAGCCTGGTCTGCGGGAGGCGGGGCAAAGAGCCTCTCAGCCATCTTGTCGAGCAGCCAGTCGGCCGCCGACGGGAGCCGTTCATCGCCAAGGCCAGGCGACGAACAGAGCAGTGTCAGCGACCGGACCCTCTCAGGACTCGTGAGGGCCAGCACCTGCCCGACCATGCCGCCCATGGATCGACCGATCACGTGGGCAGAGTCAATCGAGAGTCGGTCCATCACAGCGAGGGAATCGGCTGCCAGATCGTCAAGCGTGTAGCCGACGCTGGAGGGGACCTTGGTTGAAAGCCCGCTGTCCCTGTTGTCAAAGCGCACAACCCGGAAACCGGCAGCCACAAGGGGATCGACCAGAGCCGGGGTCCAACGGGTGCAGTGGGCGTCGGCGCCGGAGATGAGCAGAACCGGTTCGGCGCCGTCATCGCCGAACGCCTCCACAAACAGGTCGACCTCGATTCCCCCGGACATGGGATCGGAGGCTAGCCACGCGGCAACTGTGTCGGCCCGTCCATGGCAGCGGTTGACAAGGCACTAGCGTCGCACGGGTGTCAGCACACCTGCATCCGGTGAAGGTCCGCTTCTACGAACTGGACCCCTACGGCCACCTCAACCATTCCGTCTACGTCCAGTTGTTCGAAACTGGACGCATCGAGTTGCTCGATGCCGTGGGTCTGGGTCTCAACGACCTCGACGCACGGGGCTTTCGGTTTGTGGTCACCAACATTGAGACCGCCTTCGTGAAGTCCGTCGAGGCCGGTGAGTCACTCATCGTGGAAACCGAGGTCGTTGAGACCCGGCGAGCGTCGTCGATCTGGCGCCAGCGAATCCTCCGGGGAGACGAAGTGATGGCCACCCAGCAGGTCCGGGCAGCGATCACCGACTCGAACGGCAGGCCGACCAGGGCCCCCGCCGAGTTGGCTGAAGCGCTCGCACCGTTCACCTCGGACACCGACACGTGACCAGAGGCCGCCGTACGGCGGTGCACGTGCTCCGCGGACTCTGCATGGGGGCCGCCGACGTGGTCCCGGGGGTGTCCGGTGGGACAATCGCCCTTCTTCTCGGTATCTACGACCGTCTCATCGGTTCGGTCAGGAACGGATTGAGGTCACTGGGCCTTCTCCTCCGGGGCGACCCGAGGGGTTCCCTGACCTGTGCAGCAACGGTCGAATGGGCGTTCCTGCTTCCCCTGCTGACAGGGATCGGCATAGCGGTGACGGTGCTGGCCGGCCCGATCGAAGCCGGCCTGGCCAACCATCCCGAATCCATGGCTGGCCTGTTTCTCGGGCTGGTACTGGCCTCGATCCTGATCGCCTGGCGGATTCCAGGCTCCTGGTCCGCAGGGCGGATGGGCCTGACGGCCGTGGTCGCCCTCGTCCTGTTCGTGGCGCTGGGCTGGCAGGCAGGCCCGGTGGCAGATCCGTCGGCCGCAATCCTGTTCGCGTCCGGAGCAGTCACCATCTGCGCCATGATCCTCCCCGGAATCTCGGGCGCATTCCTCCTGTTGATGCTCGGCATGTACGGCCATGTCCTGGGAGCCATAGATGACANGGTGCTCAGTGACCTTGCCCTGTTCGGCCTGGGCGCCGTTGCCGGCCTTGCACTCTTCTCAACCCTGCTGGGGCGAATGTTGGAACGCCACCACGATCTCGTACTGGCAGCCCTGGTCGGCCTGATGATCGGCTCACTACGGGTTCTCTGGCCCTGGCCCAACGGTGTCGGTGTGATCGACAGGGACAGCACCCAGGTGATCTCGGGTGCATCTCTGGATTGGCCGGCCGCCTCGGAGATGGCGGTGCCGCTGCTTCTGGCAACCACCGCCATGGTCGTCGTACTCGGCCTCGACACCCTGAGCCGAAGGCACCTCAGGCCTGAACCCGGGAACATCCGGTGACCACTGCCGCCCACCTGTCACCTGAGTGGATAGCCGCCCTCAACGAGGCCGCTGCCCTGCACCCCGCGTTCCCGACTGGAGTGGGCGACCTTCCTGTCACCATCGGGTACCTGATCACTGACGGCCCCTCCTGGTACATGGTCATCGGTGCCGACCGGGTACGGGTGCTACCCGGAAACGTGTCATCCCCGGATGTGTCGTTCAGCACCGATGCCGCTACCGCCGCAGAGATCTACGAGGGTCGCATCGATCCGCTGCGGGCAGTGGTCGACGGGGACCTGGAAATCGGCGGTGACCCCCGACTGCTCATGGCCAACCGGGATGTGCTGGAAGCCATGGGCGATCTGTTTGCCACTGTCCGCGAAGGCATCGGGGACAGCCGCTGATCCTCGGCTGTCAGATGAGACCGAGGCCCCTGACCATGTCGCGTTCCTCGGCCAGTTCGGCCACAGAGGCATCGATGCAGGCCCTCGAGAAGTCGTCGATCTCGAGGCCCTGAACCACCGACCATTCCCCTCCTGAACAGGTCACAGGGAACGAGGAGATCAGCCCCTCGGGAACGCCGTAGCTGCCGTCGGACGGAACGCCCATCGACACCCAGTCACCGTCGGGTGTTCCAAGCACCCAGTCGTGTACGTGGTCGATTGCGGCGTTGGCGGCTGAAGCGGCGCTTGAGGCACCGCGTGCCTCGATAATCGCCGCGCCACGCTTCTGGACGGTCGGGATGAACTCTCCCTCCAACCAGGCCTGGTCGTCTATGGCCGCGGCAACCGAGGAACCGGCCACCTCGCAGTGGAACAGGTCGGGGTACTGGGTTGCCGAATGGTTCCCCCAGATGGTCATTCGGGAGACGTCGTTCACAGACACACCCAACCTTCCGGCAGCCTGGGTGAGAGCCCTGTTGTGGTCAAGTCTGGTCATCGCCGTGAACCGGTCGTCTGGGACATCAGGTGCGTTGTTCATGGCGATCAGGCAGTTCGTGTTGGCCGGGTTGCCGACCACGAGCACCCGGAGGCTGTCGGCAGCGTTCCCGTTGAGGGCCTCTCCCTGAACCGTGAAGATCGCCCCATTGGCCTCAAGCAGGTCCTGACGCTCCATGCCCTTCGTGCGCGGCCTGGAGCCGACGAGAATGGCCACCTCGGCACCGGTGAATGCGGCACCGGCCTCGTCGCTCAGGTTCACATCGGACAGCAGCGGGAAGGCGCAGTCGTCGAGTTCCATGGCCACGCCTTCGAGTGCTCCCATGGCTGGAGGGATTTCGAGAAGGCTCAACGAGACCGGCTGGTCGGGGCCCAGCAGNTGACCGCTTGCAATGCGGAAGACGAGGCTGTAGCCGATCTGGCCGGCTGCACCTGTGACAGATACACGAACTGGTGAGGTTGACACGGGGACTCCTGGGTGGCCAGCTGGTTACTCCGAGGGTACCCAGGCGCTTGAGCGGTAGCGCCTCCGCTCCATGCGACCATCGGCTCAGGCCAGTGGGCTGCTCACCGTGTCAGGCATCCATCAGCCGGGTGTTTCCCAGCCATGATTCGTACAGGGCCGCATAGGTGCCTCCGGCTGCAGCCAGCTCGGCGTGGGAGCCGTTCTCGACGATCCGGCCACGGTCGAAGACGAGCACCAGGTCGGATCGCTCTGCAGTCGAGAGCCTGTGGGCGACGCTCACGGTGGTGCGTCCCTCAGCCAGTTGCTCGAGGGCCCTCTCGAGTGTCTGTTCGGTGTCGGGATCGACCGCGGAGGTCGCCTCATCAAGGATGAGCAGACCCGGATCAGCCAACTGGGCCCTCAGCAGGGCAACCAGCTGCCTTTCGCCGACCGACAGCGACGAACCCCTCTCGCCTACCCGGGTTGCCAGACCTGCGGGAAGGCCCGCCACCCAGGCACCGAGCCCAAGCTCGTCCACTGCAGCCTGCACATCGGCTTCGGTCGAGTCGCTGCGTCCGAACCTGATGTTGGCACCGACCGTGGTGTCAAAGAGAAAGCCGTCCTGGGGGACCATCCGGACCGACCGCCTCCGGTCGTCGGCTGAAACCATTCTCAGGTCTACGCCACCGAGCATGACCTGTCCGGCAGTGGGGTCGGCGAGGCGGGCGAGCAACATCGCAAACGTGGTCTTCCCGGAGCCGGTCTCGCCGACCACGGCCACCGATGAGCCGGCGTCCAACTCCACGTTGACACCGTGCAGTACCCGGTCACTGCCCCTGTAGGAGAACTCAACGCCCCGGACCGCCACGGCCAGTGCACCCCGGGGAACTGGCCTGGCCACTCCCGGAGATGGCTCGGCGACCTCTACCTCGGTGTCCAGCACGTTCAGGATCTTCCACCACCCTGCCAGAGCTGTCTGGGTCTGATCGAGGGTCTCGCCGAGCGAGGTGATCGGGGTCACGAGCATGTTGACGAGGAACACGAATGCCACCAGTTCACCGGAGGTGACGCCCCAGCCTGTCCCCCAGTGGACACCGGTACCGATCACGGCGGCAACGGCGGCCACCCCGAAGATGTCGGTGCTGGGAAGCACAAGCGAGAAGTACCTGGCTGCACGCATCTGTTGTCTGTACTGCCTGTCCACGACCCTGTGGAGGCGATGCCGGACCGCCTCACGCTGGCCGTACGTCCTGACCACCTCGATGCCGTGTACGGCCTCGGCAAGTGCACCCATGGTCTCGCCGACCCGTGTGCGGAGCAGGTCGTAGGCACGCAGTTGGCGCTTCTGCATGTCGCGCAGGACCGGAAGAAGCGGAAGGTGCACGAGCACCGTCACGAGGGTCAGCTGCCAGGAGTAGACGGCCATGACCGTGATCACACCGACGATCTGCACAGAGTTCACGATCCAGGAAATGGCTCCCCACTGTGCGAACTTGGCAAGGGCCTCGACGTCGCTTGTGACCCGGGCGGTCAGGACACCGGTCTTCGTGGACGTGTGCTCAGCGAGGCTGAGCCGGTGGAGGTGTGCAAATGTCCGCAGTCGGAGTCCCAACAGCACGGCCTCGACAACGCCGACGAGTCGCTTGTAGACGACCTGGGACAGGAAGATCGAAGCGACGGTAAGGGCCAGCGCACCTCCTGCCGCTGCCATGACGAGGCCGAGGCGCACGGTTCCACCGACGAACCCCCGGTCCAGCACGAACTGGATCACCAGAGGAACGATGAGCCTGCCTCCGGCCACCGAGAGGGTCATCAGGGCAGAGAGCGGCAGGCCGGCACGGAGNTCTGGTGAGGCTGCCAGACCTCTCCGCAGCACGGACAGGGCGCCGGCTCCGTCAATTTCGTCGAGGGCCAGTGGCTCCGGTTCCTCGCCGGGCCCGAGGACATCGTGACCGTCGAAGCTGCTCACCCGGTGGCCTCCTCGTAGGCACGAGCCAGCGCCGCGTACCCGGGCACGCTGAGAAGTTCCTCGTGGGTGCCCTCTGCGGCGATGCGACCCTCGTCCATGAACAGAACGCGGTCGGCCAGGCGGATGGTGGCGAGGCGGTGGGCAACCACCACGAGGGTCCTCCCACTGTGTGCCCGCAGGTTCTCGAGAATGGCTTCCTCGATGACCGGGTCCACAGCCGATGTGGCATCGTCGAGCAACAGCAGGCGGGGACGGCGNAGCAGGGCCCTGGCTATGGCCAACCGCTGTCGCTGGCCGCCTGAGAGCGTCACACCCCTCTCACCCATGACGGTGTCGGGGCCATCCGACAGGTCGGCAACGAACCGGTCGGCTGCAACGAGGCTCAGCACCCTGTGCAGTTCACCTTCAGATACCTCGGCATCGAGGGCCAGGTTTGCCCGCAGCGTGTCGGCGAACATGAAGGTCTCCTGCAGGACCGGCACAACCAGTCGAACCACCCCGTCGGAGCCCAGGTCGGAGACGTTGGCGCCTCCTATGGCTATACACCCACTGTCGGGTGGCATCATCCCGGACATGAGCCCGACAAGAGTGCTCTTGCCACAGCCGGTGGCCCCCACGAGGGCGACCACCTCGCCCGGTTCAATCTGGAGGGAAAGGTTGTTGAGCACCGTCGTGCCGTCGGGGTAGGCGAACGAGACCTCCTCGATCACCACACCGACCGAATCGGGAACTGCGGCCAGCGCCGGCTCAGGGTCAGGGCGGTGCTCCTGAGTCACACCCAGGACCGAGTCGATCCGGTCCATTGCAACGACCGACCTCGGCATCTCCTGGAACATGAACCCCAGGATCTGGACCGGCAGCCAGAGAATGCCGAACAGGGTCATGGCCTGTACCACCTCACCGACCGTCACTGCATTGCGACCCACGAGCCAGACACCAATGAGCAGGAGCACGAGTACCCCGATGCCTGGCAGCGAGTAGAGGATGGGCTCGAAGCGGGACCTGATGGCCCCCACCTCGAGGCGTTCGCTCCGCAACTGCTCGGAGGCCACGGTCAGGCGCTCGACCTCCTCTGATTGCCGTCCGAGCGTCTTGACAACGAGAACTCCCTCGAGGCTCTCGTGTGCCACCGATGAGACCTCGCCGACCATTGCCTGGGCCCGCGCCGCGGGTGCCTCGACGGCCCTCGTGTAGGTCTGGTTGATGATCGCCAGGACAGGAAACAACAGGAGGGCAACCAGGGCGAACAACGGATGGACCACTAGGAGGCTCACCACCGCCAGAACGACAAGCACCACAACCGTCACGGCAAACGCCAGCGGCATGAGCATCGAGGATGCAGCCTCGATGTCGGCATCGACATGTGCCAGGAGTTCACCTGCCGGCCGCCTCCTGAAGAAGTCAAGCGGAGCGTCCAGGTAGCGGTCGACGATCGACAGGCGCCATGTCCGTTGGGTCAGCATCGCCCCCATGAAATTGTAGAACCTCCGGACCATCACCGAGAGGCCTCGGATCAGCCCGACCACCGCGATTGCCGCCATCGCGGCCCAGATGCCCCGGCCGCTGACGCTCCCGGGTTCATCGAGGCCGGGAACAATTACCTCGTCTGTGACCCGGCCCACCACAATCGTGAACCCGACAACCGTCGTCGCAAACATCGTGCCACCGGTGATGCCGCCGGTGTGGGCCCACGGATGGGCACGCAGCGACCGTCTTACGAGGCGCCAGCCGCGGCGGTAGATGCCTGACCCTGTGGTTGAGGCACGCTGCTGGGTGCCTCCCATGGCTGTGGCATCACCGGCCGATGTGTCAGATGACAGGGGAACTACCAGTGGGGGATGACCTGACCAGTGGAAACAGTCGGTTCAAAGCCGGTCGACGATCGCCTGTGCAAACTCGGAGCACTTCACCTCGGTCGCACCATCCATCTGCCTGGCGAAGTCGTAGGTGACCACCTTGTCGCCGATGGTGGCCTCGAGGGCGCTCACGATGTCGTCGGCCGCCTCCTGCCACCCGATGTGTTCGAACATCAGGACACCTGAGAGCAGCACCGACGAGGGGTTCACCTTGTCCTGACCGGCGTACTTGGGCGCAGTTCCGTGTGTGGCCTCGAAGATGCCGTGCCCGGTTACGTAGTTGGCGTTGCCACCGGGGGCGATTCCGATACCTCCCACCTGGGCTGCCAGGGCGTCGGACAGGTAATCGCCGTTGAGGTTCATGGTGCCGATCACTTCGAACTCGGCGGGACGGGTGAGCACCTGCTGGAGGGCGATGTCGGCGATGGCGTCCTGGACGAGAATCCTGTCGCCTGGGTCACCGCCGCAGTCGGCCCAGCCGACTGCCACGTCGCTGAACTCCTCGCGGACCAGGTCGTAGCCCCACTTCTGGAAGGCGCCCTCGGTGAACTTCATGATGTTGCCCTTGTGTACCCAGTGGACGCGTTTCCTGCCCCTGGCTACGGCGTACTCGAGGGCGGCCCGCTGAAGTCGCTGCGACCCTGTCCTTGAGATGGGCTTGATGCCGATACCGGAGTCCTCTCGGATCTTCCAGCCGAAGGCGTCCTCCAGGAGGGTTCGGAGCTTGAGCGCCTCTGGCGACATTGCCTCGACCTCGAGACCCGCGTAGATGTCCTCGGTGTTCTCACGGAAGATGACCATGTCGACCAGTTCGGGTGCCTTCACCGGTGATGGCACACCCTTGAACCAGCGAACCGGGCGGAGGCACACGTACAGGTCCAGGATCTGGCGGATCGCCACGTTGAGGCTGCGGAAGCCTCCGCCTATCGGCGTGGTAAGCGGGCCCTTGATTCCGATCAGGCACTCCTGGAATGCCTCTATGGTCTCCTGGGGGAGCCAGTCACCGACCTCGTTGTAGGCCTTTTCGCCTGCAAGCACCTCGCGCCAGTCGACGCTGTGGCCGTGCCTGGCGGCAGCGGCATCCAGAACCAGCCTGGCTGCCGGCCAGATGTCGACACCGGTGCCATCGCCCTCAATGAAGGGAATAACCGGTTCTTCGGGGACAACAAGCGTGCCGTCCGAACTCATCCTGATGTTTTCACCCATGCTCCGACCCTATCCACAAGCAGGTCGACTCCCAGCCCCGGGATTTCGACCTACAGACCGGGCCCGAGCGGTCANCCGGCAGTGCTGAAGTACCCTTCACCCAGGCGATCAAGGACCCCCTCGACTGCCTCTGGAACGTTCAGGGAATACAGGTGTATGCCTGGTACGTCCATCTCGACCAGGTCGGCGATCATGGATGCTGCCTGATCGCATGCGATCCTCAGGCGCTCGTCCGCATCGGCCGCCTCCAGACGGTTCCAGAGTTCCTTGGGCGTGTGTGTTCCGTTCATGTTCGCAAACCGCTTTACCGACTCCGGGTTGGTCACAGGCATCACACCTGCCAGGACCGGCGTTGTGCAACCCAGGTCGGAAAGTTCATCGACCATCAGCCGATAGTCCCGGCTGTCGAAGAAGAACTGGGTGATGCCAAAGTCAGCCATCTCCAACTTGGCGGCCAGATGCCGTCTATCGGCAACTCGATCGGGTGAGTCCGGGTGCACCTCGGGGAAGGCGGCGACACCAACGGAGAAATCGGTCTCGGTCCGGACGAACTCGACCAGATCGGCGGCATACCGGAAGTCACCCGGTGGTTCCCTCGGACGCGGATCACCGGCCAATGCCAGAAGGTCTCCAACGCCCACCTCCATGTGGTCAGCCAGCAGACCTCTGATCTCCGCCCTGGTATGACCCACGCAGGTCAGATGGGGGACCACCGGACAGCGGTGACGACCAGATACATGACCGAATGCGATGTGGGCGACCATCTCTCGGGTACGTCCCCTGTCGCCGCCGCCGGCACCATAGGTAACGGATACGAAGTCAGGGTGCCTACGAGCGAGTCTGGTCGCCGTCAGTAGCGCACCTCGGCGGGCAGCGGCACCGGCTGGTGGGTAGTACTCGAAGCTGAGCGTCCTACCAGCTGCCAGTCGCTCCGGTACACCCGTCATGTACCCGGAGGATAGGGCTACACCTTTCAACCACCCCACGCTGTTGGGCAATCGTCACGCTGCTGTCACGACTAACCCACTAGACGAAGTCTGGACCAGCCAAGATCCCACATCGTGGTAGCGGAGGCCATCCTCATGGCCACGGTCGGTCAGGCTGTAGCTCGCTCGGCGGCNTCGACGGTGTTTCGCAGGAGCATCGCAACCGTGGTGGGACCGACCCCACCGAGGCGCGGTGTTACCCATGAGGCGACCTCTCCCACGGACTCGTCCACATCGGCCAGGAGTCGCTTCCCCTCCCATGAGATGCCTCCGCTGACGACCACGGCCCCGGGGCGCACCATGTCGGGTGTGACGAACGACGGAATGCCGACAGCGGCTACGACTATGTCAGCGGTACGGGTCAGGTCGGCAAGGTTGGGGACCGCGGAGTGGACGACGGTCACCGCGGCGTTGGCACCGGGTGCCTTCGTGGTGAGCAGCAGCGAGAGCGGCCTGCCCAGGGTCGGTCCTCGGCCTATGACGACGACGTGCTTCCCGGACACCTCGATTCCGTAGTGCACGAACATGGCACGGATGCCTGCGGGGGTGCACGGCACGGGGCCGTCCTCCTGGAGTACCAGCTTGCCCAGGTTCGTCGGGTGCAGGCCGTCGGCGTCCTTTGCCGGGTCCATTGCCGACAGTGCTGCGTTGAAGTCGAAACCGTCGGCAACCGGGTGCTGGATGATGTATCCGTGGACCCCGGAGTCGGAGTTGAACTGTTCGACTGCCTCGTCGAGTGCAGCCGGCGGTGCGCCGGTGTCGACGTGGATGTTGTGGGAGGCCATACCCACGGCCTCGCAGGTCTCGTGCTTCTTGCGCACATAGCCGGCGCTGGCACCGTCGTCTCCCACCAGGATGGTCCCGAGGCCGGGAGTGGTTCCTGCGTCCTTCAGCCGCTCGACGCGGATACGGACGTCTTCGAGCACGGCTTCTGCGACGGGGCCACCGGCCAGGAGTTCTGCTGACATGGGGCCGAAGGCTACCGGTACGTCAGTGTCTGAAGTGCCTCTCACCGGTGAAGACCATGGCGATTCCGGCCTCGTCGGCTGCGGCAACCACCTCGTCGTCGCGTACAGACCCACCGGGTTGTATGACGGCCGTCGCCCCGGCTTCGGCAGCCNCCTCGAGACCGTCGCGGAACGGGAAGAAGGCATCGCTCGCACACGCTCCACCAACTGCCCTTCCGTCGGCCTTCTGTGCGGCGATACGACCCGCATCACGCCTGTTCTGCTGGCCGACACCTATCCCCACGGCGCAAAGGTCCTTCACGAGGACGATCGTGTTCGAGGAGACGCGTGCAGCCACACGCCACGCAAACTCAAGGTCGGACCATTCGGCTTCGGTGGGCGACCGTCGGGTCGGCACGGTCCACTCGGAGCGGTCCAGCGAAACCACATCGGTGGTCTGCACGAGCAGGCCGCCATCGACGCTGCGAACCTCGTGGGCAGGCCAGTTGGGTTCCGGTGCCTCCAGGATCCGGAGGTTCCTTCGTTCCTGGAGGTGGGCCAGGGCATCGGGTTCGTAGGACGGTGCCACGACCACCTCGGTGAACACCTCTGACATCGGCTCTGCCATGGCCATCGTGACGGTGCGGTTGACTGCCACGATCCCCCCGAATGCGGACACGGGATCGCATCTGTGGGCGGCCACGTACGCCTCGGCGATGTCTGCACCGACCGCCGCCCCACACGGGTTGGCGTGCTTGATGACCACGGCGGTCGGCTCTCCGCCGAGGCTGTGCACGAGCCGCCACGCGGCCTCGGTGTCGAAGACGTTCAGGTACGACATGGCCTTGCCACCGTGGACAACGGTGCGATCCCACCACCCGGACCGTCCTGCCTGCAGGTAGCGGGCGCCAACCTGGTGTGGGTTCTCCCCGTATCTGAGGTCCTGGACCCGCTCCAGGGCGAGGTGGATCGATTCAGGAAGGGCATCAGCTGCGTCCTCGTCGAACCAACCGACGATCGCCGCGTCGTAGGCGGCCGTGTGTGCAAACGCAGCCCGTGCCAGGCGACGACGGGTGTTGTCAGAGAGGGTGCCACCGGTACGGAGTTCGGCCAGCACCGGCCCGTAGTCGTCAGGATCCACCACCACGACGACATGGGCATGGTTCTTGGCCGCTGCACGAACCATTGTCGGGCCACCGATGTCGATCAACTCAATGGACGGATCGGAGGTGAACGGGTACAGGTTGGCCACCACAAGGTCGATCGGCCGGATACCGNGACCGTCCAGGTCGGCCACGTGGTCAGGGTTGGAACGGTCCGCGAGGATCCCGCCGTGTATGACGGGGTGGAGGGTCTTGACCCGACCGCCGAGCATCTCGGGTGCCTGGGTGATCTGGGCGACCTCGGTTACGGGAACCCCTTCGTCGGCCAGGAGACGTGCCGTACCTCCGCTCGACACCAGATCCCAGCCGAGTCCGACGAGGGCACGGCCCAGGTCGACTATTCCGGTCTTGTCATAGACAGACAGCAGAGCCCGTGGGCTCATGCCGGTTCTCCCATCGGGACAGCCCTGTTCTCCATCACGGCACGGATCGTCTCGGGGTAGAGGTGTCGTTCGACGGCCTTGATCCGCTCGTGGAGGCTGCCCTCGTCGTCATCGGGCAGTACGGGTACAGCCTCCTGGGCGAGGATCGGCCCAGAGTCGACCTCGAGGGTCGCGATGTGCACCGTGCAGCCCGTGACCTTGACACCGTGGGCCATGGCATCGGCCACGGCATGCCATCCCGGAAAGGAAGGCAGCAGAGCCGGGTGGGTGTTGAGGATGCGACCGGCGAACCTGTCGTAGGCAGGCTGGGCGAGGATCGTTCCGAAGCCGGCCATGGCAACGAGGTCTGTCCCGGCCTCGGTAAGGGCGTCCACCAGCTCGACGGTGTAGGTGTCGCGGTCGAAGTCGTCTCCGAACGAGGCACGCTCAATGACCCTGGTCGGTATTCCCAGGGAGGCAGCCAGATCGAGTGCCCTGCATGGCCTGTCGGTGACCATCAGGTGCACGGGGAGGCCGGCATCCACGATGGCCTCGAGGATCGAACCGGTTCCGGATGCCAACACGGCCAGACGCATGGTTGCGACCGTACCAGCGGCCTGTGGTTCCGGAACCTGCCTAGAGCCCTGCCACGATTCCGGCCATCAACTCACCTGCCTCCGTCGGGTTCAACCCGACCTGCACCCCGGCGCTCCGGAGCGCATCCATCTTGGCTGCAGCGGTCCCCCTGCCACCGGAGACTATGGCACCGGCATGGCCCATCTTCTTTCCTGGAGGTGCGGTCACGCCGGCCACGTAGCTCGCAACGGGCTTGGTCATGTGGTCCCGGATGAAGGCTGCGGCCTCCTCTTCGGCGGACCCGCCGATCTCACCGATCATCATCACGGCCTTCGTCTCGGGATCCTCCTCGAAGGCTGCGAGGCAGTCGATGAACGAGGTGCCGGGTACCGGATCTCCACCGATGCCGACGCAGGTGGTGCAGCCGATTCCCTTCTGCTTGAGTTCGTACAGGGCCTGGTAGGTGAGGGTTCCTGAGCGGCTCACGATTCCTACGGGTCCGCCGGGGAGGGCTATGTGGCCGGCTGTAATGCCGATGTTGCACCGGCCGGGCGAGATGATCCCGGGGCAGTTGGGTCCCAGCAGTTGGACGTCGGGGAAGTCTCGCCGCAGGCGGTTGTAGAACCTGGCCTCGTCGTGCGCCGGCACTCCCTCGGTAACCGCCACGATGAACTTCACGCCACCCTCGGCGGCTTCGACAACCGCGTCGTGTACGCCGGGGGCCGGGATGAAGATGCACGAGGCGGTTGCGCCGGTCTCGGTGACGGCCTCAGCGACGGAGGCGAAGATGGGTATCCCCTCGACTTCCTCGCCGGCCTTGCGGGGGTTGGTACCTGCCACGACCCGGGTTCCGTAGTCACGGTTCAAGAGGCCGTAGTAGCGGCCCTGGCTACCGGTCAGCCCCTGGTAGACGACCCGTGTGGTCTCATCGACGAAGATGCTCATCTCAGGCCCCTGTCTCGTCGGTTGCTGCCAACTCCACTGCACGTTCGGCGGCCTCGAGCATGGTGGGTGCCATCTGGAGGGACTCCGAGAAGTGGGGCTCGAGGATCAGGCGGCCCTCGTCGGCGTTGGTCCCGTCCAACCGGATCACGATTGGCGACTTGATGGCCACCCGTTCGAGGGCCTCGACGATCCCGTTTGCGACCACCTCGCCCCTGGTGATTCCACCGAAGATGTTGATGAAGATGGAGCGCACCGCCGGATCGTTGTTGATGACCTCGAGGGCCCCGGCCATTGTGTCGACATCGGCACCACCACCGATGTCCAGGAAGTTGGCGGCGGCACCACCCACCTGGCTGATGACGTCGACGGTGGACATGGCCAGGCCGGCGCCGTTTGCGATCACACCGACCGAGCCGTCCAGACCAACGTACTGGAGCCCGATCCTGTGTGCAGCTGTCTCACGTTCGTCGCGGCTCTGGGTCTCGTCGAATGCCGCGTAGTCCTCGTGGCGGAACACCGAGTTGGCATCGAGCGTGACCTTGGCGTCGAGAACGTGGACCTGGCCCCCTGGCGTGAGGATCAACGGGTTGATCTCGACCATGTCGGCGTCGCCTTCGACGTATGCGGTGTAGAGCTTCAACAAGATGTCGACCGTTCCTTCAACGGCGGCATCGGGAAGTCCGGCTGCAGCAACCCAGCTTCGGCACTCGGACTCGCTGAGACCGTCGACGGGATCGATCCAGACCTTGGCGATTGCATCGGGGTTCTCCTCGGCAACCGTCTCGATCTCGACTCCACCCTCGACTGAGAGCATTCCCAGGTGCTTCTTCTCGGACCGGTCGAGCGTGAAGCTGGCGTAGTACTCCTCGGCGATGTCTGAGGCCCTCTCGATCCAGACCCGGCCGACCACGTGACCCTTTATGTCGAGACCCAGAATGGCCGAGGCGTGGGTTCGCACATCGTCGACGGTGGCTGCGAACTTCACGCCTCCGGCCTTGCCCCGCCCACCGGTGTGGACCTGGGCCTTGACCATGACCGGGGTGCCGAGCNTCTCGGCTGCGGCCACCGCCTCGTCGACGGTGAACGCGATCTCTCCCGGTGAGACCGGCATGCCGTAGCNGGCGAAGAACTGCTTGCCCTGATACTCGAAGAGATCCACCTCGGCGGCCTCCTGGACCCGTCGTGACACCTACCCGCCGGCCGGCTCCACCGGCGACCGAGGTCTCGGGCGATACTAGACAGGTGACGTGGCTGTCCCACCCGTTGGGACCATGTCCATGACCTCCACGACGACTGACCGGAGCTGACCGTGACCGACCGCCTCTACCTGCGAGACGCCGACCTCCGAGCATTTGATGCCACGGTGGTCTCTGTCGACGACGAGATGGTCGAGCTGGACCGCACTGCGTTCTACGCCACCAGCGGTGGCCAGCCCCACGACACGGGACACCTCACATGGGAGACGGGGGCAGCGTCGGTCGTCGATGTCCGTGCAGNCGGCAACCGGGTACTTCACCGCCTGGCCGGGCCGGTACCGGCAGTCGGCACGGTCGTCGCCNGCGAGGTGGATGACGAGCGGCGGCGTCAGTTGATGAGGACACACACGGCCATGCACGTCCTCTGTGGCGTGATCTGGCGTGAGTGGCACCGTCCGGTTACCGGTGGAAACATGCAGCCGCTTCAGGCCCGAATGGACTTCGAATTGACCGAACTTCCGGCGGACTTCAAGGAACGCGTCAGTGAGTTGTGCAACACCGAGTTGGCGGCCGACCGCCCTATCGAGGTGTCGTTCATCTCAAGGGACGAAGCTGTCCTCGACAGTGACCTGATCCGGACGAAGGTGAACCTGATTCCCGAGTCGGTAACCGAGATCCGCGTCGTCGACATTGTCGGGCTTGACCGTCAGGCAGACGGTGGGACCCATGTCTCGTCGACAGCTCAGGTGGGCCGCATTGAGGTCGTCAAGACTGAGTCAAAGGGCAAGGGGTTCAAGAGGGTCCGCGTCCAGGTGCACGACGCCTGACGGTTTCTGGCCGGTTGACATTTCGAGAACGCCCTCAGGCGATGTCGAAGCCGGCCTCGTCGATCGCTGCAACCACTGCGGCATCGTCGCCACCGGTGACGGTGACGGTCTTTGCGTCGAGGTCGACTGCCAGGTCGGTAACGCCATCAACAGGGGTCACCTGACCCGTTATGGCCTCGACGCAGTGGTCGCAGCTCATGTCTGGAACCGAGTAGACGCGGGTCGTTGTCATGTGGTCACCGTTTCCTGTGTAGGTGTTGTGGATCGACTCTGCGCAGGTCCGCGGTAGCCCGCAAAGCGCATGAGGCGGAGGCTGTTGGTGACCACGAACAGCGACGACACGCCCATTGCCCCGGCGGCGATCATCGGGTTCAGGATGCCGCTGGCGGCCAGTGGAATGGCTGCGGCGTTGTAGGCGAAGGCCCAGAAGAGGTTTCCCTTGATGGTGCCGAGCGTTCGACGTGACAGTGCGATCGCGTCGGCTACGGCCCTCAGGTCACCGGTGACGATGGTCAGGTCCGAGGCCTCCATCGCCACATCTGTTCCGGTACCCACGGCTATGCCGAGGTCCGCCTGAGCCAGCGCGGGTGCATCGTTGATGCCGTCACCGACCATCGCCACCCTGTGACCCTCGGCCTGCAGTCGTCGCACCTCGGCCGCCTTGTCGTCGGGCATCACCTCGGCGATCACGTGATCGGCTCCTACGGCTGCTCCCACGAACTCGGCTGTCCGCAGGTTGTCGCCTGTCAGCAGGGTCACGCTGAGGCCCTGGTCGTGGAAGGCGGCAACGGCGGCAACGGAGGTCTCCTTGAGCCGGTCAGAAACCACGAGGATCGCCTCGGCCCGGGGTCCCCTTCCGGCGAAGACGACGGTGGCACCGGTCGCCTCGGCTGTGACGGCCAGGTCCTCGACCCGGGCGGGGACGGTGTCGAACATCCGGCGCCGGCCCACCCGGACCTCGGTGCCGTCGACCGTTCCGGTTACTCCTACTCCGGGGGTGTTGGAGAAGCCGGCGACGTTTCCGTGGTCCTTCACGGCGCTGCTTACGGCCTGTGCGATCGGGTGCTCGGAGCGGGCCTCGAGGGAGGCCGCCAGCCTGAGGATCTCGTCGGCTTCACCCTCGGGGGCTTGAACCTCGGTCAGCTCCATGCGTCCCTCGGTGAGCGTGCCGGTCTTGTCGACAACGACGACGTTGACTGTCCGAGTGTCCTCGAGGACCTCTCCACCTTTGATGATCACGCCCAGTTGGGCACCCCTGCCCGTCCCGACCATGATCCCCATGGGGGTGGCGAGTCCCAGTGCGCAGGGACAGGCGATGATCAGGACTGCTACCGCTGCAGTGAAGGCCGCGTCGGCCGAGTTCCCCATCAGGAACCAGACTCCGAGCGTTGCCACCGCCGTTGCAATGGCGAATGGAACGAACACGGCTGATACGCGGTCTGCGAGGTGCTGCACCTCGGCCCTGCTTCCCTGGGCCTCATCGACGAGCCTGATGATCTGGGCCAGCACGGTGCCTGCACCCACCCGCGTGGCCTCCACGACCAGGGAGCCGTTGGTGTTGATCGTGGCACCAATGACCTCGTCGCCGATGGCGACGTCAACGGGGACGGGTTCGCCTGTGACCATTGACGCATCGACCGCTGACTGACCGTCGACCACCACCCCGTCCGTCGCGATCTTCTCACCCGGCCGGACCACGAAACGCATGCCGACCACCAGGTCGGCGAGGGCCACCTCGGTTCCGTCCTCAAGCCGTGCCGTGCGGGCTCCAAGGTCGGCCAGGGCGCGGATGGCGTCGCCTGACCGCCGCTTTGCGCGGACCTCGAACCACTTCCCCAACAGGATGAGTGCCACGATCACCATGCCGGTCTCGTAGTAGACGTGCCCACCTTCGACTCTGCCGACGAGGACGACCGTCGACCACAACCACGCTGACAGGGTTCCCATGGAAACGAGGGTGTCCATCGTGGTTGCACCGTGTCTCAGGTTCATCCATGCCGCCCGGTGGAAGGTCCACCCGGACCAGAACACGACCGGTGTTGCCAGGACCGCCACCAGCCACACCCAACCTCCGAACTGCAGCGGCGGCACCATGGACAGGAGTACCACGGGTACGGCCAGCACTGCAGCCACGATGAAGCGGCGCAACAGGTCGGCTGCACGCTGCTCCTCGGAATCGTCCGGGCTGTCGGTGTCGACAACCCCGTAGCCAAGACCCTCGATGGTTGACCGGAACTCGGTGTCGCCCACTCCGGCACCGTGCAGCACGGTCGCCCTACCGGTCGCGAAGTTGACCTGTGCCTCGTCGACGCCATTCAGCTTTCCGAGTGCACGCTGGATCCTGCCGGCACATGCCGCACATGTCATCCCCTCGATCGCCAGGTCGGCACGGGCTGGCTGTGATGGTTCTTCCAGCTGATGGTCAACCGTCTCGGTAGTCATGCGTCCATTCTAAACCTTCCAGTCAACTGGAATGTCAAGGTCCGGACAGGGGTCCCGCAGAGCACCCGATCAGGCCGACGAGGAGGTGATCACCTGGCAACGGTTGGGATCAGTGCACGACGAGGGGTCCAGGGATGCAGCACGACCGGCCAACGCCGACAGGTCCTCCCGGGCCTGTTGGAGCCGGAGAATCTGCTCATCCAGGTCCGTCATATGGCGCTCCAGCAGAGCCACCGTGTGGCTGCATGATGTCGAGCCCGTGTCCTTCAACTCAAGGACCGACGAGATCTCGGCGAGGGTCAGCCCAGTTGCCTGCGCATCGCGCACAAACCTCAGACGCTCTACGACTTCGACGCCGTAGTCCCTGTAGCCGGACTGTGTGCGTTCCGGTTCGGCGATCAGGCCGATCGACTCGTAGTAGCGAACGGTCTTTGTCGTCACGCCGGCAAGATCTGCCAATTCCCCGATCTTCACAGCCACCACCGTACCGGTGTGATCTTCCTGTCGGCTGGAAGGTGCCGACCCTCTACCTGATCGCCGGAAGGTCCAGGAACAGTGCATGCAACAACAGCGGCTCGTTCGGGTTGCGTGTCAACTCGGAGGTCGCCACGGTAATCCGCTCGGTCGCCTCAAGACCTGCAGCGCTCCCGAAACTGGAACCGCAGGTGGTCGCCCAGTCCAGATAGCGGCGGCTGAGGGTCGCCAACCCGAACCGGAGCTCATCGTCACGTAGCCTCCTGACCTCGCGCCGCTGTCGTTCAACCAGCTGACGTCTCCCCGACCCCCTGGTTCCGAGCGCCTTCTCACGCTCGTCGAGTTCCTCCAACTCAACCTTGTGACGGGACGCCAACGGCGTCTGGGAACCGTCGATCACCTCCTGAATCTCAGCCACGACCACCGCCACAGCCGCTCCGGTTCCGTCGAGACGGTCTGGCACCGACCTCCATGCGTCCCTTCGCCCAATGAACGCCGGGTCCGCGGCCAGTAGACGGGCCCGATCCAGTCGACCGGACGCAGCCACGGCCAGGACATCAGCCAGTTCCCCGTCGACACCGTCGGCCACCAGGGCCTGTGCAACCACCTCGTTGGCAAGTGGCGGGAAGTCGACCCGGACACATCGCGAGGCGACGGTGACATGCTCCTCGGGAACATCCTCGGCCAACAAGACGAATACCGTTGAGGCTGGTGGCTCCTCGATGGTCTTCAGCAGCCCGGCTGCAGCCTCTGGCTCCGCCGTCTCGAACCGGTCGACGACGATCACCTTTCGTGCCGCCTCCACGGGTGACCGCGACCCCTCGCGGGTAATCGCAGCCGTTTCAGCGACGAGCAGTGCCCTGCCTTCAGGTTGGATCAGGACCAGGTCGGGGTGAAGGCCCTCGGCTGCCAGACGCCTGTGCCTGTCCGCCCCGGTGCCACCCGGACCGTCGGCGTCGGCTGCGAACAGGGTGCCGGCAAACGCCCTGGCCGCCTCCATGCGACCCGTTCCGGGCGGACCCACGAACATGTACGCATGCACCGGCGCGGAAGCGGCATCCCGGAGCAGGCTGACCGCCTCGGGCTGGCCGACAACCGTTGCCCAGAGCTCGTCTCGATTCACGCTCCGCCCAGACGATCGGCGACGGCGACCGACACCCGGTCCGCTACCTCCTCGACGGAACCGTTGCCGTCGACCACCACCAGCCGATCCGGGTCGGAGGCGGCCATATCCCGGTAGGCCGCAATCACCCGGCTCCTGAAGTCCTCCCCCGCCTGCTCAATTCGGTCCAGGACCCCATCGAGGCGTTCACGCGCCGTGCCGTCGTCGACATCGATCACGACCACCAGGTCGGCAGCCAACCCATCGGTTGCAAACGCCGAAACGGCGGCTACCTCAGCAGCGCCGAGCCCGCGCCCGTAGCCCTGATATGCGACCGAGGACTCGATGAAACGGTCAGTTACCACGTCGCTCCCTGAATCGAGTGCAGGCCTGACCACCTCGGCCACGTGCTGGGCCCTCGCGGCGGCAATGAGAAGCGCCTCGGCCCGATCGACCGGACGCTCACCGCCGGGATCCAGAACCATCGACCTGATCATCTCGCCCAGCGGCGTACCGCCGGGTTCCCGGGTGAGCACGGCACCGAGACGATCGGCCAGCAGGCGCGCCTGTGTGGACTTACCGGTTCCATCTGCGCCCTCGACGGCGATGAGGCGGCCCCTCACCGGCCTTCCTCCCGAATGGATGCGGCGATTCGCCTGATGTCAGAGCGGAGGGATACGACCGAAACCGCGCCAGACGCAAGGATGATCAGGGCGGCAAGCCACAGGGTCAGGCGGACACCGGGAACGTCCACTCCGAATCCGAAGAGGTCAATGTGACGATCCCAAAGGATGCTGGAGAGGCGGTCAAGGCCATCCTCGATCAGGGGCCCGACGACCAGCGCCAACAGCACGCATGCCCGCACAAGCAGGTAGAGCGTCGAGAAGACACGGCCCCGCAGGTGATCCTCGACGTTCTCGTGCAGGAGAGTGAAGCCGAGCACGTAGACGGCACCCGCGCACACACCGATACCGAACACCATCGAAATCGAGATGTGAACCTGGCCGATCGATGCCGCTGCCGTCAGGAATCCACCTGCACCGAAAAGCGACCATGTGAAGAGGCGTGGCCGGTCTACCCGGCGTTGCGCCCAGGACAGGAGCATCACCCCCACGGCCACGCCTACCCCGAGGGCCGAGATCAACACACCGAGGCCGGACTTGCCGGCACCCAGAACCTCGTCGGCGTAGATCGCCCCGAGCGGAACGAGCATGCCACCACCGATGAGGCCGGTAGCAAGACCCATGTTGACGGTACGAACCACCGGGTTGACGAAGATGAACTGCCAGCCCTCGCGCAGCTCTGCGATCGGGTCAGCCAACCTGGCCTTCCGCAACCTGGCTGCGTCCCTCTCCGACTTCGGGCGGCGGGGCAGGGCCAACGTCCAGATAAGGAACCCGGCAACGGCGAACGACAGCGCGTTGAAGTAGAAGGCCAGGCCCATGTCATCGAGCCTCAGGTTGTCGGCCCATGAGGAGTTGAACAGGGCGGTAGAGAGCCGACCGAACAGTGCCATCAGAGCTGCCCCAACCGGGAAGGTCCCGTAGGCGGCAACCAGAGAGAGGGAATTGGCCCGCGCCAGGTACCCGCCCGGCACCAGGTTCGGCACCGATGCCTCCTTGGCCGGCGACCAGAGCATCGTGAAGGCCTCGAGCACGAGGGATGCCAGGAACAGTCCCCAGAGTTCCTCAACAAAGGGAAGGCCGAGCATCACAAGTGCCCGGCCTATGTCACAGGTCACCATGACCCGCTTGCGATCCCAGCGATCGACGAGCACCCCGGCGATGGGGCCGAAGAAGAAGCCGGGAACTATCCGGGCTGCCAGGACCAGGCTCAGCGCAGCACCCTCGGATCCGGAGCCGAGGCGGATTGCGAGGATGCTTATCGCCAGCAGCCCGAGCCAGTCACCGGTCGCCGAGATGACCTGGGCAAACCAGAGTCGCGTGAACTCAGGGGAGCCGAACATGCGGATGTGCAGGTCGGGCCTGTCGGTGTCAGACCCAGACCCGTCATCGAGATGCAGGAGGCTCACGAACTCGTCGCCCGGGGTCGAAATGTCTCCCGGGCGAGGCGGTTCACCACCCGTTGCTTCGGTCACCCTCCTACTCTAGGAGAGCCTGCGGGGAGCAGGCCGGGCATCACCGGCACCTCGGCAGCGTGGCCCACCGGTCGGTCACTTCTTCCGGGAGGAGCGCTTCTTCTTTCCGGGAGGACCCTTGGCTCGGCGCTCAGCCAGGAGGTCAGCGGCCCGCTCATCTGTCAGTTCCTCGACCGAATCCCCGCGTCCGAGCGAGGCGTTGTACTCGCCATCGGTCACATACGGCCCCCAGTTGCCGTCCTTGAGAATGATCGTCTTCCCGCTCTCGGGATCTACACCCAGCTCACGAAGCGGCGGCTTCGGCGTAGACCTTCCCCGACGCTTCGGTTGTGCCAGAACTGCCAGGCACTCCTCGAGGGTGATCGTGAGCAGCTGCTCCTCGGTGGTCAGGCTGCGGCTATCGGTTCCCTTCTTCAGGTACGGGCCGAAGCGGCCGTTCTGGACGGTTATCTCGCCACCGTCAGCCGGGTCGACTCCCACCGTCCTCGGCAGGCTCAGAAGTTCGAGTGCGTCCTGCAGGGTGAGCCTCTCAAGGGTCATTGTCTGGAAAAGCGAGGCCGTCCTGGGTCTTGGCCGCTCATCTGCAGCGGCAATTTCGTCGACCTCTTCAAGCATGGCGCCGACATTGTCGAATCCGCCGACCGCCGACACCAGATCGTCGAGGTTCCTGATCCGTTCGGAGTTGTCGCCACTGGCGGCCCTCAACTCCGCCAGGTATCCAGACTCGTCGAGGGCGGTGCGGAGCACCGCTGCCGGTCCTATTGAACTACGGGACAAGAGGGCCTCACGGAATTCCAGGAAGGAGCAGATTCCGGCCAGTGGCCTACCTGTCACCCCAGCCTCCCCGGCATGACCGAGGGCGTCAAGGAACCCGCCGCCCTCCCGGTCGGCAAACTCGCCGACCCGCTTCAGGGCTCCCTTGCCGACACCCCTGCGAGGGGTGTTGATGATCCGCCTGACCACACCCTCGTCGTCTGACCCTGCTGCCAGCCGCAGGTACGAGAATGCCACCTTCATTTCGGTACGGCGCAACGGCAGCGCCATCAACGTGGTCATCTCAGGGCTCAACCTCATCTGCTCAGGAGGCCTGCCCAGCGACACATACGGCCCGAAGCGGCCCGACCTGGCAATAACTGGAAGGCCTGTCTCGGGATCGTCGCCCAGCACCCTCTCAACCGGGGTTTCGAGGAACTCAAACGCCCGTTCCACGGTGAGCTCGTCGGGCGCCAGGTCGTCGGGAATCGATGCTGTCCTGTCCCCGACCTGCACGTAGGGGCCGAACTTGCCGAACCGTGCAACCACCTCCTCGCCATCAGAGGTCACCCCGAGCGGAACAGTGCTCACAGCCCTGGCGTCAATGTCGCCGAGACGTCCTGTGACCTTCTCGAGCAGACCGATGTCGTCAGATGACCCGAAGTAGAAACGCCGCAACCAGGGGACCTTCTCGGCTGACCCATCGGCAATCCCGTCGAGGTCAGACTCCATCGAGGCGGTGAAGTCGTAGTCGACGAGGCGTGGAAAGTGGGATTCCAACAGGGTGGTGACAGCAAACGCGCTGAGGGTTGGAACCAGCGCCGCACCCTTCTTCCAGACATAGTCGCGTCCCTGGATGGTCTCCAGGATCGAGGCGTAGGTCGACGGTCTGCCGACACCGAGCTCCTCAAGTCGCTTCACCAGCGATGCCTCGGTGAAACGGGACGGAGGCTGGGTGGTATGACCCTCGGGCGTCGCCTCGACCACCACAACGGGGTCGCCGACGTCGACGGCGGGGAGAATCCCACCATCGCCATCATCGTCGGTGTTCCGGTCGCCGGAATCGTCGGCGTACACGCGGCGGAAACCCTGATGGGTGACAACCGTCCCACTGGTGGCGAACGTGACGCCGTTCGTGGAATCAGAGCCGTCGGCAGTTCCGACAACACGTATCTGGACGGTTTCACCCACTGCGTCGGTCATCTGCGACGCAAGCGTGCGCTGCCAGATCATCTCGTAGGCCCGCGCCTCGGATGGCGGCAACTCTCGGGCAACCTCGTCGGGATGCCTGAACCGGTCTCCCGCAGGCCTGATCGCCTCATGCGCCTCCTGGGCATTCCGCACCTTCTGCTGGAAGATCCGGGATGACTCCGGCAGGTGGTCGTCGCCGAACAGTTCGCTGATCTGGGAACGTGCAGCCCCTACGGCCGTGTCCGACAGCGTGGTGCTGTCGGTCCTCATGTAGGTGATGTAGCCCTTCTGGTAGAGGCCCTGGGCGGCATGCATCGCCATCGAGGCCGACATCCGCAGGCGCTTACCGGCCTCCTGTTGGTAGGTGGAGGTGATGAACGGTGCGGCAGGTCGACGCCGATAGGGCTTGGCCTCAACTGAGCCGACCTCGAGCGACCTGCCCACGAGCCCGTCCGCAAGCCTGAGCGCAGCCGCCTCGTCGAGCACGACGGCTCCCTCCCGACTGAGAACTCCGTCGTCGTCAAAGTCGCGGCCGGTGGCCACACGGGCTCCGTCGACCTCGAGAAGCGACGAGGCGAACGTCTCGGAGGTATCTGTCGACATCTGGACCTTCAGGTCCCAGTAGCCAGCTGCCTGGAATGCCATGCGTTCACGCTCACGTTCCACGACGATCCGTGTCGCCACACTCTGGACCCGGCCTGCCGAGAGTCCCTTGGAGATCATCTTCCAGAGGACAGGTGAGAGTTCGTAGCCGTAGAGACGGTCCAGGATCCTGCGGGTCTCCTGCGCGTCGACGAGCCCCTCGTCTATATCGCGGGTCTGGCTGAGGGCTTCGGTTATCGCCTTGTTGGTGATCTCGTGAAAGACCATGCGGTGTACCGGCACCTTCGGCTTGAGAACCTCGAGCAGGTGCCAGGCGATCGCCTCACCCTCACGGTCCTCATCTGTCGCAAGGTAGAGCTGGTCCGCTCCCTTCAACAGCGACCGGAGCCTCGTGATCTGCTCCTTCTTGTCGCGCGACACGATGTAGAGGGGCTCGAAGTCGTTCTCCACGTCGATGCCGAGCTTCGCCCACTTCTTTTCGCGGTGGCTGGCCGGAATGTCAGCCGCCCGCATCGGCAGGTCGCGGACATGGCCAATCGACGACTCGACCCTGAACCTGTCGCCCAGGTAGCCGGCGATGGTCTTTGCCTTGGCGGGTGACTCGACAATCACCAGCGAATAGGACATCAGCAGCCTCGATCATCTCGGAGATGTTCGACGGCACGAACCCCCGGGATGGCTAGTCGGAGCCTCCGCCTGCCGGGGGTGAAACCGTCGACCGGGCACCGTACAGGATCGCGGTACCGATCAGGGCAGCCGCAACCGAAGCCACGAGGATGCCGATCTTGGCCTCGTCCTGAAGACCTGGTGAGTCGAAGGCCAGTCCGGTGATGAACATCGAGACGGTGAAGCCGATCCCGGCCATCGCCGAAATGCCGACAACGTGCCGCGTTGTAGCACCGGCAGGCAGGGAACACAGGCCGAGGCGCACGGCCACGAGGGTGAACGCGGACACCCCCAGCAGTTTCCCGGCCACGAGACCGACAACTACACCAACGCTGATTCCTGAAGAAACGGCGTTGGCAACCGAGTCGCCGCTTATCTCAACTCCGGCATTGGCCAGGGCGAAGACGGGGAGGATGAAGAACCCGCTGACCGGGTGGAGCAGGTTCTCCAGCCGCTCTGTGACCGGCACAGTCTCGCTGAGGTGGAACCTCGCCACCTTCACGGTTGTTACATCGCCCTCACCGGCAATGACGGGGCCGACCGCCTCTGAGGCGTGTTTGTGCTCCAGCAGTGGGACAGCCGGCGCCAGGAGTCCCATGATCACACCGGCAATCGTGGTGTGAACGCCTGACATCAGCACCGAGTACCACAAGATGACCCCCAGCCCGACATACAGCGGTGCATACCTGATCCTCGCCCGGGCCATCGCCACAACTCCGATGATGGCGACACCACCCAGAAAGAGCCATCCAGGCTCGAGACTTGACGTGTAGAAGAGCGCAATCACCAGGATGGCGCCGATGTCGTCGACGATGGCGAGGGTGAGGAGAAACACCTTCAGGGGTGTAGGCACACGATGCCCGAGTAGTGAGACGATGCCTACGGCGAACGCGATGTCGGTCGCCATGGGAATTCCCCAACCGGCTGATCCGTCGCCACCTCCGGCGAACACCAGGTAGACGAGTGCCGGCACGACCATTCCGCCGAGCGCAGCCAGAGCCGGGAGCAGGGCGGCCCTGAAGCGACGCAACTCTCCTGTGACAAGCTCGCGCTTGATCTCGAGGCCGACCACGAAGAAGAAGATGACCATGAGGACGTCGTTCACGAACTGGCCCAGGGTGAGCGGGTGCCCATGGTGTTCGAGTGCCACCAGATCGCCTATCGCTATTTCGATCTCGGTGTCCCACAACGCGTGGTACGACGCAGACCACGGGGAGTTGGCCCAGAAGAGGGCCACCATGCTGGCAACGATCAACAGGATTCCACCAGCCGCCTCGATGCCGAGGAACCGCATCATTGGACGTCCCACGGCACGTGCCAGGGGTCTGTCGCTCCCAAGCCATGTGTGTTGGGTGTGTGGGGTGGAGCCTGCCATCGTCAGTACCAGGTTGGGAAACAGGTCTCAGAGACAGTAGTGGTCGTCAGACGGGTTGCAACCGTTGCGCCCCAAGAAGGGCACTATTGCCCAACTCCCGGTAGTTCAGCGTTCATTCACCGTAGTGGACGATCAGGCGGACGGCTGTCCCGCTGCCGTGGGACTCCACGATCGTCTCGTCGGTCAGGTGGTGCATCAGCGAAACTCCCAGGCCGGACTCGTAGCGGAGCCGGTCCGGTGAATCGACATCCGGCAACGGCGAAAGGGAATTCGGGTCGAACCCGGGGCCGCAGTCCGCTACCTCCACCTCGATCTGGCTGGCCGAGAGGTCACAGCGGACGATCACTCGGTCCTCCACACCTGACTGACCGTGGGCCTCCATGGCGTTGGTGGCCGCCTCGGACACCGCCAGGCGCAGATCAGAGACCCGCTCGGTCCTCAGGTTCGACCCGGTGGACGCTGTTGCCCCCACAACCGCCCGGACCATCTGCAGGTACTCGGGCGCTGCGGGCACACGGAGTTCCACGATGCCGGACATGATCAGACCTGAACCGGGGTACCGACAGCAGAGTCGACATCGACATGGAACGTGAAGACGCGATCCAGGTCACACATCTCAAAGGCGCGCAGGACCTGCTGCTGGCTGCAGACGAGCAGCAGGTGGCCGTCATGGGACCTCACCCGGCGCAGGGCACCGATGATCGAACCAAGGCCTGCGGAGTCGATGAAATCCACCCGTGACATGTCGATCACCAGGTGGTTGTGTCCGTCGGCGACCTCGGCTACCACGGCCTGGCGCAACATGGGGGAGGTACCGAGATCGAGTTCGCCGGTCATCGCCAACACCACCCACTGGTTCCTCACGGAGCGGCGGATTTCAGCGAGCAACGGGACTCCAGTCGACTAGGTGACCAGAACCCACGCTAGACGAAGACCATCCATATTCACCGATCAGCGTCTCCGGATTCACCCGGCCTCACGGCGCATGGTGACCGTGGCGGTGAGGGTCACCTCGGGAAGCAACGGCCCAACCAACGGCACCTCTGTGCGGGCCACGTGTACGACCTGCACCGTGACCCTGTCGCCATCGATGCTGCGCGTGACCTGGCTGTCGCGGGGCGACAGCCCACTGGAACCGATGACGGCATCCTCGACCTCACGCGTGGATCCGCCTGTGGCAGCCACCCTGACACCCTCGCGGGCGGAATGCTGGACCAGCACGGCCGAACGGACAACCAACCCGACCTGGATCAGCCCCAGCGCAAGGACAACCACGACCGGTAGGACCAACGCAAGCTCAACGGTGGCCTGGCCCCCGTCGGACCGGTGGGGTCGACGCCTCACGCCACCTTGTCGATCAGGGAGTTCAGAACCTTGTCGAACAGGCTGGTGATCTTGTCGGTGCCGGTTGCCCAACTGGTGACGAGGATGGCGATCGTTGCCGCCCCCAGGATCAACAGGACGTATTCGGCAGTGGTCTGGCCCTCGTCGTCGAGTGTCAGGAGTCGGATATGAAGTTGGGTGAGCAGAGCCCGCACAGGGCACCTCCGGTTTCTCGCAGGATCAGGCGACACCTGTCGGCTTGCACGGGTCGCTATTGGGAGCAGTTCACAGGTCAAGTTCCAGTTGGGAGAGGGCATCTCCGACCATGGGAACGACCGACAGCAGCACGAACGCGGGCAGTACACAGGTGACGAGGGGGAAGAGCATCCGCACCGGCACCTTTCGGGCGCGAACCTCGGCGCGCCGCCGGGCCCGCAACCTGAGGTCAGACGCAGCCGCCTCCAGTGCAGGCCCCACCGGTGCACCGTGCCTGACGGCGGCGACCAGCGCCGCCACGAGGGGCCGACCCGGCTCTCCGAGGACGGGTCGAAGGCCATCTACCGCATCTGCCAGCGACATACCCTGTCTGGTCCGTCGCACGGCGTCAACCACCACTGCCGAGGCGGGACCATCTCCCCTGGCTGCAGCCTCGGACAGAGCCCTACCCACCGGGAACCCCGCACCCACACCGAGGCGAACCAGCCCCGCCAGCCATGGCAGTTCGTCGACCACCGCCTCGGCCTCGGCGCGTTCATCCCTGCGCCGCCGCCACCAGGGAACAGCCCATGAAGCGGCACCGACAAGCACGGCGAGGAAGGGTTGGATGAACAGCAGTGCCATGAAGAGCGCTGCTGCCCGTCCCAGGCGCCGGTCGAGCGTCCGGTCCTCTGGGCGTTGGAAGCGCGACCGCAGATAGCGGCCGAGGCGGTCAAGGGGGCCTACCCGGTCGGGCCCGGTCCTGGTGGCCACGCGTACTCCTGCGAGTCGATGGGCCGGCCTGCGAAAGCGCCACGCGAACACCAGGACCACCACCATCCAGCCGATCGCTGCGAGGCTCACCGGTTCACCGCCGTCAGGCGCCACATCCACCAGAGGCCGACAGCATCGAGGGCCAGGCCCACGGCAACTATCACCAACCCTGATCCGGAACCGACGAAGCCGGTTGATCGGAACGGGGTCATGATTACGGCGAAGGCCAGTGGCGCAAGGGCAACCACGGCAGCCGAGGCACGGGCCTGTGTTGCCAGGGCCTGAGCCTCCTCGGCCACAGCCTCCTCGTCGCGGAGGGCCTCGGCCAGCGATCCGAGGAGGCCGGCCAACTCACCGCCGGCCATCGTGGCCAGATCGACGGCGGCCACGACCAACCCGACACGGGTGCCGGGCCTGCGCTCCCTCCACCTCTCGAGTGCGGTACCTACGGGAGCGCCGGCCCTGAGGTCACCGGTGAGGGTCTTCAGATCGTCGCCCAGCGGTCCTCCGGCAGCCGACGCCTCGGCCAGGGCCGAGGTGAGGGTGGCACCCGACTGGAGGGAACGCACCAACTCGTCGAGCAGCGCCGGAAGGGCGACATCGACCCTGCGCGACTGCGACCTCCATCTGTCGAGAGCCCGCAGGGGAGAGCCTCTCGTTCCCTCACGCCATGGCCGGCGGGTAGCCACTGGTGGTGGCACGAGGGCGGAGGCGGCAGCCAACACAGCCGCAACCAACAGCCAACCCGGCGAAACTGGAACGAGGGCGGACATCACGTGGCTGCCGGTCACCGCCCCCAACGCCTTCCATCCGAGGGTTCTCCGGCATCGAGCACAACGCCGTCTGAGACGAGTGGCCGGTACGCCGGGGACTCGCCGACTGGCCGCACCTCGAGGACATCGCTCACCCCTCGCGAGACCCCGGTTCGGGTCATGTGCACGATCAGGTCGACGCTGCCGGCCACCATGGTCTCGGCCACGGTTGCCGGGAGACCGGGTACCGCCAGCAGGACCATGTTGGCCAGGCGTTGAAGGGCGTCGTCGGCACTGTTTGCGTGGCAGGTCGAGAGGGAACCGTCGTGTCCGGTGTTCAGCGCCTGGAGCATGTCGAAGGCCTCGGCCCCGCGAACCTCTCCAACGATGATTCTGTCCGGACGCATGCGCAGGGAGTTCCGGACCAGGTCCCTCACGGTGACCTCTCCCACACCCTCACAGTTGGGCGGACGTGCCTCGAGCCTGACGACATGGGTGGCGTCGAGCGAGAGTTCAGCCGCATCCTCGACCGACACAAGGCGCTCAGCTGGATCGACTGCACCGGCGAGAGCACCCAACAGGGTCGTCTTTCCTGATCCGGTTCCTCCGCTGACAACCACGTTGCACCGGAGTTGGACGATGTGGTGCAACAGGGTGGCAACAGCTGGCGATGCCATGTCGTCGATGCCGAAGCGGACGCTGCCGAAGCGTCGGATCGTTATGCACGGGCCATCCACGGCTATCGGTGGCACCACTACATTCACCCTTGATCCGTCGAGCAGGCGTCCGTCGGCCCAGGGGCTGGACCGGTCAACCCGTCGGCCCGTAGGTGCAACCACCCGCTCGACCAGGCGGTCCAGTTCGGCTGTCTCCAGCCTTACCTCGGTCCGTTCGAGCACACCCTGGCGCTCGACGTAGACGGCGTCGGGGCCGTTGACCATCACCTCTGTCACCGACCTGTCGGCGAACAGGGTTTCAAGGGCTCCCAACCCGCTGATACGGGCAAGCACGTCGTCGACAACCTGTCGTCGTGCAGCCGGGCCGAGAAGCGGTTCGCGCCTGGTTACAACCGCATCTACGAGTGCGAACGGGTCAGGTACCGGATCGGCCCCAAGTAGGTCCAGGACCTCACTGTGGACCGCTGTCACGAGGGCGGTCACCTCGCTGACCCCATGGCCCTCAGCAGAGAGCGGGGTGACCTCCGGGCAAGCAGCCCGGAATCGACGGCCCGGGCTATCGCCGGGTCGACAAGGACCTGTGTGGAGACCGGGGCGCCTACGACGGCCTCGACGTCTGCACTGTCAAGGGCCCGGCCGGGTTCGACCACCAGGACGATCTCGGTTGGGCGACGTACCTGACGACCGACCCGGCGCAGGGACAGGTAACAGGCCCGTGTCACGAGAACAGAACGGCCGGCAAGTTCGAGCAGTGGATCTATCAGGTCCGGCGGCGGCCCTCCCGGAGGCATCGCTGTCCAGAGGTCGCCTGCATCGACGACCACCAGCTCGGTCCTCTCGCCCAGGTTGGAGACGAGCAGGTCAAGCCGGGCCGGATCGGCCGATTCCCAGCCGGCAACACCGCGGCCGACGACCCTCGCTCCACCGTGAACCTCGACGGCCAGACCGTCGATGGCCTCGACTCCCGCACCCCCGGTGGCCGAACACCAGTCGGCGATGCCGGAACCCGATCCATCAACGCCGAGTACCGCCGACAGGTCACCGGCAAGATCCAGGAGCAGGGGATTGTCGCCGCGGCGGGATGCTTCAAGGGCTATCGCCGCAGATACGACCGTGGTTCCAGCGCCACCCTTCAG
This sequence comes from Acidimicrobiaceae bacterium, assembly GCA_002687745.1. Classification (GTDB taxonomy): domain Bacteria; phylum Actinomycetota; class Acidimicrobiia; order Acidimicrobiales; family MedAcidi-G1; genus UBA3125. The sequence continues at coordinate 19,341 of NZBE01000021.1, read as the reverse complement.
AGACCAACAGACGACCACCATGACGCCTCCCGACGTACGTAATCACAGTGGGGGAAGCCGGGATCACCAGACGGGGGTCGTACCGGCACACTACCCGGCACCTTCGACGGACCCAACGGAGGACGTGGTGCACCTTCCGACCTGTCGTCCAATCCACCCCGGGATCGGCGAGGAACGCCACGGGGTCGTAGGATCACCGTCGTGGAGGCGGCATTCTTCGACCTCGACAAGACGATCATCGCCCGAGCCTCGATGGCCGCCTATGTCCCTGCGCTACGGCGAGCCGGATACCTCAACGCCCCCATGGCCGCGCGTGCCGCATGGGGGCAGCTCCTGTTCCGCTTCTTCGGTGCCGACGAGGACAGGATGGACAAGGCCAGACGTACGGCACTGAAGCTGGCCGTCGGATGGGAACAGGACGGCCTGAGGCGCCTGGCCCGTGACCACCTAACCGAGTTGATCGAGCCGATCGTGTACGACGAGGCACTCGACCTCCTGGAACACCACAGATCCGAGGGACGCATGCTCGTGCTGGTCTCGGCTGCTCCGATCGAGATCGTGGAGCCCATGGCAACCCACCTGCAGATGGACAAGGCAATCGCCACAACCCCCCTCATCGACTCCGGCGGCTGCTACACGGGAGGGGTTGAGTTCTACGCCCACGGGCCCGACAAGGCAGAGGCGATGGCGAAGCTGGCTGAGGAGGACGGCCTGGATCTCGCCGGGTCCTGGGCCTACTCGGACTCGGTCACCGCCCTGCCGATGCTGGAGTCGGTCGGCCACCCGGTTGCCGTAAACCCCGACCGGGAACTCAGGCGTGAGGCGGCCAGGCGCGAATGGCCGGTACTGGAGTTCGAGAACCCGGTTGCCCTGGGGGACCGCATTCCGATCGACCGCAACTGGATTGTCGCAACGGCTGTCACGTTTGCGGTCTTCTTCGGGGTGATGTCGATGATCAGACGGTTTCGACGCCACGCCTGACCAGGTGGTCGACCCGTCAGATTGAACGGACCTTCCGCACGGCGACGGCCACAAGTGCCGCCAGGGCTACGAGCATCACGAACTTCTTCATGCCGGTGATGATAGGGCCAGACGGCCCCTCATCGGCCAGCCGTCCACCAGTTTGCGTTCCTGCTGTGTGCAAACCGCTCCGCGGCCCGTACTGTCACCACCGGAGGTGTCTGAGTACCTGGTGGGCTCCCCCGCCTTCAAAGCGGGTGGGACGGGCGATCCCCGTCCGGCGGGTTCGATTCCCGTCCACCTCCGCCACACCTCTGCTGCGGGAGGTGTACGCCGCTGACCTGAGTTACCGGTCAGACAGCGAGCAGGTCGCGGGCTCCCGTGTCGCTGCTCGGGTGGCGCAACTTGGACATCGCCCGGGCCTCGATCTGGCGGATCCGCTCCCTTGTCAACTCGAAGTGGTCGCCCACCTCTTCGAGGGTACGGGGTTCACCGCGGTCAAGACCGAAGCGCAGTTTCAGGATCTCGCGTTCACGGTTGTCGAGGGGTGCCAGCAGACGGCTGATCTCCTCGGGGAGGAGCGTCGTGGCAGCTACCTCGAAGGGTGAGTCGGCGGATCTGTCCTCGACCACGTCGCCAAGTTCGGCATCGCCGTCCTCGCGCAGCGGCTCGCTGAGGGAGAGGGGTTCTGCGGCGAAACGAAGGGCTTCGGTGACCTTGTCCTCGGTCATCTCCACCTCGACGGCCAGCTCTGCGATCGTGGCCGGACGACCGAAGCGGAGTTCCAGGCGGGAGCGTGCTTTTTGCAGGCGGGCGAGGGTATCGCCTGCGTGGACCGGCAACCGGATGGTGCGACCGGTGTTGGCGATGCCCCGGGTGATGGCCTGGCGGATCCACCAGGTTGCGTAGGTCGAGAACTTGAAGCCCTTGCGCCAGTCGAACTTCTCGACGGCGTGCATGAGGCCCAGGTTGCCCTCCTGGATGAGGTCGAGGAGCGGAAGCCCTGAGGCCTGGTACTTCTTTGCGATCGACACGACCAGCCGCAGGTTCGACTGCACGAAGGTACGGACCGCCTCGTCGCCCCTACGGAGGTTGCGGCGCATCTCGCGCCTTCTTGCGGGTGTGAGGTTGTCGCCGGCCTTGTCGAGTTCCTGCCTGGCGGCGGCACCCTTTTCAATCTGCTGGGCGAGCCGCACCTCGCCCTCCTTGGTAAGAAGGGGGTATTGACCTATGTCGGTGAGATAAAGCCTGACGAGGTCTTCCTCGTCCCGTTCCACCCGCTCCTTGGCCACCTTGCGTCTCCTCCTGCCGGGGGAGCACCAGCAGCGGCTACGCGATTACGCCGCCTCGGATGCTCACCGAGTTCTGATCGCCTTGTTGTCCCGGGGAGGTTGTGCAACAGCAGTCCTGCCCGCCCCCGGTAGCGGGTCACCCTATCGACCGGTTCGTGCGGCACCACGCGATTCTGTGACGGCCGTCACCAGACACACCAGGGCCGTCGCTGCCATTCGGGAAACGCTCAACCGCTGTACCTGTTGACAATCGGGAGGCGCCGGTCCCTGCCGAAACCCTTGCGGCTGACCCTGGTTCCGGGTGGTGTCTGGCGCCTCTTGAACTCGGCCAGGTCGACCAGCCGTGTGACCCGGTCGACCATCTCGCCGCCGAATCCATCGGCCACCAGATCGGCTCTGGTCCGGTCACCTTCTATGTAGGCCTCGAGGAGGGGGTCGAGCACCTCGTAGGGAGGAAGGCTCTGATCGTCGCGCTGGTCGGGTCGCAGTTCGGCCGAGGGTGGCTTTGACACGATGTTCTCGGAGATGACCGGGCCACCGGGCTGGTTGTTTCGCCACCTCGCCAACTCGTAGACGGTCAGCTTGTAGATGTCCTTGATCACGGCGAAGGCCCCGGCGGTGTCGCCGTAGAGGGTCGAGTAGCCGACAGCGGATTCGCTCTTGTTCCCTGTGGTGAGCACCAGCCAGCCCGAGGCGTTGGCATGTGCCATGAGCAGGACGCCCCTGATGCGGGCCTGGAGGTTCTCGTCGGTCGACCCGACCGGCACCTCGCCGAGGGACTCTTCAAGGAGGGCAAGGAGCGTGGCGTGGGCAGCCTCGATGTGGACGGTCCGGTGGTCGATGCCGAGGGTGGTTGCAAGGTCCGTGGCATCGGCAACCGAGTGACCGCTTGAGTAGCGGGACGGCATGAGCACGGCATGTACGTGATCTGGTCCGAGGGCGTCGGCTGCGACGGCTGCGACCAGGGCCGAGTCGATGCCGCCGGACAGGCCAATGCAGACGTCGGTGAAACCGCTCTTGGTCACGTAGTCGCGGGTGGCGGTCACGAGCACGCCGTACAGCTCAGCGGACGGGTCGAGTGGGTCGACCGGTGCGGCCACGACGTGGTCGCTTCGGTCCACCGGCCCGGAGACAATGACGGTCGGCAGGTCGGTCTCCGATGCCGGAACACAGGCCACGTCGATGTCGACGACCACGACAGCCTCTTCGAACCTGGGGGCCCTGGCGACTATGAGGCCTGCCGGGTCGGCGACCATGGATCCTCCGTCGAACACCAGCTCATCCTGGCCACCGACCAGGTTCACGTACACGACGGGCAACCCGGACGAAGCCGCCGTGGCGGCCACCACCGCCTCGCGCTCAGCCAACATGCCGCGGTGGTACGGAGAACCGTTGATGGCGACCAGGAGCTCCGCTCCACCTTCTACAAGGCTGCCCACGGGGCTGTCGGCGACCCAGAGATCCTCACAGACCACGAAGCCGACCCGGACGCCTCCGATCTCGTAGAGCCGCAGCGGCTCGACCCCGGGGACGAAGTGGCGTGCCTCGTCGAACACGTCGTAGTTCGGTAGCGCTCGCTTGTGGTAGACGCCGACCACCCTGCCGTCGTGGCACACCGCTGCGGCGTTCTGCACGCCTGGTTCAGTCGATCCTCCCGGGGCCCCATCTGGGAAGCCGACCACGAGGGCACAGCTGCCGCTGGACGCAGCCACCCTGTCGACTGCGGCACGACAGTCCGAGACGAAACCGGGCTTGAGAACCAGGTCCTCGAGGGGGTAGCCGGCAACGGTCATCTCAGGGAAGACGGCCAGATCACAGGCTTCAACCTGGTCGAGCACGGCGCGAATGCGCTCGACGTTTCCGTCCAGGTCGCCGACGACCGAGTTGGTCTGGACCATGGCGACGCGCACCCGGCTCATGGGTGCAGCGTACCGAAGAAGCCGCAGAACGGCCGAGGCCCCCGGCGGGGGAACCGGGGGCCTGGCAGGAATCTGTCCTGTCGGGGTCAGGTGCCGTGGCCTTCGCTCCCGTGGTCCATGCCGCCCATGCCGGCCTTGTGACCTCCGCCCATGCCACCGGGACGCATTCCGCCCATGCCGGCCTTGTGACCTCCGCCCATGCCGGCCTTGTGACCTCCGCCCATGCCACCGGGACGCATTCCGCCCATGGACCCCGGTGTCATTCCCTCGGGCATCTCACCGTTCATTCGTGCCGTTATCCGCTCGCTCAGGCCTGACAGGATCTCGTCGGCCCTTGCCTGGTCGATCCTTCCATCGGCTACAGCCGTGCCGAGGTGTTCGCCGGCGAGCTCAAGTTGCTGGGCAATGAGGCCGTCAAGGTCGTCACCGGCGAGCTCGGCGATGGTGGCTCCCTCCTTCAGTTGGGTCCTGAGATCCTCAGGCTCCAGCCCCAGATACCCGGCTGTGGCCGCCAGGCGCTCGGCATGGCCTGCCCCGGCGGGGCCCATGGCTCCTTCGTGTCCGACACCAACGTGACCACCTGGCGCAGGGCCCGCGGCCCCGCCGTGACCGACCGCACCACCAGCCCGGTGGACCGGAGGCCCGGGATACACCGGCTCTGGATCGGCACCGGCCACCGCTACGAGCGAAACCACCATCGAGGCGGCTGCGATGACGACGGAGCCGACCATCAGGCCGACGACCGTTCCTCCACTCAGGTCAATCTTCTTCATCTGCGGACCCTCCTGTCCTCGGGTACAGGTGAATGATCCTCAGACTAGATGATTCCCTTGAGATGGCCCTGTTAGGGGAATGTGATCAACACCCGCAGACGCGAAAGGGGCCCCGGGCAGTACCCGGGGCCCCTACACGCGTTCTACGCCTACCCGGCAAGTGCCTCACAGCACGTGTTGGTGATCAGGCGGGTTACCACGTAGGGGTCCATGTTGGCGTTTGGCCTGCGGTCCTCGATGTAGCCCTTCTGGTCGAGGGCCACCTGCCAGGGGATTCGGACGGAGGCACCGCGGTCGGACACGGCGTAGTTGTACTGATCGAACCGCTGGGTCTCGTGCTCGCCGGTGAGGCGCTCCTCGGAACCGTGGCCGTAGCCAGCCATGTGTTCGGCGACCCTTCCGTCGGCACCGAGGGACTCACATGCCGTGATGATCGGGTCGTAGCCCTCCCGCATGGCCCTGGTGGAGAAGTTGGTGTGTGCTCCGGCACCATTCCAGTCACCCTTGATGGGCTTGGCGTCAATCGAGGCGTCAACCCCGAACTCCTCGGCGATGCGGTAGAGCAGGTAGCGGGCCACCCAAACCTGGTCGCTGACGCTCACGGTGTCACAGGGTCCGATCTGGAACTCCCACTGGCCGAGCATCACCTCGGCGTTTGTGCCGGAGATCTTGAGGCCGGCGTCGAGGCACGCCTGGGTGTGGGCCTCGACAATCTCGCGACCGGCTATCTCGATGGCGCCAACTCCGCAGTAGTAGGGGCCCTGTGGGGCCGGGTAGCCCTCGACCGGCCATCCCAGAGGGCGCCCCTCCTGGAAGAAGGTGTACTCCTGTTCGATACCGAACATCGGCTCCTGGTCGCTGTACCTCTCGAACGTCTCGACGCACGCTGCACGCGTGTTGGTGGGGTGGGGCGTCATCTCACCATCAGGCAGGCAGACGTCGCAGAGCACCAGCACGTCGTCGCCACCGCGGATGGGGTCGGGACACGAGAACACCGGCCTGAGGACACAGTCGGAGTTGTCGCCCGGGGCCTGGTTGGTGCTCGAGCCGTCGAACCCCCAGATCGGGTAGTCGGCGGTTCCGTCGGCGAGGATCTTGGTCTTGGAACGAACGTACGGCAACGGTGTCGTGCCGTCGATCCAGATGTATTCAGCCCTTATGGCCATTGGTTGCACTCTCCAGATAGGCCGTCCCGTGGGACGGCAAGGTTGGTGGAACGGTTCATCCGGCAGAATACGCCAGGCCACCACGACGATGCCTCCATGGGGTTTCGGTGCTGTTGCCCAACTGTGAACGGCGTATGAACGACCCGGATCTCGCTGGCGGTTCGCTGGCGGATCCCCCATGCTTGTGGTGTGGATGGGACAGGAAACGTCAGGCAGTCGGGCCAACAGGACTACGTGCTGCGCACGGTGGAGGAACGCGGCGTCCGCCTGGTCCGCCTCTGGTTCACCGACGTGCTGGGACGGCACAAGTCTGTGGCAATCTCCCCGGCCGAGCTGGCAACCGTGTTCGAGGAGGGCCTGCAGTTCGACGGATCAGCCATCGACGGTTTCAGCCGGATACAGGAGAGCGACGTGCTGGCACGTCCCGATGCCAGCACGTTCGAGCTTCTCCCCTGGGCGGCACCGGACGAGCCGTCTGGCACCGTGTTCTGTGACATCACCAACCTGGACGGGTCGCCGTTCGAGGGCGACCCGAGGCAGGTCCTCCGACGCAACCTGGACCGGGCCCACGCAGCCGGATTCGAGATGTTCTGTGCACCCGAGGTCGAGTTCTTCTACCTCGCCCAGAACACCGCACAACCGGTACTCCTGGACCAGGCCTCGTACTTCGACCTGACCACTGCCGATGTCTCGTCGGACCTGCGCAAGCGCACCCTCCACATGCTCGAGGCCCTCTCCATCCCGGTCGAGTACTCGTTCCACGAGGACGCCCCCAGCCAGCACGAGATCGACCTGCAGTACACCGACGCCCTGACGATGGCTGATTCTGTGATGACACTCCGCCTGGCCGTCAAGAAGATCGCCATGGAGGGCGGTGTCTACGCCACGTTCATGCCGAAGCCCCTGAACGGGATTCAGGGTTCGGGAATGCACACGCACCTTTCCCTCTTCCGCGATGGCGCCAACGCCTTCTTCGACGGCGATGACGAGCACGGCCTCTCGGCCACCGCACGGTCGTTCATAGCCGGCCTGCTCCACCACTCCCGGGAGATAACGGCGGTAACCAACCAGCTGGTCAACTCGTACAAGCGGATCAACGAGGGATACGAAGCTCCCCGCTATGTGTCCTGGGCACGCAACAACCGTTCAGCGCTGGTTCGGGTGCCGGTCACAAGGAGCGGCAGGCCCGACTCGACGCGGGTCGAGTACCGGGCCCTTGATCCAGCCTGCAATCCGTACCTGGCGTTCTCGGTGCTGCTTGCGGCTGGGCTGCGCGGCGTCGAGGAGGGGTACGATCTACCCCCGGAGGCTGCGGTGAGCCTCGACGAGTTGAGCCGCAGCGAGCAACGTGACCTCGGGGTGGCGAGCCTCCCCACCAACCTTTCCGAGGCCCTTGACGAGATGGAGGAGTCCAAGTTGGTACGAGACGCCCTCGGCGACCACATCTTCGAGTGGTTCCTGCGCAACAAGCGCGCCGAATGGTCCGACTACCAGCGTCAGGTGACTCCGTTCGAGCTGAAGCAGTACCTGCCCAACTGGTGACGGTTGGACTGGCAGCCTCGTGAACCCCCTCCTCGTCTTCCCCGACCCGCCACCACCCGAGTTGGCCCAGTGCCTCGACCTCGGTGCCTGGACCTGGAAGGCCGTCGATGACCCCGACAGCGCCATCGCTGACGAACCCGACGACGGCTGGGCCGGAGCTGTCATATCCGCCGACTCCGACCCTGACGGGGCGATCCGGTTGTGCCGGCGCCTACGACAGGGCGAGATGCCCCTTGAGCCGCTGTTGCTGCTGATCGGTGGCACCCAGCTCGTCGACCTGGAATCACGCTTCGACCTGTTCGACGACTTCTGCCTGGTGCCCGTGAGACCCGCTGAACTCCAGGCCCGCCTGCAACATCTCTTCTGGAGTTCAGGCCGTGGAATCCGCCCCGAACTGGTGGAGTACGGACCGCTGGCACTGAACCTCGAGACCTACCAGGCGGCTGTCGACGGCGAACCGCTTGACCTCACCTACATGGAGTACGAGCTGCTCAAGTTCCTGGCATCAAGCCCCGGGAAGGTATTCACACGCGAGACGCTGCTGAGCAGGGTCTGGGGGTACGACTACTACGGGGGGGCACGCACGGTCGACGTTCACATTCGTCGGCTGCGGGCGAAGCTGGGTGAGGAACATGCCGGCCTGATCCACACGGTCAGGTCGGTCGGCTACCGGTTCGGCCAGTCCCGGTGGGGAATCTGAGCCTGCAGTCAGTCAGCCACGGGCCCGGTCGGCGGGCCTGCCCAGGGGTTTGCGTCGCTCACCTCGAGAAGTTCTGAGCCCTCGTGGTCGATGTCTGAACCGCGCTTCAGCAACCTGCCGAGAAGGGCCGCTCCGGCAGCACCGCTCACAAGCACCCCAACCGGAATGACGATGACCAGCACGATGATCATTACCACTGCTCCTGCCATCCACCCAGTCTGCCACGCCGAGTCGTGATCCGGGCAGGTCGGTCAGTTGCCTGTAGGCCAGTCGGCTGGGGTTCCCCGATGTATCCAGGTGGCGGCGGCAACTGCCGCGAAGACCGCATCGGAACCGTTGCGGGGCCGCCCATCGTCGTCCCGTTCGATCATCACCTCGATGCGGGGGGTGTCCCCCGCCCTCACAATCCCGAACGACCTCACGGTGAGGTCGGACACGGTGCCGGAATCGTCGACGGCCAACGACTCCGAGGTGACCCAGCTCCATGCCATGTGGGCTGCACCGATGCAGTAGGAGCGCAGCACGATCGTGTCGAGCGGATCTCCGCAGCGGATCGTGACGCTGATCAGGTCGTCGGTGACCTCAGCCTCGGCAACAGCACCATCGGGTGAGACGACCGGCCCCGCGGAACCGCGTGCTCCAGCCAACAACACGACGGCCTCGGCCCAGCCAGCGGCACGAATCGCTGTAGAGGTGGGTGGTCCGGCCACGTCAACCTCCTCGACTGTCAGATCCGGCGCCACGGCTCTGACAGCCTCGACGATTCCAGGGGTTCTCACGACCCTCATGACCCCCGTACCGTCGGCCATGGCACCTCCGGCGACAGGTGGCCTCTTGGGCCCCAGGTGGACTGTGTCCTCGCGTGACATCAGGGCCAGGACCGCCCGGCCGTGCTCATCGGCCAGTTCCCTCGCCACCCCTCCGACCGGCGAGGTGAGCTTGCCGCCGAAGGCACCGCCGTTGGCCAGTGGACCGGACGGCTCACCCCCGGGCTCGCACCATGCCGAGTCGGTCTCGAGGTAGGCGGGTTCGACCCAGGTCGTGCGAAGTACCGCGTCCCAGGAACCCGGGGGTGCATCGAGAGGTGGCACCGAGTCGACCGTGGTTCGCCGACCCTGGACCTTTCCGACCAGCTGGCGGACCTCATGGAGCGTCTCGGCGACCACCCACCGGCCTGATCGGTCGGGGACCGCAACCAGGGCGCCGGCAGGTGCCGCGTCGGCGGCGAAACCTCCCTGCCCGAGTGCAACCCCGCTGCCGACAGCCTGCACGGACCGACCCTCGATGGTCGCCCTCTCGGCCGCCCGGTCCGTGAGGCGCGGAGGCTCGTCATTACCGAATGCCTCCCATGCCTCGATCACGGTCTGCCATCCCGTGCATCGACAGAGGTGTGCGGCAAGTGACCTGGTAACCCGATCGGTGTCGGTGGTCTCCGCTGAGCGGAGTCCGGAGAACCTCATGATGATCCCCGGCGTGCAGAACCCGCACTGGCTGCCGCCGGTCCGGGTGAACGCGTCGGCCCATCTGGTCCTCTCGTCGGCCTCGAGGCCGTCGAGGGTCGTCACGGTCCGGCCTGCCACGCGCCGGGCGGGTGTCACGCACGAGACCCTGGGCTGCCCGTCGACCAGCACGGTGCAACAGCCGCACTGTCCCTGTGGACTGCAGCCGTCCTTGGGTGAGGTCACCCCCAACTGACCACGAAGGACGTCGAGCAGTGACCGTCCCTCATCTGGAACCACCACCTCAGACCCGTCCACCGTGACCACATACCCGTCAGATCCGCTACCGGACTGCCGCCCGTCCTGTTTCTCCATGGCGTGAGTGTGCCCCAGAGTTCAGTTGCAGACGAACCGATACCCTCCGGAGCGTGACCCTTTCACCACGCCTGCTGAGCCGACGCCAGGCACTTTCAGGAATTGTCGGCGCGTCCGGGGGCCTCCTGCTCTTCGGGTGCGGCAGCGAAGAGCCGTTGGCTCCTGCACCGACCACACCCGGCGGCGGCATGTCGCTGGGGGCCCGGTTCGCCGATGGATTTCAGGCGCCGACCGTAATAACAGGCGGAACTCCACAGAGGGCCCCCTACGTGCTGATCGGCGCCGACGGCTGGCCCGCCACCGAGGTTCCAGACCAGATCGAGTTGACCGTGACCAGCGGCGACCAGGTGGTCCATACCGGCAGCGTCGGTCGTCACGGCGAACCGAACGCCATTCCGTACTTTCCCCTGGTGTTCACACCTCCTGCAACCGGTGACTACTCGGTCCGGGGAACCGGCCTGCCGGGGCGCCACCGTCTACGGGTGACCGATGCCGACAGGTTGGGCCTCATTCAGGTCGGTGACCCGATGCGGCCCGTCGATTCACCGACCATCGCCGATCCTCACGGTGTCAATCCGATCTGCACGAGGCCAGACGGACCGTGCCCACTTCACCTGATGACGGTCGCCGAGGCCATCGGCCGTCCCGGACCGACGGCAATGCTGATCTCCACACCGCGGTTCTGCCAGACCGATGTGTGCGGTCCGGCACTGGAGGTCCTGATTGCGGCGGCCGGCGGCCTCGACCCCTCATGGTCTGTGGTTCACGCTGAGGTCTACGTGGCACCAGAGGACAACGACTTCAGCCTCGCCCCCACCGTCACCGCCTACGACCTCTCGTTTGAACCGAGTTTCGTGGTGGCGGATGCAGACGGGATCGTGACGGCGATTCTGCACTTCACGATGGACACAACCGAGGTGCGCTCAGCTCTCGATTCTGCAATCTGACGGCGCCCACCGCTGTGGGCAGATTGGGTCTAGGAGGAGTTCTTACCGCAACCGCAGCCGCTCTGCGTGTTCGGGTTGTCGATGGAGAACCCGGCTTCTGCAACGTCGTCGGTGTAGTCGAGGGTTGCACCCACGAGCAGTTCGGCGCTGGACGGGTCGACCACTACCCTGACACCGCCGAAGACCGCCTCGACATCGTCTGGGGCCGTGTCGGAGTCGAAGTACATCTCGTAGCTGTTGCCCGAACAGCCACCGGGCCGAACCGTGACCCGCAGGGCCATGTCGGCTTCTTCCTCGGTGGCGATCAACTCGCCGACCTTTGTGGTTGCGGTTTCGGTGAGGGTGATCATCGTGTCCCCGTTCGCGATCGGTTGAACCCAGGCAACTGATCATACCAATGGCCCGGCCCGGACAAAGGGCCCCGGAAGAGGACAGGCATTGTCGGCGTAGGATCAGGGAATGCGTGGCACCCGCACCAGTGAGCACCCACCAGATGGACATCCGAGCGTGGACGGACCATCCCCCAAACAGGTTCTTGAGTTGCTCCGTGGCGTGATCGACCCGGAGTTGGGATCCAACATCGTCGAACTTGGCATGGCGAAGGATGTCGTTGTCGAACCCGGCGGCCTGGTCGACGTGACCATCGCCCTCACGACGTCGGGTTGCCCGTTGCGGGCCCAGATCAAGCGCGACGTCAGGGCCCGCATCGAAGGGCTGCCCGGCGTGACAGGGGTCCACATCACCTGGACCGAGCTAACCGCCGAGGAGAAGGCGGCGACCATGGCAATGGCCCGCTGGAACGTCAGCCGGGACGCCCCCGAGACCGAGATTCCGGCGACCACGAGGGTGCTGATGATCGCCTCAGGCAAGGGCGGGGTGGGCAAGTCGTCGGTAACCGTGAACCTGGCCGCCACCATGGCGCAGCGGGGTTTCACGGTCGGTGTCATGGATGCCGACATCTGGGGCTTTTCCATTCCACGGATGCTCGGCATCGAGGGCCGTCTGGGTGGTTCACCTGAGGCCGGCAAGATCGACCCGATCCAGATGCCCGTTGGCGATGGACTCCTGAAGGTCGTATCCATGGGCTTCCTTGTCGAGCGTGAGGAGACGGCCCTCATGTGGCGGGGCCTGATGCTGAACCGGGCGGTGCAGCATTTCTGCGAGGACGTGGCCTGGGGCCCCATGGACTACCTGCTCATCGACATGCCGCCCGGCACCGGCGATGTGCAGATGGGACTGGCCCGGATGCTTCCCCGGTCCGAGATGATCATCGTCACCACGCCCGCCCTGGCCGCGCAGAAGGTCGCTGTACGGGTAGCCGGAATGGGCAGGAACAACTTCCTGCGGATCGTCGGCGTGATCGAGAACATGGGTGCCTTCGTCGCCCCCGACGGCCAGGAGCACCTGCTCTTCGGCAAGGGGGGTGGCCGGGCGCTGGCCGACGACATCGGTACCCCGCTGCTCGGCAGCATCCCGTTGGATGTGGCTGTCGCCCACGGCGGCGACACCGGACAGCCCGTGGCCCTGGGCGATGGCCCCGCTGCCGATGCCTATTCGGCCGTCGTTGACCTGATCACCACCGAGGCGGCACCACCGATCGAAATGGCAGGCTGCAGCGCACGCCTGCTTGCCGTAGCGGAACAGGCGCTCGACGAAGCGGATCTCTGACCCGCAGGGTCCACCGACCCAACTACGGACCTACCTGTCGTCTGTCGACCCGAGCTCTCCGATACCGGGGTCGACCTCGGTTGACTGTGCCTCGACGATGTTGCCTCCGCCCCTGTAGCCAAAGTGCCACGAGACGGGTTGCTCAGAAGCGGCCCGGCTGCTGAGGCCTCTGGAAACCACACCGCGGATCAGTGCCCTGGTGGGGGGGAACAGCAGAGAAAGGCCGAGTGCGTCGGTGGCGAATCCGGGCGTGAGCATCAGGACCCCGGCGAACAGCACCAGCAGGCCATCAACAAGTTCCCGCCCAGGTACCCGACCCAGAGCCAGTTCCGACTGGGCCCTGGCGAGGATGCCCATACCCTCGCGTTTCACCATCGCAGCGCCGATGACGCTCACGAGAATCAGCAGGGCAACCGTGTTGAGACCACCTACAACATCGGCTACCTGAACGATCAGGTAGATCTCGGCAATCGGCGTGACTATGAACACGAGGAACAGGATCAGGAACACGGACACAATGCTACGAGGCCCACCACCTCGCAGGCACGCGGCTCTCGTAGGAGCGCAGAGGCCCTCACGGTCGTATCCTCGCCACATCATGGCCTCCCCTGATGAGACCCGCTCCGACGCCCCGCCTACGCCGGAATCACGGCCCCCCTCGGTCGACAGGCTGGCGCGGGCCATCGCCGACGTGGATCTGCCCCACCCCCTCCTCGTCGATGCGGCACGCTCCGCCGTCGCCTCTGGCGACCCGGCGACTGCCGAGCAGAGGGCACGGGATATGGCTGGTGAGCAGGCTCGAAGCCTCCTCACCAGCGTGGTCAACGCCACCGGTGTGCTCCTGCACACGAACATGGGCCGCTCGCCCTGGATGGACCTTCCCGGTCATGGGTCCGACCGCTACTCCAGCCTGGAACTGGACCTGGACTCGGGCGAACGCGGCTCCCGCCAGGACCGGGCACCGCGTCTGCTGGCCCGGATGTGTGGTGCGGACTCGGCGATGGTCGTGAACAACTGCGCCGCCGCCGTTCTCCTGGCCCTTGCCTCTCTGGCCGATGGTCGAGGGGTGGTCGTCTCACGCGGCGAACTGGTCGAGATCGGGGGCGGGTTCCGCATCCCCGAGGTGATGTCGCAGTCCGGGGCCGATCTGGTCGAGGTCGGCACGACCAACCGCACACGGCTGGCCGACTACGAGGCTGCGGTCAACGGCAACGACGTGACCCTGGCGCTGAGCGTGCACCGCTCCAACTACCGGATCACAGGGTTCACCGAGAGCGTGGCCGCCTGTGACCTGACGGGTCTGGGCGTTCCGGTTCTGGCCGACCTCGGGTCAGGGCTGGTCGATTCGGCCTGCCAGTGGCTCGATGACGGCCCACCGTCATGGCTCGAGGGCGAGCCGGCCGTGCGACAGACGCTGGAAGCCGGTGTCGACCTGGTGACCTTCTCGGGCGACAAGCTTCTGGGTGGCCCCCAGGCCGGCATCATCGCCGGCCGGGCCGACCTGGTAGCCAGGTGTGCAGCTCATCCGCTGGCCCGGGCGCTGCGTCCGGGAAGCCTCGTGCTGGGCTCCCTCCAGGAACTGGCCCTCGCCTATCTGGCCCGTGACGGACGGTCCATTCCGTTCTGGCGGATGGCTACGACCCCCGTTGACGAACTGAGACACCGGGCCTCCGCGATTTCCACGGACCTGGCAGCGGACACGACCGCCGTACCGGGTGGTGGCACGCTTCCCGGCGTTGAGATCCCCTCAGCCGGCCTGATGATCCCGGGCGACCGTGTCGCCGGGTTGCGGACCGGCACGCCTCCCGTCATCGCCCGGGTACACGACGGATCCACCGTGATCGACCTACGCACCGTTCACCCCCACGACGACGACGTGGTTCGGGCGGCGGTCAGCCGCCTTACCTGAGCAGACGATGCACGTTGTCGCCACTGCCGGACACGTGGACCACGGCAAGTCGACCCTGGTAGAGGCGCTGACGGGAACCGACCCGGACCGGTTCGCCGAGGAGAAGGCCCGCGGCCTCACCATCGACCTGGGTTTCGCGATGACCACGCTTCCCTCGGGAGCGACCCTCTCGCTGGTGGACGTGCCCGGGCATGTCAGGTTCATCAAGAACATGCTGGCCGGGGTTGGAGCGGTCGACGCCTGTCTTTTCGTTGTTGCCGCCACCGAGGGCTGGAAACCCCAGTCCGAGGAGCACCTGCGCATTCTGGAACTTCTCGGCATACGCCACGGCATCGTCGCCCTGACCAAGGTCGGTGCAGCGGAACCCGATCTGGTCGACCTGGCACGCATGGAGATTGAGGAGCAGGTTGAGGGCACCTTTCTGGAGGGGGCGCCGGTGATCGGAGTCGATTCTCCGACCGGGTTGGGAATCGACGAGATCAGGGAAGCGGTTGACGAGATGCTCGCAGCCACGCCGACTTCAGCCGACCTTGACCGGCCACGCCTCTGGGTGGACAGGGCGTTTGCAGCCAAAGGTGCTGGAACGGTCGTGACCGGAACCCTCACCGGTGGGCGGTTGCGGTCGGGAGACGAGCTGGAGCTGAACCCGGGGCGTCGAACGGTCAGGGTCAGGACGCTCCAGAACCATCACGCTGAGCACGGGGAACTTCCACCCGGAACCAGGTGTGCGATCAACCTCGTGGGGGTATCCCATGATCAGGTGGAGCGCGGAGATGTTCTGACCAGTCCGGACCAGTGGCACCTGACAACCGTGGTGGATGCCTCACTGCAGGTCCTGGACCGCCTTGACCACCCTGTCTCACGCCGGGGTGCCCACGTCGTCTACCTGGGGGCCGGGGAGCATCCGTGTCGCCTGAGGGTGCTCGGCCCCGACGTGATCGAACCCGGGTCGAACGGGTCCGTCCGCCTGTTCCTTCCGGCGGCCCTGCCCCTGCTTCCAGGGGACCGGTTCGTGCTTCGCGAAAGCGGCCGGGCGGAGACGGTGGGCGGCGGCGAGGTCCTGGATGTCGATCCACGGGAAAGGGCCTCAAGGGCGCTGCCTGACAGGTCGGTCGATCGGGTGGTAGCCGAGCGGGGTTGGGTGTCAGCCGATGAACTGGTGCGCCTCACGGGCACCAGACGTGAGCCGAACGTGGCGACCTGGGTGGTCGACCCCGTCGCCCTCAACGACACGCTGGAGTGGCTGCGTGGAGCAGTCGAGGGAGCTGGGCCGCTGGGTCTTGACCTGGCGACCCTGGACGAGCATCAGCGGGCAGCCATCGACCTGCTGGCGGATGTGGCGGTCGATGGCGGCCGCCTTGTCGCCTCTGGAGCCACCGACCCGCTTGCGGACCATCCCTTCCCCCTCGTTCTCGCTGCCACGCCGCTTGCCCCGCCGCCACCCGACGGGGTCGACAGGGCAGAGCTTCGGGAGATGGTTCGGCGGGGCATCGTGGTGGAACAGGACGGCCTGTTCTTTGCTGCCTCGGCGATCGACGCTGCCGCGGATCTGGCTGCACGCCTCCTCATGGATTCGCCAGATGGGTTCACCGTGTCAGCCTTCAGGGAGGCTGCAGGCAATACCCGCAGACATGCCATGCCGCTGTTGGCCAGACTGGATGGAACCGGGGTGACCAGGCGACGTGGGGATGTGAGGATTGCCGGACCCCGCCTACCTGAGGTGGACGAGGACCCTGCGTAGGGGCTGTCAGGCTGACAGACCCAGCAGCGCCCGTCGCTCGCGTTCGTTGGTCCCGCCCCAGATGCCGTGAACCTCACGAATTCGAACGGCGTAGTCGAGGCAGCTGTTCATGACCGGACACCTGAAACAGACGGCCTTGGCCCGAACCTCACGTCTCTGCTTCTCGTCGCGTCGTTCGCCGCTCACGGGTGGAAAGAATTCACCGGAATGCGGACCGCGGCAGGCAGCCTTCGCCTCCCATTGACGACCGGTCAACTCCACAGCCATTCGCCACCCCCTGATAGGTGCAAGCGAACCTAGAGCGCACCGCCCGTCGCCACAAGAGGACATTTACGAGCGGGTCATCGAGGGCACCCGGCGATCGTGCTCCAGGCGGTGGCTCAGCTTCTGGCTGCGCGCGCTCTGTGGTCGCGGGCCGCCCCGACCTCGGGCTCCACCTCCAGCCACAGCCCTTCGACAGCCACGACCCTTATCGGCTCTCCCGGTTGAATCGGTGTTGCCCGGTTGGTCCGGGCCTTCCAGACAGCCCCGCGGACCTCGACGGTTCCGTTGGGTGAGAGGTCGTCAACCGACGTGCCGGCCTCGCCGACTATCCATTCACGGCCGATGGTCGGCGTCGAGAACCGGGTCCGCACCATGGTCGGCATTCCGCCGGCGAGACCCAGAGCAGTGCCGACGACCCCGGTTGCCAGCGCGATCCAGCCGACCTGTGTGCCATCGAACAGGAACACGGAGCCGACCACCAGGCTGACCGTGCCGATAACGGTCCAGGCGCGGGGCACTCCGGCCTGGATGTCGATGGCGTAGCCGATCATGGCAAATACCAGAACCCCAACGGCCCAGGCCCTTCCGGGAAGAACCGCCAGACCGTACGAGGCCAACAGCAGCGACGCTGCGCCGATGACCCCGGCGATGCCAACGCCGGCAGTGAAGAACTCGAAGACAAGGAGGCCCATTCCGACCAGCAACAGGAGGTAGGCGACAGGCGGGCTGGCAACCGTGTGGAACACCTGATCGGTAATGCTGAGTTGCCGGAAGCGGGTCCGGGTGACCGGCTCGACCATCGGCTTGTCGCCGGAGTCGTCCACGAGCACCTCGAAGCCGTCGAGCCCGACCAGGTGCTCGAGCAGCACCGGTGCCGATCGGGCAAGACCCCGGCCGACAGCATCGTCGTAGCCGACCATCGAGCCAACCAGGTCGGAATCGGACGGCAGGCCGAACGGTGTGCCGAACCTGCTCGTAGACAGGGACAACTCGCCCAGATTGCCGATGGCTGACCCCGGTGAGATGCCGACGTCGTCACCAAGTGCAACCAGTTGGGCTGCACGACCGGTTACCTCGGCTCCGGCGGGGCCAATCCAAAACGACACGGGGACCGGCGAACTCACCACCAGATCGGCAAGGGCGGAGAGGGCGTCGTCGTCGACTACGACCCCGTTGCTGTCGATCTGGAAGACCACGGCAACCATCGCTGCCGGATCGACGCCTTGCAGGGTCTCGGCCATCATCTCCGTCAGGACGGGGTCCAGGAGACCGTTTACCTCTACGACGTCGACCGTACCGGGATCGTGGCCATCGGATTCGTGCTCGTCGCCGTGGGCGGCCGCTGATCCGGCCAGCAGGAACAGGCCGGCCAGCGCGACAAGAACCGCAGTCGAGAACCTGCGCATTGTGGAAACCCGGGCCTCAGGTGGCTTCGGGTTCACCGAGGGCCAGCACGGCCTCTTCGACGGACTCCATTACGGGCACGATCCGGTCAAAGCCGGTCGTGTGGAGGAGCCTCGTGAGTGCAGGCCTGTTGCAAGCAACGGCCACGTCACCGTCATTCTCACGCGCCCGCCTGATGCCGCCGATCAACGCACCGAGCCCTGCCGAATCCATGAAGGGAACGTCTGACAGGTCGACGAGAACGTACTTCTCCTCGCCCAACTCGGTAAGCGCCTCGCGGAACTGGGCGACGGTGTACGCATCGAGTTCTCCGGCGGGGCGACAGAGCACATATCCGTCATGATGTTCGACCGTGATATCCAGCACCATCGACTCCTTGTCGCCTCGGGTGTACCCGTAGTCGGATCGTAGACCGACAGAGCACCCTTGGACTACCGCCGGCGCGAAACACCAACGTGCCATCAGTCACCGGGGGACCACGCAGGCCGATACGATCGCCGCCGTGTCGACAGTCCTGGTGGCTACAACAGCCGATCACGTACACGACGAACTGGAGGCCTCGTTGGGAGGCCAGAGCCGCATCGTCCGTGTGACGGGTGGCAGCGAGGTCCTCGATGCCGTCCGCGAGCACCAACCTGACCTGGTCGTCCTGGACCTCCAGATCGGAAACATGGGCGGAATGGCGGCCTGCCTGGACCTGAGGCTGGAACAGCGGGCCGGGCGCATCCCCACCCAGCATGTCGTCATGCTCCTGGACCGCCAGGCCGACACATATCTGGCCGGTCAGGCCGAGGCCGACGCATGGATCGTCAAGCCACTCAACCCGATGGAGCTGCGCCAGACGGCATCGGTCGTGATGGCCGGCGACCCGGCCTGACCGACCGAGGATCGGCAACCGGACCGTATTTCGGCCCGACAGATGGGATCTGACGGGGGTACCCTTCTCGACCTACACGGGTAGTGGCGCAGGTTGGTAGCGCGCCTCGTTCGGGACGAGGAGGTCGTGGGTTCAAATCCCGCCTACCCGACCATGGGGTCTCGGCAGGTTATTGAAATCGGCTCGGCAAGTTTCAACCACACAGGGTGACCAACTTCGAACCGAAAAGGGTGCCGACCTGACAGCTCACTAAGACTTCCTGTCATACGCCTGACCGTCCGTGTCGTAACCGTCAGCGCACAAATCCTTATCCCCGGGATCTCCTACATGTCGGCCGCGGCGGATACTGACGGTTCTGGGTTCAA
>NZBE01000020.1 GCA_002687745.1 Acidimicrobiaceae bacterium | reverse complement strand
GCGACTTCATTGTCCAACAGGCTTCAACGGTGTCGGGGTTGGAGAACACGACCATGATGGCTGCCGATGGTTTGTTGAACTCCAACTTCCTGGCTGTGGCCGAGACGCAGGGCATGTTCTTTTCTGGTCCTGACGTGCGTTACGGCTCGAACTACAACCAGTCCACTGGTGAGACCGCTGCTGACGTGTTGGCCGACTACAAGGACGAGTTCGGCGAGTCTCCTGCAGCACCGTTCTGGGCGCATTCCTATGACGCTGCCGCACTGTTGCTTGATGCCATCGCTGCGGCGTCCTATGAGGACGGCGGCACCCTGGTTGTCGACAGGGCCGGTGTACGTGAGCACCTCAACGGTGTCACCGGCTACTCGGGTCTGATTGGAACAATGGCCTGTGACGCCTACGGCGACTGTTCGTCATCGAAGATCACAGTCATCCAAAACATCGACACAGGCGACTACGACGCCTCAACAGCCAACGTCGTCTACGAATACGCACCCCTGGCCGCAACCCAGGTCGGCGACATCGCCGCCGGTGCCGAAAAGCCCACCTATGGCGGCTCGGTGACAATCGGAGTCGAGGCAGAGGCCACCGGCCTGCGTCCCTGGGAAGATGCATGCTCGTCGCCCTGCTACAACATGATGATAACCGTGTTCGACAAGCTGTTCGAGCAGAACGAGGTGGGCTCCTACGTGCCGAACCTGGCGGCCGGCATCTCCGCCAACGATGACTTCACGGTCTGGACGGTGTCCCTGCGGAGCGGTGTCAGGTTCCACGACGGCAGTGCGTTCAACGCACAGTCCCTCGTGGACATGTGGGCCATCCAGCAGGGTGGAGCAGCAGCTGCGGGTCATATCGCTGCAACGGGTCTGACTGCAGTCGAGGCGACCGGTGACCTCGAGGTCGTCTACACGCTGTCGAAGACCAACTCGGCGTTCCCGAGCTACCTGGCACGTGCGCCCCTCGGGATGGCGTTCGAGCCGGGCGCTGCGGCAGCCGACACCGATGCCTTCAGCGTCGCCCCGGTCGGCACCGGCCCGTTCGTGATCGAGTCACGTGACATCGACAACGAGACGGTGTTCACAAGGAACCCGAACTACTGGCAGAAGGACATGTGGGGACGGCCCCTGCCGTACCTGGACAGCTTCGCCGTACGTCCGATTCCCGATGAGACCACGAGGCTGGCCTCGTTGACCTCGGGCACCGTGACGGCCATGCAGAGCCTCAGGCAGGCGACCATCCGTGACGCCCGCGAGGCAGAGGGGATCACCCTCCACGAGTTCCAGGGCAACAACGCCGGTGGCGGTATGTTCAACGTGCTGCTTGCACCGTACGACGACGTGCGCGTCCGTCGTGGCCTGAGCCTGGCAAACAACCAGTTGGCCGTCATAGAGGCGCTCGGCGGCAAGGGGATCTCGGGTCCGGCTACCCAGTTCTTCTCCACGGACAGCCCGTGGTGGTCACAGGCCGTGTACGACGCCTACCCGCACTTCGACTACGAGGCCGGCAAGGCGCTCATCCAGGAGTACCTGGACGATCCTGAGCGGTCCGACGGCAAAGCTGTCGGTGAGAAGATCGACGTTGACCTGTCCTGCCCACCGGACCCGACGCTCATCGCCGCAATGTCGGTGCTGGAACAACTCTGGACCGGAACCGGGATGGTCAACGTGACCCTGCTCAACACCGACCAGGCCACCCACATAAACACGGCCCTCGGAATGGGCAACGGCTTCATGGGAGACCACGGAGCGCACTGCTGGCGCTGGGGTAGTGAGGATGACCCATCGGTGGGCCTGGGCGATGCCTATGCCCCGTGGCAGATGTCGCCGCTGAACTTCTCCAACTACTCCGATGACGAGGCATCGGCTGCACTTGCCGAGGCGATCACGACCGATGACTTCGCCCGTCGTAAGGAGTTGTACGAGATTGTCGGCCTCATCGGCGCACGAGACATGCCGATGTGGTACTCGGGCTCGACGGCGACCCTGATAGCGGTTGCCAATGGCATCGTTGGGCTCGACAACTGGACCACGGTGGACGGTCAGCTCGGCATCGGACACCCCAACGCCGAGGGGCGCTGGCACCAGGTCTGGTGGGACAACTAGGCCGTAGGGCATTCTGATACGCCTCAGGTGGGGCGGGGCCACGGCTCCGCCCCACCAGGGCGGTACAACTTCATATCCGCTCCCGCCGGGGGGCCCTCAGGGTGGAGGGTCATGGTCCGGCCCCGACCGTGAGAATCGGCTGCCTTGGGCTCCTTCATAGCGACACGTCTGGTGAGGCTGGTGGCCACGCTGCTGGCCGTCTCGTTCCTGACCTTTCTTCTGGTGAACCTGCTGCCGGGTGACGCCATCAACGCTCTCATCCCGATCGAGGCCCAACAGGACCAGGAGTACGTGGCCCAGGTGAGGGCCGAGTGGGGCCTCGACGATCCGATGCTGGTGCGATACGGCAAGTGGCTGGGCGACGCCGTCCGAGGTGACCTCGGCGACTCGATCGTGACCTCGCGGGCAGTGAGTAGCGAGATCGCCCACCGCATACCGGTCACCGGTGAGCTGATGATCGTGACCGTGATCTTCTCGGTGCTGTTGGCCGTACCACTCGGGGTTATGAGCGCCTACCGAGAGGGCTCCAGACTGGATCAGTTCATCTCAGGGGGCGCACAGTTCGCGCTCAGCGTGCCCGGATTCGTGGCTGGCCTGCTCTTCATCTACGTATTTGCAATGAAGCTGGGATGGTTCCCGGCAACCGGCTGGACACGCATCTCAAACAGCATTTCCGGCAACCTGATGACGGTGACGCTGCCGGCCCTCTCCCTTTCTGTCATAGAGGTTGCCGTCTACACCCGGGTCGTCCGCTCAGACCTGGTGACGACACTCAAGGAGGACTACATACTCTCGGCCAGGTCCAAGGGCCTAAAGGACGGCTTCATCCTCTTCAGGCACGCCCTGCGGCCAAGTTCCCTGACCCTCATAACCGTGGTTGGCCTCAACATCGGCCTGCTGCTCGGTGGAACGGTTGTGGTGGAGTTCCTCTTCGCCCTGCCGGGCCTCGGAAAGCGCCTCCTGGACGCAATTTTCCAGCGGGACTTCATGATGGTCCAGGGGATCACCGTGTTCGTGGCGATGGTCTACGTGGTCGTGAACACCCTCGTGGACCTCGTCTACCTGGTGGTCGACCCCCGGATCAGGAAGGCCGACTGAGGTGGACACGGCACTCGACCCGGCAGCGCCCACCGAGGCGGCAAGGCGACCCTGGATCAGGCGGTTCGTCTCCAAGATGCCCTGGACCACGCGCTTCTGCGCATCCTGGCTGATCGTGATTGTGGGCGCAGCCGTGTTCGCCGATCTCATTCCGGGCCTTGCCGACCCCAACTACCAGGGGTTCCTGTTCGGTGACGGGGTCACCAACGAAGGCCCGAGCCTGACCCACTTCCTCGGCACCGACAACAACAGCCGCGACATCCTGGCCCGGATCGTCTACGGCGCCCGGGTCTCGCTCATAGTTGCCCTGGCGGCGGTGTTCATGGGGGTCGTATTCGGTGGCTTCTTCGGTTCGATGGTCGGGTTCGTCCGCGGAAGGACCGACTCGACCGTCATGGCCGTTGTTGACGTGATCCTGGCCTTTCCCGGGCTGGTGCTGCTGCTCACCGTCGTCACCCTGCTCGGTCGGCGGGACCTCGTCGTGATCGCCACCGTGATCGGCTTCCTCAGCATCCCCCCGTACACGAGGGTCGCTCGGGCCAATGCCCTGTCCATCAGCCGCAGGGAGTTCGTCACGGCGGCGCGGGCGATTGGAACCAGGAAGCGCACGATCCTGTTCCGTGAGGTCATCCCGAACGTCCTGCCGACACTGCTGGCCTACGCAATGGTCAACGCCGCCGTCATCATCCTGCTCGAGGGTGCGCTGGCCTTCCTGGGCCTCAGCGTGGAGCCGCCAACCTCGTCATGGGGAACGATGGTCAACGCCTCCCGGGTGGACCTCCAGATAAACGTGTGGCCCGCCATCTGGCCGTCCCTTGCCCTGGTGTTCACCGTGTACTCGCTGAACAACGTGGGCGACTGGCTGCGAAGGTTGCGCTCCGTCCGATCGGCGGCGCTCTGATGGTTGACCAGGCGGCGAACAGCCCGCTCCTCAAGGTGGACGACCTGCGAACCACGTTCACCATCCCAGCCGGCGATGTGAAGGCGGTAAGGGGAGTCAGCTTCAGCCTGGACAGGGGCAGGACGCTCG
Source organism: Acidimicrobiaceae bacterium (assembly GCA_002687745.1). GTDB lineage: Bacteria > Actinomycetota > Acidimicrobiia > Acidimicrobiales > MedAcidi-G1 > UBA3125. Next base: position 2,373 of record NZBE01000020.1, on the reverse strand, counting down.
GCATAGTGGGAGAGAGCGGTTCCGGCAAGACGGTTCTGGCAAGGTCGGTAATGCGCCTCAACCTGGGCACCAACGTGACCACAACCGGAACGGCCGTCTTCGAGGGAACCGACGTTCTGACGAGGTCGCCTGCCGAAATGCGCCAACTCTGGGGTACCGAGATGGCCATGGTGTTCCAGGATCCGATGACCTCGTTGAACCCGCTGGTGCGGGTCCAGAGGCAGGTAACCGAACACCTCTGCAGGCACCTGAACCTGAACCGGTCCGAGGCCCGACAGGCGGCCGTCGACCTGCTTCGGGAGGTCCGCATCCCCGATCCCGAAACCAGGCTGCGCTCCTTTCCTCACGAACTGTCCGGAGGGATGCGCCAGCGTGTCTGTATCGCAGTCGCCCTGGCCTGCGCGCCGTCACTGCTCTTCGCCGACGAGCCGACCACGGCACTGGACGTGACGGTCCAGCACCAGATACTGAACCTGCTCAGTCGGGAGCAGGCCGACCGTGAGATGGCCATGGTGCTGGTTACCCATGACCTGGGTGTCGTAGCGGGCCGCACCGACGACACCATGGTCATGTACGCCGGAACCGTGGTGGAGCACGCACCGACGGCGTCGCTCTTCGCCGACATGCGCCACCCCTATTCGGAGGCTCTGATGCGGTCGATCCCGCGTACCAGCCTCCCCAGCCACACGAGGCTGGCTGCCATCACGGGTCGACCACCGGACCTGATCGACCCGCCGACCGGCTGTGACTTCAGCCCACGGTGCCCCTATGTCCAGGACCAGTGCGTCAACGAGGAACCACCGCTGGTGGAGACCGACGACCCGACACACCGCCTGGCCTGTTGGACTCCCGTTGGCTCGCCAGAGGCCCGGGTGGCCTTTGAGAAGAACCTGGCGGCCGGTCTGCAACAGGCGGTGGCGGTCGACCTCTCGGCCGCCCCGTCATCTACCGGTGGGGTGGATGGCTGATGGCTGGTACCGGGAAGGCCCATCTCCGCACCGGTGAGGACGTGCTCGTCAGCGTCGAGGACCTGGTTGTCGAGTTTCCTTGCGGACGCGGCAGGACCGTCAAGGCCGTCAGCGGCATCAGCTTCGACATCAGGTCCGGGGAGACCCTCGGACTTGTCGGCGAGTCGGGTTGCGGCAAGTCCACAACCGGCCGGGCGATCATTCAGCTGCCCCGACCGACATCTGGAAGCGTCACCTTCAGGTGCGCCGATCTCTCTGCCCTGTCTGATGAGGAGATCCGTCAGAGGCGAACACATATCCAGATGATCTTCCAGGATCCGATCTCCTCGCTGAACCCGAGGCGGACGGTCGGCGACATCGTGGCCGAGCCCCTACGGGTCTGGGGCCCCTCCGATGCCGACGAGCAGAAGGCCATCGTTGACCGGATGCTCGACGCCGTAGGTGTCGACCCCGACACCGCCCGTGACAATCGACCCCACGAGTTCTCCGGAGGGCAGTGCCAGCGCATCTCCATTGCCAGGAGCCTCGTGGTCGGACCGGACCTGTTGATCTGCGATGAGCCCGTGAGTGCCCTGGACGTGAGCGTTCAGGCACAGATTCTGAACCTGCTCGAGGACCTGAAGGTCGAATACGGCCTGACCATGGTGTTCATCGCCCACGACCTGGCAGTCGTGAAGAACATCAGCGACCGGGTTGCGGTCATGTACCTGGGCAAGCTCTGTGAGGTGGCAGGCCCCGACACGCTCTACGCCGAGGCGGCCCACCCCTACACAGACCTGCTCCTGGGGTCGGTGCCCGAACCGGACCCCACTGCGGAGATCGACGAGACCCTCGTCGAGGGCGGTGAGCTGCCGTCACCAATCAACCCGCCGTCAGGCTGTCGTTTCAGGACCCGGTGCGATCGGGCGACAGACCGGTGCAGCAGCGAGGAACCACAGATGCGTGCCGTCGGCGACGACCACTTCGTGGCATGCCATCACCCACTGGTAGCGGTGGCCGGGTAGGGCCTGAGTTTGCCGTAGCCGCCCCCGTGGGCGATGATGACGCATTCCAATGAAGCACGGCTCTGACCGTGCGCCTACCTTGACACCCAACTGGAGGGGATTGACTATGCGTCGCAACAGACGTGTATTGCTTGCACTGGGCGTGGCCTTCACGCTGATAGCGGGGGCCTGTGGCTCCGACGCTGCTGAAGAGGCGGCTCCGGTTGCTGCTGCGACTACTGCGGCTCCGGCTCCGACCGCGGCGCCTGCCACTGCGCCGCCCGTAACGACTGCTCCACCTGTAGCGGCGCCTGCTGAGGTCGCCACGGTTGGTGAGCATCTGGGTGATGGGTCGTTGGGGGTGGTTGAGGTTGGTCCTGGTGAGGCGATTCAGATTCGTTCTTTGAACGCGATCAGTGGTG
>NZBE01000019.1 GCA_002687745.1 Acidimicrobiaceae bacterium | reverse complement strand
CGTGGGTATGTGATCGGCATACACCGTGCTTCCGTAGGTGGTCACCATGTCGGCAGTGTCGAGGAGGTCCTTGTGGGCCGTGACAAGTCCCCGCAGGGGAGCGCCGTCACAGAACGACCTGTCCGAGTCGAGTGCTCGAGCCCGGTCAGTTGCCCTATCCCAGTCAACCGAGATCAGAGCGTTCACAACCGGTTCGGTCAGCAACGCGCGATCCCGGCAGGCCGCCAGCAACTCAACCGCTGACAAGTCTCCGACCTTCAGGAGTTCGAGTTGTTCCGTGGCGGACCGGTCGACGAGTTCCACGGAAGTTGCTGTGTTGCCGGGAATGTCTGCCACAGGCATCCCCGAGGTCAGTGGACAGAGAGGCCTGCAGGCACGTTGATGCCGAACTCAGCACAGGCATCGGCCATCGCAGCGAACAGGTAGCCACCAAATGAGCGTTCACACGAGATCAGATAGGATCGCCCGGCGTCCCTGTCGTCTCGCACGAGGTCGCAGGTCACTTTTGCGACAGACCCCGAGAACACGGCCCCGTCAGGGGTCATGTCATCGGCCAGGTCGATGTTGCAGACCTTTGCCAGAACGCCGATCGAATCGGCTCCGGAGAGGCGGAACATGGCACGCCCGTGGGTGATGTCGACAACGCTCACAAACCCCTCATCGGGAAGCGAGGCAACCAGCTCGGCGCCCCGACCGGGATCAGCGAGAAGTGTCCACTCCCCGGGCCTGCTACCACAGATAAGCGTGCCGTCTCTGCGGTGCCGACTGCGGCCATAGGTGACCTTGAGGTGGGCCCCGGCCGCGGTGTTGCGCGCTGCCCGCACGAGGACCTTGGTGCTGGCAGATGCGTCCTCAAGGGAGAGGCCACCGTCAGGTGTCGACAGGGGGCCTGAGGAGACCGGGCTCAGGAACTCAAGGTCATACACGTTGTCTCACTCCTTCCGGATCCACGTGGGCGTGGTGCTCCTGGACCGTCGCCGACACCCGCCGGCCGTCGACCAGTTGAATTGTCACCGACGTGCCGGCAGGTGCAAGTGACGGGTCGACCTGAGCCAGGCAGATCGATCGCTTGAGGGTTGGCGACATTCGGCTCGAGGTGACCCGCCCGAGGATCTCGTTGCCCTCGGCTGCAACAATCTGGCATGCCTCATCTGGCACAACCGTCGGCTCATCAGGCTGCAGGCCGACGAGCACGGGCAGATCAGTTCGCTCGAAGGCGGCACGCAGTTCAGGCAGCCCAATGGTGTCGGCCTTGTCCAACTTCACCAGACCGCCGAGGCCTGCCGTTGGCGCCTTGCTGAGGCCGTCGGTGTCCTGCCCGACTATGTAGTGGCCCTTCTCGAGGCGGAGCACGCGCTGTGCCTCTACTCCGAACGGGGCAACCCCGAGGTCGGAGCCGTTGGCGAGGAGGGACTCCCAGACGTGAAGCGCATGACCTGATGGAACGTGCACCTCGTAGGAGAGCTCGCCGGTGAACCCGATACGCCAGATGATGCAGTCCTCCACCCCGGAGACGATGCCTTTCCTGACGCTGAAATAGGGGAAGGCATCCGCAGACAGGTCGAGGTCCTCGACCAGCCTCCCGAGGAGTTCCCGGGACCTTGGGCCGGCAACGTTGATGCTTGTGAGCCCTCCCGTGACCGGTGTGACGTGCACCTCCCAGTCGGGCCTGTAGGTCTGCAGCCAGTCCTCGAGCATCTCCCAGACAGCGCCAGCTCCCGACGATGTGGTGGTCATCAGGTAGTGGTTGTCGGCAAGTCGGCCGGTGACCCCGTCGTCGGATACCACACCGTCCTCAGCAACCATCGCGCCGTAGCGAACCCTTCCGACCTCTAGCTTCTGCCACCGGTTCACGTACACCAGGTCGAGGAGGTTGGCGACGTCCGGACCGCGCAGGTCCAACTTGCCGAGTGGCGTGACATCGATGATGCCGACGTTCTCCCGGACGTTCGAGGCCTCGGTCATGGGCGAGCCGTAGTGGTCGGGTCGTACCCACTGGCCGGCGAGAAGGTTGGTGGCCCCGTTGGCTTCGTGCCAGCCCTGTAGGGCCGAGCGCCTGACCGGTTCAAAGATGCGGCCGGCCAGTGCTCCCAACGAGACAGGTGAGAACGGTGGTCGCCACACGGTCGTGCCGATATCGGCCATTTCGACGGCCCTGGACTCTGCCAGAACCGCCGCAGCGTTGACGGTTTCAAGCTTGCCCTGACCCGGGCCCATGGTCACGGTCGTGTAGCGCTTCATCAGTTCAATTGAGTCGAAGCCCTCGCCGGCAGCCTGGATGAGGTCCTTTGAGGAGACGTCCTCGGAGAAGTCGACGAGACCGTGTGTGGTGCTGCGATAGCGCTCGGGGTGGGGTGAGCGTCTCAGGGGAATGCGGTTGTCTGCAATCTCATCCGGAGGGTCAGACTCGGGTGGCAGTGAGCGGGGTGTCTGTGTCCGTCGGGCGTGTCGGAGGCGTAGCGCCCGCTGGGCAGCAAGGGATCCGGTCTCACGACCGTGTGCCGTCAGTTCGGTGGTTGAGCCGTCACCCGCTATTCCACCTGTTGCAAGGACGTTGTCGGGGAGTGACTGGGGGAAGTACCGGGCTGCAGTCCTGTCGTAGAGGGGTCGGTCGCCAGCCATGTTCAGCAGAGACGTGGGTGCGGTCCAGCCCGTGGCGGTCACCAGAAGATCGGCTCTGAGGGTGCGGCCGTCGCCCGTCTGGACAGAGGACACCCTGCCACGACCCCGGGCTCCGACAACGTCTTCACCTGCGCGGGCGTCAAGAACGGCAACCACCTCAACCCCTGCGGACTCGAGGTCGGCAACAGCGGCATCGCCCTCCGAGTTGGCGCTCAGAACAACCGCACGGCTGCCGGGCTTGACGGCCCAGAGGTTGACCAGCCGCCTCACGGCACCGGCGAGCATCACACCCGGTAGGTCGTTACCGGCAAAGACATAGGGCCTCTCGACGAGGCCGGGGGCCACGATCAGGGACCCCACCCTCGCCTTGATCAGACGCTCGGGAGCTACCGGGTGGCTGCGCTGCACCACAGCCACCCAGTTGTGGTCGTATCGGCCCGTGACGATCGAGTCGCAGAGGACCTCGATGCCGGGGTTGGAGTGGACGGCCCGGCTGAGATCAGCCAGCACTGCCAGATCGCCTGGCCCGCCCCATCGGAGGTGGCCCCCAAGCTCTGGTTCCTGCTCAACGAGCATCACCGAGGCTCCCGCCTCGGCGGCGGAGAGAGCCGCTGCCATGCCCGCTGGACCCCCTCCGGCTACAAGCACGTCGGGGTGGGCGTAGCGCTTGTCGTATTCGCCGTGGACTCCGGTCTTCCAGTGGACACGGCCTCCGGGTGCGAACTTGCGCAGGACCCGCTGGTAGAGGTTGTGCCACAGGAACTGTGGACGCATGAAGGTCTTGTAGTAGAAGCCAGCCGAGAGGAAGCGGCCGACGAGCCGGTTGGCGGTGCCGAGGTCCCAGCGGAGGCTGGGCCACACGTTCTGGGCCGTCACCTCCATCCCGTCGACCAGGCGGCGGCTGCCGGCCCGCACGTTTGGCTCATCGCCCACCTGGACCGCCAGGTTCGGGTCCCAGTGGTTGGCTGTCAGGATTCCCCGGCGCCTGTGGTACTTCATCCCACGTGAGAAGACCTCGACACCTGCAGCGGCGAGGGCGGAGGCGATGGTGTCACCCTCGTGGCCGCTGAAGGTACGGCCGTTCCACGTGAACGAGAGGTTGGTGGAGCGGTCGATCAGTTCACCGCTACGGATGGGGAGACGGTGAATGCTCATGAGTTCCCCGGATCCCGGATCTCGTTGGTGGCGGTGTTGCGCTCAATTGTGAAGTAGCGGCGACATCCACTACGGCAGTACCAGGTCTCGGTCACCCAGCCGGCAGGGTTCTCCCGGAGGTACAGGTAGGAGCGCCACTCGTGGAGGCTGGCGGTCTGTGGATCGGGTCGGGGTACGACCTCACCGGCGTTCCGCAGGTCCGAGGAGTTTCGTGGGCCGCAGTTGGGGCAGGGTACGACGATCATCAGTGACCCACCGCCGCCGCTCCCTTTTCGCCGACAAGGTCTCCGTCGGTGAACCGGTCGATTGTGAACGCTGCGATCAGTTCGGCAGTTCGGCCGGTGGCGATGGTCTCGGCCATGGTCTCTCCGGCCACAGGTCCGGCCTTGAAGCCGTAGGTTCCCCAGCCGACGTCGACGAGGTAACCCTCGACAGGTGTGTGGCCCATGATGGGGGAGTAGTCGGGGGTCATGTCGCACAGCCCCGACCACTGTCGCATGAGACGCATCTTGGAGATTCCCGGCATCAACTCCAGGACATGGCCCGCCAACTCCTCGGTGAACTCGAGCGTGCCGTTGACCCGGTAGGTGCCGACCGGGTCGACCGACGCTCCGAACACCAGCTCGCCACGGTCGGTCTGGCTGACGTAGACGTGCAGGGAGCCGGAGACCACGACCGTGGGCAGGAACACCTTGCACGGTTCAGTCACGGCGGCCTGAAGTGGATGCGTCGTGATTGCCAGCGGCACCCCGGCCATGTTCGAGATGAGAGAGGCCCACCCGGCGGTGCAGTTGACGACCACCGGGGAACTGATGTCGCCACGGCTGGTTCGAACACCGGTCACCCTGCCGCCGGGGCCCTTGCCTTCGGGTCCGTCACCGCCCGCGCAGACGATGTCGAGGACCTCTGTCTCCTGAAGCAGGTGCACGCCCAGGTGGTCGGCTGCCCTGGCGTAGCCCCAGACAACGGCATCGTGTCTGACTATGCCACCCGGCGGGTGGTAGAGGGCGCCCAGGATCGGGTACCTGGTGTCGGTTGACACGTCGAGGCTGGGGGTTAGGCGCTTCACCTCCTCGGGCCCGATGACGCTCGAATCTATGTCAAGGAACTTGTTCACCTCGGCGCGCCAGTTCATCGTGCGGAGAGCAGAGTCCGTGTGTGCAAGCGTCAGGTGGCCCCGCCGCGACAACATGACGTTGAGGTTCAGGTCAGCGGCCATGGTGTTGTAGAGGTGGAGTGACCGGTCATAGAAGGCCACCCCTTCAGGGGTGAGGTAGTTGGACCGTACGATCGCCGTGTTGCGCCCGGAGCCTCCGCCTCCGAGGTAGCCCTTGTCAACGACGGCGACGTTGGTGATGCCGTGGTTCTCGGCGAGGTAGTAGGCCGTTGCCAGGCCGTGCAGGCCTCCTCCGATGATCACCACTTCGTAGGAGTCGCGGCGTTCGGGCCTGCCCCACATGCGTGGCCATGCACCGCGGGTCAGGCCGTGCCTGAGCAACTTGCCTGCCGAGTACGTGTAGCCGTGGCGGGACACTTGCGGCTCCTGTCTGGAGAACTCGTCGACGACCCGCACCGGGCGGGCGTACGGCGAACCCCCAATCGGTCGCGGACAGCGGGAAGGGTAGGCCCTGTGGGAGCGTTTGGCGCGGCACGAAGTCGGAGATCCGAGGGCATATGGTGGGCCGATGCCAGAGACCTCCACCACCGTGCCGTCACCCCGTCTCCACGTCGTCGACCATCCGCTCGTACAGCACAAGCTGACGCAGATGCGCCGAATCGAAACCCCGAGCGAACGTTTCCGGCAACTGCTCAGCGAAACCAGCCTCTTGCTCACCTACGAGATCACCAGGGAACTTGCACTCCACGACATCGAGATCCAGACGCCCCTGACGACCACATCGGCCCCTGAACTCGTCGACGACCCGGTGGTCGTGTCGATCCTGCGGGCAGGCAACGGCCTGCTGGATGGCGTCCTCAGGGTAATTCCCGGTGCAAGGGTCGGGTTCGTCGGCCTCTACAGGGATCACGACACCCTTGAGGCCGTCGAGTACTACTGCAAGTTCCCTCCGATGGAGGGACGGACCGTAATCGTCGTAGACCCGATGCTGGCCACCGGAAACTCGGCTGCAGCAGCGCTCGATCGTGTCAAGGTCGAGAACCCCGAGGCGATCCGCTTCCTGTGCCTCCTGGCCGCACCCGAAGGCGTGGCAGCCCTCCACTCGGCCCACCCCGACGTTGATATCTGGACCGGTTCTGTCGATGAGTGCCTGAACGAGGTCGGCTACATCGTGCCGGGCCTTGGCGATGCCGGTGACCGGATCTACGGCACCACCTGACAGGCGGCCGCAGGGCCGCTACAGCGGTGCTGGACTTCTGCTTGTCGTCCTCATGGCCGTCCTGTCGTCCGTAGCTGCAGGAGAGCCGGCAGGCGGGTCGGAGGTGGTCCGGGCATCAGGCGCCGACACGGCCCCGGTAATGCACCTGAGCTTTGATGACGGCCCGCACTGGCTGTTCACCCCGATGCTCCTGGACCTGCTCGACGACTACGGCGCACGGGCCTCGTTCTTCCCGACCGGCGAGACAATCGTGGCGCGCTGGGATGCAGCGACCACACAGGATCTCCTGAACCGCGGTCATACCGTCGGCAACCACACCTGGGGGCACAGCGACCTCTCGAAACTGTCTGTCGACAGCGCAGTTGCCGAGGTGGTACGGGCATCGGCCGGGCTCGAGGCACTGGCCGGCTTCAGGCCCAGCTGCTTCCGAGCTCCCTACGGCGAGGTGGGAGAGCTCCGGTCTCGTCTGGGTGCCGACCTGGGAATGTCGTTGGCCGGCTGGACGGCAGACCCCCAGGAGTGGCGCGATCCTCCGATCGAGGAGGTTCTCACCTACCTCAGGAGCCGTGAGAGCGACGGCATGGTTGTACTGCTGCATGACCGCAAGTGGCTGACCCTCCACATCGCTCAACGGGTGCTGGCCGACTACTCGGCAAGGGGATGGGAGTTCGAGCCACTTGGAGCCTGTGATGCAGCCGGAGCGCAGGGATCCAGGATGGCCTCTCGGGTTTCGGGTGACCTGCCGGTCGGACAGGTCGAGGGATCCGCGAGTGGCGACGGGTCGACGTGGCTCGAGGGTTGGGCATTCGATGCAGACCTACCCCAGGGTGGCCTGCCGATCCGCGCGACCGTGAACCGACTTGAGCCGGCGATTGTCGCCCGCACCACCGAGGACCATCGCTTCTCCTTCCCGGTCTCCCGTGCTTCAGGTGACCGGTCCGGCCGCATCTGCGTCTGGGCCGTGAACGTCGGGGCGCAGGGCCACGATCCGTCGCTGGGTTGTCGTATTCTGCCCGCCGGCTGAGATCATGGATCAGATGGAGACCGAACCGGACCCGGCGGAACAGGCTGCCCTGATATCGACCCACCGGGTCGTGAGTTCCGTCATGGGACTCCTCACCCGGTCAGACATAGGCCCGCCACCCGACATTCCATCGGGGCCTGCCATCTATGTAGCCAACCACAGGAGCCTGGCCGACCTCTTGCTGGCCTCGATCGCATTCTGCTCCTGGGGCCGGCCCATCCGGCCACTGGTCGCATCGTCCTACTTTCGCAAGCCCGCCATCGGACCGCTGCTCAGCCGCCTCAGGTGCATACCGGTTGACGGCCACGAGGCGCTGGAACTGGCGACTTCCGAGATTGAGGCTGGCTGGTCGGTGGCGATCATGCCCGAGGGGCGCGTCGTTCCGGTTGAGGAATGGACCGCAGACGGCATCGGTCGACTCCGGTTCGGGGTCGGACGCCTGGCACTCGACACAGGCCTGCCGGTGGTTGCCAACGGGGCGAGTGGGACCGAGGCCTTCTGGCCTCGCGGCTCCGCGCTGCCACGTATCCGCCCGTGGAGGCGCTACCCCCTCGCCCTACGCAGCGAGGTCCTGGGTGCAATCACCGCCGACAGCCCGCGAGAGGCCACCGAGGTGGTCCGTGGGGCGCTGGTCCGTTGCGTTGAGCAGGCGGATGCGGCTACAGGACTGATGCGTCGGAGTCGCTAGGCGGGGTCGGCCTCAGAAGTGGTACGGATACGGCGAGTAGTCCTGAGGGCGCTTCTCCAGGAAGGCGTCGCGTCCCTCCGCCGCCTCGTCGGTCCCGTAGGCGAGGCGCGTCGCCTCACCGGCAAACATCTGCTGTCCCACCAGGCCGTCATCGATCAGGTTGAAGGCGTACTTGAGCATCCGCTGGGCGGTTGGGCTCTTTGCGTTCACCTCTGCTGCCCACTCCAGGGCCACGTTCTCAAGGTCGGAGTGGTCAACGGCTGCATTGACCATGCCCATGGCACACGCCTCCTCGGCCGAGTAGTCGCGCCCCAGAAAGAAGATCTCCCGGGCACGCTTCTGTCCGATCTGGCGCGCCAGATAGGCGGACCCGAAGCCGCCGTCGAAGCTCGCCACATCAGAGTCGGTCTGCTTGAAGATGCCGTGTTGTCGGCTTGCCAGCGTCAGGTCACAGACCACGTGGAGGCTGTGCCCACCGCCCACCGCCCAGCCCGGGACAACGGCGATCACGACCTTGGGCATGAACCGGATCAGGCGTTGCACCTCGAGGATGTGGAGCCTCCCGGTGCGTGCAGGATCGACCTCACCAGAAGCATCCGAGTACCTGTAGCCGTCGGTACCACGGATGCGCTGGTCTCCACCTGAGCAGAAGGCCCATCCGCCATCGGTCGGTGACGGTCCGTTGCCGGTGAGGAGAATCGTGCCGACATCGGTCCACATCCGGGCATGGTCCAGCGCCCTGTGGAGCTCATCAACCGTTGACGGCCTGAAGGCGTTGCGAACCTCGGGCCGGTTGAACGCAATGCGAACCGTGCCCTGGTCGATACAGCGGTGATAGGTGACGTCGACGGGGTCGAAGCCGTCGACGGGCACCCATCGGTCCGGATCGAACAGATCTGAGACTGCTGCTGGTTCCACGGCATCGCTCCCGGTAGTCCGGTCGGAGCATACGGCCCGACGATGGCGAGCACCGTGTCGACATCTAGCATCGGGATGAGCGGAGGGACCTGATGGCCGAGTTCACGAACGAGATTCTCATAGACGCCCCTGCCGACGAGGTGTGGGCGGTGGTAGGAGCCGCAGAGCGGCAGGCGGAGTGGTTCCCGGGGATGGTGTCATCGACGGTCGAGGACGGGATCAGGACCATTGGAACCGCTGCAGGGGGATTCCTCCTGGAGAAGATCCTCACCGTTGATCATGAACAGATGCGGTTCGAGTACACCATCACCGGCCCGCTTCAGTTCGAGCACCACCTCGGATCTCTCCACGTTGAGTCCGAAGGGGACTGTTCGCGGGTGAGCTACACGCAGGAGATCCGACCCGAGGCCCTCACCTATGCGCTGCGTGCCGCCACAGGGGATGCTCTCATCGGACTCAAGGACCTGGTTGAGTCCGGGAAGTACTCCCGTGGGTTCCAGGAAGTGGAGGGGGTGGACGCCTGATGGGCCGCAAGATCCTGTTCGTGACCACAGATCAGCAGCGCTATGACGCCCTCGGGTGCAACGGTGGAACCGTGGCTCGGACCCCCGTGGTCGACGCACTGGCAGCCGATGGAATCCGCTACGAGAGGGCCCACCCGCAGAACGTGGTCTGCATGCCCTCGAGGGCCACGATGCTGACCGGTCAGCACATCCGCAGGCACGGCGTCTGGATGAACGGGGTTCCACTTCCCGCCGAGGCACCAACGGTGGCAGGACTTCTGAACGAATCCGGGTACCGCACCGGTCTCTTCGGAAAGGCCCACTTCGAACCATTCCTTGATCCCTTTCTGCGCTTTCCAGAGAACCGGATGGGCGTGTCCGGAGCCACCCGGGGCGAGGCTGGGCCACATCGGGGCTTTGAGCGGATGGAGTTCGCCGGCCACGGGGCGGCAGGCCTCGTGCACTACGGCAGCTGGCTGAGAGACAACCACCCGGAGCACATGGCCGGATACTTCCCGGTCCTCGACATGACCCTCGAGGTGAACCCTGATGGAGGCGGAGACACAGGAGCCCCACAGGTCAAGCACAACCCGGTTCCGCGGGACATCTACCACACGGACTGGGTGGCCGATCGAGCCATCTCGTGGTTGGACGGACTCGACAGCAGCGAGGACTGGTTCTGCTGGCTCAGCTTTCCGGATCCGCACCATCCATGGAATCCGCCGGAATCAGAGTTGCACCGGGTTCCATGGCGCGATCTCGACCTGCCCGCCGGCTATCCGGCGGACGCATCCGAAAGGGAACGGCTCCTCGACCTGAAGCCGGCCCACTGGCGCCGCTGGTACGACGGAGACCTCGTGTCCAACTACGAGGCTCCGGCAAAGTGGGTGCCGGCAAGCCTCACCTCAGATCAGGTTCTCGAGGTGAACGCCATGGTGCACATCCAGAATGAACTGGTCGACGAGGCACTGGGAAGGGTGCTGTCGGCGATCGCTGCAAGAGGGTGGGACGACGACCTCGACGTGATCTACACCACTGACCATGGCGAGTTCCAGGGTGACTTCGGACTGTTGTTCAAGGGTCCCTACCACGTGGACTCGCTGATGCGCCTACCCCTTGTCTGGCGCCCAGCCCCCACGAGCACAGGCCAACCGGCGGTCGTGAGCGAGCCCGTGGGCCTGATCGATCTGGCGCCCACCTTCTGCCAGATCGCCGGCGTCGATGTGCCCTCATGGATGGACGGAGTGCCGTTGCCGCTCTCAGGAGATGGCGTGGCCAACAGCGTGCGCGCAGGAGTGACCACCGAATGGGACAGCCTCCACCCGAACGGAACCGAGGTTCACCTGCAGAGCATCATCGTCGACCAGATGCTCTGCACGCGCTACGAGGCCGGTACATGCCATGAGGGCACCGAGGGAGAACTGTACGACCTCACCGAGGATCCACTCCAGAGGGTGAACCTGTGGGACGATCCGGCAATGGGGGCCACGAGAGACGACCTGGTCGGGGCACTCGACGAGACCCTTCCGGACCGGCCCGCCACTCTGCTACCGGCCGAAGCGGCGGTGTAGCCGGGTCATGGGAATGAGAGGAGCGGACGCAGAGTTCAAAGGGGTGATCGGGCGAACCCACGCCGAGTCCGAACCCTGGTGGCCAGACCCGGCAACAGCCCCCCGGGGCAGTCCCAACGTCGTGGTGATCCTGCTGGACGACACCGGCTTCGCCCACCTTGGCTGCTACGGGTCAAGTATCGACACGCCCAACATTGACCGCCTCGCTGCAGGAGGCCTCAGGTACACGAACTTCCACACGACTGCTCTCTGTTCCCCGACCCGTGCCTGTCTGCTCACGGGAAGAAACCACCACGCCGTCGGAATGCGGGCCGTGTCCAACTTCGACAGCGGATACCCGCACATGCGCGGTTACATAGCCGACCATGCGGCGACCATCGCCGAGGTGCTCCAGGACAACGGCTACGCGACCGCCTGCGTCGGCAAGTGGCACCTGGCACCGATGGCACAGGCATCAGCAGCAGGACCTTTCGACCACTGGCCACTGCAGCGGGGATTCGACCGCTTCTACGGCTTCCTGCAGGGCGAAACCGACCAGTTCCACCCCGAGCTGACCGTTGACAACCACCACATCGATCCACCCGCCGGGCCGGAAGACGGCTACCACGTCAGCGAAGACCTGGTCGACAGGGCCATCGGCTTTGTGAACGACACCACGTCGGTGAGACCGGATCGACCGTTCTTCATGTACCTGGCATTCGGAGCCACGCACGCCCCACACCAGGCTCCGACTGCCTACCGCGAGAAGTACCGCGGGCACTTCGACGCTGGCTGGGACGTAGTACGCCAGGAGTGGTTCCAGAACCAGATTGAACTCGGAGTGGTTCCAGAGGACACGGTCCTCGCCCCGAGGAACCCCGGAGTCGAGGCCTGGGACGATCTGAGCCACAACCAGCAGGCCTTCGCCTGCCGTCTGCAGGAGGCCTTTGCGGCGATGCTCGACCACACCGACGCCCAGATAGGTCGCCTGGTCGACCACCTTGCGCGCCTCGACCTTCTCGATGACACCGTGGTGATGCTCCTGTCCGACAACGGTGCCAGTCAGGAAGGCGGCCCCACCGGAGTCACCGACGAGATGAAGCACTTCAACGTGGTCGCGGAAGACGTCGATGTCGCTGTCGAACGACTGGACGAGATTGGTGCTCCCCGTTCACACAGCAACTATCCGTGGGGCTGGGCGCAGGTCGGGAACACTCCGATGCGGTGGTACAAGCAGACCACCCACGGGGGCGGGGTCCGAGACCCGCTGATCGTCCACTGGCCATCCGGTATCGACGCTGCAGGGGAGCGGCGCAACCAGTTCCACCACATAACCGACCTGACGCCCACGCTCCTCGACCTGATCGGACTCGACATGCCCCCCGAACGCCAGGGTCGGACACAGTCACCGATGACCGGCACAAGCCTCGCCTATACCTTCAACAGTCCGGACGAACCGACGCGTAAGGGCCCGCAGTACTTTGAGATGTTCGGCCACAGGGCGATCTGCAGCGACGGATGGAAGGCGGTAACGCGCCACGCGCCGGGCTCCTCCTACGAAGAGGAGTGCTGGGAACTGTTCCACCTTGACAGCGACGTGTCCGAAACGAACAACCTGGCCGAATCAGAACCTGAGCGGCTCAGGTCCCTGATCGATCTCTGGTGGGCCGAAGCCGAGGCCAACGGCGTGCTTCCACTTGATGACCGAACTCTGGAACTGTTCCGGATCCCTATGCGTCCGGGAACACCCCATCAGGGCCGGACCTACAGGTACGTTCCACCCATCTCCCACATTCCGGCCGGCGCCGCGGCCATCCTCGGCAACCGCTCCTTCCTCGTGGAGGCCTCGATTGAGCGTCCTCCCGGCGGCGAGGGAGTCCTGATGGCTGTCGGAACCGGAAACCTGGGCCTGTCACTGTTCATCAGGGACGACCGCCTGGTCTTTGACTACAACATCTTCACGGATCACCACGTTGTCCGCACCCGGCACCCACTTCCCGTAGGGGAAACCTCCGTGGGCGTGCACTTCCACCGCGAGGGCGACACCGGTTCGGCGACCCTGTTCGTGGACACCGAGCCTTCTGGATCGATGTCAGTCCCGTTCGTTGTCAGGGTGCTCGGTTCGACGGGCCTCGACATCGGCCGCGACGCCCTTTCGAGCGTGTCCGAGGAGTACCAGGGGCCCTTCCCGTTCACCGGCACCCTCCACGAGGTGACAATCCACCTCCCGGAACGTGGAGCCGACGAGGTTACCGAGGAAGCAGTGCTCGCCATGCGGACAGAACTGGCACGGGAATAGACGCCAGGGCCCGGGTCTCCCGGTCCACTGCCCAGGGCTGGCGTGCACGAGGAGGAATCCGAGCGCACAGTACCCTGCAGCCAGACCGCGCACGCCAACCACCCCCACCAATGCCAACGACCCGAGGAAGCCGAACCCGTATCCTGACAGCCCTCCTTGTGGCTCTCGGCGTACTGATGCCTACCGGTGCTTCCGGCGAAACCGAGTCCATCCGCGATGCCAGGGACCGCAGGGAGGCTGCCAAGGACCTCGCTGCGGACGCTGCCGAGGCACTCGAACTCGTCGAGGCCGAGGATGCCGAGGTCTCCGGGGCGCTCGGGGCCCTCGATGACGCTGTAGCTCTTCAGCGGGCGAAGATCGCTGCATCACGTCAGGCGATTGAGGCAGCCGAAGCCGAGGCGACCCTCCGGTGGGTGGAGGTGGAGCAGGTAGGAGTGGAGATCCGCGAGGCTCGTTCCCGCGTCGAGGAACTGGCGGTAGACGTCTACATCTCGGGCCTGCGCCCCGGACTCCTGCTCGAATCCGACGACCTCTCAGCAGGCATTCGCAAGTCGGCGATCCTCGATGTCGTAACAGGTAACCGCTCCGACATCCTCGACCGGCTGCACGCCCTTGAATCCGAGATGGAGGACATCGCCAGGGCGGCTGATGCCGCAATCCTCGACGCCGACCTGCAGCAGAGGGAACTGGAGTCCTCAATGCTCGTGCTGGACCGGCGTATCAACTCTCAGGTAGAGGTGAAAGAGGAGCTGGAGGCCCGAATCGGGGAGCATGAGGCGGCCGTGAAGCAGTTCGAGCGCGAGCAGTACCAGATGGCCGTTCTCATCGACAACCTGATCGCCGAGGAACTGCGACGGTCCGCTCCCGACCTGACAAAGGAGTCCGGGGCAGGCTTCATCATGCCGATGGAGGGCAAGATCGGCTCAGGATTCGGCCTGCGGGTTCATCCCATCTTCGGCACGAGCCGCCAGCACAACGGCGTCGACATCAGCTGTGTCATGAATCAACCGGTCTGGGCGGCCAAGGCCGGCGAGGTGATCTTCGCAGGCTGGAAGAACGGCTACGGAAACGTCGTTCTCATCGAGCACGAGGGTCCGGTTGTCACCATCTATGCGCACCAGGAGGAGCTTCTGGTCTCAAAGGGACACACGCTGAAGACCGGGGACGTCATCGGCCGGTGCGGCTCTACAGGCTGGTCCACCGGCCCACACCTGCACTTCGAGGTAAGGACCGGAGGAGAGCCGAAGGATCCCATGATCGTCCTTCCGGGATGAGCATGGCCGCGTTGATCCGGAACAGGAGGAGCGCATGACAGGACTTGCCGGAAAGACCGCCCTGGTTACAGGGGCGGCGTCGGGGATTGGGCGCGCATCTGCACTCCTGTTTGCTGCCAACGGTGCCAGCGTCGTATGTGTCGACCTCTCAGGTGACGACAACGCCACCACCGCGGCCGACATCACGAGGGCCGGTGGCAGCGCCGTCGCGCTCAAGGCCGACGTCTCGCTTGCAGCCGACATGTCGGGCGTTGTAGATGCGACGCTTGACGAGTTCGGCGCCCTGCACGTCGCCTTCAACAACGCCGGCATCATGCACCCGGCAGACAGCGATGCCGTGGACACCGAAGAGGACATCTGGGACCTGACCATGGGGGTAAATGCAAAGGGCGTCTTCCTCGGCTGCAAGTATGAGATCCCGGCAATGCTCGAGTCGGGCGGAGGGTCGATCATCAACACGGCCTCCTTCGTGGCCGTAATGGGTGCAGCCACACCACAGATCGCGTACACGGCGTCCAAGGGAGCAGTTCTGGCCCTTACCCGCGAGTTGGCAGTCGTCCATGCCCGTCAGAACATCCGGATCAACTCCCTGTGTCCCGGTCCTCTACGCACCGAGCTCCTCATGAACTTCCTTGACACGGATGAGAAGAAGGAACGACGCCTCGTGCACGTGCCGATGGGCCGCTTCGGAGAGGCCGAGGAGATGGCCCGGGCAGCGCTCTGGCTGGCCTCGGACGAGGCCTCCTACGTGACCGGGACTGATCTGATGGTCGACGGCGGCCTCAGCGCCGCCTATGTGACACCCGAGACCTGACCTCAGGGAGTGTCGCCGGCAGCAAGCCGGGTGTTGATCCCGTTGACGACGGGCAGCAGCTCCGTCGGCTCGTCGATCACGTAGTGGGCACCGGCCTTCCACAGTTGTTCGCGGGCGAACGCAAGCCTCTGTTCAAACTCGGGTGCAGGCATCTCGGCAGCCTCCTGCATTGAGTTGATGTTGAGGTAGTTGCTGTAGCGGGCGATCCCGACAGTCCAACAGCCCGCCTCTACACCCTCGCCCACACCGGATCCGGTGTCGTCGACCTTCACCACTGCCTGGACCGGATGCACGTCGAGCAGGTCCATGTTCCTGTAGACCATGAATGGTCTGGGTCGGGCGCCATGTTCGACATCATCGCCGGCGACGGCACAGTCAGGCCTGAAGCCCTGCTCAGATGCATGCTCAAGGAGGACATCGACCATCGGTCTCGTAAACCCGGTCGACACACCGATCCGGATGCCGTGGTCGCCTCGGAGGCGATCGGCCATCTCAACCACCCCCGGCAGCAGCTCCGCATACTGTGGAAGACACTCGACCTGCCTCGGCACGAAGTCCTCGAACATGGCAGCGACATCGGAACTGTCCGGGTTTCGGCCATGGACGGCGAACCACCGCCCCCGAACAGCGGGCAGTTCGGCGAGAGCCGCTATGTGGAGATCCTTACGCAGCCCCATGGGGCCACGAGCCTCCTCCATCGAAATCTCAACACCCTGCCTGCGGAACACCTCGACGAACACAACCGCCGGTGCGATCACATACGCGTCTACCGTCGTTCCGCTCCAGTCCAGTACAACACCCCTCACCGGTCCCCGGTAGCTGCGCGCAGCTGGGCGTTCCACAGGCCCTGGCTAGCCCACAAAGGCCGAGGCGAAGACCAGCGACACGATCGCCATGACCTTGATGAGGATGTTCATCGCCGGACCGGAGGTGTCCTTGAAGGGATCGCCGACGGTGTCGCCGACCACTGCAGCCCTGTGGTTGTCGGATCCCTTACCTCCGAACGCACCGGCCTCGATGTACTTCTTGGCGTTGTCCCATGCACCACCGGCGTTCGCCATGAAGATCGCAAGGCAGAAACCGGAGACTAGTGCTCCGGCGAGGAAACCACCGAGGGCATCGATGTTCACGAAGCCGATGACCAGCGGAACGACCACGGCGAGTGCGCCGGGGATGAGCATCTCCTTCAGGGAGGCCGCTGTGGAGATCTCGACACAGCGGGCCGAGTCGGGGTTCACACCCGGCTCACCCTCGCGAAGGCCCGGAATCTCCCTGAACTGGCGCCGAACCTCCTCGATCATCTCCTGCGCAGCACGGCCCACGGCGTCAATGGTGAGGGCTGCAAACAGGAACGGAAGCATCGCTCCGAGGAAGAGTCCGACAAACACCGCCACCTCGCCGATGTTCAACGAGAGGGTCCCGCCCGCCTGCACCACAGCAAACTCGAAGCTCTTGAACAGGGCCAGGGCCGTGAGGGCGGCCGAGCCGACAGCGAATCCCTTTGCCACGGCTGCGGTGGTGTTGCCCAGGGAATCCAGCGCATCGGTCACCTCGCGGACGCTCGGATCCAACTCAGCCATCTCTGCGATGCCGCCGGCGTTGTCGGCGATCGGACCGTAGGCATCGACCGAGACGACCACACCGAGTGTCGCCAGCATTCCGATGGCAGCCACCGCAATGCCGTAGATACCGCCGTCCAGGTTCCCGATCGAGTCAAAAGCCAACTCGCCACCCCAGTAGGCGAGGAGCACGCCAACCGCCAGGAGGGCCACCGAGGCGGCCACCGAGACCATGCCTGCCGAGATGCCGCCGAGAATGGTGGTTGCCGGACCTGTCTCAGTCTGACCTGCGATCTTCTTCACGGGAGCAAAATGATCAGAGGTGTAGAACTCGGCGGTCTTTCCGAGAGCCCAGCCGACAACAAGGCCGCCGATGACCGCTACGGCGAGGCCAAGGGGATTGTTGAACGCCGAGTCTGAACCGAACAGCCAGTATGCGATCCCGACGGTTGCCACGGCGGTGATCGCCATGGCCGAGTTGGTGCCCATGTGGAGGGCCTTGCTGAGCGCCTTGGTGTCGGTCGAATCGCCGCCCTTGACGAGGAATGACCCGAAGATCGAGGCAAGCATGCCGACGAGGGCGATGGCAATGGGAAACGACAGGAGCGAGATGTTGGTAGGCGCAGATGCATGTTCTGCGCCGAGCCCGAGGGCGAAGGCCACAAGGGAGATCGGGGCAAGGATCGAACCCGCGTAGCTCTCGAAGAGGTCAGCGCCCATGCCTGCAACGTCGCCGACGTTGTCGCCCACGTTGTCAGCGATGGTTGCCGGATTGCGGGGGTCGTCCTCGGGGATGCCGGCCTCGACCTTTCCGACCAGGTCGGCACCCACGTCAGCGGCCTTTGTGTAGATGCCACCACCCACACGGGAGAAGAGGGCAATGGACGAGGCACCCAGGCCGTAGGCCGTGACCACCTCGAATGCGTCATCCACACCGATGACCAGGACGAAGAGAATGTAGACGAGCATGAGTCCGCCGAGGGCAAGGCCTGCCACTGAGAATCCCATCACCGCGCCTCCGCGGAAGGCGACTGGAAGGGCCTTGCCGGGTCCCTCCTTGGCGGCCTGGGTTGTCCTGGCGTTCGCCATTGTGGCAACGGTCATGCCGACGTATCCGGCGGTCGCCGAGAGGAGGGCTCCCAGAACATAGGTCAGGGCCGCCGTAGGGGCGATCAGGACGGCGATCAGGACGGCCATGGCGGCAACGAAGCCGGAAACCCACGTGTATTCCTTCTTCAGGAAGGCCCGGGCACCCTTTTGGATCTCGGTCATGAGGAAGACCATCCGCTCGTTCCCGGGGTCGGCTGCCCGCACCGAGCTGTAGAAGTAGGCGGCCAGGATGAGGCCCATTGCGGACGAGGCTGCGGCCAGATAGGGGATGGCTTCCAAGGGTCGATCTCCTGAGGTGTCGGGATACGTCTGTCGTGTGAATCCGGCAACTGCACCGGTCGACGGGTTCCTGGGCTCCGGCAGATATCTGAATACCCCGGAACAAGAACCGGGGTGACGCTAGTGACCGGATGGGGGCGCTTCAAACACCAGTCCAGCGACATTTGTCACCCGGTACTGGAATCGGGAGCCTCTCTGGACGAACATCGTCCAATGAAGTCCGATCCTGTGCGGCTCCAGATGCTCAGACAGAGACGCGCTCTTGCTGACGACGCCGTTCAACGGGCGAGTTCCATGACCATGGCGTACGTGATGGAACTTGACGAGTTCAAGGCCGCGGGCAGGATCGGGGCGTACGTCGGAATGGGTGGAGAGATCGACCCCTGGCCATCCCTGCTGGCAGAAGAGCTCTGCGTTGCACTTCCCGTGGTCAAGCCCCACGGAGACCTTGAGTTCGTCATACCCGAAGGCCCGCTGCAACCCGGACCGTACGGCACCAGCCAGCCGAACAGGGGCGAACGGGTACCTCCTGAATGCCTTGATGCCGTCCTGGTTCCTCTGGTGGCGGCCGACCGAAGGGGCAACCGCCTGGGTCACGGTGCGGGCTACTACGACCGGACCTTTGCATTTCGACTCGGTCAGCCAGCGCCACCGGCCCTGATCGGTATCGCACACAGCTTCCAGGTTGTCCCGCTGCCCGAACCCCGGCCGTGGGACGTCCCTCTCGACATAATCGTGACGGAGCTGGGCATCCTCCGCCCAGAGCCGCCGATCGGCGAGGATTAGCCGGTGTACATAATCGTTGTGGGCGCCGGCGAGGTCGGCAGTTACGTCGCGGATCGCCTGAGCGGCCAGGAACACGACATCGCCCTGATCGAGGTCGACCCGGACCGGTTCCGCGAGATCGACAAGGACCTCGACGTTCTGGCCGTGAGGGGTAGCGGCACGGACCCCGATTGCCTTCAGCAGGCTGGCCTCGACAAGGCGGACCTGCTGGTGGCGGTAACCGCCAACGACGAGGCCAACCTGTTGTCCGCCCTGCTGGCCCGGCAGGCAGGGGTGGAGAAGACGATCGTCAGGGTCGAGTCCCGCCGCCTCAGGAGACCCGAGGTGAAGGCACTGTTCAAGGGTGTAACGGACCATCTCGTGATCGACCCCGATGAGGAGGTCGCCGAGCAGGTGCTCAGGCTGATGGAGTACCCGGGAGCGCTGGATGTGGCCAGGATGGCAGGGGGCGAGGTTGTGGTAATCGGTGCGCGGCTCCCGGCGCACGCGCCGCTGGTCGGTGTCACGCTTGGCGCCCTGGGCAGGGACCTGGAGCCCGACTGGGACTTCATCGTCGGTTCCATCACCCGCCACGCCGACGCCCGTGACCACTCCAGCGAGGAGACAACCTTCATTCCCCGGGCCGACGCGGTTCTGGTCGAGGGTGACCTGCTTCGAATCATCTGTAAACGGCGGGCCCTCAAGGACGTGACACACCGTCTGGGAATTGCCCGCGATATGCCGACCCGTGCCCTGCTGCTGGGCGGTGGACGCACCGCCCAGATGCTGTCCGAGGCGCTCATCGACCGCGGTATCGATGTGGCCATTATCGAACTGGACGAGCGAAGGGCCGAAGAGCTCGCTGCAGAACTCCCACGCACCCTCGTGTTCAGGGGCGACATCGTCGATGCCGACATGCTCGAGGAGGCCGATGTGGGCGGACAGGATGTCGTGATCGCACTGACCGGCGAAGACGATTCGAACGTCCTGGCATGCCTGTACGCGCAGGCAGCCGGAGCAATTCACAACGGAACCGAAGGAACCCTGAAAACCATCGCCGTGGTTCACAGGCTCAAGCTCCTCGACCTTCTCGAGACGCATCAGGTTGGTGCGACCCTGAGCCCAAGGACGGCCACGGCCAACAGCGTGCTCAGGTTTGTGCGCGGCGATGTCGGAACCATTGCAGCCGTTGCCACCTACCTCCAGGGTGACGTCGAGATACTGGAGTTCGCCGTGTCCGACTCCAGTCCATGTGCCGGGAGCACGGTGGCAGAGCTGCACATGCCCAACGACTCCCTGATCGGAGCCATTGTCAGAGACGGAAAGGCACAGATTGCCCGCGGCCGGAGCACCCTGCGCTCCCGGGACCATGTAGTGGTCCTCGCCAAACCGGAGTCTGTCGACAGGGTCACCGCCCTGTTCGCCTGACCCTCTCAGGGCTCGCCGACCCTGTGGCCGCCGGTAACAGCAGTCGCCCGTGGGCGTCATGGACAGCCGCCACTGCACGGGCCGTGTCTGCCGCCCTTCTCATGGTTGGGGGCCTGGCCGTGTGCTCGGGACTCATCGACCTGCTCGGCTCTGGTTCCGACTCGCCGACCCTGCTGATCACCGGTAGCGGCATGGGCCTGCTCGGCTCCCTCCTGTTGGGCCGGGTCAGAGGCCCGGGCAGGACCAGGCCTGTCGACATCATTGTGGCGACAACTCTGACATTGACACTGGGAATCCTCCTCGTGGCCGGCCTGTACCTGATGACCGGAGCGACGCAGCGGCCTGACGACGCTCTCTTCGAGGCGACTACCGGGATCACGACCACGGCGATGAGCGTGCTCGATCCGGCGGGCCTCGGATACGGACTGCGCTTCCTGCGGGCAGGCAGCCAGTGGCTGGGGGGCTTTGCAGCCCTGTTGGTGGGCATCGTGATCCTTCCGTTCTTCGGCTTCGGCGGTGAGTTCGCCGACCGTTCCCGCTCAGGTGGGTATCGACCTCTGGCGCCCGATGAGGCATCGGCAACCCGTAACATCCTTCGTCTATACGTTCCTGGCACAGGTCTCATCTGGGGCGGCTACACGCTCGCAGGCAAGTCCTGGTTCGACGGCCTCCTGCTTGCCATGTCCACCGTTTCCACTGGCGGCTTCACGAGCGGCGCCGACGAGTTCGCCGACCCATCGGTCCAGTGGGTGGCGATAGGGGGAATGCTCCTCGCAGGATCGAGCATGGTGACATTCTGGCACCTGTTCGTGGGCAGGGGAGGGCTGCACCGTCAGACGGGTCTGTCGATGTATCTGGGCCTCAACGCGGCAGGCGTCCTCCTACTGGTCCTCTGGTCAACTGGAGTCGACCTAGCCGCTGCCCGCCGCCTGCTGTTCGTGGTAGCTGCTTCGGTTTCGACAACCGGCTTCCCGATGGACGTACCTTCCGAATGGTCGACGGCAGCACCGGTGCTCCTGCTTCTGCTGGTTTCGGTAGGAGCGATGAGCGGATCCGCCGGTGGCGGCCTCCAGATACGCCAGCACAGGGCGCTCATGAAGATGGCACTCCGTGAGATGGCCCGGCAGCTCCACCCGAGGGCGGTCCTGAAGGTGCGTCTGGACCGGCGCGTCGCCGGCGAGGACACGCTGCGCCAGATCGTGGTCCTGCAGTTCCTGTTCGTGGCTGTGACCTTCTCCACCGCATTCGTGGTCGCTGTGTTCGGCCTCGACCTGGCCGCCTCCATCTCAGCGGCGGTACACGCAACCGCAACGGCCGGGCCGGTGCGCGGCCTCGACGGAGTCATGGTCGACCCAACCGAGTGGCCACGATCGGTGCGGCTGGCTCTCCTCCCGGCGATGGTGTTCGGCCGACTGTCCATCTATCCGGCTGTCGTTGCAGTTGCCTCCCTCCTGAGCCTTCTCCGCGACAAGGCCAGGGTCAGCCGCCGATATCGGGCACACAGACATGGTGGAAGCCTGTGAAGCGGCCGACAGGAAGGTGGGAGACGACAACGGGGCAGGTGACCGGGATCGCCCTCCTCTTCGTGGCCGCCGGAATGTTCAGTACCGCAGTGGTCGAATTCGCAGGCGGAGAACAGGGGCCGGCAATGGCGTTGGCTGCCCTGGTGACCCTCGTGGCCGGTATGGCACTGTGGCTGTGGACCCGGCCCGGCCAGATTGACAGGGCAACGGTCTACTCAGCCGTGGCAGGAACGTGGCTGGTCGTCTCTGCCTTCGGCACACTCCCGTACCTGTTCGCGGGGACATTTCATCGAACCGGAATCTCCTTTCCGGTGATCCTCGCCGATTCACTGTTCGAATCGGTCTCTGGATTCTCCTGCACCGGCTCAACGGTGTTCGGGTCCCACAACCTGATTGCCAACCAGGGACCGGGCATATTGATGTACCGCCAGTTCACCCAGTGGATCGGCGGCATGGGAATCGTCGTATTGGTTGTGACCGTGCTTCCTGCCCTGCGCGCCAGCGGCCTCGGCCTGATCGGGGCGGAGGCCCCCGGTGAGGGAGGTGACCGCCTGGCCCCCCGAATTGCCCAGACAGCAAGGCGATTCTGGTACCTCTATGTGGGCATCACCTGCCTGATCGCAGTCGCGCTGGTAGCAGTCGGCATGTCACCTTTCGACGCCGTCGCACACGCCTTCACCACGGCATCGACCGGCGGCTTCTCCACGAGAGACGCCTCGATCGGCTACTGGGACAGCGTCGCTGTCGAGATGGTCATCATGATCGGCCTCATCCTCGGTGGAGCCAGCTTCACCCTTCACTCGAGATCCCTTGCAGCGAGGCGGCCGGTCCACCACCGCGACCCGGAGTTCCGTGGCTATATCTGGCTGCTCACCGGAGCCACACTGGTCGTGACCATCCTGTTGCTCGACGACGGCATGGGCTTCACACGGGCTCTCCGCGCGGCTGCATTCAACGTTGTCACACTCGGCACCAGCGGTGGCTTCGGCAACGCGACGGGTTCCGGCAGCGACGGAGACTTCGTGAGGTGGGCCGCGGGACCCCAGCTCATACTGCTGGTCCTGTTGATGACAGGTGGCTGCACCGGTTCGACCTCGGGGGGTGTGAAGGTGATGCGCCTGGTCGTTGGTGTGTCCCACGCCCGTAGAACCCTCCGCGGCGTCCGCCACCCACGCGCGGTTCTACCTGTGCGGCACGGAAGCGGAACCATGGCTGAACCAATGGTTGAGCGGATTGCCGGCTTCATGGTCGTCTACGGGATGCTCGTGGTGGCCGGGACACTCGTGGTGGCCGCTCTCGGAACCGACCTTGTGACTGCCATGGGCGGGGTCGTCGGATCTCTCGGAAACATGGGTCCCGCCCTGAACAGGGCCGGACCAACGGCATCCTTCGTCGACGGGTTCTCTACACCGGCTCGGATGGTTCTGGCATTGCTGATGCTCGTCGGGCGTCTGGAGCTCTTTCCGATGCTTCTGATGCTGGTGGCTCCCTACAGGACGCTGCATGGACGGGTCGGCTCACGCTGACCGGTCCGGAGTACGCCACCCGGGATCGGCGGGAGCCGCCACACGTCCTATATTGGTTGCTCAGATTCGGGAGATGGATGCAGGTCTGCACCTCTCCGCCCCAGGTGCCGGCCAGGCCGAAGGGGAGCCCCACCGTCGTGGCCGCATCAGAGGTTGCCCCCGGCAGCCGTGGCTCTAGCCGACGACGCCCAGGGCCGGCAGTCCTCTGTCTTGAGCACATCCGCGTACAGGTAGGAACCGATGTCAACACACAGGTCGCAGGCCCGGGGTCTCTACGATCCCCGCTTCGAGCATGACGCATGCGGTGTCAACTTCGTGTGCCACCTGCGCGGTGAAGCCAGCCATGAGATCCTGGAACTTGGAATCGGCGCCCTGTGCAACATGGCGCACCGCGGTGCGCTGGGCGCTGAGAAGAACACAGGTGACGGTGCAGGAATCCTGATTCAGGTTCCTGATGCCTTCTACCGGGAGGTCGTCGACTTCGATCTGCCGGACGTCGGCGAGTACGCGACGGGAATCGCCTTTCTTCCACGCGATTCCCGTGATGCAGCGTCGGTGGAGGCGACCGTCGCCTCGCTGGCCCGGGAAGAGGGCCTCGAAGTGCTCGGCTGGCGTGACCTTCCCGTTGACGACTCGATGATCGGACCTGCCGCCAAGGCTGCTGAACCGACCTTCAGGCAGGTCTTCCTGGCCTCCTGTGACTCCGGCGGTGTGAGGTTGGCCGGGATTGACCTCGACCGACTCGCCTACATGCTCCGGAAACGATCTGAACACGAGATCAGCCTGGAGGAGACAGCCGATCCCGCAGTTGGGATGGGTGGTGCAGGAGGTGGACACGACGGCGTGTACTTTGCATCCCTTTCGTCGCAGACCATTGTCTACAAGGGGATGCTCACCACGGATCAACTCGGTGCATTCTTCCCTGACCTGACCGACCCGCGTATGAAGAGCGCCATGGCGCTCGTTCATTCCCGCTTCTCGACGAACACCTTTCCCTCCTGGCCGCTCGCACATCCCTACCGCCTCATCGCCCACAATGGCGAGATCAACACTGTGCAGGGGAACCGCAACTGGATGCGTGCACGGGAGGCACTCCTGGAAACCGATCTGCTTCCCGGGGACCTGGAGCGGATCTTTCCGATCTGCACCCCGGGAGCCAGCGACACCGCCGGCTTCGACGAGGCGCTCGAACTTCTCTACCTCGGTGGCTACCCGCTGCCGGAGGCCGTCATGATGATGATCCCGGAACCATGGGAGAACCACCGGGAGATGGACCCTGACAGGTTGGCCTTCTACGAGTACCACGCCTCCCTGATGGAGCCATGGGACGGCCCAGCCTCGATCGCCTTCACCGACGGCTCGGTTATCGGGGCAGTCCTTGACCGGAACGGCCTCAGGCCGAGCCGATACTGGGTAACCGACGACGACCTGGTGGTGATGGCCAGTGAGGTCGGCGTGGTCGACATCGCACCCTCGAAGATCATCGAAAAGGGCAGGCTTGAGCCCGGCCGCATGTTCCTCATTGACACGCTCCAGGGGCGGATCATCCGGGACGATGAGATCAAGGCGAACCTGGCATCAGCCAGGCCGTACAGAAGCTGGCTCGATGACCACCTGGTGCACCTGGCCGATCTCCCCTCCGGCGACGAGCTTCCGGAACCTGACACGCGGACACTGCGTCGACAGCAGACCTTCGGTTACACGCTCGAGGAGCTGAAGTTGCTGGTGGCGCCGATGGCCAGGGACGCCAGGGAGGCAATCGGCTCCATGGGGTCGGACACGCCAATTGCCGCTCTGTCGGAGCGCCCCAGGCTCATCTATGACTACTTCCAGCAGCTGTTTGCACAGGTAACCAACCCTCCACTTGATGCAATGCGGGAGGAGCTCATCACCTCGGTGGCTGGCAACATCGGTTCCGAGGCGAATCTCCTCAACCCGACAGCCGAAAGTTGCCGGCAGATCCGCCTACCCCATCCGGTTCTGACCGAGGCTGAGTTGGCCTCGATAGTCAGGCTCGACGGGGAGGCTGATCCATCGGGCTTCAACACGACGGTTCTGGATGCCTGCTACCCGGTCAAGGATGGAGGTGCCGGCCTCACCCGGGCGCTCGAACGTCTTGCAGGCGAGGCATCTACGGCAATCCGCAGCGGTGCCAACGTAATCGTCATCAGTGATCGTGGCACCAACGTCGAAATGGCGCCAGTTCCCTCCCTTCTGGCCACAGGAGCAGTCCACCACCACCTGATATCCGAGAAGACACGGACACTTGTGGGCCTTGTGGTCGAGAGTGGAGATGCCCGCGAGGTTCACCACGTTGCCCTGCTCCTCGGCTTCGGCGCGGGTGGCGTCTGTCCGTATGTGGCGTTCGAGTCAATCGACCTGATGCTCGCCACGGGAGCACACGGGCTGCCTGCGACCCTGACCCCGGAGGCAGCAAGACAGAACTTCATCCGGGCATGCGACAAGGGGATCCTGAAGGTGATGTCCAAGATGGGCATCTCCACGGTTGCCTCCTATACGGGAGCCCAGATCTTTGAGGCCATCGGCCTCGGCGACGAGGTGGTCGACCGGTGCTTCAGGGGAGTGGTCAGCCGACTGGGCGGTGTGGGCTTCGATGTCCTTGCCGATGAAGTTGCCCAACGCCACGCTGCGGCGTTCCCTGAGCGTCCCGAGGAGAGGGCGCACAGAACCCTCGAGGTCGGAGGCGAGTACCAGTGGCGCCGCGAAGGCGAACACCACCTTTTCAACCCTGAGACGGTCTTCCGCCTCCAGCATGCGACCCGGACAGATCGCTATGACATCTTCAGGGAGTACACCCGAATGGTCGATGACCAGGCCCGGAGCCTGGCAACGCTCCGCGGCCTGTTCCGTTTCCGCGACGACCTGCGCCCCGCTATCCCCGTTGACGAGGTCGAACCGGTCAGTGAGATAGTCAGGCGGTTTTCCACCGGAGCAATGTCGTACGGATCGATCTCAGCCGAGGCCCACGAAACTCTGGCCATTGCAATGAACCGGCTCGGCGGCAAGTCAAATACCGGGGAGGGGGGTGAAGACCCTGCCCGCTACGCGCCGGAACAGAACGGCGACCTGCGAAGGTCCGCTATCAAACAGGTCGCCTCAGGACGCTTCGGTGTGACAAGCGAGTATCTCGTCAACAGTGACGACCTTCAGATCAAGATGGCCCAGGGCGCAAAGCCGGGGGAGGGCGGGCAACTTCCGGGCCACAAGGTGTACCCGTGGATTGCCCGAACCCGTCACTCCACGCCGGGTGTTGCCCTCATCTCGCCTCCACCTCATCACGACATCTACTCGATCGAAGACCTGGCGCAACTGGTTCACGATCTCAAGAACTCCAATCCATCCAGCCGGGTGCACGTCAAGCTCGTAGCCGAGGTGGGTGTAGGCACGGTTGCTGCCGGCGTCTCCAAGGCACACGCAGATGTCGTGTTGATATCGGGACACGATGGCGGAACAGGTGCCTCTCCGCTGACCTCGATCAAGCATGCCGGAGCACCATGGGAGCTGGGGCTGGCCGAGACGCAACAGACCCTCCTGATGAACGACCTCCGCGACAGGATCGTCGTACAGGTGGACGGCCAACTCAAGACCGGCCGTGACGTAGTTGTCGCCGCACTGCTGGGAGCAGACGAGTTCGGCTTCGCAACGGCACCACTTGTCGTCTCCGGCTGCGTGATGATGCGCGTCTGCCACCTGGACACCTGCCCCGTTGGTGTAGCGACACAGAACCCCGAACTCCGGAAGAAGTTCTCCGGCAAGCCCGAGTTCGTCGTTACCTTCTTCGAATTTCTGGCCGAGGAGGTGAGGGAGATTCTGGCATCCCTCGGCTTCCGGAGCATCCAGGAGGCGATCGGACAGGTTGAGGTACTCGACACGGTCGCCGCCATCGACCACTGGAAGGCCTCCCACCTGGATCTCGGGCCGATCCTCCACATGCCCGACCTCCCCGAGGCCGCTGACCGGTGCAACACCGGCGGACAGGACCACGGGCTTGATGCAGCACTCGACAACGACCTGATCAGGATGGCGACCGCCTCGCTGGAGGACGGATCGCCTACAACAATCACCTGCCCTGTCCGGAATGTGAACAGGACTGTCGGCACGATGCTCGGCTATGAGCTGACCAGCCGCTACGGAGGCAACGGCCTGCCGGACGACACGATCCGAGTCAACCTCGAGGGTTCGGCCGGGAACAGCCTCGGTGCATTCGTGCCGAAGGGCATCACACTTCGACTGTCGGGCGACGCAAACGACTACGTGGGCAAGGGACTCTCCGGAGGCCGGATCGTCATCAGCCCTCCTGTCGACTCTCCCTTCCTCCCCGAGGAGCAGGTGATAGCCGGCAACGTCATCCTGTACGGAGCGACCTCGGGAGAGGTGTTCATCAGGGGGAGGGTCGGCGAGCGCTTCTGCGTCCGCAACTCAGGGGCCCTGGCTGTGGTTGAGGGGGTTGGTGACCACGGATGCGAGTACATGACCGGCGGTAGGGCGGTGGTTCTCGGCGGAATCGGACGCAACTTCGCTGCGGGCATGTCAGGTGGAGTTGCCTTCGTCTACGACCCGACAGGAGCGGCCGCGTCCCGGGTCAACCCCGAGATGGTGCTCCTGGAGGACCTTGACGACGAGGACCGCGACTGGCTGCGGGCCGTGATCGAACGCCATCATGTGGAGACCAGGTCTGGTCTTGCCGAGGATCTGCTCGGAGGCTGGAGCACTGTGGGCAACTCCTTCTTCAAGGTGATGCCTGTCGACTACAAGCGCGTTCTCGAGGCCGCAGCGGCAGCCCGTGCCGCTGGAAGCGACGAGGTCGAGGCGATCATGGCCTCGACCCGGGGCTGAGGGGGAGCAGTGGGCGACATACGGGGCTTCATCAAGCACGATCGTCAGGTACCTGAGCGCCGCTCGGTTCCTGTGAGGCTCAGGGACTGGCGCGAGGTCTACGAGCCGTTCCCCGAGTCAGACCTGAGACGCCAGGCGAGCAGGTGCATGGACTGCGGAATTCCGTTCTGCAACCACGGTTGCCCTCTCGGGAACCTTATTCCGGACTGGAATGACCTCACCTTCCGGGGTCAGTGGAGCGAGGCCATCGAGCGTCTTCATTCAACGAACAACTTCCCGGAGTTCACAGGTCGTCTGTGCCCTGCCCCCTGCGAGACCGCCTGCGTGCTCGGCATCAACGAACCGGCCGTCACGATCAAGCAGGTTGAGGTCTCGATCGTGGACAGGGCCTGGGAGGAGGGTTGGATCAGGCCTGTGCCTGCCTCGAAGCGCAGTGGCCGGCGCGTAGCGGTGGTCGGCTCCGGCCCGGCTGGTCTGGCAGCGGCACAGCAGTTGACGCGTGCTGGTCACGAGGTGGTGGTCTTTGAACGCTCCGATCGGATCGGAGGCCTCCTCCGGTTCGGCATCCCGGAGTTCAAGCTGGAGAAGCGACACCTTGACCGGCGCCTGGCCCAGATGGAGGCCGAGGGAACAGAGTTTCGTACCAGGACCAACGTGGGCAGTGACCTGACGTTGCAGGAACTCAGGGAGGACTACGACGCAGTCGTCCTCGCCTGCGGGGCAACCAGGTGTCGTGACCTGCCCATCCCGGGCCGTGACCTTGCCGGGATCATGCAGGCAATGGACTTCCTGCCGTGGGCGAACCGTGTGCAGGAGGGGGACCTTGATCGGTCACCCGTGTCAGCGGAAGGCAGACACGTCGTAATCATCGGCGGTGGCGATACCGGAGCGGACTGCCTCGGAACAGCCCTGCGACAGGGTGCAGCGAGCGTCCACCAGTTCGAGATCATGCCGCGCCCCGCCGACGAACGACCCGAGATCAACCCGTGGCCGACGTGGCCGACGCTCTACAGGGTCTCATCAGCCCATGAGGAGGGCGGTCGGCGACGGTTCTCCATCAACACCGAGGAGTTCCTTGGAGATGAGGGACATGTGACTGCGCTGCGGACCCACGGGGTGACCGTCGGCAGCGTCGATGGTCGACCCTCATTTGAACGGATCGACGGCTCCGAGGAGACCTTCCCGGCGGACCTCGTGCTGTTGGCCATGGGCTTCACCGGACCAGAGACCGAAGAACTGGCCGAGGGTGTTGGCCTCACCCTGGACCAGCGCGGAAACGTTGCCCGTGACGCCTCGTTTGAGAGCTCGGCCGACGGCGTGTTCGTCTGTGGCGATATGGGACGGGGTCAGTCGCTCATCGTCTGGGCCATAGCCGAGGGCCGGTCCTGTGCTGCCGCAGTCGACGCGTTCCTGGTCGGGTCGACTTCGCTTCCTGTCCCGATTACGCCTGACGCAGCGCCACTTCGCTGAGTCCTGGACCCACCTGGCGGCTGTGGGTTGCTAGAAGGGCTGCGCGTCTATGAACTCCAGGGCAGCATCAATGAAACCGAAGTTTCCCGGGGTTGCGAAGTGGTCGACCCCGGGCAGCGTCCTGAGGGTGGCATCGGGCAGAGCCGCAACGAGCTGGTCGGGGGGTCCTGCAAAGTCCTCATCACCCAGGACGACGAGGACCGGCAGGGTTACCCGCGCAAGGCTCTCCCCACTCACGGCAGGCGGGTCGGGCCTGGCAAGGAATGCGGCCAGCGCAGTCCGGTCGGCCCCCGGTGAATCCGGAAGGCGAGCGAAGTACGCCAACTCCGGGTCCGCTGCCTCGCCGGTCCTGACCGCCTCGATCACAGCCTTTCGCCGGGCCTGATCCTCCTCGAACAGGTTCCGGCCGACCCCGGCCACGACCAGGCGATTGAAGCGCCCCGGGCTGGCAGCCGCCAGCACCAGGAGTACCCGGGCACCCATCGAGAATCCGATGGCATCCACGGGTTCTGCTGGCAGCTGCTCCAGAACCAGCTTCTCGACCTCTGCGTAGTCCTCAGGGTCGGTGGGCTTGGCTGCCTCACCATGTCCGAGGAGGTCCACCGGAACCACCTGTCTTCCGGCGTCGGACAACAGGGCCGACCAGCCGCTCTGTTCCCAGGTGGTGCTGAACGAGGTGCCAAATCCGTGCAGGAGGACCACTGGTGGCCCACCGGTCGATGACATGTTCCAGACGTTAGCGGGAGCCGGTGCGTGGGTACATGGCGGCAGGTGAGGTCACTTGCCGACCTGGCTCCTCCGCCGGGCCCCCAGGCGAACCATGAGAACCGCCGCTGTCGGGAATAGGCCGATCGGGGCACCTACGTGGGCAAGCGTCGCATAGTCGGTGAAGGTCACGAACAGACCTGACCCAACTCCGGCAAGCGCTCCTGCAGCGGTCATTACGACATCAGCCAGACCCTGCACCCGCACCCGTTCAGGGCCATCGAACTCCTCCACCAGTAGGGCCGACGAGGCAATCAGACCGAAACACCAGCCCAGGCCGATCAGGAACAGCCCTACGAAGATCCCCAGCGAGTCCTCGGGCCGGGTGTGAGCAGCCAACTCGGAGCCAGTGCACAGGATCAAGCCGCCGGCAGCCAGAACGGTCAGGGAGCCGAGGCGGTCGGCCAGCCACCCGACGATCGGAGCACAGGCGTACATGCCGATGATGTGAAGGGAGATCACGAAACCGATGATCTCCAGTTGATGGGCCCCTTCGCGAAGGTGGAGCGGGGTCATGGTCATGACACCCACCATGACAACGTGCCCAACAACCATTGAGAGCACAGCCAGACGCCCGGTCGCCGAACCGGCGAGGGTACGTGCTGCGTCAACCAGATGATGGCCTTCGCTGGTGTCGCTGCCGCCGACCCCACCGGCAACCAGCAGCGGATCTGGCCTCAGCCATCTGGCGACCACGAGCGCTGCCATCAGGAACAGGGACACCGAGAGCATGTAGGGAGCGGCCAGATCAGATGCTCCGAACAGACCGGCAAGCGACGTGGCTGGGCCGAACCCGATGGACGGTCCGAGCACGGCACCGATCGTTGAGGCCCAGACGAGTGTGCCGATTGCCCGTGCACGCCCGACCTCGGGTGCAAGGTCAGCCGCTGCGTATCGAGCCGCAAGGTTGGCTGCGTTGCCTGAGCCCACCCCGAGCATTCCGGGTATGAGCAGCGGGTACCAGCCGGTCACGGCCGCCGACATGCACAGCGTCGCTCCGCTGGCAGCCACCAGGTACCCCACCAGCAGGCCAGGTCGTCGACCCCTCCGGGACATGAGGCGTGCAAGTGGCAGGATCGCCAGCGCCGACCCGACGGTCATGCCCGATGCTGCCAGGCCACCCAGCAGCTCGCTACCGGTCAGCTCCTCACCCAGCACCGCTGCAGCCGAGTAGGCGCCGGTCATGGCGGCACCAGCGGGAACCAGTCCGGCCATGAGCACCCGCAGTGTCCGGCGCTGCAGAGCCCCGTGCGGGTGGGTATCTGTTGCGCCGTCGCTGCCTGTCACCGGCGGGACCGTACCGGCAGGAGGGCCGTTGCCCCCGCACCGGGCGACTACGGTCCCGGCATGGCCAGCCGTGGGAAACGTCAACCGCCTACCGGCTCGTTTCTCCCCTGATGTCCGACACGGTGTATTCCTGTTTCGACGTCGAGACGACCGGCCTGGATTCTCGCCGTGCCCGTGTGATCGAGATAGCTGTCGTGAAGGTGACGCCCGCCGGAGAGACGGTGGGGGAGTGGAGCACCCTCATCGATGCGGGCACCCCTGACCTGGGAAGGTTCGACATTCACGGCATCCGCCCCGGCCTGCTGGTCGATGCACCTACCTTCAGCGAGGTCGCTGGTGACCTCATGGCTGAGCTGGACGGCTGTGTTCCCGTTGCACACAACGCCTCGTTCGACGTGGGCTTTGTGACGGCCGAGTGGGCCCGTACGGGGCTCGGACCGCTCTCGCTCTCGGCAGTCGACACCGTGCCGATGGCCCGGGGCCTGGGGTTGCCCGGGCGCCTCGGCGACCTGTCTCAGGCACTCGGGGTCGAGTTGGACGGCGCCCACAGGGCCCTCGACGACAGCCGGGCGCTGGCGGGCGTGCTTGTACGACTACTTGACCGGGGGGCGGTGCCGCGTGCGGTTCCTCCCTTCATTCCGCCAAGCCCTCAACTCCTGCCCACTGGTCGATCCAGGCAGCGATCCGGGGTCTCCACCTGATCTTTGCCATCGTGGCGGGTAGAAAGGGGAGGTGGGCTGTCGAGATCGGATACTCATCACAGCACTCCTGCTACCGATCGGGCCCCTCCTCGGTTGTGCCACCGAGGAACCGTGGGCAGAACGTGTCGGAATGGTCAGCCTCGGCCCCGTCCCGACGGTGACCATTCCGGTGGTGACGCTTCCTCCCCCTACGATCTCCACAACTTCAACGACCACCACAACGACGCTGCCGGTACCACCTACGACTGCTGCGCCCGTAACGGTCCCGCCCACAACCACACCGTCGACGGTTCCATCGACGACAACCGAACCTGAGGTCGAGGTGGCCGACCCGACACCTGATGTCTCCTTCACCGTCGCCACCGCCACGGTCGGGCTGCTTGAGACGTTCCGAACTGCGGATGCGGATGAGCCGTGGTGGGAGCTTCCCAATCCCGGGCCCTTCTCCGGATCCCGTGTCGTCCTGGTGCTCCGGGACCTGGGTGAGATGCTCGAGGTTGCACTACCGGTTCGTCCCAACGAAACGACGGGGTTCGTGCGCAGGTCCGATGTCTCACTGTCAACCCACCGTGCAAGGGTGCTCGTGGACCTCGCCGACCACCGGGTCACGGCCTGGGAGGACGGTGTCATTGTTGCCGAGGGGGCCGTGGCGCTCGGCGCCGACGGAACACCGACCCCGCTGGGGGAGTTCTACATGAACGAGTTCCAGGAGCAAGCCGATCCCGACACGATGTTCGGTTCGTGGATTATCGGCCTTTCGGGGTTTTCTGAGACGCTCCCGCTCATCAACGGCATGGATCCCACAATCGCCCTCCACGGGACGAACGATCCGTCTGTTCTCGGCACCGATGTCTCCGAGGGCTGCATCCGGATGCATGACGACGTTATTGAGCGTCTTGCCCTCCTACCCGCCGGCACCCCTGTCGAGATCAGGCCCTGACAGGTCTGGTGTCTCCTCAGTTGAGGGTGGGATCGTCAGGGTAGACGGCCAGTTGGCCGAGGAGTCCTGCCTGTCTGGCCAGCACAGTGGACCACAGGCCCTCAGGGTCGGCCGTGGTGACGTCGGCAGGCTGGGCCTCAAGCACGAACCAGGATCCGACGGCCAACTCCACCTCGAGTTGGCCTGCCGACCATCCCGCATAGCCGGCAAAGAGGCGTACGGCGCTCACACCCGGGGTCTCAGCGGGGTCAGCATGCAGGTCCAGAAGGCCAATGGGGCCGAGCAGGGGAGTGACACACGGGTGTCCGCCCTCTGGTGCCGACCCGAGGCCCACGATCGTTCCCTCTGACACCGGGCCGCCCGAGTGGACGAGGCCCGGTGGCTCGAGCAGGTCGGCCCAGGGAGGTACGGCATCTGCTGCCGATACCTGGAGTTGGCGGTTCAGGACCAGCCCCAGGGCGCCGTCCTCGTTGTGCTCGACCATGAGCAAGACCGATCGGGAGAAGTTCTGATCAGCTAACTCAGGTGCAGCAACCAGAAGGAGTGACTTAATGGAATTCTTCATTGTCCTGATTCCTTAAGCGCTTCGCCCAACAGTGCGTTACTCCGCGACATTCCAAGGCTTCTGGCAATCTGTCCACCAGCAATCTCGGTATAGATACCCGTGGTGGCGATCGACGTGTGCCCAAGCAATGCCTGAACGACATTAAGTGGAACCTCATCCTCGGCCAATTGCACACCAGCGGTGTGGCGAAGAGCATGCGGCGTTCTTCTACGAAGGCCTGCATGATCATTTAGCAGGCGCAACCAATAGAGCAGTTGCTGATACGAAAAAGGTGTCCCATTATTGGTTACGAAGAGTCGGTCAGTGTTACGGGTTGGTCCAAACCGTTCGACTCGTTCCGCTTGCCATCGCTGATTTGAATAATAGAGTTCTTCTGACAAGGGGAGCCGCCTCTTGATGCTTCTCTTCCCAATCACGTCCAACATGCACGAGGCAATGGAAGAATTGACCTCTCCGCGTTCATCCCTGATCCAGTTCAACTCGGCAGCAAGTAGCTCGGCCGCCCGGAGGCCCAATACAGCAAGAAATCCACACATTGCTAAGTCACGACTCGGCCAGCGGACACGGTGTTGTTTCACGTCATCCGATACAGCTTCGGCGAACAAGCGACGGATCTCAGATCTTGAATAGAATTCTGGGTCCTGTTGATTGAAGACCTGGATACGAGCCAACTTCCGTATCCGGCCAATGTCTGGGATCTCCGGTGCTAATCCCTGGTCCTTGCAGAAGGCGTAAAACGATTTCAACGCAGCCAACGTCTGTGAAAGGGTGGCTTTCGAAAATCCACCCTTCGGGCCGTCAACTCTTCGCATCTCACGAACCAGATCGGTCAGTTCGGCCTGATTCAAACTCATAGGTCCAAAGGACTTGGGGTCAATGTCCGCCAGGTGCATCACACGGCGAATAGCCTGGCTGTATTGCTTGATAGTTGGGGGAGCTTTTTCCTCAAACAGGGCGAGGGATTCGAGCCACTCCCGAACTACCGGCGACAGCGAGTCGAACTCCTCGCCCCCGGGGCTATGCGATTCAAGGTGCTGATCTATTGGTAGTTGCGAATGCGCCATGGTTCTGAACTCCTTCTTCTAAGTCAAAGATAATGTCGATTATCTTGACAAGTGGTGGATCGTCTCCGAAAATCAGCGGTCAGGTCGCCATCCCCCTCCTGACGGCTAGCGTTGTGGGCCATGCCACGCATCGACATCGAACTGACAAGTCGCTGTGACGACGGATCGTGGACGTGGAGGGCCACAGGCGCTCGGGAGCCACGAGGAATCCTCGATGGCAGTCTTCTTCCCACTGGTGCAAAAGTGGGCGATCAACTCCGCGCTGAAACCGACCAGTTCTTGGATGGCCTTGAGATCACAGCCGTGCTGGCTCCAAAGGCAGGCGGCGGCAAGCCGGATCTACTCGAGATCCTCGGCAGCGGCCGAAACGAACCCGATGTCATGACCACCCTCGCCAAGAAGGGTCGCTCGGGACGCAAAGACGACAGGCAGCGTCGCGACGGAGACTCAAGGAGACGCCGCACAGACGACAAGAAGGGAGGCGCCGCCCGCAGGGAACGTGGTGACCGCGGTGGTGCCTCCGACAGGCGAAGCGACGGCGACTCCAAGCCGGACAACAAAGGTGGTAACCGCCGCAGGACCCGAAAGGGCAGCGAGGGCACCAGGCGGCGCTCCCCTGCCGCTCCGACAGCACCCAGGCCCCGACGCCTTCGCCCCCGCCGCAGGCACCGCAAGGCCGCTCTTGCAGCCCTCCCCGAGGAGATGCGCCTCATCGGCCAGCACCTGGCCCGTGCGGGGCTCCCCGGCCTGCGCGACGCGATCACCGCTCAGAACCGGTGTGCAGCAGAGGCCGGTGAACCCGAGATCCCCGTGGACCTGCTGCTCCAACTCGCAGAACGGATTCAGCCGAACCTCAGGACCGCCGACTGGCACGACCGCGCCGAGGCCGCCCTTGCCGGCATGGCCGAACTCGACCTTCGCGACCTCCGGTCAGTGGTCGTAGCAGCCGACACAGCGGCCCGGACCGACGAGACGCGGAGCCTCGCCGAGAAGCTCCGCCATGGCCTGGTTGAGCGTGTCGAACATGAGCACACAGAGTGGATGAACGAGGTCAGGACCACCCTCGACGACGGTCGGATAGTGCGTGCCCTCCGGCTCAGCTCCAGACCGCCGAAGGCCGGCTCTCCCCTGCCGGCTACAGAGCTGGAGCGCCTGGCCGAGGCGGCAAACACCAGCCTCACCTCCGATATCAGCCAGGACCGCTGGGCCACGATCATCGATGCGGTCGCCCTGTCGCCTGTACATCTGCGCGTCGTCCCCGCCGGCATCCCGGCCGAGCCGGCCGAGGAACTGCTAGAGGTCGTCCGACGTGTATCCATGAGCATTCCCGACGTGGCGGCACGCTTCGGAATCGAACCCACACCACCTCCGCGCCGCAACCGTCGTTCCCGCCGGCCTGCAGCCTCCTAGGGGCGCAGGCCCGACACCGGGGCTGCCTGGAGCTGCTGGCTAGAGTCGCCGGCGTGATCGTTGAATACGAACGGCTGGAGCGTGTCGGTCTCATCAGGCTGAACAGGCCCGAAGCGCGTAATGCAATAAACGGAGCGATGGCAGCCGCCATCGAGGTCGCAGTCGACCGACTCGAAGAGGACGACGAGGCATGGCTGGGGGTCATCTGTGCAAACGGGTCCGCCTTCTGCGCCGGGGCGGACCTGAAGGCGATCGCCGCCGGAGAGACCGACCTGGCAACCGAACGCGGTGGCTTCGCAGGAGTGGTTGACCGCGCCAGGGACAAGCCCCTCATCGCTGCCGTCGAGGGGCCGGCCGTGGCCGGTGGCACCGAGATAGTCCTTGCCTGCGACCTGGTTGTCGCATCCACCGGGGCCCACTTCGGTATACCCGAGGTGAAGCGTTCCCTGATTGCCGCCGCCGGTGGCCTTGTCCGCCTGCCCCGGGCACTACCGCCGGGCATCGCAATGGAGCTGGCCCTTACAGGTTCGGACCTGAGTGCCACCGAGGCCCACCGTCACGGGATGGTCAACCGGCTGGTTGAACCCGGCAGGGCCCTTGGCGCTGCGCTGGAACTAGCCGCTGAGATCAACGCCAATGCCCCGCTGGCGGTGCGCGCATCGCGACGCTCGATTCTTGCCACCAGGCTCCTGCCCGACGACGAGGCGAACACCGTGGTCAGAGAGGAGAGCCGTGCCGTCTGGCAGAGCGAGGACTTCCAGGAAGGGCCACGGGCCTTCATCGAGAAGCGACCGCCTGCATGGAAGGGCCGATAGAGCCGCCTCAGAGAACGCCCAGCACCGGTCCGTCCGCAATGAGGCCGTGCTCGGTGAGGAACCGCTCCATTCCCTCAACCAGGTCGGTTCCAGACAACTCCTCGAGAGAGATCCACCGGGCATCGTCTGCATCGTCGCCGGCAACCGGCTCTGCATCTCCCATGATCGTGACGCTGAAGTTGAGGACCACGTAGTGGTGACCAACAGCGGCACGCTCCACCCATCCGATCAGCTCACCACAGAGGCCCTCCATGCCGGTCTCCTCCCTCAGCTCGCGCAGTACAGCTGAGACCACCGACTCGGCCGCCTCGACGCGCCCACCCGGAAG
Source organism: Acidimicrobiaceae bacterium (assembly GCA_002687745.1). Taxonomy (GTDB): domain Bacteria; phylum Actinomycetota; class Acidimicrobiia; order Acidimicrobiales; family MedAcidi-G1; genus UBA3125. The sequence goes on along the minus strand of NZBE01000019.1, from coordinate 87,259 downwards.
AGACCACCTTCCCTTACCGGGCTCCTCCCCGCGACGGACCATCAGGAGCCGGCCATCCCTGACGGCCACCGCTCCGACGCAGAGTTCGGGCCTACCGACGCTCACCGGCCATCCAACCAGCGGTGTACAACGATGGCTCGTGCCACCATCCCCTGCGTCTCGAAGAAGTTCTTGGTTGCACGGTCGCCGGGTAGTGCCGTCGCCTCGATTCCGACGGCACCCCGTTGCTCTGCCTCGCCTACCAGGAATGCCATGAGAGACTCCCCCACCCCGACCGATCTGGCTTCGGGAGACACGAAGAGCTCCTCGACGACAGCATGAGGGGCACCGTCGGCCGCCTCTGAGATCCGCATCACCCCGTAGCCGACCGGCACCCTGTCGATTGTGCCGAGAGCGACAACCACATCAGGCGAGTTGAGGCACCCACATACCCTCGCTGACAGATCATGCGCACTCTGGTCCAGGCGGGCAAGAACCTCACCACCACGCTTGTGCACCATTTCCCTTCGGGATGCTGCAAGGAGTGCCTCAAGGTCTGTGCTGTCGGCGGAGGTCGCCCGTCTGGCTGCCTCCACGCTCAGATCCCCGACCGGGTCACGTAATGGGGCCGCCGCAGTGCCCGCATTCGCCGGTCTCGGCTACCGCAGTCGCCTGAACCAGAAGGAAGCAGTGGGGACAGTGCATCTCCGTCTCCTGGCGCTCCTCGACGCTTCCTGGTGTTTCCGGGAGCCGCTGGACCCCCTCGTCCTCTTCATCCTCATCGTCATCGTCGTCACCGGCGGCGAGGCGCTCCTTGAGAATTGCATCGAGTTCAGCCTCGACATCGTCGGGATCAGGGTCGTCCTCGTCGTCGACAACACCAGCCTTGACAGGCCTGGGCCCGACCTCATCCTCAGCTTCCTCATCCTCGTCGTCTTCGGCGCCGTCTTCATCGCCACCATCCGATTCGTCATCGTCGAGGAGGTCATCCTCGGGCGCGTCCTCGTTGTCGAACTCCTCGTCGGGTTCGTCGTCTGGCAGGTCGTCGGTGATTTCGTCGTCGCTCATTGCTTCCTCGGCTGATCTGTGGATCGCGGCCGGAGCATAGACAGGTTCCGGTCCTGTTGGGCACCACAGGCGGAACCGGCCATGGAGAGGATCCTGGACCTCCTGGATCTCATGCGACCGAGGGATCGGAACCGTCCATGGCCATGCCCCTCCTCTTCTCCCTTCTGCGCTCCGAATCGAGACGCTCCAGGTCTTCTCCGGTGGAGTGGTCCACGTAGGACATCATCTCCGCAATGGCGCGGTGTCCGGCTACATCGCGGATCAGGGTGTGCATCTCCTGGCAGACCCGCCGGTAGGCGGGATGGCCCTGTGGCGACGTGCGCAACTCAAGAACATGCATGGCCTCCCTGGCATTCATGTGCATCATGTACCGGACCCTGTAGGCGAGAGCTGCCGCATATGGAGCCTGATCGGGGAAGACCGGTTCGAGAGCGTCGTGAAGGGCCGCCGAGCGCTCCATGGTGGCGTTGAACCGGTCGGCAAGGCGTGCGTCGTCGATCTCCGGAGGGCGCACGAAGCCGTGTGCCGTGCTGAGGCGCTGCCACTCGAGGGTCATCATCCGGTGGCGTTGCAGGTCGCGGAACGCCCCGTAGTCGGAGAGGATGTCGAACCGGTAGGAGGGACGCTCGAGTGCCCGGCCCGGTCGGTGGCGGCGGTTGGCGCGGTCTCCAACGAGCGCCCTCAGGACGCTGAGGCGTTCATCGACGGTCATGGTCCTGACACGCTCCTCGATGAGTCGGTCCGACCGGTTGGTGAACGGGTACAAAGCTGCGGCCACCAACTTGACCTCGGCATCAGGATCAAAGTCGGTCAGGTCGACCAGAGGTCCGGCAGCGGGCACCTCCCTTTCAGGGAAGAGGCCCTCGGCCACGTTGGCGAGACGGTCCCTGCAGTCGGCCCCGTAGGCCCCGATTGCCTCTCCCCTGTCGGGCAGGTCGACACGCTTGAGGAACGACGGAATGACCTTGCGGAGCTCGGCCAGCATCAGCTCGGCGTAGGACCTGGCCTCCGGGAGAACGTGAGCACGCATGCGGATGAGCAGTGCCTCGTATGCCTGCCCTGAGGCGTAGATGCCGACGTTTGACAGCGATGCCGCCGGGAGCATTCCCCTCACGGAGTCGAACGCCTTGGCCGCCACCGCCTGGCGGTAGACGAAGTCCGAGTCGCTGTCGGCTTTTGGCGCCACGGAGCGGAAATGGCTGGCCATGAGCGGAACCATCTCGGCGTAGTTCTCAAAGAGCCTGTCCATGTCTGAGATGTACCTTGCCCCGAGCGCCGAGGACAGGATCTCCGGGTCGCGGTAGTAGCGGTACCTTCCGCCGAGCCTCGAGTCGTAGGCGATGTAGCGCGTCGACTGCTCCAGATAGGACATCAGGCGTCCCCACTCGAGCACCTTTGTCAGGAGGTTGGAAGCCTGCTCGCATGCCAGGTGCACGCCTCCCAGCTGGGCAACGCTGTCGTCTCCGTACTCGAAGAAGACCCGGTCATAGAGCTCCTCAGCCCGACGCAGGCCGACCGTTGCATCGATCGTCTCGTCGCCGGAGACATCCAACTCCCCCACGAACTCCTCCAGAAACAGTCGCCGAAGGCTCTTGTCGGAACGGGAGTACCGGGCAAAGAGGGCTCCCTTGACAACCTCCGGCAGGTTGACGAGGGCGAATACCGGCTGGTCGAGGTTGGTGAAGTAGCGCCGCAGTACGTCGGTTTCGTCGGAGCTGAAGTCTTCGGCGATGTAGGTGGACACGGCCGCTGAGGCTACGTCGTCTGAGGGGCTCCTTCGCGGACTTCGGCGGCGGCAGCCAACTCGCTGCTGGCAGCCTCCAGCACACCTTTGTCCACCCAGCAGTCCACGACCGTCAACGCCATCGACCGGGCACCGTGGAGGATGGCCTGATCGGCCTCGCCGCTGACCGCAGCTGCCGCGAAGTCGTTGGTGTGGATGGCGGTGCCCGTGGGAGCTGTCTTGATCATCGGGTGGATTGCCGGCACCGCGTAGCTCACATTGCCGAGGTCGGTGCTGCCGACAACCCGGTGGTGGTCTGTGGGGTGGACATCCCGACCGAGAGCGACCGAGTTGGCCACGTATCGATCCAGAAGAACCTGATTGTCGCGGACCTCGTTGTAGCTGGGCTGGATCAACTCAATGCTCACCGAACAGCCGCTCGCCAGGGCGCCGGCATCGAGGCATGCAACTACCCGCTCCGCCAGGGCATCGGCACCTGCCCGGTCGGGAGAACGCACATACCAGCTGGCTGCGGCCCGCTCGGGCACGATGTTGGCTCGCTGGCCGGCATCGGTGAAGATGCCGTGGATGCGTTCCTCGGGAGCGATGTGTTGGCGGAGGGCGGCAACGTTCATGTAGCCGAGCACCGCCGCATCCAGTGCGTTGAGACCGCGCTCGGGGGCTGCCGCTGCATGCGCCGCCCTACCTGTGAACACCGCCTGTACCTGCTGGACGGCGAGGCTGGTGATGTTTCGCAGGTCAGCGTCAGCCGGATGAACCATCAGTGCGGCCTCGACCCCATCGAACGCCCCCCTCTCGAGCATCAGGACCTTGCCACCGCCGCCCTCCTCTGCCGGAGTTCCGAGGATGCGGACACGACCGCCCAACTCTGTCGCTACGGCTGCAGCAGCCAGACCGGCCCCGAGGCCGGCCGTGGCGATGATGTTGTGGCCACAGGCGTGTCCGATTCCGGGCAGAGCGTCGTATTCGCACAGCACCGCCACCAGCGGCCCCCTGCTGCCGGCCGACGCCTCGAACGCCGTCTCGAGACCGTAGGCGGACCTGACGACATCCATTCCCTCGGCCTCGAGGACCCCCGTGAGGAGTTCGTGGGCGAAATGTTCGCTGAACCCGAGTTCCGGTTGGGCGTGTATCTGATGCGAGGCGGAGATCAGGGTGTCTGCCAGATCATCGACCTTCCCAAGGACCCTCTGTCTCGCCCCGACCACGGTTGCGTCATGTGCCATCGGCGGATCGTACCGCTACAGGTGGACCTGATTGTCCCAGACCGCCCCCGCAGGCTCAGATGACGAGGCGCAGTACGGCCGGTTCCACACGAACCGAGATGTTCCTGTGGGCGCCCACAGGAACAGAATCAAGGTAGACCGGTACTGGCCTGCTGAACGACACCTGGCCCGCAGCCTGTCGGGTGTAGGTGATCCCGGGATGTGGCAGGTGGGTGCCGGAATGGAGCCGTCGCCGGGCGTTGAGGCGTTGGCGGAGCGGCAGGTCTGAGTCGAGCAGGTCCAGGAGGCCGTCGCCGGGATGCGCTCTGGGTGCCACGTTCCATCTCCCCATGTGGGCCCCGTTCGCGGCGATCCAGCATCGGCCGACCAGCCAGTTGTGGCGGGCGACCAGGTGGCCGACGAACCAGTAGATCCGACCATCCAGGAGAGCGGACCCGATGTCGACCAGCACGCTGGTCGATGTGTCCGAGAAACCGCTGCCTGCGCTCCTGGCGCCAAGGGTCCGCCAGAGGTCGCCTCCGGTGAGGCCGACAGTTGGAAGCTCGCTTCCGGTGGAGCGGGCCCGGGTCACGATGGAACGCAGTTCGGAATCGGTGTTCGCCACCTCAGATCCGTCCGGCAGGCCACCTGACCCGCCCCAGTTCTGCCCTTTCGACACCGGCATGGGCGACTACGCAGCCTCGGGGCTGTCAGCGGCATCGGCTGAAGCCGCATCATCTGACTCCGATATGGCACCGGCAAAGGCCACGACGCCTCGTTCCAGGCCGTCCACGGCCCTACGCGCTGTAGTCGCAAGATCAGGATCTGACACCTTGGCTATCTGGCCCAGGAGGTCGGCAACCAACCTGACATTTCGGACGAACTCTCCGGCAGTCATGCCATCTTCGAGGATGCTGGCGAGGCTGCCTCCGTCAACCCACTCCATGATCGTCTCGGCCAGGCCGTGATCCGTCGTGAAGTCCACCTCGACACCCATGCCTGCGCCCTCGGCACGGATCTCCTCGCCGAGCCTGTCCATCGCTGCGATTCTGGATCCGACACGGTCCGGAGGCTCGGGTACGGTCGCACCGCGGGGTCCACGGCGTCGATAGGTCAGGCAGGACACGACGGCTGCGGTCTCGCCCGGGGACATGTCGTCAAGCAGGCCTGCCGCCAGGGCTTCTACAACCAGCAGGTCGGCCTCGTTGTGGATTCCGGCAAGAGGAGCACCTCGTGTGGTCAAACTCCACGACCGGGACATTCCCCTCTGTTCGAGCACGCGTTCCATGCCGTCCAGTCGTTCGACAAGGTTCGAGCCTGACGCCTGTCGTCGACGGTCCTGGAACTGGGCGAACGAGCGCTCGACGAGGTCCATGGCAGCGGGCCTCGTCCGGGTGGCCATCAGGTTCGCCAGCATGTTGTAGGTGGGGCGAAACGCCGAAGTGAGAACGAAGTCCCTGCTGCGGGCAAGCTCGGCAACCCTTCGGAACGGAACAAACGGCGTCCAGCAGATGAGGGCGTTCCCCACGTCGTCGATGCCGCGCCTCCCCGCCCGCCCGGTCAGCTGGGTGAACTGTCCCGCGGTGAGCAGCTCGTGTGTCTCTCCGGTGAACTTGGTCAACTTCTCGATCACCACAGATCGGGCCGGAAGGTTCACACCGAGTGCAAGGGTCTCGGTTGCGTAGACGATCTTCAGCAGGCCGGATGCAAACAGTTCCTCCACCAACTCCTTGAAGAGGGGCAGCATGCCCGCATGGTGGCAGGCGATTCCCCGCCGGAGGCCGGTCTGCCACTGTTTCACACCCAATGCCTCGAGGTCCTCAACGGAGATGGCAGCGAGTCGCCCGGAGAGAAAGGAGTCGACCTCGTCTGACTCGCTGGGACTGTTCAGCTCTACGCCCGCCCTGATGAGGGAGTCGCGTGCGTCGTCGCATCCGGCCCGGCTGAAGATGAAGTGGATAGCCGGCAGGAGGTCGTTCTGCTGGAGTTCACCGAGCACCTCCCGGCGCCTGGGTGATGCCCAGCCGGGACCGTGCCTGTTTCGACCTCGCCTTCCTTCGACATCGAACCTCCCACCCTTCCTGTTCGGGGCGCCTCCGGTCAGGACGGGGACCCGGTGCAGGCGTCTGGAGCCGCGGCGTTCGCTCACCAGGTAGTGGCTACGCAACGGGACCGGCCGTTGCTTCTCTACGACAACATCGGTCACTCCCCGGATATCGCGCATCCATGCGCCAAGTTCCTCGGCGTTGGAGACGGTGGCTGACAACGCGACGATTCCGACGTGTTGCGGAAGGTTCAACAGCACCTCCTCCCAGACTGCTCCGCGGTAGGGATCTTCGAGGAAGTGAACCTCGTCGAGAACAACCCAGCCCAGATCCTCGAGGGCTTCCGAGCCCGAGTAGAGCATGTTCCTCAGCACCTCGGTGGTCATCACGACTACCGGAGCGAGGGGTGAGATGGTGTTGTCCCCGGTGAGAAGGCCGGTCCGGCTGGTCCCAAGGCTGCCGGTGAGATCCCTGTACTTCTGGTTGGAGAGGGCCTTGATCGGCGCCGTGTAGAAGGTTCGGAGCCCCTGCTCTAGCGCCCGGTCGATTGCATGCTCCGCGACAACCGTCTTTCCACTGGATGTAGGCGCTGCCACCAGAACCGAGTTGCCGGCGTCTATCGAGGCGATCGCCTCCCTCTGGAAGTGGTCAAGGCGGAAAGGCCACCTGTTGGTCACCCCTCGGCGCGCCTGCGGCGGCGCTCGTGGAGTACGCCGATCAGAATCGATGCCTCGTAGAACAGCCACATGGGTACAGACAGGATCAGGAGCGTGAAGGGGTCTCCGCTCGGGGTCAGGAGGGCAACCAGTGCAACTATCCCCACGATGGCGTAACGGCGTGCACGCCGGAGTGCTGCCGGGCTGAGAATTCCGACCAACTGCAGGAACACCAGAACCAGGGGGAACTCAAATCCAATACCGAATGCCATTGTCATCTTTACGACGAAGCTGATGTACCTGGCTGGTGAGAAGACGCTGACGAGATCGGGACCACCAATGTCCACAAGGAACTCGAGGGCCCTCGGGATGCTCCAGTAGGCCAGACCGCAGCCGGCTGCGAACAGGATCAGGCCTGCGAGCACGAAGGGGACGGCCCAGCGCCGCTCACGCGAGTAGAGCCCGGGTACGACAAAGCGCCAGACCTGCCAGAGCAGGACAGGCATCGCCAGGGCCAGACCGCCGTAACCGGCGACGCTGAGGCGAACGGTGAAAGGCTCCAACGGATCGGTCACGAGCAACTCGCACCCACTGCCGAACACCGCGTTCGGCCCTGCGTCCAGACGGATGCTGCAGTAGGGGCGGAGCAGCAGGTCGAGTATCTGGGGATAGAGAAACCAACAGGCCAGTGCACCTGCAGCGACCGCCAGAACAGAGATGATCAGGCGCTTCCGGAGCTCTTCGAGATGTGAGACGAGCGACATCGTTCCCACGTTCTTGTCAGCCATGTCAGAACTCAGTCGTCTTCCGATTCTGCAGTATCGGGGCGGTCCTGGCGGCCGGCGGATCCCTCGTGTGGCTCGGGGTCCGGTGGCGGATCGGGCCGGGTGCCTGTCGACGAGGCCGGCGTGCCCTGTGATGTCAGGGCATCCCCTCTGGCCCTGGCCTCCAGTTCGAGCCCCGGGTCTTCGACCGCGGCGCGCAACTCTTCCTGAAACCCGGTCGAGACCCTGCGAACCTCTCGCAGGACGCGACCGATCTGACGCGTCACCTCGGGCAGCCTCGTAGGTCCGAGAACGACAAGGCCGACCAGCAAGATGACGAGAATCTCACTCCCTCCCAGATTGCCCATCAGAGCAGCCTACCTGTGGGCGCCTGCCGGAGAGTTGGGTGGAGGATGCCCGGAGAGGTCAGAGCCGGCCGAGGCCGCCGAGGGGCCAGACCCGCAGAAATGCCCTCCCTGCGATGGACTCCTCGGGAATCGGCCCGAAGAAGCGGCCGTCCTTCGAGTTGCCCCGATTGTCCCCCAGGACGAACACGTGACCCGGTGGCACCAGGCAGGTGTCGGCAGCCCCGGTCGGATTCAGGCATCCGGGGGGGAGGGCGAACCCTGAGGTCAGGTCCTGGGCGACCAGATAGGGCTCCAACAGGAGGCCGCCATCGATTCGGACCCTGCCGTCCTCTGTGCTGATGGTCTCGCCGGATAGAGCAATGACGCGCTTGATCAGATCCTCGATGCCGTTCACCGCACCCTGTGGTGCCTTGAAGACCACGACGTCGCCCCGGTTGACCTCATGCAGCCTGTAGCTCAACTTGTTCACGATGATCCGGTCACCGTTGCCCAACGTCGGCTCCATCGAGGGCGACGGGATGTAGAAGGCCTGGAACAGGTAGGCCTTCACGAGAAGAGCCATGACCAGTGCTCCGACTATGACGCTCCCCCACTCGACAGCGGCCTTTCGGAAGCTGACTCCTGACCCGGGTATCCCCAGATCCACCTGGTGCATGGGGTCAGGCTGTACCGGCGGTTCACCCTGTACCCGCTGGGTGAACTGTGGAGCGGGCTGCTGGGGACGTTCCTCAGGAAGCACGGGAAATGCCCCTGAGGAACCGTGAATGTCCTCGAATGTAACCAGAGGCGGACGACGCTGCGGGGCCTCCCCTGCTGCTGCCGGCTGGGTGGGATCCATGTTCTGCAGGTCCGCGTCTCCACGGGGCAGCCCGGTGGGGAGAACAGGCTCGGACGTCTCATCCGCGGATTCCGATGGGTCATCAACGGATCTGGCCCTTGCTCGCTCAATGAGTTCGTCTGCCCAGGCGTCGTCGGCTTCCTGCCCCTCAGGGTCGCCTGTTTCGTATTCGCCGTCCACGGCGCCGAACCTAGCCCCCATGGGCCTGTTCGCGGTGGCGCTCAGACCCCGTATACGGCGAGGATGCGCCGTGCGGCCGCGGAGCGGACCTCGATGCCCAGCCCTTCGGGTGCCTCAACAACCGAACCCGTAGGCCCGAGGCGCAGCAGCAGGCGTTCCAGCCACTGCGGAGATGAGACGGGCAGGCTCACGCGCACCGAACCGTCCGAGAGTTCCTGAACTCCGCTGTGCGGGTACTCCTCGATCACCCACCTCGCCTCCGCTGCCAGCTCGACAACCACCGCGGGGAGGTCTCCATCGGTGGGTATGTGGTCGATCGTGTCAGCTGGTGCGTCTGGTGGGTCGAAGCTCAGAGAGGTCGACTCGCAGCGGCTGATGCGGTCAACCCGAAACACCCGCTGGGACCCGGCTTTGTGACAGTGGCCGCTCACATACCAGTGGCCCTTGTCGGCATAGAACCTGTAGGGATCCACCAGACGTTGTCCGTCGACATCCCTGCCGTACGAGTAGTAGTCGATGTCGACTGTTGTCTGGTCGGCCACTGCTGCACGGATGATGTCAATGGTCTCGATGGACCCCGGTCCGAGACGCACCTCGACGGCCCGGTTGTCCCCCGAGGCCATGCTGCCAGCCAACTTCGTCAGGGCTCGCTCCAGTGGACCCAGCTCCTCGTCGTCTGTGATTGCTGCAACCGACCGGCCGGCGGCGTAGAGCGCAGCGTTCTCAGCGGCCCCGAGGCGCATGGGTCTCCGGAACCAGTCGGCATACCGGATCCAGACCCGCTCCTCGGCGACAATTACGTCGATCAGGCAGTCGGGGGTGAACGGATGGACCCCGACGAAGAAGAGAACATGCTCAAGGTCCTCAAGCAGTTCGGATCGGCGGTAGTCGAACCTCTCGACGATCTCGTCGATCAGCGGGCCGTCCTTCTCGACCACCCAGGGGATGACAGCCAGAAGGCGTCGCAGCCGGTCGAGGGCCGTGAGCGAGGTCATCGGAGTGCCTCGAGCCAGGCGACCATGTCGGTTCTGAGTTCATCGGGGCCCAGCAGCTCGGCACCGTCGAGGAAGGTGAGCACGAATGATCGGAAGGCAGCGCGGTTGCGAACCGTCTCCGCAACCACTGCCGAACCGTCCTCCCCGCGCTCTTGAACGGCCTCCTCGCCGAGAAAGTCGACGATCCAGGGGACATGCCGTCGGTGGACCAGCAGGTTGGCCACCAGCGGCTCGTCCTCGCCGTACCGCCAGGCCGGCTCGACGTTGACCTTGGCAGGGTCCTCGGGCCTCACGAACCCCGCCGCCTCACCGGCGGTCACCTCGCCGGCTATCCGGTCCACCCTGAACTGTCTTGACTCGGCGGGTCCCCTGTCATGGCCGGCCAGGTACCAACGGCCCCGGGTGAAGACGAGGCTGTGTGGCTCCACGGTCCGGTTGCGACCGTTGTACCCGAAGGTCACGATGCGCCGTTCCGCAGTAGCTGTCATGAGCTGTCTGACGGCCTCCCCAGCCGGTACTTCGGCCACGGCTCCAACCTCGGGGGAATCAGCCTGCAGCACACCTCCCAGTCTCCAGAAGGGGTCCGACCTGGGCGCATCCCGGAGGCGTACGAGGTTGGATGCAAGGTGAAGGGCAGCCAGCTCATCGGCGGTGAGGTCCGGCAGATCAGCCTCGTAGTCACCAGGTCGGATCCTGTATCCGTCGACGGGTGGATCGGTTCCGGGAACCGGCTCCACGGTCAGGGGCAGACCCATGGACCGCAGTTCCTCCTTGTCGCGCTCAAACGTACGCCTGAAACTCTCGTCATTGTCCGAGTAGGCACCCTCGGGAAGCCGGTTGCGCAGCTCCCGTCTGCTGAGAGGCCGCTCGGTAGCCAGCAGCGCCGCTACCAGGTTGAGCATCCGCTCCAACTTCTTCACAGCCGCAGCCTAGACCTGGCGATGGCCGCTCTCAGAGTGAGTCGATGAGCTTCTGGACCCGCTCGTCCTGGGATCTGAACGGATCCTTGCAGAGCACGGTTCGCTGGGCCTGGTCGTTCAACTTCAGGTGCACCCAGTCCACTGTGTAGTCACGCTTGCGCTCCTTGGCGCGCTTGATGAACTCACCGCGAAGCCTTGCACGGGTACTGCCGGGTGCATTGGCCATTGCATCCTCGACAGCAGCGTCGGTAGTGGTCCGCTTCATGAGCCCCCGGTCCTGCAGGCGGTAGAAGAGGCCCCTTCGACGGTCGACGTCGTGGTACTGCAGGTCGACCAACGCCACGGCGGGATCGGAGAGCGGCAGGTTGTGGCGCTCCATGTACCCGTCGATCAGGTGGCGTTTGGCAACCCAGTCGCATTCCGCCGCCAGATCCATCGGATCCCCTGCCAACCCTTCGAGGCAGTGCTGCCACATCTCAAGGACCATGGTTTCCTCAGGGCTCATGTCGCGGTGCTCCGCGAACCTGAGAGCGCGTTCGAGGAACTCGGTCTGCATGTCGAGGGCGGTCAGCTCACGACCGTTTGCAAGGCGAACGGTTCGCCTGCATGTCGGGTCGTGGCTGATCTCGCGGATGGCCCTTATCGGGTTCTCAAGGGTCATGTCACGCAGGATCACGTTGGGTTCCTCCAGCATCCGAAGGAGGATCCCGCACACTCCAATCTTCAGGAATGTCGTGTACTCGCTCATGTTTGAGTCGCCCACAATCACATGCAGTCGCCTGAAGCGCTCGGCATCGGCATGCGGTTCGTCGCGCGAGTTGATTATCGGCCTTGAGCGGGTGGTGGCGCTGGAGACCCCCTCCCAGATGTGCTCGGCCCGCTGGCTGATGCAGTACATCGCTCCTCGCGCAGTCTGGAGCACCTTCCCGGCACCTGTGTAGATCTGGCGGCTGACCAGAAACGGGATCAGCGTCTCGGCGTACTCGGCTCCGTCGTCCCGTCTTGTCGTCAGGTAGTTCTCATGGCATCCGTAGGAGTTGCCGGCAGAGTCCGTGTTGTTCTTGAACAGGAACACCTTTCCGTTGATTCCCTCCTCCTGGAGGCGCTCCTCGGCTGAGCCGATCAACTGCTCAAGGATCCGCTCCCCGGCCTTCTCATGTGCGACGACGTCGTGGAGCGAGTCGCACTCGGGTGTTGCATACTCCGGATGTGAGCCAACGTCGAGGTAGAGGCGTGCACCGTTCACGAGGAACACGTTGGAACTGCGGCCCCAGTCCACCACCTTGCGGAACAGGTAGCGCGCTACCTCATCGGGGCTCAGGCGCCGTTGGCCGTCCAGGGTGCAGGTGACACCGAACTCGTTCTCGATCCCATAGATGCGACGCTCCACAGGTCGCCTGCCGTCAGCCGAGGAGTGCGGCGAGCGCCTCACCCTCGAGGCGCTGGAATGCTCTCCTGCCATTGTCCCTGGCAAGAACCGCCACCTCGAGATCTTCGGGGCCGAGCGTCCGGTCTGGTCCGGCAAGCGCACCCACGGCTGCCCCGAGTGCGGTATCTAGATCGGCGCCAGTGGCCCATGAGGCCTCCATCCGCTCCCGAATCACGTCTGCCTCTCCACCTATGACCACAAAGGTGGTCATGTCCATCACGGTTCCGTCGTACAGCAGGTGGAACAGACGGTCGCCGTCAGGTTCAGGGCCCATCTCGGCAATCAGCATCTCGACCTCGAGTGGCTTCATCTCGTGGGTGAAGTACTGACCGAGAATCTGTGCGTACTGGTTGGCGAGCCAGCGTGCGTCAACATCGGCCCGGCTGTAGGAGTAACCCTTGAGGTCGGCGTGCCGGACTCCGGCAATCCTGAGTTGATCGAACTCGTTGTACTTGCCGACCCCCATGAAGCCGATTCGGTCGTAGATCTCGCTCACCTTGCGGAGGGTGTTGGAGGGGTTCTCAGCGCACAGCAGGACACCATCGCGGTAGGTGCTCGCAATCGAAGCCCGGCCACGGGCGATTCCCTTGCGGGCGTAGTCTGCCCGGTCCTTCATCACCTGTTCAGGCGGCACGTACATCGGAACGGTCATGAATGCCTCCCCCGGCTTCGGAGACAGACCCTGATCATCGGGAACCACCGCTCAGTCGGTCAAGAAGGCCTGACGTGCGCCTGGCGACATCTTCGTCTGCAAGCCGCTCGAAACCTGAGGAGGTAATGGTGGCCAGGACGGGAAAGATGCCGCGAATCATGTCGGGTCCGCCCGTGGCGCTGTCTTCGTCGGCTGCATGAAAGAGAGCCTCGATGGCAAGGTCGAGGGTGGAGTCGGCATCGAGGGTGTCGTTGAAGCGGAGCTTCATGACAGTTGTGGCGTGGAGGCTTCCGGATCCGGTTGCGGCATGGTCCTGTTCCTCGTAGCGCCCTCCGGTTATGTCGAACTGGAACAGTCGACCACGACCCTGTTGCTGGTCGTAGCCGGCAAAGAGGGGCACAACCGGCAGGCCCATCATCGCCACGGGAAGATGCGATCGCAGCATCAGGGTCAGCTGGTTGGCCTTGCCCTCGAGGCTGAGGGGGTTTCCCTCGACCTTCTCGTAGTGCTCGAGTTGGAGCTGGAACAACCTCACCATCTCCATCGCCGGTCCGGCGGCACCGGCAATGGCAACCCCGGATCCGGAGTCGGCCGGAAAGACCTTTTCTATTGAGCGGTGGCTTATCAGGTGGCCGCTTGTCGCCCGCCGGTCCCCTGCCATGACCACGCCATCAGCGAAGCGGACAGCCAGCACGGTGGTGCCATGTGCTACCCCCTCGAAGCCATGGGGCGAGGTCTGGCCCAGGTCAGACTCCGGCCGGTCCATGCCGAGCCGGGCCAACAGAGCCACGAAACTGGGACCGGGGTCCTCAGCCGGGGTGAAAAGCGGAAAGGTCACGGTGCGGAGGCTAACCCGGTCACGAGGCTGCCTACTCGCCACCCTTTTGGATGTAGCTCTTCACGAACTCCTCGGCGTTGGACTCAAGCACCTCGTCGATCTCGTCGAGCAGGTCGTCGAGTTCGCCCTTCAGGCGGTCACTGCCCCTGCTGGCGGACTGTGCGGCTCCCACATCGACCGCCTCTTCGTGGTCGCTGTCGTCGCGAACCGGCCTCTTCTGTTCCTGCTCAGCCATGTCGTCTCCTCGCCGATGAACCGGACCGGGCCGTCAGGTGGACAGCCTGCCAAGTAGCTCTGCAACCGTTTCGCACTCATCAAGGAGCGTACCCACGTGTTCGCGGGTACCACGTGTCGGCTCCATCATCGGGACACGCCTCAGTGTCTGCCTCCCGAGGTCAAAGACCATCGAGTCCCAGTTGGCTGCCACGATGTCGGCGGGCCACTTCTGAAGACATCGACCCCTGAAGTAGGCCCTGGTGTCATCCGGCGGGGCTTCCATTGCGGCAACCGCGTCGGGTACGTCGACAAGTGCCTCAGCACCGACCCTTGCAAAGAGGGACCGCTCCGGGCGTAGATCGTGGTATTGGAGGTCGAGTGCGGCCAGGCGCGCATCGCCCGGACCGAGGCCGTGCCGTTCAGCCAGCCCGTCAAGGAGGTGCTTCTTGGTAACCCAGTCGACCACCCCGACCAGTTCCGACGGGTCGGACTCGAGCGAGGTGAGGACATCCTCCCAGCGGAGCAGGACCAGGTCGGCGACGGGCCCGCCTGTCAGCTCTGTCCCGCGTTGCAGGGTGAACTTCTGGGCCTGCTCGAGCAGCTCCCACTGAACGTCGACGGCTGTAGCGGTGCGGCCGTCAGCGAGAAGGAGGGGTTGGCTGAGGCCGGTGTCGAAAGACACGGCCTGGAGGGCACGGACCGGGTCGGAGACCTGAAGTGCGGGGTCCATGAAGCCCTCTTCGACCATTGCAAGGATGATCGCAGTTGTTCCCAGCTTCAGGAGTGTCGCGACCTCACAGAGGTTGGCGTCACCCACGATCACGTGGAGGCGCCTGTAGAGGAGCGGATCCGCATGGGGTTCGTCGCGGGTGTTGATGATCGGGCGCTTGAGTGTGGTCTCGAGGCCGACCTCCTCCTCGAAGAAGTCGGCACGCTGTGTCAGCTGGAATCCAATGGAGCCCTCCGGCATCCAGGGTGCCTCACATCCGACCTTGCCGGCGCCGGTGAAGACCTGACGTGTCACGAAGTGGGTGGTTGCGTGCTGCACGATCTCGGCGAACGACGTGGCCCTGTCCATCAGGTAGTTCTCATGGCAGCCGTAGCTGTTGCCCTTGCCGTCGGAGTTGTTCTTGTAGACGACCAGTTCCTCGCCGGCGGGCAGCACCTCGTTGGCCGCCGCCATGGACTCGATCATTATGAGTTCACCAGCGCGGTCATGACGCAGCACAGACATGGCATCGGCACACTCGGGGGTACTCAGTTCGGGGTGCGCATGATCGACGTAGTAACGGGCGCCGTTGGTGAGGACTGCGTTGACCAGGTGTGTTTCGACCTCGGGGGCCATTGATCCGATATGGCTGAAGCCGCGGATGTCGTTGTGGGGTGTCTCGTCGACGAAGTCCCAGCCCACTCTGGGAGACCCCGGCCCGACACCCGGCTGGGAGCGCCTGCTCAGGTAGGCGTTGATCAGAAGCGACGAGGCGCTGATGGGGTTCGGATCGTCAACCCCCCGGTGGACGATCCCGTACTCGGTTTCAATGCCGAGCGTCTTGGGTACGGGCATGCGCGGACCCTAGCGGGGCTGCCCCCTGCCGGCTGGCTGGCCTACGAGGCTGACCGAAGGGCCTCTCAGAGGTACTGGCCGGTTCCCACACCGTCGATGGTGCGGCCACCACCGTCCTCATCGGGACCTGAGATCAGGGTACGGACATAGACGATTCTCTCGCCCTTCTTTCCGGAGATCTTCGCCCAGTCGTCCGGGTTGGTCGTGTTGGGCAGATCCTCGTGTTCCTTGAACTCCTGACGGACAGCCCGGGTGAGGTCCTCGGTGCGGATTCCACGGTGACCGCCGGCCAGTTCCCGCTTGATCGCCAGCTTCTTCGCCCTGCGTACGATGTTTTCGATCATTGCGCCGGAGGCGAAGTCACGGAAGTGGAGGACCTCCTTGTCTCCATTCTGGTAGGTGACTTCGAGGAAGCGGTTGGTCTCGGTGTCGGTGTACATGGCTGTCACAGCTTCGTCGATCATCGACCTGACAGCCTTTTCGCGGTCGCCTCCACCTGTTGTCGCCACGAGGTCCTCATCGAGTGGCAGCTCTGCGATGAGGTAGCGGCTGAAGATCTGGCTGGCTGCCATCTCGTCGGGACGCTCGATCTTGATCTTCACGTCGAGACGACCTGGCCGCAATATGGCAGGGTCGATGAGGTCCTCCCTGTTGGAGGCACCGATGACGATCACGTTGCGCAGTGTCTCGACACCGTCTATCTCGGCCAGCAACTGGGGAACGATGGTGGACTCGATGTCAGAGCTGATGCCCGTTCCGCGTGTACGGAACAGGGACTCCATCTCGTCGAAGAACACGATGACGGGCCATCCCTGCTCTGACTTCTCGCGTGCACGCTGGAACACGAGTCGGATCTGCCGCTCGGTCTCGCCGACGTACTTGTTGAGGAGTTCGGGCCCCTTGATGTTCAGGAAGAAACTGCGCGCCTCGCGGTCTCCTGAGACCTCAGCGACCTTGTTGGCCAACGAGTTTGCGACCGCCTTTGCAATGAGGGTCTTGCCGCAGCCGGGTGGACCGTAGAGCAGGATGCCCTTGGGTGCCGGCAGGCTGTAGTCGGAGAACATGGCCCGGTGAAGGAAGGGAAGCTCGACGGCGTCGACGATCTTCTCGATCTGTGATGCGAGACCGCCCACATCCTCGTAGGTGACATCGGGTACCTCTTCGAGGACCAGGTCCTCGACCTCGGGCCTCGGCAGGCGCTCCAGCAGAATGCCTGCCCTCGGGTCGACAAGGGCCGAGTCGCCGCTGCGGAGGTGCCCGTCCAGCACTCCCGAGGACAGCTCGACGACCCTTTCATCGTCGGCCCGCCCGACCACAAGGGCCCGGGTCCCGTCATCGAGCAGCTCCTTGACGGTCACCACCTCGCCGGTGACCTCGGCACGCCTCGCCAGGATGATGCTCATGGACTCATTGAGAACTACCTCCACACCGGGCCTCAGGGACCCGGCCAGGTCTGGATGCACGCCGACCCGCATCTTGCGTCCGGCCGAGTGCACGTCGACGGAGCCGTCGTCGTTGGTTCCGGTAACGGTTCCGTAGGCCGACGGCGGCTGGGAGAGCTTGTCGACCTCCTCGCGCAGTAGGGCGATGCGCTCGCGCGCTGTCTCCAGGGTGGAGTTCAACTTGTGGTTGCGTGAGGTGGCACCTACAAGGTCCCGCTTCACATCACGGACTTCGGCCTCGAGTTGTTGGATTCGCGCCGGGGCCGCCTCGATACGGCGCCGAAGTTCGAGGATCTCGGCCTCGAGCGCGGCCTTCTCCCCGCCTTCGGCCGGACAGTCTGCTTCGTCTCCGTCTGTTGCGGCCATGTCGCCTCCCTTGGGCGACCCTACCTGTCGTACCGGGCGTGACCGATGCCATCGCCCGAATCCCTCCGGGGTGGATGCTGGTGATGCGGGTACGGATAGGGTGCTCAGTCGGAATCAGTAGACAGACGTCGTGTCGACCGGGTGTCGTCCGACCACAGCGAGAGGAACCCGACCAGTATGAAGGTCTGGATCGATCAGGATCTCTGCACAGGCGACGGCCTCTGCGAGGAAATTGCGCCCGATGTGTTCGCTCTCCTCGACGACGGACTGGCCTACGTGAAGGAAGACGACAAGATCTTCAGCGACCCGGGTGGTCCAGAGGGTCTCGCCACAATCACCGAAGCCCAACTGGAGGGAACCATCGAGTCTGCCGAGGAGTGCCCCGGCGAGTGCATCTACATCGAGGTTGACTGAGGCGAACTCCGTCAGATCGGTTCCGTGGACGGCCCAACGGCCGTCCACTGGTCGCTATGAGGTCTAGCGGGGTCGACACTCACCAGAGTCGACCGGCGTTCCCCCACCCCGGGCCGCTGCATCCAGGAGCGGCCCTATCTCAGAGGCCTGCACCGCGTATGCCACCTGTGGCCCACCCCGGGTGCGTGAGAAGAGAACCCCCACAGAGTTTCCGTAACCATCCACCAGGGGTGCGCCTGAGTTGCCGGGCCCGACCGATGCCTCGACCTCGAATGCATCCCGTCCGTCTCCGGGCTCTCCGTAGATGTCCTTTCCTACGGCGCGTATACGCCTGATGATCCGCGCGGTGATCGTCTCGGGGACTCCGTCCTCGTCAAAGGCAGGCACGACCACCGGTTGGCCGGCAACAGCCTCAGCTGGCGCCAACGCCTGGGCAACGGCTGTATCTGCTGCCAGCAGGGCCAGGTCGGCAACCGTGTCGAACGCAACTACCGTCGCCGTCTGCATCTCACCACCAAGGTCGACCTCCGGTGCTGAGAGGCCGGCAACCACGTGGGCAGCGGTAACTATCAGCCCAGGCGCAACGACGAACCCGGTTCCCACCTGAGACGCTGTGCAACCGAGGCCTTTCACACGTGCAACCGACCGCCAGACCCGATCCAGCACCTCGGTGTCGGGCCCTGTCATCTCTCGTGCCGTAGCCGGTGGCGATGTGGTCGTCGTAGCCGGTGGCGATGTGGTCGTCGTAGCAATGCTCGGGGTGGCGACTACCGGCGGATCCGTACGTGGCGGTGCCACGGCACCTGCACCGCAGGAGGCTGCGAGCAGGATCAGGCCAGCTACGACAACCGCTGACGGTCCCGCAACCCCGGGGCTCACGACCCGAGCAGGCGCGCGTGGCTGAGGAAGCCCGTGTGGGCGACCATCCGATGGTCGGGCCTCACCGCCTGACCGTCGATGTGCCAACTTCGGTTCAGGACCTCGATCGTCTCGGCGAACTCGAAACCGCTTGCGCCCAGGGCGTCCC
Organism: Acidimicrobiaceae bacterium; assembly: GCA_002687745.1. Taxonomy (GTDB): domain Bacteria; phylum Actinomycetota; class Acidimicrobiia; order Acidimicrobiales; family MedAcidi-G1; genus UBA3125. The sequence goes on along the minus strand of NZBE01000019.1, from coordinate 68,549 downwards.
TGAACCTGACCGCCTGGAGGATGCTCGGCGTGTAGGCGACGATAATTCCACCAGCCTGCAGAGATTGCGCAGCATGGGGTACCACCTGCCACGGCTCTGGCAGATCCAGCACCACACGGTCCAGGCCGACGAGGTCGATTCCGTCGTAGGCGTCGCGTGTCTCCACCTTGTAGCGCCCCAGTGCCTCCCGACCAAGCATGGTCCGGACATTCGAGCGAGCCCGCTCCACGAACTCTTCCCTGATGTCGTAGCCGGTGATGTCGGCTCCTGCCCGCAGCATCGTCATCGACAGTGCCCCTGAGCCGACACCAGACTCGAATACCTTCGCCCCGGGGAAGATGTCGGCAATCAGGAGCAACGGGCCCAGGTCCTTTGGGTAGATGACCTGGGCACCACGGGGCATCTTGAGAACGAAGTCGGACAGGGTCGGCCTGAAGGCCACGAAGGAACTGCCGCGACTCGACTTCGGTGTAGCGCCTTCAGGGAAGCCGATCAGGTCATCGTGGCTGAGAACCCCTGTGTGGGAGTGAAACTCGCCACCGGCCTCGAGGGTCAGCAGATAGCGCCTCTTCTTGTTGTCGACCAGAAGCACCTGGTCCCCGGACTCGAGCATGCGGCTCACCTGGTGTCACTGGGCAGACGCCCGGACGCGGTGGCCCCCAACCGGGCCGCCTCGGACCTGTCCGGAATCGGCAGGTGTGAGATCAGGACCCCATCGCCCGGTTTCAGGGACCGGCTGAACGCAACAGGTGCACTACCGATCTTGGCTGCACGTCGGATGAGGCGTCCTGTCAACACGACGACCAGGACAAGCTGCCAGCGGCGTGCGCCCCCCAGGAGGCTGCGACGCAGTAGCCGGCCGGTCAGGCCCGACGGCGATGACAGCCTCATCAGATCCGTCGGATCTCCACCACGGTTGACCTGACCCTGCCAATACGCCGCCCGATCAGGTAGGCGCCGAGCAGCAGAATGCCTCCGGTGATCACTACGCCTGCCACGATGCCGCGTCTACGGGACTCGACCTGCTCGCCTGCGCCGCCGACGGTCCGTCGAAGTTCATCCTCGAGGTCCTCGCGGGTAACTGGCGCCTCAACTGTCGAGCCCACGGCCGCCTCCGATCCTTGTGACGGACAGGGCCACCACGCAACCGAGTCCTGCAGTCACCAGAAGGTACGGGGCCCAAGACCAGGAACCGTCCAGCCTCCCGGTTCCCTGAAGCAGCCGCAGTCCTCCGACCGCCAACATCACGACACCGACGCCGATCAAGAGCGCTCCACTAACCCCAAAGAGCAGAAAACGACCGGCCGCACGGAGCGGGTCGACTGTCTGCTCCCTCAGGTAGCGACGCAACAGGTCCAACAGGTCGCCGGAGGGTCGTTTCGGTTCCATGTGCAGATAACGCTACAGCGGGTGTCAACGGTGTTACTCCCGTGCCGCAGTTGATGCTCAGTCGAAAACGGGCAGGGGCACCAGCAGACCAAGGCCAGGCCCGGACGGATATGCCACCAACTTCAGGACGACCTGGTCGTGGAGGTGCCTTACCCTGTCGGGAAGTGGCTCAGCATTGCTGAGCACTGCGAACGAGAGGGTTCTGCCCCCGAGGGTCTCCACCTGTCCGGCAAGGCTCGTGACGTCACGGAGGGTTCCGGTCTTGGCCCTGGCACGGCCCTCGGCAGAGGACCCGACCAGCCTACGCCTCATGGTTCCCGAGCGGCCCGCCACTGCCAGGCCTGACACCAGGTCGGGGCCGTGCTCGGAATCCTCGAGAACGGCTGTCAGGATGCGGCAGGTCACCCGGTTCGCGGGATCCAGGCCGGAACCGTCTGCGGCCACGACCCCGCTCAGGTCGTGGCCGGCGACACCCAGGGCGGTGAGCACCACGCCGGTTCCGGCAGCCGAGGAGCCTGGCGGGCTCACGGTCGCTCCCAGGTTCTTCAAGAGGAGTTCCGCCGTTGTGTTGTCGGATGTGACAAGCATCTGGATCACGATGTCGGCAAGCGGCGGAGAATCAATGCTGGCCAACTCGACAGCTGCATCGAGTGGTGCGACTCCAGCCTGGGCTGACCTCCTGATCACCATGTCCCGGTCCTCGAGGAGATCGTCGAAGAATGCCGCCGCGAATGCTGCCGGATCTCCTGCGGGGGTGTTGAGCCCGTTGGCGGTCTTCGTGGCGTGCCACCAGGAGAAGCCGTCGTTCACCGAAAGGGCGCTGAGGGGGCCTGCCTGGTTCTGCTGACCGGGCCTGAAACGCTCTGGCCATGACTCGACGTAGCGGAGGGAGTCGAAACGGCTCTCGTCGCCGATTACCGCCCCGGCGATTGAGCTCACGCCGGCTCCGACCAGTTCGTCGGCGAGACGCTCCATGTCCGTGAAGGCCATCTCATCGTCGAAGCGGTCCGCATAGTCGTCGGTCATCATGACCGGGTCACCACCTCCGACAAGCCAGACATCCCCATCCACAACACCGTTCACCGGAGGCATACGGCTCACGACGCGGGTGGTGAACACATGGTCGGCACCCATGGTCTCGAGGGCTGCCAGCCCCAGGATCAACTTCTGGGTGCTGGCAGGGATCAGCGGCGACACTTCGTTGAAGCCGTAGATGAGACGACCGAACTCGGTCACAGCCACACAACTTCTGTCGGGAAGCCCGGAGACCACGTCCCTGAGATCGGCCACCAGACGCCTGTCGGCTTCCGGGGCCTGAAGGAACAGAGGAATCCGCCGAACCGACATGAGCGGCGTTGCAAGGGACGCTGCCGGGGGCGACATTGGCGGCTGTGGTGGCCGGTCGGCTGCGGCATCAGAGGCCCGCACCTGCCATGTCGCTGCCAGGAAGGCCGACGCCAACAACACGGGCAACAGCATGCGCCTGATCACGGCCCGCCATGGTAGGTCCCGCTCAGGGAACTGGTCGCGCACCCGTGAACCGGTCTCGGCGCGTGTCCCCTAGGTTCGTTCCATGCGCTACGCGACGGCACTTTCTGAACACGGCGATTCCCGAGTTGCCGTGGCTGAGGTCATCGGCCAGATTCTTGAGCGGATCGGCACCTCTCCGGGCCTTGCCGTGCTCTTCGTCTCCGGCTCCCACGTGGCCGAGGTGGAGCTGATCGCCAGGACCGTCCGCCGGGGCCTCGAACCCGGTCACCTGATCGGCGCCACGGCCGTCTCGGTACTCGCACAGCGCCAGGAGGTCGAGGACGTACCGGCAGTGGTCCTGTGGGCGGGACAGACAGGACCCGTGGACATCCTCGTCTCCGAAACACAACAGGACCTGTCCGCTGTCCGGGCGGGTTCGGCCGTGCTCTCCCTCGCTGACCCGTACACCTTCGAGGCCGAGACAGTCCTGGCCTCGGTGCCACCGCAGGTGGTGATGGTGGGCGGCCTGGCCTCACACGCTCGGTCTCCAGGGGGCAACCGGCTGATCGCCGACGCCGAGACCATGACGGGCGGATCGGTGATGGCCGTGCTGCCTGAAGGCCTCGGTATCCGTCCCCTCGTCTCCCAGGGATGCCGGCCCATCGGAGAGCCGTACACCATTACCGATGCCTCCCGGCACCTCATCCTCGGTCTGGGTGGGCAGCCTGCCCTGGAGCGACTCGACGAGGTTCTGTCCACTGCACCAGAGACGGATCGGGACCTGATCAGACAGGGCCTGCAGATCGGCATTGCTGTCAACGAGCGCTCCTCGCTGCCGGGAACCGGCGACTTCCTGGTCCGAAACGTTGTCGGCGCGGACAGGTCATCGGGAGGGGTCGCCGTTGCCGGCCCGGTGTCAGTTGGCGAGACCGCCCGGTTCCATGTCAGGGATCCCGCCGTCGCCACGAGTGAGCTTGCCTCCCTGCTCCAACCACTCCGGGCTGAGAGTGCCCTCCTGTTCACCTGCAACGGCCGCGGGCAGAGGTTCTTCTCGAGCCCCTCCCACGATGCCGAGTTGTTCTGTGACGGCCTCGACACCACAGCTGTCGCCGGCATGTTCTGCGCCGGTGAGATCGGGCCGGTGGGTGGATCACACCACCTCCATGGCTTCACGGCCTGTGGGCTCCTGTTCGGAGCCTCGTCGCCTCAATGAGGCACCACTCAGGGTCGACCGGGCCTCGCTGCATCCAGGTCGCCCCTGGTGCCCGAAAGCTGATCTGCAGACAGATATGGTGGCGCCGCGCTGACGTCGAGCAGGGGCCCTGATGACGAACATGACCGATGCCGAGCTGGAGCAACAGGCGGTTGCCGTGATCAAGGGCCTGGCCATGGACGGGCCGCACGCTGCACGCTCCGGCCATCAGGGTACGGCCATGGCACTTGCACCGCTGGCCCACGTCCTCTGGACCCGGATCATGACCTACGACGCCTCCGAACCACTCTGGGCCGACCGGGACCGCTTCATCCTCTCCGCCGGGCACGCCTCGATGCTGCTCTACTCGATGCTCCACCTGACCGGCCACGGCCTCAGCCTCGACGACCTCCGCAACTTCCGCCAGTGGGGATCGGCAACTCCCGGGCATCCCGAGGTAGGCCACACCGCCGGTGTCGAGGTCACCACGGGGCCCCTCGGCCAGGGCCTGGCCAATGCCGTCGGCATGGCGATGGCAGAACGGAACCTGAGGGCCCGGTTCGGACCCGAGCTGTGCGATCACCACACCTTCGTCGTATGCGGTGACGGCGACCTCGCCGAGGGAATCAGCCACGAGGCCGCATCTCTCGCCGGCCACCTTGGTCTCGGCCGCCTGGTCGTCGTCTACGACGACAACCACATCACCATCGACGGTCCTACCGAGTTGGCCCTCTCCGATGACGCCGTTGCCCGCTTTGAGGCCTACGGATGGCACGTGATCGACATTGGCGAGGCTGCCGAGGACCTCGACGCCATCGAGGCGGCGATACGACACGCCATGGGCGAGGCAGACCGTCCGTCCCTTGTGGTCATCCGAAGCCACATCGGCAGTCCGTCCCCCGATGTCGACACATCCGCGGTACACGGCTACTCCCTCAGGGACGACGGCATCGCAGAGACACGTGAACTCCTGGGCCTTCCAGCAGACGAGTCCTTCTGGATCTCCCCCGACGTGGCCAGCTTCTACACCCTTGCCGGCAGCCGCGGTGCCGGTGAACGCGAGGCATGGACTGCACGCCTGGAGTCGGCGCACATCGACCTCGACGAATGGAACGCCTGCCAGGCCGGAAGCGGCCTCGATGGCTGGGAGACAAGCCTTCCGACGTGGAAGGCCGGCTCGGCCGTCGCAACCCGCAAGGCCGGCAACGCCTGCCTCGAGGCACTGCTGGATGTCGTACCCGGCCTGATCGGCGGCGGTGCCGACCTGACAGGCAACACGGGTACGACTATCAGCGGACACGGAGTGCAGGGTGCCGACTGTCCCGAGGGCCGCCAGATCTTCTTCGGGGTACGCGAGCACGCCATGGGCGCAATCTGCAACGGGCTCGCCCTTCACGGCGGAGCACTTCCTGTATGTGGCACGTTCCTCGTATTCAGCGACTACATGCGCGGTGCTGTCCGGCTGGCCGCACTGAGCGGCGCACGAACGGTCTTTGTCTGGACCCATGACTCCGTAGGCGTGGGAGAAGACGGCCCGACCCACCAACCAGTGGAGCATGCCGCCTCGCTGAGGGCCATTCCGGACCTCACGGTGTTCCGGCCCGCTGACGCGAACGAAACCGCTGCCGCCTGGCACTACACGGTCAACGGCAGCGGACCTGTGGCGATGCTCCTCACCCGGCAGGATGTTCCCGTCCTCGTCGGCACAGACGACCCCGAGAGCGTCGCCAGGGGCGGCTACGTCCTCGCAGACCCCGACACGCCCCCAGACGTGGTCATAATCGGAACGGGCAGCGAGGTCAGCGTCGCTCTCGATGCCGCGGCAACCCTTACAGCCGGTGGGCTGGCCGTGAGGGTTGTCTCCATGCCGAGCGTCGACCTGTTTGCCGCTCAGACCGATTCCTACCATGACGAGGTCCTGCCGCCATCGGTGCCGGTTGTCTCGGTGGAGGCCGGTGTCACCTTCGGCTGGTCCAGGTGGGCCGACAGGTCAGTCGGAATCGACAGGTTCGGAGCATCCGCCCCGGGGGACGAGGTCATGGCCAGGCTCGGGATCACACCGGAGGCCGTCGCCGAAGCTGCCCGGGATCTGCTCAGCGCCTGAGCCCTCCATCAGACACCAGAGGAGACCAATGACCAGACTCCATGACCTCTACCGGGAGCAGGGGCAGAGCCCTTGGCTCGACAACCTCAGACGCGGCTGGCTCACATCAGGTGAGATGCAGGCATGGGTTGACCGCGGGGTCCTCGGAATAACCTCGAACCCCTCGATCTTCCAGAAGGCCATGTCGGACACCGACGCCTACGACGAACAACTGGCTGCGCTGAAGGCCGACGGCAGGTCTATCGAGGAAAGCTACTGGGAACTCGTCACGAGCGACATCACGACCGCCCTCGATCTCCTGATGCCGGTCTACGAGGAGTCCGGCGGCATCGACGGCTACGTGTCGGTCGAGGTCGATCCGTCCCTGGCCACCGATACCGAGGGAACCACTGCTGCTGCCAGGGACCTGAGCGACCGGATCGCCAGGCCGAACCTTCTGGTGAAGATCCCCGCCACCGTGGAGGGCATGCCGTCGATTCGCCAGATGATCTCCGAGGGCCGGAGTGTCAACGTGACCCTCATCTTCTCGCTCGATCGCTATGCGGCGGTCATGGAGGCCTACATCGCAGGCCTCGAGGCCTGTCCGGGGGACCTTTCCGGGTTGGCCTCGGTGGCGTCGTTCTTCATCAGCCGTACCGAGACCGAGGTCGACCGCCGCCTTGAGGCGATCGGCACACCGGCGGCGCTCGCCCTGCGGGGCAAGGGCGCCGTGGCACAGGGTCGTGCCGCCTACGACCTGTTCCGCAACACCTTCAGCGGTCCTCGCTGGGAGGCGCTCGCCAGACGTGGGGCCCGGGTCCAGAGGCCGCTGTGGGCCTCAACCTCCACCAAGAACCCCGACTACCCCGACACCCTGTACGTGGATTCCCTCATCGGGCCCGACACGGTCAACACGATCCCGGACGCCACGCTCGAGGCATTCGAGGACCACGGCACAGTAGAGCGGACCATCGACCTTGAACCGGCAGCCGGGAGAGATGTCCTTGCGGCGCTGACCGGTGTCGGCATCGACCTCGACGACGTCGCCGACCAGCTCGAGACTGAGGGCGTCGATGCCTTCATCAGATCCTTCGACGACCTGCTCGTGAGCCTGGCCGACAAGGCCGCCGCCCTCTGAGGTGCAGGCAGCCGGTAGGCCTGCAGACAGTTCCGACTGCTAGTTTGCCGGAGTGGAATCAGTGTCATCCCGGCCTGTTGAACCCTCACACGCGGACATGCGCGGCGAGGACCTCCGAGAGGCTGCACGCGCTGTACGCGACCGCCATCACGGCAACCGCATCACGTTCAGCCCGAAGGTCTTCATACCCCTGACGATGCTGTGCAGGGACCGCTGCGGCTACTGCACCTTCGCCCGCCCACCCGCACGCCTGGAGTCCCCCTACCTCGACCCTGAGCAGGTTCTCGAGATTGCCAGGTCGGGGGCCGCCGTAGGTTGCCATGAGGCCCTGTTCACACTCGGTGAGAGCCCCGAATCCCGCTATCCGGTGGCGTCTGAATGGCTCTCCGGGCATGGCTTCTCCTCCACCGTTGAGTACCTGGCCGAGATGGCCCGACTGGTGCTCAACGAGACGGGGCTGCTTCCGCATGCGAACGCCGGAGCACTCACCCCCGACGAGTTGCTGACCCTCCGGGGTGTCTCTGCGTCCCAGGGCATGATGCTCGAATCCCTCGATCCCGACCTGGCCTGCCACAGGGGCTGTCCCGACAAGGAGCCGCAGCGACGCCTCGACACCCTCGAGGCTGCCGGCCGCCTCTCTATCCCGTTCACGACAGGTCTCCTGGTTGGCATAGGAGAGGACATGCCCTCCCGTGTCCGCACGCTTCAGGCCATTGCGGAGTCCCATGGGCGACACGGCCATGTTCAGGAGGTCATTGTCCAGAACTTCCTGCCGAAGCCCGGGACTGCAATGCACGACTGGGCGCCCTGTGACCGCAACGAGTACCTGGACACGATCGCCCTGGCGCGCCTTCTCCTACCTCCCGAGATTCACCTGCAGGCCCCACCCAACCTGTCTGACAGCTTCGGCGACCTGATCTCGGCAGGGATCGACGACTGGGGTGGCGTTTCGCCGGTTACCGCTGACCACGTGAACCCGGAGCGCCCATGGCCCGGCCTCGAGCCACTCAGCGTTGAGACCGAGAGGCACGGACACGTTCTGGCTCCACGCCTGACCATCTACCCCGAGTTTGCCTCCTGCCCCGACCGCTGGCTTCACGACGACCTCCACTTCCCCGTATTGGACCGAAGCGACTCGGAGTCGCTGGCACGCGACGACCCCGGGGCCGTCTTCCCGGAGGTCTTCGAGGAGGCCACCGACGGCGACGGTCCACCGGTACGCCGGCTCAGTTCCACTTCAACTGCCTGGTACTCGGGAGCCGCCAACCCGCCTGTCACGATCCTCCCCGGAGCACGAAGCTGCACCGGTCGTGTTGCAGAGGTGCTCGATGGCGTGATGGATGGCCAGGAACCCGGTCACGACGAGCTCGTAACCCTGTTCTCGGCAAGGGGTGCCGAGGTGAGGGCGGTAGCTGAGGTCGCCGACGACCTGCGGCGCACGATCAACGGTGACGCGGTGACCTTCGTGGCAAACCGCAACATCAACTACACCAACATCTGCACCTACAAGTGCCGGTTCTGCGGGTTCTCCAAGGGGCCCATGTCCCTGGACCTTCGGGGAACCCCATACCTCCTGGAGATATCGGAAATCGCCGCGAGGGCCGCCGACGGAGCACGAATGGGAGCCACCGAGGTCTGCCTGCAGGGCGGAATCCACCCGGACTTCGACGGCGACTACTACGTGGATGTCACCCGTGCCGTCCGCCAGGCGGTACCGGACATACACGTCCACGGGTTCACCGCCCTCGAGGTGACCGAGGGCGCACGCCGTCTCGGGGAGCCCCTGACCGGTTACCTGCGACGCCTGATGGACGCCGGACTGAGATCGCTGCCCGGAACCGCCGCCGAGATTCTCGACGACGACGTCCGAGAGGTTCTCTGCCCCGACAAGATCTCCACCGATGAATGGCTGGATGCCCACCGGGCTGCCCACGGGGTCGGTCTGGCATCGAACGTGACGATGATGTTCGGGGCCGTCGAACGGCCCGAGCACTGGGTTCGGCACCTGCTGCTGTGCCGGGACCTCCAGAAGGAGACCGGGGGTTTCACCGAGTTCGTAGGTCTGCCGTTCGTGCACATGGCGTCACCCATCTACCTGCAGCACCGGGCCCGACGCGGGCCAACCTTCCGTGAGACGCTTCTGGTCCATGCCGTGGCACGCATTGCGTACGGTGGGCTCATTCCCAACATCCAGGCCTCCTGGGTGAAGATAGGCAGCGCCGGTGTCCAACAGCTGCTGCAGGCCGGTGCCAACGACCTTGGTGGCACGCTCGTGGACGAGAACATCTCCCGCGCAGCCGGCGCTGAACACGGTCAGGTGATGACCGAGCCACAGATGAGGGCTCTCGTCGCGCCCCTCGGCAGGTCACTCGAGCAGCGCACCACCCTCTACGAACCTGTCAAGGTCGGCAACAGGCTGCATGTCACGGCCCGAGACGACGGCCGGGTCCTCATTCCGGTGACCAGCGCGTGACAGGTGGTCCTCCACGCCCTGCAGCGCACCTCGGCCGCTACCGCACCGGCGACCCGGGTCTCGACTCTGCTGTCGAAGAATTGGCGCAGGCAACCGGTCGTCCGGGCGATCTCGACCTGGTCGCCGAACTCCTGGTATCGGCGGTCCGCCTCGGCAGCGAGAACGTTGACAGGGGCGAGCTGAAGCTCGTCAACTCGGCCCTGAAGGAACTCCGCCACTCCTTTGCCGTGTTCGCCCCCTACAGGGACATCAGAAAGGCGACCATCTTCGGCTCGGCACGGATCAGTGAGGGAGATCCTGCGTACCGGGCAGCCGCTGCGTTTGGAGAGGCGATAGCGGAGCGCGGCTGGATGGTAATCACCGGAGCAGGACCCGGAATCATGGCTGCCGGCATGGAGGGGGCAGGGGCAGACCGCTCCTTCGGGGTGAACATCCTGCTTCCGTTCGAGTCCGAGGCGAACGAGGTCATAACCGACGACCCCAAGCTGATCAACTTCCGCTACTTCTTCACCCGCAAGGTCATGTTCATGAAGGAATCACACGGCTATGCGCTGCTGCCTGGTGGATTCGGAACCATGGACGAGGCATTCGAACTGCTCACCCTCATGCAGACCGGCAAGTCCCCCATCGCACCCGTCGTCCTGCTGGACCCCCCGGAGAGCACCTACTGGGACTACTGGACCGAGTTCGTCGAAAAGGAACTGGTCGAGGGTGGGCTCATCTCGGGAGATGACCTCTCGCTCGTATTCGCCACCGATGATCCTGTCGCGGCCGCTGATCACATCTGTGGCTTCTACAGCACCTACCACTCGATGAGGTACGTCGGGAAACGCCTGGTCCTGAGGGTGCAACGCCAGATCGGTGACGAGGAACTGGCGGATCTGAACGACGGCTTCTCCGACCTGTTGGTCGACGGGCGGATCGAGCGGGCTGAACCATCCAGGGCCGAGGTGGCCGATAATGACGAACTGGCCCTACCCCGTCTGGTAATGAACTTCGACCGCCATGCCCACGCCCGACTACGACAGTTGATCGACCGTCTGAACTCAGCCGATCAGGCGCACAGCGCCTAGCCGTCGTCCTGCTCCTCGAGCAGGTGGGCGGCCTTGAGCACAGCCCGGCGGGCCCTGGTTAGACGGCGCTCGTCGACCGGCAGTTCCGTGCCGCCTGCATCAATGGAGTCGCGCAGACGCGAGATTGCGAGATCGGCCAACTCCTCGGAGATCGCCTCCAGGCGGACACGCAGGTCCTCGAACTCACCTGCCATGACCTGTCGCCCCGGACACACCTTCTGATCCGCTGCCCACCGCGTCTGGCGAGGTGAGCATCCCGGCCAACACCTGCACCGGGTGCAGCACCTCAACGCCGGCTGTCGCAAGGTGCATGGAACAACCGGGGTTCGCACTGACCACGATCTCTGCACCGGAGAGCGCTGAAACTTCTCTGATCAGAGCAGCCTTGCGATCGCGTGCCGCTCCTGCCAGCTCCGGTTGCAGCAGGGAATAGGAACCACCTGCACCGCAACAGAGGCCGTCATCGTTCAACTCGACCACCTCGGAACAGTGCCCCAGAACCTGCCGGACCGCACCGTGGGCACCCTGCACATGGCGGAGGTGACACGGGTCATGGACGATCACACCGGGCCGGCCGGCCAACCCGACCTGTGGCAGCGAGTCGCCGTGTTCCGCCAGCCACTCGTGGACGTCAAGCACACGATCTGAGAACGCCACCGCCTCGGAGGGTCCGAGCAGATGACCGTAGGCCTTCAGGGCCGCCCCGCAGCCGGCAGAGTCAACCAGAATCTGCTGATCCCCCGAGAGGGAGGCGATCACGTGCTCTGCCATCTTCCGGGCTGATTCGTGGAGGCCGGCGTGTTCGTGCAGGGCGCCACAACACCCTGTTCCGGGGCCGGAGCGCACGACGGTGGATCCCGTCGCTTCAACCACAGCCTCGCAGGCGTCGTGCACCTCAGGCTGCCACACGTCCATTACGCATCCTGTGAACAAGACGACGTCCCCCTCGGGGCGGCGTGGAAGCCTGGACCCCGAAAGGGGCAGCTTTCGGGGCAGGAAGGGAACCCGCGGGAGCAGTCGAATGCGTTGCAGGACGGCCAGCAACCTGCTGCCCAGGAGCAGCAGACGCGGCCTTGTCAGGCCCCACAGTCCGAGGCGAAGATGGAGCGGTAGTGGTCTGGCCCTGGAGATGGCTGTCCGGGTGCCCGAGATCAACTCACCGAACGGTACGCCCGCAGGGCACGCCGCCTCGCAGCCACGACACTGGATACATGTCTCCATTGAGCTGTACCACTCATCGTCACAGGCCACTTCGCCGGTCTGGAGCGCTCGCATCAGCGCAATTCGTCCCCGGGGTGACATCCGTTCGTCGCCGGTGAGCCTGAAGGTCGGGCAGTGTGGCAGACACAGGCCACATGCCACACACGTTGTCAGGGAGCCGCTGTCGAGATCCAGCAATTCTGTGTACGAAGGACTGCTCATGCCGATATCTGGTACGGGTCACGGCCCGGATTGAGGCGGCCCTGTGGGTCGAAGTTCGTCTTCAGCCGGCGTGCAATGGCCTTCACTGCGGGATCCACCTCTGGAGCGACCGTGCTCCCGTGGCGGTGGACCACACCGGTCGCCACATCCAGGACCGCCCCTTGGGGCAGGTCGCCGCTCCACCTGTCGCGGTCTGGTGGCAGGTCCGGCGGCCCTGCCACCTCGACCATGCCGTGCTCGGCGAGACCTTCGGCTTCGCTTTCCACGTCAGCCCCATAGCCCTCGAGGCACACGTGGCTGTTGCTTCCGTCCCAGAGGATGCTCGACGGCCGGTAGCAGGAGCGCTCCACCTCGACAGGCGACATGGCCCCTCGAAGCCAGAGCGAGCACTCCGGCAGTGGCCTCGTCCGGAGGATCACTCGACCCGTCAAGGCAAGGGTCCCGAGGGAGCCGACGAGGAGGCGGCACAGCTCGTATCCGCTGGCGTTCTTCACGGTTGGGCCGCCGGCCTTGAAGATCCTTCCGTCGGCCCCGACACACTCGGCCTGAAGGAGGGAGTCGCGGGCCGTTCCGATGCGTTGACGCCTGATGCTGTTCCAGCCGACCGAGAGGGAACCGCCCACGGTTGAGCCCGGTGGCCCGTCAAGGACCACCTCCTGGCGCTTCTCTGCCAGCACCTCTGCCAGGGTCATGAGGGTGGTACCGGCCCAGACCGCAACGGTCATCTCAGCCGGGTCGTGGGAGTCGATTCCGTCGGGTGCATGCACAACCCTGGCGGTGGTGTTGGCCTCTCCCCCGAGGCTCCATCGTGTGCCGCCTCCCTTGACACACACGGGGCCACTGGACCCGACCTCTGCACGGAAGTCCTCCATCGAGTTCACACCCAGACTCCCTCGGGAACCTCTGTCAGGCCCGCCACGTCACCGCAACTTGCACCCGTCGGGAAGACCTTGAGGGGGTTGGCGCGGCCCAGCGGATCGAAGGCATCGCGCAGGGCCCGCTGGGCGGCAAGGTCATCCGGGGAAAAGAGCAGGGACATGAAGCGACGTTTCTCCAGGCCAATCCCATGTTCGCCAGACAAGACGCCTCCGGCCTCAATGGCGATCCGTACGATCTCCTCGCCGGCGGCATGGACCCTTTCCAAGGTCCCCGGCTCACGGGGATCGAACATAAGCAGTGGGTGCAGGTTCCCGTCGCCGGCATGGAAGACGTTCATCACGATCAGGTCGTGGCGTTCGGCGGCGGCGTTGACCTGTTCGATGACCTCTGCCAGTCGGGTGCGGGGCACCACCGTGTCGTGGAGGTAGTAGCGGGGCGCGATGTGGGCTATCGCCCCAAAGGCGTTCTTTCGGCCCTTCCAGATGAGTTCCCGTTCGGCATTGTCGGCAGCCACCCGGACCGTACCGACCCCGTTGTCGGCACCTACCCGCTTGACGATCTCGACTTCTCGGGCAACACCGGCGGGGAGGCCGTCAAGTTCCACGATGAGAACAGCTCCGGCGTCTAACGGGTAGCCGGCACTGACGAACTTCTCGACCGCATGGACCACCTTCTGGTCCATGATCTCAAGGGCCGCCGGAACTATGCCGGCGGCGATAATGCCGGTGACCGCTTCGGCGGCATCGACTATCGACTTGAAGTCCAACAGCAGGGTCATCACGACCGGCGGATCGGGGGTCAGCCTGACAGCGATCCTGGTTGCAACTCCGAGCGTGCCTTCGCCGCCCACGAAGGCTCCGCGCAGGTCGTAGCCGACCGCATCGCCTACCTCTTCACCCAGGACCACGGTGCTGGCGTCTGACAGCACCACCTCGACTGCCGCCACGTGTGCGCTTGTCACCCCGTAGGCAAGGCAGTGGGGCCCTCCGGAGTTGTTCGCAAGGTTGCCGCCGATTGTGCTGGCCTGCTGGCTCGAGGGGTCGGGGGCAAAGTGCAGCCCGGTGCCCGCAAGGTGTCTTGTCAGATCCAGATTCACGACCCCCGGCCCGACCCAGGCGATACGCCGTTCAACGTCGACTTCATGAATCTGGTTCATCCGTGTGGTCGCTATCACAACGGGGTCGTTGCATGGAACGGCTCCTCCGGACAGCCCCGTGCCCGCACCCCGGGGAACAAAATCACGACCATGGGCGACGGCCACCCTCACACAGTCGGCAACCTGGTCGGTCGAGCCCGGGAAGCAGACCGGCCCGCTGTGGCCACCCTCGATGATCGAGCTGTCGCGAGCGTAGAGATGACGGGCTCCCCCGCCGGCCGCGACACGGTCGGCTCCAATCGCCGCGACCAGATCAGCCACCAGATCGGCGGTTCCTGCGGGTACCTCTCGGGCCATAGGGACATTCTGCCCACCGTGAAGGCGGAAAACCACTACCGAGGGGTACGAGGAAGGAAGCGACTGAACGTGTAGGAAGATGGGCATGAGCAGGCTCGGGAATCTGGCGACACGGGGGAACACCCCTGTGCTGGCCCTGTCTGTCGCAACCGGCGTCGTCGTCGCTGTCCTCATCGCCGGCTTCGAGTTCCTGGCTGCCGAGGTTCTCCTGCATCGGCTGCAGCAGTTGCCGCTCTGGCAGATAGCTGCTGCTCCGGGCATCGGAATCCTGCTGGCTTCGCTGATCCTGCGCTATCCGGGCAGGGGCGGCACCTCGGCGACATCCGACGAGTTCATCCGGGCGTTCCACGACAGGTCTCCCAGGCTGCCCCTCCGCGACCTACCTGCAAAGCTTCTGGCCGGGGCCGTGACCATTGGCACGGGTGGCGCTCTCGGCCTTGAGGGTCCATCTATCTACACCGGTGCCACCGTTGGCCTCACTGTGCGGGACCGGTTCGCACGCTGGCTGAGCCGGGACGATGTCAAGGTTCTCCTGACAGCCGGTGCCGCTGCTGGGGTAGCCGCCGTGTTCAAGGCCCCGGCCACCGGTGTGCTCTTCGCCCTCGAGGCACCGTACCGAGATGATGTCAACCGCCGTGCGCTGTTGCCGTCCCTTCTTGCCGCAGCCAGCAGCTACGTCGTCTACATCAACCTGGTCGGCTCAAGGGCTGTCGTGCCCTTCCTCAACAACCCTGCCAACAGGTTGGGATTCGACCAGGACCAGCTCTGGTTCACAGCAGATGACCTGGCGGGCTTCTTCACGGAGGTGGAGACCGCCGATGTCTTCGGTGCGATCCTGTTGGGGGTCCTTGCCGGCCTCGGAGGTCGCTCCATGGCTTGGCTGGTCCGGTGGTCAAAGGCCCGCTCCAGGCAGACGGGCTTCGTCCCGAGGGTCGTCGTCGGCGCTGTGCTCCTCGCTGCACTCGCCCTGCTTGCCGACGTGCTCTTTGGCGCACCGCTCACCATCGGTCCTGGATTCGAGGCAATGGACTGGGTGGTCGGACCTGACCACGGGCTTGGCCTGATTGCGCTGTTGTTCGGATTCCGAATGGCAGCAACCCTCATTACCCTCGGATCCGGAGGCGTTGGCGGTCTCTTCATTCCCCTCGCGGTGCAGGGAGTGGTCCTTGGCCAGTTGACAGGACAGATCCTCGGCAGCGATCGACCCGGTCTCTATCCGACCCTGGGGCTGGCGGCGTTTCTCGGTGCCGGTTACCGGGCACCTATCGCAGCTGTGATGTTTGTTGCTGAGGTGTCCGGTGGTTCCTTTGTGGTACCTGCCCTTGTTGCGGCCGCCGTAAGCCAGGTGGTTGCGGGGCCATCCTCGGTTGCAGAACACCAACAGAGCGTGAGGCTGGGCCACCTGGAGCGGCGCTTCACGTTGCCGGTTACCTCAGCCCTCACC
This sequence comes from Acidimicrobiaceae bacterium, assembly GCA_002687745.1. Taxonomy (GTDB): domain Bacteria; phylum Actinomycetota; class Acidimicrobiia; order Acidimicrobiales; family MedAcidi-G1; genus UBA3125. The sequence continues at coordinate 52,533 of NZBE01000019.1, read as the reverse complement.
ACCGAGGTCTTGACGGTTCCTCCGGATGCCACAGCGGCCGAGTTCGTCTACCTCCATGTCCTGGCCCGCCGTGAACGTGTGGTCGCAGTGGTCGACGGTGGAAGCTACCTGGGAATGGTCAGCCTGTCTGAGGTATCTGACCTCGACCGGGCGGACTGGGACACCACGCCGGTCAGCGAGGTTCTCAGGACAGACCTGCCCGCGGTTCTCCCCTCGTGGACCCTCCGTGACGCCGTCATGGCCATGGAGGAGGCAGCCGTTGACGTGCTGGCTGTAACCGACGCGGAGCAGCGCTTCATCGGGGTCCTCCGAGATGAGGACATCCTCAAACTGGACGAGATTCTCGAGGAGACCGGGGGCTGACCGGGGCTTCGCGGCGACTGCCGCGCTGCGGTCAACTCTGGTCTGTTGTCGCCCCGTCGTCGGTATCCGCCTGCTCTTCGCTCTCAAAATCGTCAGACCGTGAACCAGACGCCGTCGACTCACCCGAGCCTGACTGGCCGTCCCGGGTGTCGCTCAGGCTGTCGAATATCGAGTCGAGGTCGAGGTCCTGGTTTCGCTTGAGTGCCCTCGCTTCTTCGAAGCGGCGATGTCGACCCTTCTTCACCGTTGGTTCTCCAATGTCTGGTCAGAAACGAACCTAGAGCCTACCCCTGCGAACCCGGGGTTTAGCAGCAGCCGAGGGCCCTGACGGAACCGTTCAACCGTTGTGTGGAACGAGGACGAGTTCTCCCTCGCCGTCGAAGGCCAGCGCAGTTCGGCCGGAGAGGAGTTCCTCGACCGGTTCTCCCACAAGTTCGTGACGCCATCCATGGGCCATGCGGGAGCCCTTGTCGTTGCCGACCAGGGCTTCGATGTCGGATCGGGTGCCGACCAGGGCGGGGTCCATTTCGAGGTCGCGGGCGAGTTGCGCCACCCATGCCGAGACGAGCGTCACCGCTGCCCTCAGGTCCCTTTGTCGGCCCTGCTTTCGGTAGTCGCCGGACTCCAGAGGTGGGAGGTCAGCGGCGGTGGCAACCGCCTTCAGGATTCCCTCTGCGGTTTCGCCCTTGAGGTGTCTTCCGTCGACGCCCCTGATCTTCTTCAGGGCCTCACGTGTCGCCGGTGCCTTCTGGGCGATTGCCACTACCGCGAGGTCCGGAAGTACGTGGCGGACAGGGATGTCCATCTCGGCGGCCCTGTGTTCTCTCCATGCGGCTACGGAACGGACCATCAGGAGTGCTTTGCCGCTCAGACTCCGGGCCTCCTTGATCCGTCGCCAGGCGTCCTCGGGTATGCGCCTGGTTGTCTCGCGTGCGAGGAGCTCCTCGCATTCAGCGACAGCCCAGGCGAGACGCCCCCTCTCATCGAGTTCTGTTGTCAGGCGATCGTGAATCTCCAGCAGATGGGCCACGTCGGATGCCGCATATTCCATCTGTGATTCGGTCAGCGGGCGAGCCAACCAGTCGGTCAACCGGTCACCCTTGGAGAGCTTGAAGCCAAGTTCGTGCTGATGCAGGGCCGACAGGGACGGCGATGACATGCCCTTGAATCCGGCAGCCAACTGTGTGTCAAAAAGGTGCCGTGGGGCGGTTCCACAGACCCGCTGGAATACCTCGATGTCCTGGCCCGCTGCGTGCATCACCCAGAGTGCGTCGGACTCCATGAGAGCGGCCAGTGGTGCCAGATCCAGCTCAAGAGGGTCGAGCAGGACCAGCCCTCCGGGCCAGGCGATCTGGATGAGCGCCGCCTTCGGGTAATAGGTTCGTTCCCGATGGAACTCGGTGTCCACGGCAATCCGCTCCTCGCCGCTGAGGGTTTCGAGGAGTGAGAGCAGTGCGGCCTGTTCGGTAAGCAGGTCCCAGGTCAGCTTCGGTTGGGGACTCAGGTCGTTTCCCCTGTCTCAACTGCCCGTCCGCTCTCAATCCAGGCGGCTGTGCCACCTGCGACGTTCACTGCGCTGATGCCCTGACGCCGAAGGAGGTCAACGGCGGCACGACTCCTCTCGCCCTTTGCACAGATCACGTAGATGCTCCGATCTAGAGGGATCTCGCCTAACCGGTCGGGAAGGTCTGCCAGTGGAATGTGATGTGTTCCGCTGATCCTGCAGGCGGCGTATTCAACCGGTTCGCGGACGTCAAGCAGGGTCGCCCTGGTGGCAAGCAGGTCATCAAGTGCATCGACGCCAATTTCTGGAGTTTCCACTCCACTCCCTTCCGAGGTGCGGGCCACCCTATCGGTCCCTCACCCGCGGCCGGGAACCGTCCAGGGAAGGTCCTCCGGGCTGTCGGCATCGCGGATGCTCGCCGGATCGATTCCGGCGACATCGGCTACGGGAAGCACGTCGGGAAGGGCTCGTGGTGCCCTGATGCCGGATTCGAATGCCTGTTCCAGCCTTACCTTCAACGAGAGTGGCCAACACGCGTGGAGCCACTCGCGTTGACAATCCACGAGGGGAACCACGACGTGATCGGGGTGTTCAGCAGCGGCCTCCAGGAGAGTCCTGATGGATGCGCTGCTGGGCGCCAGAAGGTCGCATGCAAGTACCACGACATGGGTTAGGTCAGGCCCGTCCAGCTCAGACATTGCCGTCACCACCCCTCCCAACGGACCCTCTCCGGCCCGGATGTCCGGGATTGTGCGGAGGCCCTCGAATGTGGGTGAGGCTGTGCTGCGGCCGACCGCGATGACCTCGCGGGCTCCGGCGCCATCGAGTGCGTCGGCGGCGAGGCGGAGGAGCGACAGGCCACCCGTCTCGGGTGACGCAAGGAGGGCCTTGTCTGCGCCCATCCGTCGACTGGTACCGCCTATGAGGACAGCTCCGGCGAACTCCGGTTGGGTGGGGCGCTCTCTGCTCATCGGTCTCACGGTCAACCCTCTACCACCCTGAACTCAGGCAGCAGGTGACACAAGCTCCAGGCGAAGGACATTGGTCGAGCGGGAACGAACGTTGGTTCCAGCCAGGACTGCGACCAGTTCCCCGGGTTCGACGTGCCCGGCATCGCGCGCGATGGCGATGGCGCTGGTGACCCGCTCCTCGATGCTTCCCTCCTCTGGGAGGTGGAGGGGCTCGGTTCCCCAGCTCAGGGTGAGCTGGCCAACTGTCCGCCTGTTGGCGCTGAAACCGAGAATGCTGGCTTCGGGACGGAAGCGCGCCATGGAGCGCACGGTGAATCCGGATCCTGAGATGCACAGGACTGTCCTGACGCTCAACTCGGTCAGCGCCCTGGCAGCAGCCATGGTCATGGCGTCGGTGATCGCACTGTCAGGCTCGCCCCTGTTTGTCAGCCGGAGATCCGACAACTCTGACGCCCACGATCGGTGGTCGAACTCGTCGTCAGCGCGCTCGGCGATACGCGACATCGTGGCGACGACGTTTGCCGGATCGCTGCCGACTGCGGTCTCCCCTGAGAGCATCACTGCACTCGAACCATCCCAGACTGCGTTTGCCACGTCTGAGACCTCGGCCCGTGTCGGTTCCGGGTTCGTGATCATGGTTTCGAGCATCTGGGTCGCAGTGATAGCGGGACGACCGAGTGCGATGCATCTCCGGATGATCTCCTTCTGCAGAATCGGCAACTCCTCGAGGCGGCATTCGTTGCCCAGGTCGCCGCGGGCCACCATGATCGCTCCGGAAGCTCCGATGATCCCTGGAAGGTTGTCGATTGCGGCTCTGGTCTCAATCTTGGCGACCACGAGGGGGCCGGTGGGATGGGGCTCTACGGGCAACCTCATGAGGTCCTCGGCTGACCGGACAAATGACACTGCCACCATGTCGACATCGAGTTCCATGAAGCGCTCGAGTGACGACAGGTCCTCGATGGTCGGTGCCGTGATCGACAACCTTTCTGAGGGCACATGGACACCGGGACGACCGCTGAGGAACCCGCCGTGCATCACCTTGGCCAGCAATTGGTCTCCACCGACTTCGCTGACCTCGAGGATCACCCGGCCGTCACCGATGCTGAGCCTGTCGCCGACGAGGACATCGCTCAGGAGGCTCTCGTAGTCGACCTCCATCACCGATGCGGTGCTGTTACCGCTTCCGACGGTCAGGCGGACCTCAGACTTCTCGACGATCGCAACCGAGTCATCGCCGAAGGATGCTGCCCGTACCTTCGGCCCCGGAAGATCCACGAGGATTCCTACCGGCCTGCCCTCTTCAGCAGCGATTCTCCTGATGGCGGTGAGGCGCTCGGCTGCCTCGTCGAGCGTTCCGTGGGCCAGCCCGAGCCTCGCTACGTCCATTCCTGCTCGCACGAGGTTGCGGAGTGTGGCCTCATCCTCGGACGCAGGTCCGATTGTGGCGATGATCTTGGTACGTCTGCCCATCAGTCCACGCTACCGGTCGAGGATCGGCTGAGGTCCTCGTCTACCTGTTTGTCGTCGTGCCTGTGGAACCCCTCCACCCCGTCGCGGTTACGGTCGATGGGATGGCCCGTTCATCTGACCTCGACTGCCATCCGTTCCTGAGCCATCCCGGCGTGCTGGCATTTGCCCATCGTGGGGGTACCGGCGAGTGGCCTGAGAACACCATGGCTGCATTTGCCCATGCTGTTGGCCTCGGCTTCACCTACCTGGAGACCGATGTGCACCTGACTGCCGATGGCACCGTCGTGGCATTCCACGACAGATCCCTCGACAGGATGAGCGATTCCGCGGGCCTGATCTCTGAACTCACGTGGGACGAGGTCTCACGGGCCCGCGTCGGTGGAACCGAGGGCATCCCACGTCTTTCGGACCTGCTTGAGGCGTTTCCCGCGGCGCGTGTGAACATCGACCCGAAGGACGACGCGGTGGTCGACGCGCTTGTCGGGGTGATTCGGGATCACGATGCTCTGGCCAGGGTCTGCATCGGCGCCTTCTCCGATCGGCGGCTTCAGCGGTGCCGCGACCTGTTGGGTCCCGAACTCTGCACGTCGGCCGGTCCGGGAGCCACAGCCCGTTTCCGTCTGGCCAACTTCGGCATCTCGTTCAGTGCCCCGCCATGGCGTTGCCTTCAGGTGCCGGTGAGATCCAGGGGTGTCCGCATCGTCGACAGGCGGTTCGTTGAGCACGCCCACCGCAAGGCGCTACAGGTCCATGTCTGGACCATTGATGATCCTGATGAGATGCACGACCTCCTGGACCTGGGGGTGGATGGACTGATGACCGACAGACCGGCTGTTCTTCGAGACGTGCTTGTCGAGCGCGACCAGTGGGCCTGACACGCCGCGCAACGAGAGAATCGCCCTGGCGCCGACACTGAAATTTGTGCATCCGCTGCCAGAATGTGTCGATGAACGGTCTGGGCCTGTCTGAGATCCGCCTCTTCCTGCATCTGCTGGGCGTAGCTGGTTGGGTAGGCGGCCAGTTGACCATGGCGGCGCTGGTGCCTGTCCTGCGGAGGCTCGACCCGGATGCCCCGCGGATTGCGGCGAACCGTTTCGGGCGCGTGGCGTGGATCTTCTTCGCCCTGGCTGTGTCGACCGGCATCTGGAATCTGTTCGAGGTGAGCCTGACCAGCCGGGATACCGCCTATCTGACGACCCTGCTGGTCAAGTTGCTCCTTGTGGGCGTGTCCGGCGGTGCAGCGGCGGTACACAGCAACACCTCCTCGGCCGCTGTCCGGGGCTTCACCGGAGGACTGGGCGTATTTGCAGCCCTGGGTGCGCTCCTGATGGGTGTCGTCCTGGCCTCCTGAAACCACCCTGCCAGTTGCAGCCGGGCCGTAACCTACGGCGTTCTGTGGAATACCTGTGCAAATGATCTGACGTTCTGGGGATATCACCGGTCTTTCTGGGGAAATGCCCCAAATCCGTTGACGAAGACGTCGTCATTGCGCATGATGCTCCCCACGCCGGACACGGCGAAGGGATTCGGAACCGGACGGAACCGACACCCGAAGCGGGAGCGAGCGCAAGCTCTACATCCGCCGAGGAGCGTCGAGACCCTGGGAAAGGCCCGGAGAGGTGTTCGGGGAGGACCGCAACCACGTTGTCTCTGAAGAGGGGCGGCGGGTCGGCCAGAGACACGGAGGTGTCGAGGCCGGTGGGGCGAGGTCGGGTCGCAAGACCCGGAGGAGCACCGCCGGGTGAGGCGCCAACCGGCTCAGGGCGATTCCGGGTTGTGCCGCAGCCCTCGGGCAGTGGCACCAACCTGGTGGGAGTGGAACGACAGGAGCGGCTCCGAGGAGTTGACCGGTTCGCCGGGAGGCTACTTGGAGCCGTTTCCGCGTCCCGGAACGAAACTTCCGGCCCGGACGGCCACGCCGACTGCGACTACGGGGATGTTACATCATCGCAACACAGCACCCCGGGATGTTGCGATGATGTTTCACTTGCATCCACCCCGAATGTACGCAATCCTCCTAGCGTTGCTTCACACAACCAGATCCGGTTCGATCCCGAGCCGGTGGCTGACAAACAAAAGGGGTAAACCACAATGATGTCAACCATCCTCACCCTGATCGTCATGGCGATCGTGTTCCAGGGTGTTGTGGCAGTTCTGGACAGCATCCTCGACACCGTCGGTGTCAACAGCATGCTGAAGGGCCTGCCCGTCATCGGTTCCAACCTGACACTGATCTGGGCGTATCTCTTCGTCCTCATCAGCGACGTCGGAGGCTTCGGCTTCGGTGCGTCGACAGAGGTGCTGGGACTTGGTGAATTTGGTACCGACATCGGAACGGCGCTGGCAATAGTCGGCTTCATTCCGATCAAGGATGCTGCAATCAGCGCACTGGGCAAGGGCGTGGCGCGCTGACCTTTGTTCGGTCCGGAAGCCCCGCCACCCCCGGGTGGCGGGGTTTCCGCCGTTTTCGGCCACCCAGCCGGCGGTGTACACCGTCTAGCCTCTGGTGGATGCAGCAGTGGTACGGCCGATGAGCGACGACCAGGCGAGTCGTCCCTACGTCCTCGGCGTTGACCTGGATGGGGTCTGTGGCGACTACACGGCAGCGTTCCGCGCCGTTGTCGCCCAGGAGACCGGTGTCTCCGAGGAGTCCCTTCCGCTGCTGCGCTCCTGGGATTTTGCCGAATGGGGCATGTCCGCCGAGGACTTCGAGCGACTCCACTTCCTGGCGGTCAGCGAGCATCGCATCCTGCGGTCGATGCCCGTCATCGACGACACCTCGGAGACACTCTGGAGGCTGTCCGACACTGGGATCTGGATTCGGGTAATCACCCACCGCCTCTACGTGAACTGGACACACGCCACGGCAATCGCGGACACGGTTGGCTGGCTGGACCGGGCCCGTATCCCCTACCGCGACATCTGCTTCCTCGGGGCCAAGCCCGAGGTCGAAGCTGATCTCTATATCGACGACGGACCACACAATGTCGAGGCCCTTCGGGCCTCAGGAAACCAGGTCATCGTCTTTGACGCCCCCTACAACCAACACCTCGATGGGCCGAGGGCACACGACTGGCTGGAGTGCGAACAGCTGGTGCTGGCAGACGCTGCTGAGCGCGGCTTCGAACTGCAGGTCCAGCTTCCGGGCCTCGAAGCCGGCACTGACCGACTCGGCAGCTGAGACAGCTGACCTCAGCGCCCGCCGGCGAACGCCCTTCGCGCCACCGCCAGGTCATCAGGATTGGTGATACCCATCCAACTCTCCTCGGACCGCACGACGTCAACGCTCACAAGACCCCGCGCACGCTGCTGCTCAAGTGCCTCGGGAAGCAGAAACTCGGTCTCCTCGTCGTCGGAGTGTCTCGAGTAGAACTCCTCCCACTGCGAATCCAGTTGCTCCAGCACCCGACGGGGAAGGCCCCACAGGTTCATCGACACCGGCGTATCGGCATGAAGTCGACCAGGTGGTTCCTCGGCATGAATATGTGCTCCGACCCTTCGGATCCCGTGCGTCTCTACGAGGCCGGCGAGGCGACCCGCCTCCACCTCGCACACACCGCGCGAAACCGGGCCCCCCGGGGAGAGGGTCTGCTCGAGGTCAAAGGCCACGAGGACAACCCGCTCCTCGTCGGCTTCGAAGAGCCCCCCAGCTGCCAGAGCCGATCCACCCCTGCCGTAGTAGTCGTCGGCGTTCAGGACGACCAGCGACCCCTCGCAGGCCGCTGCTGCGCAGAGCACGGCATGACCGGTTCCCCACGGCTTGGAACGCTCCGGGCCAAAAGTGTCCTGGTGGACGACACGGATGCTGGACGATGAGTGGTCCTGGCTACCCAGGTGCCGACTGAGCAGAACATCCAGGTTGCTCCTGGCCACGATCACGACCTCATGGATGCCCGACTCAGCCGCGTCCGTGATCGCCAGGTCGAGAAAGGCCTCGCCGCCAGGACCAACCGGTACCAGTTGCTTGTCACCACCGAACCGGGTGCCGAGGCCACCCGCCATGATCACGAGGGTGGGGCTCACCGGGATCCACCTCTGTGCACTCCCGGACCGCTCGATACTTCGTCGTAGGCAGATGCGCCACAGGATGCTTGCGGTGACAGTTCCATTCTGCTCCGGACGATACATGCCGGACAGGCCTGCCTCGGGGCTGTCCTTGGCGGGCCGCCGGGTGCACGCACGCTGTGACCGATGCCATCTACCCCCCGTCACGGGGTTCGGCTATCTTGTGGGTTGCTGACATAACCCCTGTGGGAGAGACCCCGGCTGGACCGGGGCGCCGAAGGAGCAACCGCCCTCGGAAACTCTCAGGCGACTGGACCGTGGGGGCTGGCAACTCTGGAGAGAGATCGGCTGCGGCCGGTCCACCGACGGGGCAAGCCTGGCTCGGGGCAGTTTCCCATTCCAGGTCCATCTCTCAGGTACCGGACAGAGGAGGGCGTGACCAAGCACGTTCTCCCCTACCCGGAATGGACACCAAAGAGATGCCGAACCCGAGCGAACCACTCCCGCCCCTGGCCGAGCTCCTCGACAACACGGCGTTCCATCGGCGCCACCTCGGCCCAGACGAGGCTGCGGTCGCCAGGATGCTCGAGGTGATCGGCGCCGCCAACCTGGACGACCTGATCGACGCGATCATCCCGGAGTCGATCAGGGACAGAGGCCCGCTCGACCTCGCCGGAGCCATCGGTGAAGAGGAGACCCTTGCTCGACTCCGCACCTTTGCCGACCGCAACACGGTCGTGACAAGCCTCATCGGTGCCGGCTGGTACGACACCCACATGCCGGCCGTCATAGCCCGCAATGTGTTCGAGAATCCAGCCTGGTACACCGCGTACACGCCGTATCAGCCTGAGATATCCCAGGGAAGGCTCGAGGTCCTCCTGGGTTTCCAGACGATGATCTCCGACCTGACGGGAATGGACCTGGCCAACGCGTCCCTCCTCGACGAGGCAACCGCGGGAGCCGAGGCGATGACCCTGTTGAAGAGGGCCCATCGGGGTGACCGCAACACCTTCCTCGTGGACTCCGACTGTCACCCACAGGTGATCGAGGTGATCCGGACCCGCGCCAGGCCGCTCGGTATCGCTGTACAGATGGCCGATCCGTGGACCCTCCAACTGCCTGGTGACCACGACGTGTTCGGGTCGCTGATCGCGTTTCCGGGGTCCAGCGGAAGCCTGCGACCCCTCGACAGTGTCGTGGAGCATCTTCGTGAGGCAGGTATCGGTGTGGCTGTGTCCGCCGACCTCCTGGCCCTATGCCTGGTGACACCACCCGGAGAACTCGGAGTGGACGTAGTCGTGGGATCCGCCCAGCGTTTCGGCGTGCCTATGGGCTTCGGTGGGCCTCATGCGGGCTTCATGGCAGTCTCTGAGCGGCACAAGAGGATGCTCCCCGGACGCCTGGTCGGCACATCGGTGGACTCACACGGCCAGACAGCCCATCGTCTGGCTCTACAGACACGCGAGCAGCACATCAGGCGCGAGCGTGCAACCTCGAACATCTGTACGGCGCAGGTCCTGCTGGCGGTCATATCGGCCCTGTACGCCGCCTACCACGGCCCTGCCGGACTTCGACGGATCGCCCAACGGACCAACCGGCTCGCCTCGATGCTCGCCACAGGCCTACTCGACGCCGGTTTCAACGTCGTCAACGAGACCTTCTTCGACACGATCTCGGTAGACGTGCCCGGCAGGGCCGACGAGATCATCTCCTCTGCCCTGGAGCGAGGGTGCAACCTGCGCCGCATCGACGACGACACGGTCGGCATCAGCCTCGACGAGACCACGCTGCCGGGAACCATCGAGGCGGTACTGGCTGCCTTCGGCGTCGAGGGGATCGACCTGGCAGCGCTGGCGTCCAGTGCCCGGCCGGGCATTCCCGTCGAGATGAGCCGACAGTCTCCCTTCTGCACCTCGGAGTTCTTCAACTCCCACCACAGCGAGACCTCGATGTTGCGCTGGCTCCGGAAGTTGGCTGACCGCGACCTGGCCCTCGACAGGACGATGATCCCCCTCGGTTCCTGCACGATGAAGTTGAACGCGACCACCGAGATGACAGCAGTGTCATGGCCCGGGTTCGCGCGCATCCACCCCTATGCGCCGCCAACCCAGGTTCCAGGCTACCTCGACCTGATCAGCGACCTTGAACGAATGCTTGTGGAGATCACCGGCTATTCGGCGGTTTCACTTCAACCCAACGCCGGCTCACAGGGAGAGCTGGCCGGCCTCCTTGCCATACGTGCATGGCATGACTCGCGAGGTGACCAACAGAGGGTCGTCTGTCTCATACCGTCGTCGGCGCACGGGACAAATGCCGCCAGCGCCACAATGGCAGGCATGGAGGTCGTGGTTGTCGGGTCAGCCGATGACGGCAGCGTGGACCTTGACAGCCTCAGGTCCCGCGTTGGCGAGAGCGGTGACCGTCTGGCGACCCTGATGATCACCTACCCCTCAACCCACGGAGTGTTCGAACCGCAGATTTCTGAGATCTGCGACCTGGTCCATGAAGCCGGAGGACAGGTCTATCTGGACGGAGCCAACCTGAATGCCATGGTCGGCCTGGCTCGTCCGGGACGGTTCGGAGCTGACGTCTCTCATCTGAACCTCCACAAGACCTTCTGCATACCGCACGGCGGTGGCGGTCCCGGTGTCGGACCCGTGGCCGTCAGGGAACACCTGGCCCCCTTTCTCCCAAACCATCCGGTTGTCCAGGGTGCCGGCCCGGAATCAGGAATAGGAGCCGTCTCTGCTGCTCCGTTCGGGTCGGCCGGCATCCTGCCTATCTCATGGGCCTACATCTCGCTGATGGGAGCCAGCGGCCTGCGCCGTGCGACCGAGTTGGCGATACTCACCGCCAACTACGTTGCCGCCCGCCTGCGTCCGCACTTCCCAATTCTGTATGGAGGCGAGGGAGGCCTGGTGGCCCATGAGTGCATCCTGGACGTGAGGGTCCTGAACCAACACGGAGTGTCGGCAGAGGACATCTGCAAACGCCTGGTCGACTACGGGTTCCACGCTCCGACCGTGTCCTTCCCGGTTCCCGGCACCCTCATGGTCGAACCCACCGAATCCGAGGACCTGGCGGAACTGGACCGCTTCTGCGATGCGATGATCGCAATCGCCGACGAAGCCCGGATAATCGCTAGCGGCGAGTGGCCGGTTGATGACAATCCCCTGGTGAACGCACCCCATACCGCCGAACACCTGGCCGCCACATGGACCCATCCCTACGACAGGCAGACTGCAGCCTTCCCAGTACCCGGAATGGGGCCCGACAAGTACTGGCCGCCGGTTTCCAGGGTCGACTCTGCCTATGGCGACAAGAACCTCATGTGTTCGTGTCCGCCGGTTGGCGAATACACCTGAGCCCGTATCCGACACGCCGCACCGGACTACGGAGGCGACCGCCCAGATGGTTACGGTCGACAGCATGTCCGACGCATCTGATCCACCAGGTCCAGGCGAACTCGAGGCCTTCCGAGAGCAGGTCAGGGACTTTCTGACCGCCAACTGTTCCGGATGGGGCGAGGACTCCACTCGTCGGGAGGATGAAGGAGCCTCACGGGCCCGCAGTTTCCAGGCGGCTCTCTCGGACGCCGGGCTGGCCGGAATCACCTACCAGCGGGAACTCGGCGGGGCAGGCCTCAGCAGCGCTCACCAGGAGGCCTTCGACGCGGTATCGAAGTCGTGGCACCTGCCGAACCTGCCCCTGGCCATATCGCACGGCATGTGCCTGCCGATGCTCAACCAGTTCGGCACCGATGCACAGCGTGCAGAGTTCATGCCCGACTGCATCAGCGGGCGCAGCATCTGGTGCCAGATGTTCTCTGAGCCCGGCGCCGGATCCGACGTGGCAGGTCTGTCCACACGGGCGGTCAGAGACGGCGACCAGTGGGTCCTCAACGGACAGAAGGTGTGGACCTCCGGTGCCCACTACAGCGACTATGGACTCGTGGTGGCTCGCACCCGACCCGACGTACCAAAGCACCAGGGCCTCTCCATGTTCATCGTGGACATGACTGATCCGGCTGTCGAGGTTCGGCCACTCCGCCAGATCTCCGGGGAGAGCGGGTTCAACGAGGTCTTCTTCACCGACCTCCACATTCCTTCCGACTGGTTGCTGGGTGATCTGAACCAGGGCTGGAGCCTGGCCGTGGCGATGCTCATGTTCGAGCGGGTCTCCATCGGAGCGGGCCGCGGGGGCCTGGGAGGTGAGCGTGTGTCCCAGAAGCTGATCTCCCTGGCGCGACACCTCGACAGGGACGCTGATCCCCATGTCCGCCAGGCACTGGCCGACCTCTGGATCCGGGAGCGGATCAAGGGTTTCATCGGCAGGCGGATACGCGAAGCCGTGACCGCTGGCAGGGTTCCCGGGCCGGAGGGCTCCATCGCCAAGCTCAACGGGGCCCTCCTGGCCAGAGGGATTCGTGACGTCTCCATGAAGCTGGTGGGTCCTGCCGGTCAGGCCTGGGGCCCTGACAGTGACGCCGGGAGACAATGGGCATCGTTTTGCCTTTCGGCCGCCGGAATCAGCATCGCTGGAGGCACAGACGAGGTGCAGCGCAACATCATCGGCGAGCGGGTGCTCGGGTTGCCGCGGGAGCCGAATCCCTTCAGGGACACTGCGTGGGAGGACGTACCCCGCAGCTAATGAACCCGAGTTCCCCATCCGGGGCACTGGACTATCCGGGCAACGACACGGGTTACCACCTAAGGCAGCAGACAACGGACAGCGAAGGGCAGCAGATGCGCCACCATGACCTCTTGATAGTCGGAGCCGGATCCGGCAACAGCGTGGCCGGGAATGACTATTCCGACATGGACGTCGCCATCGTCGAGCCGTGGGCGTTCGGTGGGACATGCCTGAACCGGGGCTGCATCCCCTCCAAGATGTTCGTTCACACCGCCGATGTCGCCCTCTCGGCCCGGCGGAGTGGATTCCTCGGTGTCAACGCGACATTCGAGGGTGCTGACTGGCCTGCAATACGCGACCGTGTCTTTGGCCGGATCGACCCGATCGCCCTCAGCGGACGCGACTACCGCGTTGGGCTCGAGAACGTGACCGTCTATGAGAACCACGCCCGCTTCACCGGTGAACGGCGCGTGGACATCGACGGAACCAGCGTGTCGGCCGACCAGATCGTCATCGCCGCCGGAGGAAGGCCCGTGGCCCCAGATCTGCCCGGCCTGGCCGAGGTTCCGTTTCACACCTCTGACTCGATCATGAGGCTCGCCTCCCTTCCCGAGCACCTGGTGATCCTGGGTGGTGGGTTCATAGCCACCGAGATGGCGCACGTATTCGAGGCCCTTGGCAGCCAGGTGACCATCGTCCACCGTGGCGACATGCTCCTGAGGGGTGCAGATGAGTCGATTCGGGAACGGATCACCGCGATCTACTCGGCCCGCATGGGCCTTCACCTGAACACGACCGTCACCGCTGTTTCACACGATGGCGGCTTCACCCTCGACCTCAGCGACGGCTCGTCCCTCGAGGCCGAGCAGTTGCTCGTGGCTACGGGCAGGCGCCCCAACAGCGACAGACTGGATGTGGCAGCCGGAGGCATCGACACCGACGAACGTGGCCTCATCACCACCGACGACTACCTGCGTACCTCCTCCGAGGGGATCTGGGCCCTGGGCGACATCACGAATCCGGCCCAGCTGAAACACACCGCCAACGCCGAGGCGCGCATCCTCACCCACAACCTCCTGAACCCTGAGGACCTGAGGGCAGTGGACAACTCCCTCACCCCTCACGCCGTCTTCGGGCATCCCCAGATCGGCAGCGTCGGCCGCACCGAGCGGGAACTTGTGGATGCCGGCACCCCACACACCGTCGCAGTTCGAAGCTTTTCCGACACTGCCTACGGCTGGGCCATGGAGGACTCAACCGGCTTTGTGAAGCTCCTGGCCGACCCCTCCTCAAGGTTGCTGTTGGGAGCCCACATACTCGGCCCGCATGCCCCGACACTCATCCAACAGTTGATCCAGGGGATGACATTCGGCCAGACCGTCGACGAGATGGCCCGGGGCCAGTTGTACGTACATCCGGCGATGCCCGAGGTTGTCGAACAGGCCCTGCTGGATCTCTGAGGCCTGCAGCCGTGGTCAGGACGAGGCTTCGAGAACCTCGCGGGCCCACCTGTAGTCGGGCTTGCCGTTGGGGCCCCGGTGGATGCGATCCACCAGAAGAATTCGCTTGGGAACCTTGTAGCCGGCCAGGAGCGTCCGCGAATGCCCTTTCAGTGCCTCCTCGTCGGAGGTCGTCCTGTCTGCGTCATTGATCTCGACGACAGCTGCCACCGCCTGTCCCCAGCGCTCATCGGGCACACCGACGACGTTGCAGTCCGCCACCGCGGGGTGTTCCTTGATCGCCTCCTCAACCTCTTCCGGGTAGACCTTTTCACCACCGGTGTTGATGCACGCAGACCCACGCCCCAGAAGGGTGATGCTGCCGTCGGTCTCGACCACTGCCCAGTCTCCGGGAATTGACCATCTGCGTCCACCAATGGTGGGAAACGTCTCCTCGGTCTTCTCCGGATCCCTGTAGTAGCCGAGCGGTATCGGACCCCCGAGAGCCAGGCGGCCCCGCTCACCGGAACCCGGGACGACATCCCGGCCATCGTCGTTGAAGACCCTGGCCATCTCGCCGAGAGAGAAGCGTGCGGTACCAGCGTCCCTGGCTTCTCTCGAAGTGACCTGGGAGCCCATCCCGGTTCCCTCGCTCGAGCCCAGCACGTCGACAATCATGCAGTCATGGTGGCCCAGGAGTCCGGCCTTTACCGGTGCACTGAACATCACCCCTGAGGAGAGCAGTAGCCGGAGTGTGCTGAGGTCCCAGGACCTGTCGGCTATCGCTGCGCGGTTGAGGGAATCCAGCATCGGGCGGGCGAAGGCGTCTCCGACGATGCTGATCATCGTGATCTTCTCGGACTCGACTACCGTCCAGAGTTCGTCAGGATCAAATGAGCCCTGTTCCAGCGTTGCGAGCATTCCTCCATGTGTGAGGGTTGCAAGGCTGCTCAGGCCCGACGTGCCGTGCATGAGGGGCGCCGCACACAGTTGCCGTATACGGCTTCCGCCTGCTGAGATTCGAGTTGCTGCCGCAGCCACCTCGCCGGCCGTTCGGGGCAGGACCTCACCCAGCGAGGCGAAGGTCTTTGCCATGTTGGCGAGGAGGTTGTCGTGCGACCACATAACCGCTTTGGGCATTCCCGTGGTCCCACCGGTGTAGAGAAACCAGAGGTCGCTTCCCGAGCGGTCGATCCGTGGCATCGGTGGGCCGGCGAGCGCTTCCTCGTATGAGATGGCCCATGAGGGCGTGTCGACACCGCCTACCTGCACGAGTGCCTTCAGTTCAGGGAAGCCGTCTCGTACGGCGTCGACCCTGTCGGCGAGGCTGTGATCGAAGAAGAGGGCCTCGGCATCCGAGTTGTCGAGGATGTAGGCGAGCTCATCACCCAGATAGCGGTAGTTCACGTTGGCAGGTATGCAACGCAACTTGAAGGCCGCGTACTGGGCCTCAGGGTACTCGACCCCGTTGTAGCAGTAGAGAGCGACCTTTGATCCGGCATCCAGCCCGCGTTCCTGGAGCGTGCCTGCCAGACAGGCTGCGCGGTGGTCGAACTCGGCCCAGGATGTCCGCCTGCCGCCTGCCGCCAGCACCGTCTGCTCACCAACGGCATCGGCCACGGCCTCCCACGCGGTTGCCAGGTTGAGGGTTGTGGCCTGTTCGGACATGGTCAGCGAGGCTACCCCCAGGGTGCATTCCATCCAGCAACCGGACCACTCCGGAAAGGTCTCGGACCGGGCGTAGTGCCGCCCCTATGCTCGATGACCGTGGGAAGCACCTTTGGATCGCTGTTTCGAGTCTCCACCTGGGGTGAGAGCCATGGTGAGGGCATTGGAGTGGTCGTCGACGGCTGCCCACCCCGTCTACCCCTCACCGACCAGCACCTCCAGACCGACCTCGACAGGCGCCGCCCCGGCCAGAGCAGCATCACCACCCAGCGCTCCGAACCTGATCACGCCGAGATCCTCTCAGGCGTATTCGAAGGGGTGACCACCGGCTCTCCTATCGCCGTCCTGGTGCGCAACTCCGATGCCCGGCCGGGCGCCTACGAGCACCTGCGTGATGTCTACCGACCTTCACACGCCGACTACACGTACGAGGCCAGGTTCGGGGTTCGTGACTGGCGGGGAGGTGGCCGCGCAAGCGCCCGGGAGACCATAGGGAGGGTGGCCGCGGGGGCCGTTGCCCGCCAGCTGTTGCAGCAGGCTGCCGGCATCGAGGTATTGGCATGGGTCAGCCAGGTACACACCGTCTTCTCCGATGTCGACTCCGACAGCGTGACCCTCGCCGAGGTGGAGGCAGATCAGACACGGTGCCCAGACCCCGATGCCGCCGCCGCCATGACCTTTGCAATCGATGCTGCCCGTCGCGACGGGAACTCCCTCGGTGGCATCGTCACATGTGTTGCACGCAATGTGCCGCCCGGGCTGGGCGACCCGGTCTTCGACAGGCTCGAGGCGGATCTGGCAAAGGGGATGCTTTCGCTTCCGGCATCGAAGGGTTTTGACATCGGTAGCGGCTTTGAGGCTGTCACCATGACAGGCCTCGAACACAACGATCCGTTCACCCCCGGGGAACTCGGCCCGGTCACCACCTCCAACCGGTCCGGCGGAGTCCAGGGAGGCATCTCAAACGGCGCAGACCTCCTCTTCCGGGTGGCGTTCAAGCCCACCGCCACGATCGCGTCGCCCCAGGAGACCGTCGACACCTCCAACAGGCGGGCAACCCTCGAGGCCAGGGGAAGACACGACCCCTGTGTCCTTCCGCGGGCTGTTCCCCTCGTTGAGTCCATGGCACTGCTCACCCTCGCTGACCACTGGCTGCGATACAGGGCCATCGACGTTCTGCCCGCCTGACCCGCCTTGTGGAACCGAGGCAGCACCCAATACCGTCACCCCGTCCCCATCCACCTGCCCGGCCTGGAGTAGACGATGACCGATCTGGAGCCGTACTACGTACCCGTGACACGCTCAGACCCCGATGACGAGCGCCGGCACCGCAAGGAACACCTGGCAGCCGCCTTTCGGCTCTTCGGCCGATTCGGTTTCAGCGAAGGCGTGGCCGGGCACATAACCGCCCGGGACCCTGAGCACACGGAGTGCTTCTGGGTGAACCCGTTCGGCATGGCCTTCGGCCAGATCAGTGTCTCCGACCTGTTGCTCGTCGACCACTCCGGAAACGTGGTCGAGGGTTCCTACTCCGTGAATCAGGCTGCCTTTGCGATCCACTCGGCGTTGCACATGGCTCGTCCTGAGATCGTGGCTGCAGCGCATTCCCACTCAGTATTCGGGAAGGCATGGTCCTCTCTTGGAAGGCTGCTGGATCCTCTTACCCAGGACTCCTGCATCTTCTTTGACAACCATGTCCTGTTCGACGACTACACGGGGGTCGTCAACGATCCTGAGGAGGGAAAGCGGATTGCACACGCCCTGGGAGGCAACGGTGCAGCCATCCTGAGGAACCACGGGCTGTTGACGGTCGGGCGCTGTGTAGAGGAGGCACTCTGGTTGTTC
Organism: Acidimicrobiaceae bacterium; assembly: GCA_002687745.1. Classification (GTDB taxonomy): domain Bacteria; phylum Actinomycetota; class Acidimicrobiia; order Acidimicrobiales; family MedAcidi-G1; genus UBA3125. The sequence continues at coordinate 34,633 of NZBE01000019.1, read as the reverse complement.
GTTTCAATGGAGCGGTCCTGTCAGGCCCAACTTCTGGCTGAGGCAGCGGGCAGCCCGGTTCTGATCGACGCGGATGTCGCAACCGAGACCGCTGCCTACCTGAACCACCCATACTCAGGCTGGTTCAGCCCACAGCCCATGTTCGACCAGATCATGAGGGACCAGCCCGACCTGCGCGACTGAGCTACAGGTCTGGATCATCCGGACTGCTCCAGTCAGACGAACGGCAGGTCCGTGACCGTTGCCGGCACCTCTGTGCCGCGCTGGTCAAGTGCCACGGTCGTGCCCACGTCGAGGCCGACGGGGAGAAACCCCATTGCAATGCCATACCCCAGACACGGAGAGAAGTTGCCGCTCGTAACGACGGCCACCTCCTCTCCTTCGTGGAGTATCGCCTGACCTTCCCTGGGAGGGCGTCTGCCCGGCGTCGACAGGCCCCGCAGGAGTCGGTCTGTTCCCCGGTCACGCAGCGCATCGATGGCACTCTTCCCCCTGAATGCCTCCTTGTCCCAGCCGACAACCCATCCGAGGCCAGCATGCAGTGGTGTAACCCCGGGGCCCAACTCATGGCCGTGCAGGGGAAGGCCTGCTTCGAGTCTCAGGGTGTCACGCGCTCCGAGACCAGCAGGGTCAGCTCCCACAGCAACCAGCGCATGCCACAGAGATGCTGCCACAGCCTTCGGCACTGCCAGTTCGAAGCCCCTCTCCCCGGTGTAGCCGGTGCCGGCGACCAGCCCCGGCGAGCCCCGCCAGTCGAAGGTTGAAACCCTGAAGCGTCCAACCCGGGCGGCATCGGGCGCCACCTCCTCGAGAAGTGCGCTTGCACGGGGACCCTGCAGCGCCAGAAGGGCCCGATCACTGGCCACGTCGACACAACCGGGCAGGGCGTCGAGCACGTCGGCGTTGTTGGCAGCATTGGGGAGGACCATGAAGCTGTCGTCGGCAAGCCACCACACGATGATGTCGTCGAGGACAGAACCATCTACCTCGTCGAGCAGATGTGTGTACTGGGCGCGTCCCGGTGAGATTCGACGAAGGTCGTTTGAGAGGGCGGTCTGGAGCTGGTCGAACGCCGCTGCGCCTCCCAGTTCAAGGGTTCCGAGGTGGCTTACGTCGAAGATGGCGGCTCCCCGCCGACAGGCCATGTGCTCTGAAATCGTGCCGTCCGGGTAGCTGAGCGGCATCTCCCAACCACCGAAAGGGACCATCCGGGCCTGGGCATCCCTGTGGACCTGATCAAGCGGTGACAGCGAGAGGTCTGCCTGACCGGTCATGGTTGGGACGATACCCGCAGCTGATACAGGGGTCAGGCTGCGTGCTTGGCGAACATTCGCTCAAGGTCGCTCCTGTAGAGCACCCGAACCTGAATACCCGGATGGAGTTCCCGCAGCCTCCGGACCTTCTTGTTCTTGCGCGTCACGAGCGTCTGGCGCAAGGTCGTCACCTCGACGAAGAGGTCGTGGTCCGGCAGGTAGAAGTCGGGGGTGAACGCCGAGACGAGGCTCCCATCTGGTGCAGTGTCGAGAACGAAGGTCGTGGGTTCGTACTCCCAGGCGATTCCGTAGAAGTCGAACAGTTCGGCTATCCGTCTCTCGGAGTCGTGGGCGAAATCAACTGGTTCGTCCGCGCTGGAGAGTCGGTAAAGGCGGCCTTTCCCCGGTTCCAGGCCCTGCTGGAAGACAGACAACTAGCCCTCGGCCGCTGCCGGGCCGGTCTCCGGGTCTGCTGCATGACCATCAGGGCGCAACTCGACGATCTTGGAGTCGAGATCTTCCTTTACGCCGGCCAGCGGGAGGATGTTGAGAACCCCCTGACCCTGTCGCAGGAGGTCGACGATCTCGTCGCCGCTGCGTACGGCAACGGAGCGGGCACCACTGATGACCAGGTTCACCTGGGTCACGTCCTCGTCGAGATGGTCGCTCAGGTAACTGAAGACCTCTCGCACGAGTTCCAGTCGGATGCCGGCATCCAGAAGGGTCTTGACCGCCCTCAACTCGAGGAGGTTCCGGTAGTCGTAGCGCCGCCTGCTGCCGCTTCCGGTCGCCACGACGAGTGCCGGCCTGACCAGGTCGGTGCGTGTCCAGTAGTCCAACTGCCTGTAGGTGATGCCGACAATCTCGGCGGTCCGCTTGGAGTTGTACCCGTCAACTGGGCTGTCTGTGGCCACGTGCGACCCCTCTCTGCTCGTGCTCTGGCCCCAGGAGTACAACCCTGTGCAGACCCCGGAGGAACACATCAACGGAACTACACCCCTGTGACTTCGATTCAGAATAGGCCCCACCCTGACCGGGGTCAACCATCGTGTCTGCGCCGCGGAACAGGCCATGCGCAGGACCAACAGGCCCGATGAGGCGAAACACTCCGCTGACCTGCTGCTTTCCAGAGCACAAGCTGTCTATCCGCCGGCGAAGTCCTCTGGGTTGACCGAGTCGAGAAACTCCCTGAACTCTTCGACCTGCGCCTCTGCGGCAGGCACCGCCTGGCCGCTCTCGTCGAGAGGCGCCATGTACCCGGCTTCATCGAGGACTTCAGAGGATGCATAGATCGGCGTCTCGGTCCGAATGGCGATGGCAATAGCATCGGATGGGCGACATGAGAGCACCTGGTCGCCCTCGGATCCCTGAAGGTGGAGTTCGGCGAAGAACGTTCGATCGCGGAGTTCGGTCACATGAACCAGCTTGAGTTCAACCGAGAAGGAATCAAGCAGGTTGGTGATCAGATCATGGGTCATGGGTCGGGGAGGTTCCTGGCCCGCCAGTACAAGACCAATGGCCGTCGCCTCGGCCATGCCTATGAAGATCGGCAGGAGGCGCTCGCCTTCCGCCTCCCGGAGCAGCACTACAGGGGTGCTGCTGGGAAGAACCTCCTGAATGCCGACTATCCGCATTTCGATCATCAGGGCACCTGGACAGCCTGATCAGCAGCTCGAAGGCGCGAGGTGAGCGGTCTCATGCTGGTCACCCGGGCACCATACTCTCCGCCTCCGGAGGGTCCGAAGATGCTCCGATTGGATGGCGACCGGCGAGGCCCATGATGGTGTCGGCCATTGCAGTGCCACCCTCTGCGTACTCGGACTCGAGTTGTGTCAGGTCCACTGTTGCCACGCTGGGCAGGTTCCGGTATCTGCCGTGATGGTCGAGGCCGTACCCGACGACAAAGCCCTCGTCGGTGACGAATCCCGAATAGTCGACCCGTGTGGGCAGAATACGACGGTCTGAGCGGTCCAGCAGGGTGCAGGCCAGAACCTCGGTCGGGCCGTGGTCGAGCATGTGCCGCCTGAGGAAGTCGAGGCGGAACCCGGTGTCAACCACACCTTCGATCAACAGGACCTGCCTGCCGGACACATCGCTGACGAGGTCACGGATCAGGCGGATCCGACCGCTGTCGGGCGCAAAGGCGCTGAGCGCCACGAAGTCGATCTCGAGGTGTCGGTCGATGCGACGGACCAGGTCCGCCATGAACGGCAGGCACCCCTTGAGGACACCAACCGCAACCGCTCCATCTCTCAGCCTCCCGCTCAACTCCTTGCCGAGTTCGGCGACCCTGACCGCTATCTCATCTGATCCATACAGGAGGCGGGGCTCGGTCATCGGTTCAGTGGGTGAAGCGGCCGAGACGACCCATCGATCGCCTCCGCATGATGTCGCGGATCTGTCCGCCTGCCACTACCAGCGCCTCAAAACGGGATCTGACGGCCGCTACCGCCTCAGGGTCACCGCTGCGGAGACGCGGGAGCAGAATCTGCTCGAGCACACCGGCCTCACGCTGTGCGGCCACCAGATGCATCCGCAGGTGACGCATGTCGAGCCCGTTGTCCGCACACGTTCTGGCCAGCCTGGCCACGAGCAGTGCATCACTGTCGTAGACGGTGGTGGAGCCGGCGGTACTCCCCTCGACAAGGCCCAACTTCTCGAGTTCCCGCACAGTCGCCACAGACACCCCGGCCGCTATGGCCAGCTCCTCGAGGGAGACGCTTACAGACTCTGACATGGCGGCGGGGCCCTGCTCGCGAAACGGCTCCACCTCGGCCGATCCATGTGCAGGGTCTCCACCTGACTCCTCGAGAAGGTCCCGGATCACCTTCAGTGGAAGGAAGTTCTGGCTCTGCTGACGGAGAATCCACACAAGCCGGTTCAGATCGTTCTCGGAGAAGCGGCGATAGCCAGATGTCGACCGTTCGGGGCTGATCAGGTCCTGGGACTCCAGATACCGGAGTTTCGAAACGGTCACATCCGGAAACTCGGCCTCGAGACGGGAGAGGACCTCGCCGATTCCGATACGGGACTCCTCTGGGGAGTTCTGAACGGCCATGACGGGCGTGACCCTCAGGTGGCGGTTCCGTGGAAGAACACCAACTTGAAGCGTCCGATCTGAAGCTCGTCACCGTCGTTGAGTTCAGCCGATTCGATCCGATCGCGGTTGAGGTAGGTGCCGTTGAGCGAACCAACGTCGCGGACCATGTACCGGTCTCCGGTTCGATCGACCTCTACGTGGCGCCTTGAGACGGTCACGTCGTCGAGCAGGATGTCTGCGGACCTGTGCCTCCCGACCGTTGTCAGATCGGACTCGAGGCCGTACCTGGATCCGGCCTTGGGACCCGAATCGACCACGAAGAGGCCGCAGCCGGGTGGAAACTGTGCGCGGTCGTCTTCGTGCGGAGAGACGGGTACCGCCTCAAAGGAATCGGTGGCCTCGTCATCTCCCGAGAACAGCTGGGAGCCACACGAGGGACAGAAGTTGGCTCCCGCTGTGTCGCCGAGCCCGCAGTCCGGGCAGGCAGAACCACCGGATGTCATCTATCAGGCCTCAAGGAGGGCCGAGTAGGCGTCGGCATCCATCAGGGAATCGGCGGCTTCAGGGTCTGTCGGCTCGATGACGCATACCCATCCGTCGCCGTAGGGGTCCTCGTTGACCCGCTCTGGTGTCGCCTCGAGGTCGTGGTTGACCTCGAGGATCACTCCTGCGACGGGAGCGAAGAGTTCCGAGACCGACTTGGTTGACTCCACCTCGCCAAAGACCCCTCCCACCTCGACGCTCGTGCCCACAGCCGGCAATTCAACGAAGACAACATCGCCGAGGGCATCCTGGGCGTAGTCGGTAATGCCGACCCTCAGCCGGTTTCCCTCCTCGACCCGAATCCATTCGTGGTCTTGCGAATAGCGAACATCTGATGGAACGTTCATGGCGCTGAACATACCTGATCGCCGCCACGCCGGGGGTCAGGATGCTCTCAGGAGGTTGGCCTGCGAGCTGCCCGGCCGCCCCTGAGCGCCTCAGCGGCGCGGGGCACATAGCCGTAGGCGGCCCACCACGCGACCACCAGCCCCGGAAGTCCGAAGATCCAGGCTCCCACGGCAAACCACTCGTTCGCGAACGCAGTCGATTCCCCGGCCAGGAAGAAGGGTACGGCGAACAGCAGGGCAAAGGTTCCGGTCTTGCCCCACCAGGTCACCTCTATGCGGGCGGCTCCCAGCAGGGCCAGGATGACCGCTGCCAGCCCGACCAGGAACTCTCTTGCGAGCACCGCCACAGCGAACCACGTGGGCACAGATCCGTCGAGGATCATGGCTACCAGCGCCACGAGCAGCAGGAGCCTGTCCGCCGTGGGATCGAGCACCTTGCCCACGTCAGAAATCATCCCGAACCGTCGTGCAATCCAACCGTCGACCCAGTCGGTGGCTCCGAGGGCGCCGAGGAGAAGCGCTGCGTCCGTCCGGTTTCCGGCGCCCAGGAGAATCCACACGAACCACGGAATGCAGGCGAGCCGAACGAGGCTGATCAGGTTCGGCAGGGTGACGACACCGGCCCAACCGGTCAACGAAACCGGGTTGTCCTCCCCCGTCGTCCTGTCCATGGGCAACAGCCTACGATCGATGCTGGGCCGGGGTGTCAGCCCCGGGTGCCGGGTAGATGAGAGGTTGAGGCATGGCGTCGGTCTTTACGAGAATCATTCAGGGTGAGATCCCGGGAAGGATCATCTGGAGGGACAGCCAATGCGTCGCGATGCTTGACATCCGCCCCCTCCACCGGGGCCACGTCCTGGTGGTCCCCGTGGCCGAGGTGGACCGCTGGACCGACCTCCCCGCCGAGACCGCTGCCCACTGTCTCGGCGTGGCGCATTCGATTGGCCGCGCCCAACAGGAGGCCCTCGACCCTGAGAGGGTCGGCCTGATGATCGCCGGCTTCGAGGTTCCCCACGCCCACATCCATGTGGTCCCGATCGACGAGATGGCCGACCTCGACTTCAGCCGCGCCGATACCGACGCTGACCCGCTTGACCTTGATCGGGCTGCGGAGGAACTGCGCAGCACCCTCCGGGCCCACGGGCACGGCTGCGTGACCTGACCGTCAGCCTGCTCCCGGGCGGCGCACCCAGACGCTGACGCCCTCGTCCTCGAAACGTCTCCTGAAGTTCAAGAGGACCAGCTTGTCCTCAAACCCCCGGTTGCCGGAGTTGGACAACCCAGAGGTGTCCCTGTCGAAGACGACCACGTCGATTGAGGACGGGATCCCCGGGTCCACGCGGTCAAGGGTGTCGGTGTCGAGAACGTGAACGGATTCGCGTCCGGCGAGCAGCGGGTACACGACCGGCGATGCCATCACGCTGGCGTCGTCTCCAACCCAGGTCGTTGCTGCAACGCGGGCTGAGTCGACGAGGTCCTGACTTCCCCAGTCCCACGGCTGTTCATAGGGCGACGAGGCCGCGTCGCGGATGAAGAAGACCGACGCTGTCAGGACCATGACGGTCAGGATCCGGCGGTCGACGAGGACCCGGCTGATTCCACGGGTCCCGATGCGCATGAGTGCAAACGACGTTGCGATGAACACGAACACGAGAGCTGGAACGTCCTGCTGGGGGTTGCCAAGAACGTCCTCGGGCACATCTGCTACGAGGTAGAGAGTTGTCAGCGGTGCCAGGGTGATGATGTAGCGGGGTCTCACCAGGGGCAGGAAGAGCACAGGTGCCACCAGGAGCAGCATCTTCTCGAAGCTGGACCGGTGGAACAGGTCGCCGAGGAGGCCAATCGGGTCGGCCAGCATTCCGAGGAGCACTCCAAGGACGCTGTCTCCGTAGTGGGAGAACGCCTCCACGTGCGGGTACGTGCCGTGTCCGAAGATGGGTTGGACCACGAACGCCATGACCAGGAACCAAACCAGGCCGAAACCGGCGAGAGACCACCCGACCCGTCTGCGATCCTCGGTCAGAAACAGCAGACCGAGTGCCGACACCGCGAGGCCCAGATCGGCCCGGGCCGTCACCACTATCGCCACGAGAACTCCGAGCGCCCACCAGTTGTGCCGGGTGGTCACCAGGTAGGCCGCCATCAGAGCCGGAAGGGCAAACACCTCAGGGTGGAAGCCCGCCAGGTTCAGGTTGTGTACAGATGGGTGCAGGGCGAACGCCACCATCAGGGTCGCCGCACCGCTGACCCGCAGGTTGGCCGGGCCACGGGCGATTCGCCACAGCGGGACAATGGTCACTGCGAGTGCGGCCGACTGCAGAACAAGCAGCGTCTCGACCGTAGGCAGTGGCCCGGCCAGGCGCGCGATGGGCCAGAACAGGAATGCGGCCTGGTTGGCGAAGACGTTGAACCCCCATTCGCTCACAACGGGAGACACCCCCTCGCCAATCAGGTGCACCGCCTGGAGGTACTGGCCCACCTGTGGGCCGATGCCAAGGTCGCGGCTGCGTGCGATCGCCAACAGGGCCAACACGAGCCAGAAGGTGGTTGCCAGACCCCATGGCAGGAAACGGTCGACAACGGGGGCATCGAGGCGTGCCTGCCACCGGAGCATCTCCGTGTCGATCCGGCGACGCAGCGAGTGGACGGTCGTGGCGACCTGTTCGCCGGTGCGCTCCAGCCCCTTTGCGGCCTTCACCAGAGGGTCTCCTGGTCGTTCGGTGGATCGCAGGCACCCACCGGTACATCGATCTCGTCGAGGAGGTCTGGCCCCTTGTTTCGCGTGTTGCCGACACGCCGGTCGACAGGGTGGAGTTCGATGATTCCAGTTTCAGCAGGTCGCAGGACAGGCAGGACGGCTCCTGCATCCGTGACCGTCGGGTCCAGCCAGGCGGCCCAGCTGTCGGGTTCGAGAACAGCCGGCATCCTGTGGTGCACACGCTCGATGTCAGCACCTGCCGGCACGGTTATCACGGTGCAGGTGCTCCCGGGGGCCACAGGGTCGACGTCGTCACCACCTCTCCATTCCTCCCGCAGGCCAGCCAGGACCATCGGGCTCCCATCGGACCGGCGGACGTACCACGGTTGCCTCCGCGACTGATCTCCGAGGCCTGGAAGCGGGGGGCCCCACTCGTAGAAGCCGTCCACCGGAATGAGGCACCGCCGGTGTCGCATGGCGGAGCGGAAGGAGGGCTTGTCGGCCACGGTCTCAGACCTGGCGTTGAAGAGCCTGGTGCCGATCGAGGGATCCTTGGCCCATGAGGGCACCAGACCCCAGCGCGCGGTGCCCAGTCGGCGGATGACAGCGTCCGCAGATGGGTCCGTGTCGGCCGCCGTGTCGGCCAGTTCAGACCACACCATCGGAAGTTGTCCGGCAGGAGCCACGTTGTGGTCGGGACCCTCAAGGGTTGTGACGATTTCGTCGACGCCCATGTAGTCGCTCAACTCTCCCGGTGTAGAGGTTGCCACGACCCTGCCGCACATGGCCTACACGGTATCGGTGGTCCTTGACCACACCATTTCGGCCATGCTCAGACAAGGGTGCAGGTGGCCGTGCGGCGCCCTGATGCACCCGTTCCGAGATCCAGGGTGAGCTCGTCGCCGACCGCCCCCCCGAAGCGGGGTACGGGCACCGAGGCGGAGTCGACCTGGACCGAAATGGTGCCCCGGATGGCGAGGGTCTCCCATTGTCCAAAGGGGCTGACAGGTGACTCGATTCCGAAGCGGACCGCCTCGGCCCATCCGCTTCCGCCCTCGACCAGGGCCACCTCTCCCTGGGGGATCCGGATCGCCAGGACTATTCCGGCTGAGCCGAGGCAGGTCACTGAAGCTGTTCGACCTGACAGGCCGGTCGGACATGCAGCGTCGGGCCCCTCATAGATGACCGTGTCGAGCGGTCGCAGCCTGTCCGTAACCACCGAGACCCTGATGCAGGCTGACTCCACCCATCCGTCAGGTCCCACGAGAGCGACCTGACCACCGACATGTTCGAACACTGCTGCCGCCAGGGCGCCGCGCGGGACCGGCAGGACAGGGTCCGGCACCCTGAGCATGATGCGCTCGGCGAGAGGTTCCTCACCTCGTCGAATTGCGATCGGCCGGTCGGCAACAGCCGTCAGCGCCGGTTCCGCCACAGGGGGGCCACCTGAGACCGTGCCGGCCTCAGCGGAGTCGACATCGTCGGGCTCTTCAACTGTGGCAAAGCGCAGAGACCTGTCGGTTCGATCAACTGGATCCTGTTCGAGAAGCGGTCTCCCTAGCAGCACCCCACCGGCCAGCAGGGCGACCAGCAGGAGAGAGCTGGCAACCCGCTTCCGCATTCCAAGTCGGAGGGCCTGCTCGACTACCGCTTCGTCCCGCCTTTCGGATCTGGAACGGGGTCCAAATGCCTCGGACCTGTCACCACCGCTGAGCAGGGTCGCCCAGACGGCCACGGTTTCGTCAGGAAAGCGGAGCGCCAGGCGTGCAAAGGCCTCCTCCTCCTCGGGTCCGAAGAGGAGCATCAGGTCGTTTTCGCGGACAAGTTCGACCGGGTCGGTCCGATGCGTGAGCCGGCGATTCCCGGCCATGCGGATCAGGAAGGTTCGGATCTGACGATCGGCCTCGGCCTGTGTCCAGCGGCGACCCGGTTCGATGGCAATGTCATCTACCGGCGATCCTGTGTCACTCCTGACACGAAAGAAAGTGGACCTGCGCTCACGGAGGCTGGCAGACACCTCGGTCCCGGGTTCGGTGCGGGCCTGTTCGGGTGGCGCCGACTGATCTCGGCTGTCGTCGCCGGCCTCCGCTGGGCTCTCACCAGCTTCGTCGCCAACGGTCCCGTCGTTGCTCATCTGCCGCCCCTGCTTCGCACCGGGCCGAGGCTACGCAATGCGGGCTGTTGCAACCGACACCCCCTCAACCGGGGCCTGCTGGTGGTATGCACGGGAAGTCAGGCGTCGATGAGACAGACTCACACACGCTCAGGTGCCAGCCCCTGGGTACAGATCGCCAGATTCAGTGGACTTCCGAGGCAACCGTGGACCGACACCCAGTACGAACAATCGGATTCCTCGTGCTGTCTGCCGTCGTGGCGCTCAGCTGCACGCCAGGGAGACCGACGGAATCTGCACGGCCCGGCGACGTTTCTGCCCTTCCGGCCCCGACGACGCTTCCGGTGGAGCCACCGCCCCCCACCCCTGCAGCCGCCTCCCATGCACCTGCGGTTCCTGCATCGACAATGGTTGAGCCATCCGTGGTGGAGGCCGTCCAGCCTGCTTCAACGGTGCCCGAACCGCCGCCGGAACCCCTGTTGCCTGCACCGGACTTCGAGGCCTTCCAGAACACCTTTGACCGCTCGCACCCATTCCAGCCACTTGAACGCTTCTGCCTGTCGGCCGAGCCTGTAGAGGACGAACCGCGCGCAACCGACACAGGTATCACCGATCAGATGATCACCATCGTCCAGATCCGGACACGTCTGGAGGAGCTGGCGAGGATCGGCATGTCAATCCCCCCGGATGAGTCTGCTTCGGCCCTCGAGGTCTTTGTGGACCTCGTCAACAACGAGTGTGGAGGCATCTTCGGGAGACGGATCGACCTCCGGATCGTGGAAGCACCGTCCCTCGGCGGGGGTGGTGTTGACCTCGACACCCTGCAGGCTGCAGCCTGTATCGAGGCGACGGAGTCGATGCCCGCGGTCCTGGTCGTCGACATGGCCGGGCTCGGAAGTTCGGCAGTCCGCTGTGTGGCCGTCGACCACGACGTCGGTGTCGTCAGCACCGGTTCCCACCCGCTGGACCTGATCGCTGATGCCGACGGGGCGCTGTTGACCCTGTCGCCGGCCTCGGAGGTACTGTTGGCCGCCACTGTCAGGTCTGCCGAGGAACGAGGCCTCCTGTCGGGACGGTCGATAGCCGTGGTGGTGGGAGACTCGGCTGGCCAGCCCGACTCGGTCGAGGATGGCCTTGTCCGGCCACTCCGCTGGCTCGGCTACGAGCCCGTGTTGCACCTTGTGGGATGTGAGGGCTCAGCCGCCTGTCGACTGGGGCGCGACACCGCAGTCTCCCGGATGGTCGCTGCCGGAGCCGATGTCGTGTTTCCACTCCTGAACCTACCCTCCCTGCCGGGCCTCATCGGAGAAATGACCAGGCAGGAGATGCCACGTCCCACCTTCATCCAGGCCGGTCTGAACGGCCAGTCGGGCGACGTGGCCGCCCGCAACGTCGCCTCGTTCGCCGGGCCTGCCGCTGGAGCCTTCTACGACGGGGCCCTGATCGTTGCCTCCCAGCCGACCGGGTCGTCCCGCCGTTCAGGCAGCGAGATCCCCTCATTTGACTCCATGTGCAACAGCGAGCACGCGCGTGCGTCAGGCAGACCGGTCGGCACGACATTCCCCCCTGCCTCCGACATGTACCGGACCGTGGTTGAGGCCTGTGCCGTGATCAGGATCGTGGCCCGCTCCATCTACGACGCCGGGCCCGATCCGCGACGCCGCGACGTAGTACACGCCCTTGAGCACCTGGGTCCGGTCGACCTGCCGGGAATGCTCCCAGCCACCAGCGGGCACCGAAAGCACGCCCTCCCCGATGGGACACTCGACCTTGAGTACGGCTACCCGTGCGGCCCTGACCCGGTCGACCCGGGTGAGACCGATCTGGGTTGCATCGTGCCTGTCGGCGGTTTCCGGAAGCTGGACTGAGCCCTGCGGTCCGGTCTCAGGGCCTGATCTCGTAGTAGAGATTCGTCGGGTCGTCGAGATCGTGCATCGTGAATCGGGTAAAGCCGGCTTCAGCCACCATCGCTTCAAGGGTCACCGGATCAAGGCCGAGAGTTCCAAGGCCCAGGCCGTCAGGAGTCGACATCGCTGAGGACATGCACGACGCCACCGATGTCGAGTACATCATCGCGAGCATCGGGTTGCGCTGGTTCAGGGACCACTCTGGTGAGGACCTGATCTCCTTGACGAGCCACGTGCCCCCGGAGGCGACTGCACCCCGGATGGCGGCCATTGCGAGATCCGGTCGGGGCATGTCATGAAGGCAGTCCATGGTCATCACCAGGTCGGCGTCTGCCGTTGGCGGTACGTCCTCGGCACCGGCCAGGTGGATGGTGACATTGTCCACGTCGGCGAACCGTTCCCTGGCGACAGCCACCGCCCGCTCCGAGACGTCGTAGCCCTCGTAGCTCGACCTGGGCCAGGCCTCGGCCATCAGCTGGAGTGCAAGGCCGGTCCCACAGCCGATGTCCACAACCTTCGCCCCTGCCTCAAGGTGATCCACGACCCCGGCCAGCGCCGGTATGACCGTTGGCACCAGAAGCGCCCGGGCCATCGGAGCCAGCATCGCCTCGACGTGGTGCTCAGATCCCTCCCCCTGGCCGTCATAGGTGAGACCCAGACCGGTCCGAAAAGCCTCCTCGAGACCATCGGCAACCCTCGGATGGCGGATATGGGAGAAGACGCCCCCGGCGTAGGTGGGCGTGTCCACCCTCGCCAGAACCATCGCCGCCTCGTCCTCCAGGAGAAACACCTCACCGTCGTCGCTGACCAGCAGACCTGCTGCCGCCTGGGCACGCAGCCACTCCCTCAACCAACGCTCGTGGAGTCCCGTAGCCGCTGCCAGATCCGATGCGGTGACGCTGCCGGCACCGTCCAGGGCCGTGTAGATGCCCAGGCGGACACCCAGGTTGATCATCAGCGAAACCGTTTCGCCCTGCTTGAAGCCCCACGTGGTGAGCGTGTACTTCTTGAGGAGGTCTCCGTCTACGCCCATCTGCTTCCTCCATTGGGATGAGGGGCGACTCTCCCATGGCCTGAGGCCCGGGGCAAACCGGCGTTCAGTCCTCAGCCTGAACCCAGATACCGCCATCCTGTTCAACACACGGCGTCACCGCCAGATCGCCCTTGCGGTCGCGGCGACCGCTGAGGTTCTCCTTCCACCCCTGACCATCGGCTGTAAAGCGCCAGAGGTGGGTGAGACAGACAAGTTCCTCGCCGTCCACGGCACCTTCTCCAGCCAGATGCGACCACTGGTGGGGGCAGCGGGCCTCTGCGACACACGGGATACCGGCCATTGAGCGCCACACCACCATGTCCAGGCCGCCAACGGTGGCGGCGATGATGCCACCCGCTGGAAGGCTGGAATCGCAGACGCGGGCCCAACCCTCTCCGGGGCGTCCCACCGGTTCAGACGTCCAGGTAGCGCGTGACGGCTACGGCTGAGCCGACCATTCCGACAGTTCCTCCGAGCAGCAGAAGCCACAGGCTGGTGTCCCAGACGAACCCGTCAGGCACAGCAAAGCCACGGAACAGTGGAACCACGTCAGATTCCTGGAAGAAGGAGAGCACCTGATTCTCGACGATGAACAGGCTCGGTATTGCCAGTGCCGCTCCGATAAGGCCATGGATCATCCCCTCGAGCATGAACGGGATTCGGACGAACCAATTGGTGGCACCAACCAGTTTCATGACCTCGATCTCTTCGCGACGGGCACCAATTGCTGTGAAGACCGTGTTCAGTATCAACATCGCCGACACGACGACGAGGACAACTGCCGCAACCAACAGGACCTGGCTGACCCTGGTTGAGAAGTCCTCGATCTGGCGGATGGCATCGGTGGCGGTCGCCACCTCCCGCACACCGGGCTGGGTCGAGAACTGGCGGGCCAGCTCGGCGACGTTCGCTGCGTCGGGGTCGGATGGAACGATCCGGTACGAGGGCGGCATCACGTCGGGGGTGACGCTTTCGATCAACTCCGGCTTGTCAGCGAAGAGAACCTGGAACTCCTCGTAGGCGGCCAGCTTGTCGATGTACGCGTATTCGGAGATTGCGGGGCTGGTGTCGAGGACCTGACGGATCGCCGCATCCTGGTCGGGGGTGTGATCAGCGTTCATGAAGACAATGAACTCGACGCCCTCCTGAAACTGTGCGGTGGCCCGATCGGCGCCCTCCCTGACGAGAACCGACGTACCGACCAGCGACAGTGAGATACCAACGGTGAGGATGGCGGCGAGCGTGAGGCTGAGGTTGCGCCAGAGGCTGACGACCGTCTCGCGGATGAAGTACCAGAGCCTGTAGATCATGCTCGGCCACCCGAGTGCAGGAGGGCCATCAGTCGTAGACCCCCCGTGACTCGTCACGGACGACCACGCCGCGATCAAGCTCAATGACCCGTCTGCGCATCGTGTCGACGACACCACGGTCGTGGGTGGCCATCACGACTGTGGTTCCGCTGCGGTTGATGCGGTCCAGGAGACGCATTATTCCGACCGACGTGGCCGGGTCCAGGTTCCCGGTCGGTTCGTCGGCCAGGAGAATCAGGGGACGGTTTACGAATGCCCTGGCGATGGAGACCCGCTGTTGTTCGCCTCCGGAGAGTTCATCGGGGGTCCTGTCGGCCTTTCGGCTGAGACCGACGAGTTCGAGGATCGCCGGTACCTGCTTCCTGATCACCGGGCGCGGACGGCCGATCACCTCCAGCCCGAATGCCACATTCTCGTAGACGGTCTTCTTGGATAGAAGCTTGAAGTCCTGGAAGATGCAGCCGATGTTGCGGCGCAGGTATGGAACCCTCCAGGAACTGAGAGACCCGAGGTCCTTTCCGGCAACCATGATTCGCCCCGAGTCGGCGACCTCCTCACGATTCAGGAGCCGGACAAAGGTGGACTTTCCTGAGCCTGACGGACCCACCAGGAAGACGAACTCTCCGCGCTGGATCTCGACGCTTGCGTCGCGCAGGGCTGTGACGTCGCCCTTGAAGACCTTCGAGACGGATTCCAGCCTGATCACCCGGTCACCCCCTTGCAGTGGGGCGCGTACCCGAAGGTCATCAGGTGGCTGTGGACTGGCACGGCGGGCACGGTACCAGAGGCCCGGCTGGGGATCGCGGTGCCCCGTCTGTCGGGGCGCAGGCCTCAGGCGGTGTCGCCGGCACGTGCCCACCTCAGGTAGGACTCTATGAAACCATTCAGGTCTCCGTCGAGAACCCCCGTCACGTCTCCCACCTCATGTTCGGTTCGGAGGTCCTTCACCATCTGGTAGGGGTGGAGGACATAGGAGCGAATCTGGCTGCCGAAATCGACGTTGCTCTGCTTCCCGCCGATCTCGGCCAGTTCCTCGTCCCGCTTCTGGCGTTCGAGGTCCAGCAACCTTGCGGCCAGCATCTGCATGGCCCTGTCCTTGTTCTGGTGCTGGCTGCGCTCGTTTTGGCAGGAGGTGACGATGCCGGTCGGAATGTGGGTAATACGGACCGCCGAGTCGGTCACGTTGACATGCTGGCCTCCGGCTCCTGAAGACCTGTAGGTATCGATCCGCAACTCCGTCTCGTCGATGGATATCTCATCTGCAACCTCTTCAAAGAACGGCACTACGTAGACGGATGCGAATGCGGTCTGACGCTTTGCCTCCTTGTTGAAGGGGGATATGCGAACCAGGCGGTGGACTCCCCTCTCGCCCTGCATGAGGCCAAATGCGTGTCGCCCGCGGATGATGAACTCCGCGGAGCTGATTCCGGCCTCGGTGCCGGCTGAGACGGACTCGACCTGGAGGCTGAAGCCACGGCGCTCGGCCCAGCGGGTGTACATGCGCAGCAGGGTCTCGGCCCAGTCCTGGGCATCAGTTCCGCCGGCCCCGGACTGCACGGAACAGACTGCGTCACCCTCGTCGTACGGGCCGGCGAACAGCGACCGCATCTCAAGATCATCAAAGGATTCCCCCAACTTCCCGAGTGCCGCGATGATCTCACCGTCGAGAGATTCGTCGGCTTCCTCGACAGCCATCTCCACCAGGGTCTCGACCTCTTCGAGGCTTCCCTCCAGGCCGGTGTGGAGGGTGATGTCGTCCACTACGCGGGCAAGGTCCTTTTGCACCTGCCTGCCGCGGTCCTGGTCGTTCCACAGGTCCGGGTCGGCCATCTCACCCTCGAGGTCCGAACGCTCCCCAAGGAGATCGGTGATGCGGAGGTAGACGGTGGCCTCGTCGAGCCGGCGACGGAGGGCGGCGAGTTCCTGGGTGAAGTCCTGCATGTCCGGTTGTCCCAGCGGTTCAACTGCCGTGGCAGTGTTTGAACTTACGCCCTGACCCGCAGGGACATGGTGCATTCCGGGGGGTGGCCTCCCACTCGGTGTTCACCTTCTGCACCTGGCGGTCCGGGGCGGACTCCTCTACCGGTGCTGGGGCTCCGGCTGCGGCTGCCACCGCTGCCGCTCCGAGGACGGGGCTCTCCGGGCCCGAGGCGGTAACGCCGGTGGCCTGTTCGGCATCGTCGGCAGCTGTCACCTGGATCCTCATCACGTACCTCAGGAAGTCCTGGCCGAGGAGGCCGGTCAGGCGGCTGAACAGTTCGAAGCCCTCGCGTTGCCATTCGGTTGCCGGATCCCGCTGTCCCATCGCCCTCAGGTGGATTCCCTCCCGCAGGTGGTCCATCTCGTACAGGTGCTCGCGCCAGCGCTGGTCGACGATTCGAAGCATCACCTGGCGCTCTACCTCGCGCATGGTTTCGGCACCCAACTCGGCCTCACGACCCTCGTAGACCTCAAGACCGTCTGTGCTCAGGAGTTCGTAGAGGGCCTCGGCGCTGCCGGCGGCTCCGAGCGTCTCAGCGGTGAGGGTTGTCGGCCAGTAGCCGTCAACCTCGGAACGGAGGCCATCGAGGTTCCATTCCTCGGGGTGTTCAGACGGGCAGAAGGTCTCGATCGCCTCGTCGACCACGGCACCGAGGTGTTCAAGGACATCTTCTCTGAGATCGGCTCCGGCCAGAATGCGGTCCCGGTTGCGATAGATGACGTTTCGTTGTTCGTTCATCACCTCGTCGAACTTGAGGACGTTCTTTCTCACCTCGGCGTTCTTTTGCTCAACGGTGGTCTGAGCACGTTCGATAGCCTTGCTGACCATCTTGGACTCGATGGGGACGTCTTCGGGAAGGGCCCTGTCCATGACACCACGCATGGTGCCGCTCGCAAACAGGCGCATCAGGTCGTCGTCGAGGGACAGGTAGAAGCGGCTTTCCCCCGGGTCACCCTGCCGGCCGCTACGCCCCCTCAACTGGTTGTCGATACGGCGACTCTCGTGCCGTTCGGTTCCAAGCACGTAGAGGCCACCGGCGCTGCGCACGGCATCCCCATCGTCCTCACACAGGCTCGTGAAGTGCTCCAGATGCCTTGCCAGTGACTTCCTTCCCGTGGTCGTGTCGGGATCCTCCCCGCTGGCCTTCACCTCGCGTTCGGCGAGGCTCTCGGGGTTGCCGCCGAGGATGATGTCGACCCCGCGCCCGGCCATGTTGGTGGCGACCGTGACCGCTCCCGGCCTGCCGGCCTGGGCGACCACGTCGGCCTCCCTGAAGTGCTGTTTGGCGTTCAGCACCTCGTGGTCAACCCCACGCTTCTCGAGTTCACGGGAGAGCTTCTCGGAGTTCTCGACCGACACGGTTCCGACCAGGACAGGCTGGCCGTTGTTGCGCCGGCTGACGATGTCATCGACGACGGCGGTGAACTTGCCGGCTTCGGTCTTGTAGATCAGGTCGCTCTGGTCATCGCGCTGGAGCGGTCGGTTGGTGGGAACGGAGACGACCTGGAGGCCGTAGATGCCCGCCAACTCGGCGGCCTCGGTCTCGGCGGTACCGGTCATGCCGGCCAACTTCTCGTACAGGCGGAAGTAGTTCTGGAGGGTGATGGTGGCGAGTGTCTGGTTCTCCTCTTTGATGACCACCCCCTCCTTGGCTTCGACAGCCTGATGGATGCCATCTGACCAGCGGCGACCCTCGAGGACCCTTCCCGTGAACTCGTCGACGATCCGGACCTCGCCGTCGGCGATGATGTAGTCCTTGTCGCGCAGGTAGAGCTCCTTTGCCTTGAGCGCCGAATGGAACTGGTGAACCAGGTTGGCTGCAACCTGGTCGTAGATGTTCTCGACGCCGAGTGCCGCCTCGACGGCGTGAACCCCCTCCTCGGTCGGAGCGACGATCCTCTTCTCCTCGTCGAAGTCGTAGTGCTTCTCGCGCTGAAGGCCCCTGACGATCCCTGCGAAGCGGGTATACAGCTGAGCGGCGTCGGCGAGACGCCCGCTGATGATCAACGGCGTTCGGGCCTCATCGATGAGGATGGAGTCGACCTCGTCCACCAGACAGAAGACATGGCCTCGCTGGGCCTTCTGGTCGAGGGACATGGCCATGTTGTCGCGCAGGTAGTCGAAGCCGAGTTCATTGTTGGTTGCATAGGTGATGTCACAGTTGTAGGCGGCAGCCTTCTCGGCCCTGTCGCTCACATCTGGTACGACGAGTCCCACCGAGAGGCCCAGCCAGCGGTGGATCTGTCCCATCCACTCGGCGTCCCTGGTGGCCAGGTAGTCGTTGACGGTGCAGAGGTGGACACCCCGCCCGGAAAGACCGTTCAGGTAGGCGGGCAGGGTTGACACCAGGGTCTTGCCCTCACCGGTCCTCATCTCGACAACCCAGCCCAGATGGAGGGCCATGCCGCCCATCAACTGCACGTCGTAGTGGCGCTGTCCGATAACACGCCAGGCCGCCTCGCGGACCACGGCAAAGGACTCGACCAGAAGGTCATCGAGATCCTCCCCTGCGTCGATCCTGTTGCGGAACTCACCTGTCTTCGCACGGAGGGAATCGTCGGTGAGGGAGCGCATCTCGGGTTCGAGCGCGCCGATGTCGGGGACGATGGCCTGAAGGGCTTTCAACTTCTTTCCTTCGCCACTGCGAAGGAGGCTGGTGAGGACGCTCATTGTCCCGCCGAGGCTACCTGCGGACCCTGCCGGGTCAGTCGGCAGGTGGCCTGTAGAGGAGACCCATCTCGGCGAGCCTCGGGGCCGCCCCCTCAACGGTGGTGCCGAGGATGGCTGCGAGTGCCTGCAGGTCGTCGCCGCGGATGGTGAGCACCCTGCCGTTGAAGTCCTGTCGCTTCACCTGGATGATCGAGAGATAGCGGCCGATCATCTCGGACTCGGACCCGGTCGATTCTGCCTGGCGGGTGAGATCGATGACGACCTTCTGGCCCGGCACCCATGGCGGCGGTTCGGCGGCAGCAGACTGGTCGCCCGGATCGGCACTGGACTCCAGGGGAAGGAGCTGTTCAACCGGCACGTTGTAGAACATCGACAGGCGGTGAAGCCGTGGCACGGAGATGGATCGTTCACCGCGCTCGTAGGCGCCGAGAACCGAAGCCTTGAACTCGGCCTCTGAGCGGGCCTCGACGTCCTGCAGCGAAAGGCGCTTCTGTCGCCTGATCGTGCGGATTCGCTCGCCAACGATGGCGCTGTAGCCGCTCTCGGCGTCGTGTTGTTCGGTCACCCGGTATTCACCTCAGGTTCGGAGCGGGTTGATCGGGCATTGACGGCAGCACTTCTGAGCGCCAAGACGACGGTGAGTGGTCACAGCCCATCGTTCGGTGAGCGTATCAGGCCATCTTCTCACGCAGCGCGGTCAAGAGGACACCGGCTGCAATAGCAGCCGTCTCAGAGCGAAGGATCGTCGGCCCAAGCCCCACCCCCTGCCGCGAGCCCAGTTCGTGAGATGTCCAGCCGCCCTCCGGGCCCACCAGGAGCATCGAGCAGGCCGCGTCGAGTGGGACCCCTCCGGGTTCGGCCATGGCCACACCGGGCACCGATGCCAACGTGGCGACCGATTCGAGCCCCTCGAGCACAGGCAGTCGAACCCGGCGGGACTGCATCGAGGCTTCTCTGGCAACCCGACCGAGACGAACCATCTGGTTCCGTTCCTTGTCGGGGTCCCAGCGCACGATGGAGCGCTCCGCATTCAACAGGACGATCCGGTCTACACCCAACTCTGTCAACTTCTGGACCACAACCTCGGGGCGACCGCCCTTGATCAGCGCAAAGCCGACGGCGACCTCGCGGGCGGCCCGCGGCACATGGTGGGGGTCGCCGCACGGTTCAAGCACCGCACCGAATGTGCACGGGCGCCAGATGCCCTGTCCGTCCGAAACGGTCAGGGCGTCGCCCGTCCGCAGGCGAAGGACGTTTGCCAGATGGTGACGGTCACCTTCGGACAACTCGGGCTCATCGGTGTCGGTGACGAACGCATGGGGTCCACCACGGCCATCGGGGAGCATCGACCGGTTGGAGGAACTCAACTCAGAGCCGACCGGATCCTCGACATCAGGCCCTCACCCGGCGGGGCAACCTCCTCGCCACGGTACGCAGCGAGGTTCCGCAGCAGTTCCTCGCTCTCCTCGTCGAGTTCTGTCGGTGTTGCCACGACCACCTCGACCACGAGGTCTCCCCTGCCACGACCCTCAACATGGGGTACGCCCCTGCCGCGAAACCTGAACACGTCCCCGGTGACGGTCCCCCGCGGTATCTCAAGCGTCTCACGACCGTCGAGGGTCTCGTAGTCGGATTCCACACCAAGAGCCGCCTGGGTGACGGGAATCTCCATCCGGTGCAGCAGGTCGAAACCGTGGCGGATGAGGAAGGCGTGGCGGTGGACCCGGATATGGACATAGAGGTCACCGGTGGGGCCGCCACGTGGACCGACCGCTCCCCTGCCGCTGAGACGGAGCGTTGTTCCCTCGTCGACCCCGGCCCTGACCTGGACTGTGAGCGTCTGCTCCTCGACGACACGGCCCTCTCCCTGGCATGGGACGCAGGGGTCGGAGATTGTCTCACCCCGGCCACTGCAGGTCGGACACGCTGTGGCGGTAACCACCTGTCCCAGCAGGGACTGCCGCACCCTCTGGACCTGGCCGGCCCCCTTGCAGGTCTGGCAGCTCTGGGCACTACTCCCCTGGGATGCCCCGGTCGCCTCACACTCGACACAGACCACTGCCGTGTGGATGCTGATCTCACGGTCGCAGCCGAACACGGCCTCCTCGAACTGGAGTTCAAGGACCGTCTCCAGGTCCTCACCGGGGATAGGGCCCCGTCTCCGTCCTCCGGCAGCGAAGCCACCACCGAAGAACGTCTCAAAGAGGTCTCCGAAACCGCCGAACGGGTCACCTGGCGCGCCCGCAGGTGAAGGGTCGTCTCCGAAGCGGTCGTAGTGAAGCCGGCGCTGGGGGTCGGAGAGAACCGTGTAGGCGGCCGACACGGCCTTGAAGCGTTCCTCGGCCTGAGAGTCGCCGGGGTTCGCGTCGGGATGGGAGTCGCGGGCGAGGCGACGGTACGCCCGTTTGATCTCGGCGGCATCAGCGTCCCTGGCGACACCGAGAACCTCGTAGTGGTCCGTTGTCACCGATCAGCCCCCGGAGAGGCGTTGGCCCAGGCGCCGTCCGACCACGGCGACCGTGGCGAGCGCCTGGGGATAGTTCATCCGGGTCGGCCCCAGAACCCCGATGGATCCGGCGGCCTCGCCCTCGATCTCGTAGGGGGCCACAACTATCGAACAGTCGGCCAGGGGTTCCAGCCCGGTCTCGGCTCCGATGGCGACGCTGAGACCCCGTTCGATCAGGTCTCGTACGAGGCTCACGACCACGAACTGGCGTTCAAGGATTCCGAGAACCTGTTGAACCCGCTCAACCTCGCCGAAGGCCGACGCAACGCGGGCGGTTCCGCCTACATACACCTGCTCCAGCTCAAGGCCGCGCTCAGCCAGAACAGCCACCGCCGAGGATATGACAGTGTCCACAGCAGGGTCACCGGTCGCAGCGGACCCGGGAACAGCACTCAGGCGCTTTCCGATCAGAGCGGCCGAGAGGTGTGCCGTGGCAATGGCCAGGGTGGACTCGGACGCATCCGAGGCTTCTCCGAGCAACTCAAGGGCATGCTTCTCGACGGTCCCGTTGGCCATGACCATTACGAGAAGGGCAAGCTCGGGCCCCAGGCCCACCACCTGGACCGATCTGACCTCCTGGTGGTCGCGGTCGGGAGCCAGCACAACAGAGGCACTCCCGGTGATGTTGGCCAGCAGGGTGCTGGTATCCCCGAGCATCTCCTCGAGCTCGTTGTACGTACGGTTGAAAAAGGACCTGACCTGCTCCTGGTCGTCTGCCTCGAGGAGCCCCGGCTTGTCGAGACCATCCACGAAGAAGCGGTAGGCCTTCTCGGTGGGAACCCGGCCAGCCGAGGTGTGCGGCTGAAACAGGTAGCCCTGCTCCTCGAGGTGCACCAACTCGTTTCTGATTGTCGCAGAGGAGACATCCAGAGCTGCCGAGGAGGCCACACGGCCCGAGCCGACCGGCTGGGCGGTCTCTATGTACTGCTCGACGACAGCGCTCAGGATTGCTGCCTTCCGGTCCTCCAACATTCCGACAAGGCTACCGGCAGGGCCGCTCAGCAGCGGATGTCGGCCCGACACAACAGCTTTCCTCGGACCTCAGTCACCGAGACGCAGTACCGAGATGAAGGCCTCCTGGGGGACGTCGACGCGTCCGATGGACTTCATCTTGCGCTTCCCCTCCTTCTGCTTCTCGAGGAGCTTTCGCTTACGGGTGATGTCGCCGCCGTAGAGCTTCTCGGTTACGTCCTTTCGGAAGGCCCTCACCGTCTCCCTGGCGATAATCCGGCCACCGATCGCCGCCTGGATGGGCACCTCGAACTGCTGGCGTGGTATCAACTCCCTCAACTTCGCTGCCATTCGGCGCCCGTAGGAGTAGGAGGCGTCACGGTGCACGATCATTGAGAAGGCATCGACGGCTTCACCGTGGAGGAGGATGTCGACTCGCACGAGGTCTGAGGCCCTGTACCCCTCGGGCTCGTAGTCAAGGCTTGCGTATCCCTGTGTTCGGCTCTTCAACTGATCGAAGAAGTCGATCACCACCTCTGCCAGTGGCAGGTGGTACTTCAGTTCGACACGCTCCGGGGAGAGGTAGGTGAGCGACTCCATCTCTCCTCTTCTCTCCTGGCAGAGTTCCATGAGCGTTCCCGTGTAATCGGCAGGGGCGATGATCACCGCCAGAAGCCACGGCTCTTCGATGGTCTGGATGTCACCGCCGGGTGGAAGGTCACAGGGGTTGTCGATCGGCTGACTCTCTCCATCGAACGCCGTTACCAGATACTCGACAGAGGGAGCGGTCGTGATGAGGCTCAGGTCGAATTCCCGTTCGAGGCGCTCCCGCACGATCTCCATGTGGAGCAGGCCCAGGAACCCGCATCTGAAGCCGAACCCGAGGGCTCCGGAGGTCTCCGGCTCGTAGGTGAAGCTGGAATCGTTGAGGCGGAGCTTCTCGAGGGCATCCCTGAGGTCGCTGAACTCGTCACCGTCGATCGGGTAGAGGCCCGAAAAGACCATCGGCTGTGGTTCCCTGTAGCCGTCAAGTGGCTCATCAGCACCGTTTCGGGAGGTTGTGATCGTCTCACCCGAGCGCGCCTCGCCCACGTCCTTGACCCCGGCTATCAGGTAACCCACCTCGCCTGGCCCCAGTTCGTCGACCGCTACAAGGTCGGGGGTCCTGATGCCCACCTCGTCGACATCGTGAACGGCGCCGGCCTGCATGAACCTGACGGTGTCATCGCGTCGTAGGCGACCATTCACCACCCTGATCGACGAAACCACGCCACGGTACTGGTCGAAGTGACTGTCGTAGACGAGGGCCTGGAGCGGTGCTTCTGTCTCGCCGACGGGGGGTGGTGTGCGGGCAACTACGGCATCCATCAACTCGGCGATTCCGTCGCCGGTCTTGGCGCTCACCTGGATGATCTCGCTCGTGGGGATGCCGAGGACCTGTTCGATCTCGGCTGCATAGCGGTCGGGATCGGCTGCGGGAAGGTCGATCTTGTTCAGGACCGCGACGATCTCGAGTTCGTTCTCGATGGCCAGGTAGCAGTTGGCGAGGGTCTGGGCCTCGATGCCCTGGGCGGCGTCAACTACGAGAATCACCCCCTCGCAGGCCGCCAGGGAGCGGCTCACCTCATATCCGAAGTCGACGTGCCCGGGGGTGTCGATCAGGTTGATAACCGAATCACCCCATTCCAGGCGGACGCTCTGGAGTTTGATGGTGATGCCGCGTTCGCGTTCTATGTCCATGGAATCGAGGTACTGGCTGCGCATTTCACGCGGGTCGACTGCGCCGCAGATCTCGAGCATTCGGTCAGCCAGGGTTGACTTGCCGTGATCGATGTGGGCGATGATCGACGTGTTGCGCAGTCGGTTGAGTTCCATGCGCGGCTGACGGTAGCGCCGCTCCCGATCAGGTCGGAGCCACGGGCGTTATCCACTGGGCCGGGCGCTACGCTTGAGGGCTGCCCTGACAGGGATTGCGGGTGCCCTATCCGCAGCCCTGTACTGATACAGCACCCGGCATCAACTACCGGGTCTACCAGACGAGGTGTGTGCCCCTGTGGCCAACATCAAGAGCCAGATCAAGCGAAACCGCCAGAACGAGAAGCGCCGCGTCCGCAACCGCACCGTGCGCACCGAACTCCGGACCCGCATCAAGAACGCCCTTGCGGCGGCTGAGGCTGGCGATGCCTCCGGCGCCGATGCCGTAGAGGCCATGAAGATGATCGACAAGGCGGCTGCCAGGGGGATCATCCACGCCAACACGGCATCCCGCCGCAAGTCGAGGCTGCAGAAGCGTCTCAACGCCACCGGTTAGGCCCGGTCCCGTCAGCGACGGGACAACGACGCCAGGCGGGCAACCAGTACCTCTGCCACGAGTTCGGGTGGCCATGCGCTGCGCCCCCTCAGGTCCAGATCTGCATCGCCCAGTAGCCGTATCGCCTTCGCTATCCGATCCGAGCCGAGGCGCCTCCCTGTCGCCAGCGCCTTCTTTGCCGGGTAGGGCTTGATTCCCAGTGCCGCCGCTGCCGACTTCTCGTCGGCGAGGCCCGCTCCATCGAGTCGCAGCAGCCTCGCGTAGTGCCCGTGCAGAGCCGCCAGTACGCCGAGCGGGTGACGCTCGCCGGCGCCCATGGTGCGGTGGAGCTTTGAGATCGCTGCTGCAATGTCCCCGGAGTCGATGGCATCGGTCAACTCCCATGGTGTGACGCCTCCGGCATCACCCAGGTACGGGGCGACATCGGCGGCTCCAACCTCGTGGCCGGACCCGAACACCCCGGCCAGGGTCTCAAGGAGTCCGATCACCCTTGTCCGGTCCTCGCCGATCCTCTCGATGATCATCGCCTTCGCCCGACCGTCGAGGTCCACCTCGGCATGGGCGATCTGATCGGCGACCCACCTGTCGGCGTCCCTGCCCCTGCCGACCGAGCACTTCAACACCTCACCACCTGCCGCGGCGATCGCCTCTGTCAGCGCCTTGGGCACCGCGGCGAGCCGCTGCTGCACCGGGTTCACGCCCTTTTCCCAGACGAGTATCAGGGTCGTCGTGTCAAGCGGCACCTCCAGGTACCTGATCAGGCCCTCCACCTCATCGGTCCGACCGAAGCGCCCCACGTGCCTGGCGACAACCACACGCCTCCTGGTGAGCATCGGCGGCGTCTGGGCAGCATCCACCAGAGTGGCGAGGTCCAGTTCGCCGTCGACCCTGTAGTTCTCCTCGGAGAGCTCCTCGAGGGCGAACATCCTGTCTTCACCCTCCAGGGCCTCGCTGACAGCCTGTCTCAGGGCCTCACCCACCAGGGCCTCGTCACCCGAGATCAACAGCACCGGAGGCCGACTCATGCGGCAACCCCGGCACGGGTCTCAAGGAGGGATGCCATGACATCTGCCACCCGGCGGGCGCCGAGCACGTCGTGTGAACGAAGTATCCGACAGCCCAGGCCTACACCGAGGGCGTGGGCGGCCCAGGTGGCCTGCGCCCGGTCGTCGACCGCTGCATCGACGAGTTCCCCGAGAAACCCCTTGTTGGATGCCGAAAGGAGTACGGGGTACCCGAGCCCGAGCAACTGGTCAGACTCACGGAGTAGAGCCGCTGACATCGCCGGTGTCTTGCCCAGGTCGAGGCCGGCATCAATCATGATCCGGTTGGGTGGTATCCCTGCGGCCTCTGCCCGGGCCGCCCTGACCCCGAGAAAGGTGCCGACCTCACCCACGAGGTCCCGGTAGCTGGGCGCAGGGTCGGGGATTCGCGGTCCAAGCCTGACATGTGTGGCTACCACGGCGGCAGCGTGCTCTGCACACGCCGGCAGGTAGGTCGGGTCTGCGAATCCGCTTGTGTCGTTGCCTATACAGGCTCCGACGACGAAGGCGGCACGGGCCACCTCACCCCTGAATGTGTCAATTGCCACCGGAACGTCAAAGCGCCTGCGAAGGGCATCTACTGCCTCGCAGGTTCGCTCCAACTCCTCGGCGAGGGTCACCTCAGGGCCGGGGCCGGCTCTAGCTCCGCCAACGTCGAGGATGTCGGCACCCTGGCGCATGTGACGCTCAGCCAGGTTCAGGAAATCGTCGAAACTCCAGAAGCGGCCGTTGTCGTAGAACGAGTCCGGTGTTCGATTGAGGATTCCCATTACGAGGGCCCGGTGTGAGATGTCACGTGCGTTGCCGGCACCAAGTTCCACGATCACCCATCCGACGGTACACGCCGCAGCAGGGGCGCAAGCGTGGGTCACGGTCCGAGTCTGCGGACGCTGAGGATGCCGTTTCCGAGGTCGAGCAGCCATGCCTGTCCGGCGACATGCAGGACCGTGCTGTCGAGGGGCACCTCGGCATCAGCGGAGCCTGGTGGACCGACGATCCGGACGGGGCCGTAGCGCTCAACCACAGCGCTCGAGAGCCAGGGCGGCACGGGTTCGCGGAACACGATCAGAGAAGGCGACCTGACCCCCCGGATCCGGAGGGATTCGAGAAGACGCTCCGCCGAGTACCTCCGGTCGACCACCACAACTGTTCCGGAGTCATCGAGAAGACGAAGGCCGTCGCGGGTACCGGCTCCGGGCGACGCCATCACCGTCAGGGTAGAGATGGATGCGAGGGCAATGAGCAGCACTGCCAGGAGACGTCGTGCCGGGACGGCCGATCCGCGCTCCGAGAGAACGGCCACAGTCGCTACCGCCAGAGACACTGCGATACCTGCCACTGTCCCGATGAGCCCCAGAGACCACCGACCGGCCAGACGTGCAACCTCGGCAATCCACCACAGCCCGACAGCACTCGGCAGGTGGAGGATCCAGTCGAACGGCGGTCCGAGGAGCCCCGCAAGCAGGCCGCCTGTGATTCCCCAGATCATGAGCGGGCCGGCCGCAGGCGCTGCCAGGAGGTTGGCGGGTATGGCCGCCACGGGAATCGGCCCAAAGCTGGCAAGGAGGATCGGTGCGACGGCGGCCTGCGCAGCCAACGTCACCCCGGCCGTTTCTCTCAGCATGCCCGGGCCGGGAAGCACAGAGGCGAGGGGGCGTGAGGCGAGGAGTATCCCGGCTGACGCAGCGACCGAGAGTTGAAACGCCGCCCTGTGGACCAGGAGTGGGTCGATGAGCAGGAGGGCTACGACGGACACCGCGAGCAGCCTCAGCCCGCCGAGGCTGCGTCCACGGGCGGCTGCCAGTGCACTACCGCCTGCCATGGCGGTGGCCCTGAGGACCGACGGTTCGAACCTGGTCACCAGCGCAAAGAACCCCAGGAGCAACAGGGCAAGTGGCAGTCGGTACCGGTAGCGAAGCCGGTGCAGCAGAGGGCCTGCAGCAGCCAGAACGAAGGCCACGTTCTGGCCCGAGACTGCAAGGAGGTGTCCGAGGCCGGCTGCGCGGAAGTCATCGGCCGTGCGGTCGCTCTGGGAACGGTCATCCCCCACGACGAGACCACTCAGGAGAGCGGATGCCTCAGGTCCGAGCGGTTCAGCTCCGCTGGCGAGGGTGCGCCTCAACATGTTGGCCAGGCCGCTGACCGGGCCCGCTGGGCTCGTGGCTCCCACCTCGACGACCGTGATCGTTCCGATGACGTGCCTAGACCGCTGCCACCGGCGGGCCGGACCTTCGGTGCGGCCTCTGACCCATACGCCCTCTCCGGCAAGCAGCCTGGAGACCGCTGTGTGCGCCGCTCCGAACTCCGCATCGAAACGCATCCCGTGGACGCGGACCTCGGCCCGCCACCCACCGCCGGGCATTGGCTTCGGGTCGCCGACCAGGCGGGCCATACCCTCAACGCCTGCGTCCGGCCGCCCGGCAGTCCCCGACCAGGCATGCGCACCGAGTGCGGAGAGTGCGAGGCCAACCAGCAGGGCGGTTGGCCAGAGCCTGCGACCGCCCGCGATCAGCCATGCTGTCGACACCCCAGCGACAACCAGCAGCACCTGCCCTGAGGGCCAGCGGGCGACCAGCGCTCCTGCCACCGCAACTCCTGCCATGAGCAGGGGTGCGGCCACACGCTGCAGGTCAGAGGGTGACCCGGTCACGAAAGCCTGCCAACTTGGCAGGTCCGATGCCTGGAACCGACAACAGGTCGTCTACCGCCCTGAAGGGGCCTGCACGTGAGCGGTATTCGACAATGGAGGCAGCGAGGGAGGGACCCACCCCGGGGAGTTGCTCCAGTTGGCTCGGCGTGGCGCTGTTTACATTGATCGTGGGGTCACCTGCCTGCGCAGGTTCCTGCGGCATCGGGTCATCCATGTCCGATTCGGACGGCACCCAGACACGGCTTCCGTCCGTGAGCGGCGCCGCCAGGTTCAACATGTCGGGGACAGCCACAGAAAGGGGCCCGCCGGCTGCATCGATAAGGTCGGCCACCCGGTCTGTGGAGGCCATCCTGTAGAGGCCCGGACTCGCCACTGCGCCGGCAACGTGCACAAGGACGTCGGCAGGTTCAGAGATGCTCGTGGGAGGAACCGTGACGAACGGGATTACGTCCACAGGGTCATCTGAGCTGCCTGTTCGTGCCAACACGACTACAGAGAAGGTCACTACAAGCAGGGCCACGCCACCGATGATCCGCTGTCTGGTGGGAGGACGTTCGAACAGGATCTCCTGGATCCGGTTCCGGATCGGATCTGGTTGGACCTCGTCTGGCACGGCAGGCCTCCGCAGGGGTCGGGTGCGGGGGAAGCCGACTGTGCCGGACCTGCCGGCGGGTCGCCAGAGGGCGACCGATGTCTCTGGTCAGTACAGCGCTGAGGTCAGGCGGCGTCGCCAGGTGGAGGTGCGCTCATCATCTGGGCCCAGCACCTCGAGGAGGTCGATGAACCGATCCCTCGCCTCTTCATCGTGGCTCGCCAGTTCCAGGAGTTCACCGAGGGTGGCATCGATGTCGTCGACCGCCTCGACACGTGCAAGGGCTGCAAGCCGGCGCGTTTCGGGCGATTCGGGGATCTGGGCGATGAAGGCCAGGGCCTCGTCGCCATCACCTTCGCCGTCGCGCTCGATCAGCAGAGCAGCCAGCGCACAGACAGCCCGCGGGTTCTTGGGCTCAAGATCGACTGCCTGGCGTAGGGAGGACTCGTCACCTGCCTCCACCAAGAGGTCGACGGGGTCCGGCTGCTCGTCGGCCATCAGCCCGAGGACGAACGAGCGGACAGCCTCTTCGCCCTGGGCGCCGACAAAGCTGCCAACGACCTGACCGTCGCGAATGCCGTAGACGGCGGGAATTGACTGCACCTGGAAGCTCTGCGCGACTCCCGGGTTGGAATCGATGTCCACCTTGGCCAACTCGACCCGGCCTCCGGTCTCGGCGACCACCTTCTCGATAATCGGGGTCAGAGAGCGGCACGGGCCACACCAGTCGGCCCAGAGGTCGACGACCACGGGCACCTGACTGGAGCGGTCCAGCACCTGCTCCTGAAACGTGGCGTCGGTGACATCCATGTGCTCAGGGTAGGGAACCCTCCTGCCTACTCCACTACGGTCGCGACGATGACCAGCGTGCCCGGTGTCAACCATGCCAACGTGAGCCGTTGGCTCTCGCCGTTGATCGGCGGCATCGACGGCTCGCTCACATTTTCCAAGATCGAAGGAGGCCACTCGAACCTCACCTACTCGGTCAGCGACGCCTCGGACCGCCGATGGGTGCTGAGGCGCCCACCGCTCGGCAACGTACTTGCGACCGCACACGACATGTCCAGGGAGCACCGGGTCATCAGCGCCCTGGCCGACAGCGGCGTGCCGGTTCCCGATGTCATCGGGGTGTGTGCCGACGTCGAGGTGAACGATGCTCCCTTCTATGTGATGGGATTCGTCGAAGGTACTGTCGTGAGGACCCTCGATGACGCTCTCGCCCATCCGGTGGAGCTGCGCCGAAAGATGGGCCTCTCCCTCGTTGAGGTCCTGGCATCAATCCACGACGTTGACGTCGATGCCGTGGGTCTTTCCGACCTCGGGCGCAGGGAGGGGTACATAGAACGCCAGCTGAAGAGGTGGAGGACACAGTTCGTCGAGTCCGCCGACCGGGAGGTGCCGTACGTCCTCGAGGTGCATGACACCCTGGCGGCGAAGGTGCCCAGACAGCAGGGGGTCGGCATTGTCCACGGCGACTACAGGATCGACAACACGATCATGGGGCCAGATGGCCGGGTTGCAGCGGTGCTGGACTGGGAACTGTGCACTCTCGGCGACGTCCTCGCTGACCTGGCCGGCATGATCGCCTATTCGGACGAACGTGCATCAAGCGAAGTGGGTCTTCCCATGTCCGCCGACGGCTTCCCGTCCCCCGACGAGATGCGCAGCCTTTACGAGGAGGTCGGGTCCCGGAGCCTCGCAGACCTTGACTTCTACATTGCGTTCGCATACTGGCGGACTGCGTGCATAATCGAAGGCGTGTACACACGCTATGCGGCCGGGGCGATGGGGGCCGACGCAGACCCACAGGCCATCGAGGCTTTCGGCCGGCGGACATTCGTGCTTGCCGACCTGGCCCGTGAGGCGGCAGATCGGCTTCCCGGCGCCTGAAGGTGGATGTGACCCGATGAACGACCCCTCTCCCCTGCTGGAGTTACTGGACCGTCCCGAACTCGACCGGCCGGTCCTGTTGATGGCCATGCAGGGGTGGGTGGATGCCGGCGGTGCGGCCATGGCGTGTCGCGAGGCTCTCCTCTCCGGCAGCGGCAACAGCCTCATCGCCAGGTTCGATACCGACAGGTTGCTTGACCACAGGACACGCAGGCCGACTGTCGACCTCGTCAACGGTGTCTCCAGAGGCATCAAGTGGCCTCTCATCCAGGTTCACCTGCTCGAGCGCAGGGGCGGTAGCGACCTCCTGCTTCTGGACGGGCCGGAACCGGACCACGAGTGGCGTCTGTTCTCGGCTGCCGTGGTCGACCTCTGCCGGACCCTGGGGGCGCAGATGGTCATCGGGCTGGGTGCCTATCCGGCCGCTGTGCCCCACACGCGGCCAACCCGCCTGGCGTGCACCGCAGGATCCGAGGACCTGACACGTGAACTCGACTTCGTCACCTCGACGCTGTCGGTACCGGCCGGCATCCAGGCTGTGATCGAGGTGGATGCGGCCGCTGCAGGAATCCAGGCAGTAGGCGTCTGGGCCCAGGTGCC
Organism: Acidimicrobiaceae bacterium; assembly: GCA_002687745.1. Lineage (GTDB taxonomy): Bacteria > Actinomycetota > Acidimicrobiia > Acidimicrobiales > MedAcidi-G1 > UBA3125. Next base: position 3,195 of record NZBE01000019.1, on the reverse strand, counting down.
CCACTACCTCGCAGCAGCCTCGTACCCGCCTGCGTCGCTCACCCTTCTTGAGGCGCTGAGCACCCTTTCGGGTGCACTGCTCGACACCGGTTCACTTCCTGAGCGCACCCTCGCCACGCGTGCGCGTCTGGATGAACTGGTGGCCCGAAATCCAGAGCATGTCACGATGCTGGAGCAGTTGGAGGCCGCCTACGACGATCTCCACGACCCNGGCGGCCGCCTACCCACCGGCGAGGATCTGGCTGCCGAGTTGGAGCGCTTTCTCCGGGCCCGGGAAGACTGACCAGCAGGTTCAGACAACCAGGTTCACCAGCGACGGTGGCCTGACGATCACCTTTCTGGGCGTGCATCCGGCAAGAAACTCCTGGATGCGTTCCGATTCGAGCGCCATGGCCTCGGCGGCACCTTCAGTGACATCGGTGGGAACCTCGATTCGATCACGGACCTTCCCGTTGACCTGAACCACCATGGTCACCGTGTCATCGCGGAGCTTCGCCGGATCAGCCGTCGGCCATGGTTCGGCGTGAACGTGGCCGCCGTTTCGACGCTCCCAGAGTTCGGCGCACAGGTGGGGTGCTGCCGGTGCCATCACCAGGAGGAGGGCATCGACGGCGGCGTCGAGGGTTTCGGAGTGTGGGCCGTCGTCGGACAGGACCCAGCGGTAGAGGGTGTTGGTGAACTCCATGAAGCCTGCCACGGCCGTGTTGTAGGACCACCGGTCGTACTCGCCTGTGACCCTGTCGACTAGTCGGTGGGTGGACCGGTCGATCTCAGCGTCGGCGTCGGTGGGTCTACCGTTTCGCGCTCCTGATGTGAGCGCCCCGCCGGGCACGCAGAGACGCCAGACCCTGTTCAGGAACTTGGAACATCCATCGATGCCGAAGTCCTCCCAGTCGACATCCTCCTGGGGCGGCTTGACCTGGAGNTGCGCAAGGCGCAGGGCGTCAGCGCCCTGGGAGTCGAGGATCTCCTCGGGTGCTACGAGGTTCCCCTTCGACTTGGACATCTTGGTTCCACCGAGGCGGATCATCCCCTGGGTGAACAGTCGCCGGAAGGGCTCTCGGAGGCCTGCTGGTGCCACCCCGAGGTCGGAGAGTGCCCTGGTGAAGAAGCGGGCGTACATGAGGTGCAGGATTGCGTGCTCGACGCCCCCTATGTACTGGTCGACCGGCAGCCAGCGCTCAGCGGCGGCCGCGGAGAAGGGCGCCTCGTCGCACCACGGGTCCGAGAATCGCAGGAAGTACCACGAGGAGTCGACGAAGGTGTCCATGGTGTCGGTCTCGCGACGGGCAGGATCTCCACAGCCGGGGCAGGTCGCAGCCAGGAAACCCTCGTGGGTGGTGAGCGGCGACTGGCCCGTCGGCATGAACTCGACATCGTCGGGAAGGTCCACCGGCAGGTCGGCCACCGGGACGGGTTGTTCTCCGCAGGAGTCGCAGTAGACGATCGGGATCGGACAGCCCCAGTAACGCTGGCGTGAGAGGAGCCAGTCGCGGAGCCGGAAGTTGNCCGTCCTCTCCCCAATCTGGTTGGACTCGAGCCAGTCGATTGCCGCAGCCTTGGCTTCGATCATGTCCATGCCGTCGAGGAAACCGCTGTTGATGGCAGGCCCCTCGCCGGTGTAGGCGTCGCCGTCGAAGTCCGCTGGGGGTTGCACGGTTCGCACGATGTCGCAGCCGTGGGCCACGGCGAAGTCCCAATCTCGCTGGTCTTCACCCGGCACGGCCATGATCGCCCCTGTTCCGTAGGTCATGAGCACGTAGTCGGCCAGGAAGAGCGGTACCGGCTGCCCGTTGAAGGGGTTGATGACGTGGCAACCGGTTGGCACCCCACGCTTGTCGAGGCTACCGACACTTGAGAGCCTGTCGATCTCAGAGCGGTCGGCCACGGACTCCCTGAAGGCACGGACGGCATCTCGATGCTCGTCGGTGGTCAGCTCATCGACCCTCGGATGCTCTGGCGATATGACGGCGAAGGTGATTCCGAAGCTGGTGTCGGGCCGGGTTGTGTAGACCGCCAGGGGCTCGACATCGGTGCGGGGTCGACCCTCGTCATCGGCAACCGGAAGTCCGAACTGGGCACCTTCTGAGCGACCGATCCAGTGGCGTTGCATGATCTTGACCTTCTCGGGCCAGTCCAGGTCCTCGAGGCCGTCGAGCAGTTCCTGGGCGTAGGCGGTGATTCGGTAGAACCACTGCTCCATGTCGCGCCGATCGACCAGGTCGCCTGAACGCTCGCAGGTTCCATCTGGGAGAACCTGCTCGTTGGCGAGGACGGTCTGGCAGCCGGGGCACCAGTTGACGGGGGCCTCCCCCCGGTAGACGAGACCCGCCTCGTAGAACTTCAGGAATATCCACTGTGTCCAGCGGATGTAGCCGGGGTCATGGCTACGGATCTCGCGCCGCCAGTCGTACACGGCGCCGATTCGGCGCAGGGAGGCTGAGAGCGTCGCCACGTTTGCGTCCGTGTTGACCCGCGGGTGTGTGCCGGTCTTGATGGCTGCGTTCTCGGCGGGAAGGCCGAACGAGTCGAAGCCGATGGGCGAGAGCACGCCATCGCCACGCATGGTCCGGTAGCGGACCAGCAGGTCACCCATCGTGTAGTTGCGCACGTGTCCCATGTGGGCCGGCCCGCTCGGGTACGGGTACATNGACAGCACGTAGAAGGGTGGGCGTGGGTCGTCGTTGTCGACCTCGTATGTTCCGTCATCGCTCCAGTACTGCTGCCAGCGCTGCTCGATTGACTGCGGGTCGTAGTGCTCGGACATCGCAGCGAGGCTACCGACGGGCCGGGCCCGCGACCCGCATCTGACCCGGGGAGTCGGCAAATGACGCCTCCNGAGGCCGGTTGGCTGCCTAGTGCCCGCTGCTACGCTTTCGGCGATCTCGGGGCTATAGCTCAGTTGGCAGAGCGCCTCCATGGCATGGAGGAGGTCGAGGGTTCAATTCCCTCTAGCTCCACGTAACGCCGCAGGTCATCGGCCTGCGGTGCTCTCGTTTTCAGTACAAGCGCTCTCTGGGAGCAACGCTGGGAGCAACCAGCGGAGAGTGTTTGGCTTGTTCTGGAGTAGTTAGTCATCGTCTCGTTCGGAACCACAGGCCGGGCATTCAGCGTCTCCGGGTCCTAGCAGTCCAGAACAACCGCCCCGCCAGCACTCGGAGTCGTCCTTGGAACCGCAGCGCGGGCAGACCTCCT
>NZBE01000018.1 GCA_002687745.1 Acidimicrobiaceae bacterium | reverse complement strand
AATTAAGCAACATGCTCCGCCGCTTGTGCGGGCCCCCGTCAATTCCTTTGAGTTTTAGCCTTGCGGCCGTACTCCCCAGGCGGGGCACTTAATGCGTTAACTGCGGCGCGGAATCTGTTAGCTAGACCCCACACCTAGTGCCCAACGTTTACGGCGTGGACTACCAGGGTATCTAATCCTGTTCGCTCCCCACGCTTTCGCTCCTCAGCGTCAGTACCGGCCCAGAGTGCTGCCTTCGCTGTTGGTGTTCCTCCTGATATCTGCGCATTTCACCGCTACACCAGGAATTCCACACTCCTCTACCGGACTCCAGTCACAGCAGTATCAGGTGGCCTCTCGAGGTTGAGCCTCGAGTTTTCACACCTGACTTACTGAACCGCCTACGAGCTCTTTACGCCCAATAATTCCGGACAACGCTCGCTCCCTACGTGTTACCGCGGCTGCTGGCACGTAGTTGGCCGGAGCTTCTTCTGCAGGTACCGTCATTTTCGTCCCTGCTGAAAGAGGTTTACAACCCGAGAGCCTTCATCCCTCACGCGGCGTGGCTGCGTCAGGCTTTCGCCCATTGCGCAAGATTCCCTACTGCTGCCTCCCGTAGGAGTCTGGGCCGTGTCTCAGTCCCAGTGTGGCTGATCGTCCTCTCAGACCAGCTACCCGTCGATGCCTTGGTGAGCCGTTACCTCACCAACTAGCTGATAGGCCGTGAGACCCTCCTGAAGCGCCTGAACATTTCCTCATTAGGCCATGCGACCAGATGGGGATATCCGGTATTAGCTCGAGTTTCCTCGGGTTATTCCGGTCTTCAGGGCAGGTTCCTCACGTGTTACTCACCCGTTCGCCACTCACTCATGTGACCCGAAGGTCGAGTGCGTTCGACTTGCATGTATTAGGCCCGCCGCCAGCGTTCGTCCTGAGCCAGGATCAAACTCTCCGTCGAAATCTCGGATACACGCCACCGAAGCGGTGCGTACCGTCGAATCATTGGTGCGACACCACCAAAAGGCGGTGCCGACGCGAGTCTGAGGTCGTTGCGGACACCAATCCGAAACGACCTGGCACAGGGCAATGATGGTCGACCGAAGTCGGCCACCGTTGTCCGTCAGTGCTATTGAAATTGTTAAGGGTCTGTCCAGTGACGACTCGCGATCGTCTGTGGACAGCCCGCACTGGCTTTTTCGTCCTCTATTCCGATTTCAAGGAACACCTGGCAACCAGAGGTCGCCCGACACGTGAATCCACAACAGTGGAGGCAGTGGTGCCCTCAGACCGCACCATCGATTCGATCCGGAACCGGACCTGCCGATGAGGCGACCACCCACGCTACGGCTACCCGACCAGATGGTCAAGTGCCGGTGGGCAGAGCAACAATAGCGGTAGCCCGACTACTCACCAACCCCCGAAAGGCCCAATTGTTCGCCTGTCGGCAGGTTTCCCGACTGAAGGCGCCGGCGGCTCAGTCGAGCACCAGCAGATGCCGGTTGCGTCGGCCCTTCTGGAGCAGCACGAAGCGACCTCCGAGGGCCGAATCGGGCGGAAGTACCGCGGCCTCGGCGTCCTGCCTGAGGCCGTTCACCGACACACCACCGCCCTTGATCGTGCGCCTGGCATCACCCCTGGAACTGCAGAGGCCGCTCACTACCAGGGCGTCAACGAGGGACTCGTCGCCATCAATGTCAGCGGCGGACACGGTCGACTCGGGAACAATCCCCCTGATGGCCTCGAGCACCTCGACGGTCGGCCGCCCGTCACCGAACAGCCCCACAGCGGCGAGGCGGGCCCTGGCAGTCTCCTCGGCGCCGTGGACGAGCGTGGTGACCTCGTCAGCGAGGCGGTTCTGGGCGATCCGCTCCTCGGGGGCGGCTACGTGGGTGTCCATGACCCCGGCCACATCGGCCACCGCCACAAGAGTCAACTGCAGGAGGAAACGCTCGACGTCGCGGTCGTCGACGTTCAGGAAGTACTGGTGGAACTCGTACGGAAGGGTGCGCTCCGGGTCCAGCCAGACAGCCCCCTCGGCGGTCTTGCCGAACTTGGCCCCGTCGGCCCGGGTGACCAACGGCACGGTCAGGCCATGGACCGGTGCCGCCGAACGCCGCCTGACCAGATCGATGCCGGCGGTGATGTTGCCCCACTGGTCAGAACCGCCCACCTGCAACTCACAGCCGTGGCGTGTATGCAGCTCGTAGAAGTCGTTGGCCTGGAGCAGCATGTAGCTGAACTCCGTGAAGGAAATGCCCTGATCGCCGGCCAGGCGGGTCCGGATGGAGTCCTTGCCGAGCATGGTGCCGACCGTGANGTGCTTTCCGACGTCTCGCAGGAAGTCCAGGACATCGACTCCGACGGTCCATTCGCGGTTGTCGGCCAGGATGGCAGCGGTCGCATCGTCGCCGTCAAAGCGCAGGAAGGCCCGCAACTGTGACGCCATGGCCTCCACGTTTGCACTCAACTCGGCCGCCCCGAGCAGGTTGCGCTCCTCTGAGCGTCCGCTGGGGTCTCCGACCATGCCGGTGGCACCACCGGCCAGGGCGATGGGGCGATGGCCTCCATCCTGAAAGCGGCGAAGCAGCAGTAGCGGCACCAGATGGCCGATGTGGAGGCTGTCAGAGGTCGGGTCAAAGCCGCAGTAGAGCGTGACAGGACCCTCTGCCAGCCTGGCCCTCAGGGCGTCGAGGTCGGTGCTGTCATGCACCAGACCGCGGGCTGCAAGGTCGTCGAGTATCAGGGCTCCGTCCACGACCACCAGTATGCAGCCCCGCTGACGCCTCAACGGCCCATCCCGCGGTCAGAATGTAGGAATGCCGACAGCCACCAGCCCGTTGGTCCGCGCCCTGGGCGTGGTGCTGGTGACGTCCGTCGTCGCCACGGCCTGCTACAGCTACGAGACACCCAGGTTCGAGATCACCATCCCCGAGACCGCCGAGTCATCGACCATCGTTGCCGCCGACGGAACCCACATAACCACGATGGTGGCTCCCGAGAACCGCACAAGCGTGCGCCGCATCGACGAAATCCCTGAGGTGATCCGCCAGGCCGTCATCTCCATCGAGGATGAGCGCTTCTACATCCACGACGGCATCGACCTGAAGGCCATCATCAGGGCGGCCCGTACAAACTTCGAGGCCGGTGGCATCAGCCAGGGCGGGTCCACGATCACCCAGCAGTACGTGAAGTTGGCGATCATCCAGAACACCGAGAGGACCGCCAGCCGAAAGCTGGAGGAGATCTGGTACGCAACCCGCCTCGAGGACGAGTACGGCAAGGACTTCATCCTCCTGCAGTACCTAAACATCGTCTACTTCGGCCACGGCGCCTACGGCATCCGGGCGGCGGCCCAGACCTACTTCAACAAGGACCTCCACGAGGTCAACCTGCCGGAGGCCGCCATGCTGGCCGGCATCATCCAGTTGCCGGGCCGCTACGACCCGCTCCTCAACTACGAGAAGAGCCTCAAGCGCAGCCACATGGTGCTGGACCGGATGCTGGCGAACGACTACATCAGCGAAGACCAGTACAACGGAGCCATCGCCCTGCCGCCGGTGACCGAGGAGTACACGGCCCGCCTCGAGACCCGCTATCCGGCCGGCCACTTCGTGGAGGAGGTGAGGCAGTGGTTCCTCGAGAACCCGGCATTCGGAGCCACCCGCGGGATCCGCGAACAGCTCCTCTTCGAGGGTGGCGTCCGCATCGAAACCACCCTCGACCTCGAGTTGCAGGCCGCCGCCGAAGCCGCCGTCGAGAAGTACCTCCCCGACGGCAAGGGCTACCCCGATGCCGCCGTCGTCACGATCAACCCGCAGAACGGCCACGTCCTCGCAATGGTGGGTGGCCGTGATTTCTTCGCCGACAGTGCCGACGCCAAGTACAACCTGGCCATCGGGCTCGGCAGGCAGATCGGGTCATCCATGAAGCCCATCGGTCTGGCAGCGGCGCTCGAGGCCGGCTGGAGCGCCACCGCCTCCTACCCGGCACCCAACGTCGTCGAATTCGAGATAGCCGGCACAATCGAGGAGAACCGGGTCTGGCGGGTCACCGGTGGCGTGAACGGCCACAAGGGCACAGAGGCCCGCTTCGAGGAGGGCCTTGCAGCGCTNGAGAAGTACCAGCGCAGGGAGGGGCATCTCGACGTGCCCCCCGACCACGTCGAGACGGTGAGGGTCTGGGGGCGCGGTTCCGAGCGCAAGAGCCGAGAGGAGTCCGTCCACCTGGCCGCATGGATCAACAACCGGCGCTACGAGTACAGCAGGGACGAGCTGTTCACCTTCCGGGTCGAGGCCCTCGAGGCCGTTCCCGGCTGGACCTGGGACCCACCTGAGGGCGAGGCCCTCATGCCTCCTCCAACACCCGAGTCGGTCACGCTCATCCGTGGTGTCCGCAGCTCGTACAACACCGTCTACGCACAGCTCAACATCGAAATGGGCCCGCACCGGGTCGTGAGTCTGGCGAGACGCCTGGGTATGGAGTCCCCCATCCAGGAGGTCAACTCCAACGTGCTCGGCACCTCCAACACCACCATGCTCGACATGGCCACCGCCTACTCCACCTTTGCGAACCGCGGGGTGCACATCGAACCGTCGTACGTGACCCGGGTGAGCCGCTCTGACGGGACGGTGCTCTGGCAGTGGACANGAGAACAGGAACGNGTCCTTGATGCCAGGCTGACCGACCAGCTCTCCTGGATTCTCGAGGGCACGATCACACAGGGAACCGGTCACCGCGCCGACTTCGGCCGACCGGCCGCCGGCAAGACCGGCACCACCCAGAACTACGCCGATGCGGTCTTCGTGGGATACACGCCGCAGCGCACCACCGCTGTGTGGGTCGGCTTCCCCGAGGCCCAGATCCCCATGGTTCCACCGACAACCGATCGGAAGGTCTACGGCGGCACCTACCCGGCCCTCATCTGGAAGGACGTCATGGAGGCAGCCCACGCGGACCTGCCGGTTGCCTCGTTCCCGGCTCCCCCGCCGTCCTCGACCACCACGACCACCAGGCCGCCCGTAGATGCCGTGCCGACACCTGAGCTGGTCGGCCTTACCCTCGAGAACGCAGCCCTGATGCTCGAAGAGGCCGAAACCGACATCAGGATCGTCAACGTGGTCCGCGTCGAGATCCAGGGCTCTGAGCCGGGAACCATCATCGGGCAGTCCCCTGGTGTCGGCACGTCGATGAGGCCCGACGGGTCGATGCTCGTCGAGGTCGTTGTGGAACCGGCGGTCATCGAGACGGTGTCGGTCCCGGACCTGATCGGCCGCCTGGTCGACGATGCATCTGCACTTCTCACCGCCGAGGGGCTCGGCTATGAGACTACCGAGGTCGACGACCCCGACGATCCGAACTCACCGGTCGGAGTGGTCTGGTGGCAGGACCCCGTACCCGGCACCGAGGTGGCGCCCGGAACCCTCGTTCAGGTAAGGGTCTCGCAGTGAGCGAACCGGCTGGTCCCCGCATCACGCCCAATCGGGTCTTCCTGAGCCTCCTCGTGCTTGCCATGGGGTGCATGTGGTTCTACGCCTTCTTCCTTGCACGCTCAGGCAACCCCGACCGGCTCGAGGACATGTCCTGGGCGAAAGCCGCCGAGATCCGCTGCACCGAGATGCTCTCAGAGATGGACGGGATCAGGCGGGCGTCCGAGGTCGTCACACCCGCCGAGCGTGCAGCCGACCTCGACAAGGCCACGCTCCTGATGGCCGCCATGGTCACAGACCTGAGGCTCATCAAGCCGGGCAGCCACGACGACGCCTTGTTGACCGGCGCCTGGCTGGGCGACTGGGACACCTACCTTGCCGACCGCCGTACCCATGCCGAGAGGCTCCGCACCGAGGGCGACGTGCGGCCCCTCATGTCAGCACTGCCGAGCGGAACCGGCAGCGTCCAGGAACGCATGAACGGCTTCGCCCGGGTGAACGACATGGAGAGTTGCCTCGACCCCGGCGACCTGTAGACAACCCTCCTAGAGCAGTCCCGCCGCCTCCAGTCCGGCCAACCTGGCAAGGGCCCTGTCAGCCAGGCGCAAGAGGCCCGCATCCGCCCCCAGCGACTCGAGGTCGCTGCGGGCCACCCATTTCAGGTCCTGTGACTCGTGGTTGCCGATCGGCACTGCACCGGGAGGTGCCAGCACCAGGTAGCGCACGTCATGGTGCTCGTGGGCGTCCTCGGCCGGCGGGTCCACCATGTGCACGTCAAGGTCCACGGGCGGTTCGCACACCCTGAGGCCCGCCATCCCTGTCTCCTCGGTGGCCTCCCGGAGGGCCACGCGCGCAAGGTCGCCGTCACCGTCGGCGTGGCCGCCGGGTTGGAGCCAGCGCTGCAGCTTGGTGTGGAACATGACCAGTATCCGACTGTCGGCCGGGTCCACGACCAGCGCCGACCCGGTGAGGTGCCCCGGGCGACACCTGCGGTCGAGGGCGTCGTCGTGGGCAGCCAGCAGGGCGAGGATTCGGTCCTGTTCGGGGCCCGGTGGCCCGTTGGAGACGACGTCGGCGGGGTCGACCCCGGTGCGAACGCTCAGCTCGGCCAGCACCGNCAGCCCGGTGGTCACGACAGTGAGGCCAGCCGCTCCACCTGCCCGGCCAGCACCTGGGCGAACTGCTCCCTCTGTAGGGCCACCGGCTCTGGTCCTGCGCCACCCGGTGTGGTCCTGCGCCTCACGGCCGCTCCGGGTTCCAGCAGGGCAGCTGCGTCCGGACCAAGGCGCTCGTCGGCGGCAACCAGGTCGGCAAGGGGGGCCTCGCCCGCAAGCGCAGCCCGGACATGGCCGCCCACGACTGCGTGGGCCTCCCTGAAGGGCATGCCTGCCACCACCAGGAACTCGGCCAGGTCGACAGCAGCCCCGAACGGGTTGTCGGCGGCCTCGGCCATCCGGTCGATGTTGAACTCCAGCGTCGAGACCAGGCCGTCCATCGCCAACAGGGTCAGCCTCGCGGTGTCGCAGGCGTCGAACAGCGGTTCCTTGTCCTCCTGGAGGTCCTTGTCGTAGGCCAGGGGCAGGCCCTTGAGGGTCGCCAGCAGGCCTGTCAGGTTCCCGATGAGCCGACCGGCCCTGCCGCGCGCTATCTCTGCAATGTCGGGGTTCTTCTTCTGGGGCAGCATCGACGAACCCGTGGAGAAGGCGTCATCGAGGCCCACGAAGCCGAACTCGTCTGTCGACCAGAGCACGATCTCCTCGCCCAGCCGCGACAGGTGCACGCCTAGCAGGGCCAGCGCAAACAGTGCCTCGGCCACGAAGTCACGGTCGGATACGGCGTCGAGTGAGTTCTGGAACCTGGCCGAGAAGCCAAGGTCGGCAGCCACGCCGTCGGGGTCGAGCGGCAGCGAGGAGCCGGCCAGGGCCCCGGCGCCGAGGGGCGACACGTCGGTGCGTCCGACGGTGTCGAGCAGCCGGTCGAAGTCGCGTGCCAGCGCCCAGCCGTGGGCAGTCAGGTGGTGGGCCAACAGCACCGGCTGGGCCTGCTGGAGGTGCGTGTAGCCGGGCAGATAGGAGTCGCCGGCATCGTCGGCACGTGCAACNAGGGTGGCCTGGAACCGGCAGACCAGGGCGGCGATCTCCAGGAGTTCCCGCTTGGTCCAGAGCCGCACATCGGTGGCAACCTGGTCGTTGCGGCTCCGCCCCGTGTGAAGCCTTGCACCGGCGTCGCCGGCCAACTCTGTGACCCTCCGCTCGACGGCGGTGTGGATGTCCTCGTCCGAGGGGGCGAAGTCGAACGAGCCGTCAGCCAGTTCAGCCTCGGTGGTGTCAAGGGCCGACGCGATGGCGTCGGCGTCGGTATCGCTGATGAGGCCGACCCGGGCCAGCATCGCCACATGGGCGCGCGAGCCCGCAATGTCCTCCCGGTACATCCGCCGGTCGAAGGGAAGGCTGTCGTTGAGAGCCTGGAGAGCCTCGGCAGGTCCGTGTTCGAAGCGTCCGTGCCACAGCGTTGCCATCAGCCCCGCCTCCTCGAGTCAGCCCGGGCCTGCCGGCGTGCCAGGGTCCGCAACCGCAGGGCATTCAACTTGATGAAGCCCTCGGCGTCGGCCTGGTCGTAGGCACCGTCGTCCTCCTCGAATGTGGCAATGGCCTCGTCGAAGAGGGTGTCCTCTGATTCACGCCCGACTACCTCGACGTTGCCCTTGTAGAGCCGCAGCCTCACCCGGCCGTTTACCCACTGCTGTGACTGGTCGATGGCAACCTGGAGCATCTCCCGCTCAGGGCTGAACCAGAAGCCGTTGTAGACCATCTCGGCGTACCGCGGCATCAGGTCGTCCTTGAGGTGGGCGACCCCCCGGTCGAGCGTNATCGACTCGATGGCCCTGTGGGCCTTGAGCAGGATGGTGCCACCGGGAGTCTCATACGCTCCCCGCGACTTCATGCCCACGTACCGGTTCTCGACAATGTCGGTCCGGCCCACGCCGTTGGCNCCACCGACCCGGTTCAGCTCGGCAAGTACGGCTGCCGGGGTCATGGCCTTTCCGTCTATGGCCACGACGTCGCCCCGCTCGTAGGTGAGGTCCATGTATGTGGCGTCGTTGGGCGCCATCTCGGGGCTGACCGACCAGCGCCACATCTCGGTGGTCGGCTCGTTCCAGGGGTCTTCCAGCGGTCCGCCCTCAAAGGAGATGTGGAGCAGGTTGGCGTCCATCGAATAGGGAGACTTGGTGCCCCGCTTCATCTCAATCGGGATGGAGTGCCTCTCGGCGTAGTCCAGCAGGCTCTGTCGTGATCCCAGGTCCCAGTCGCGCCACGGGGCAATCACCTTGATGTCGGGGTTCAGGGCGTAGGCGCCCAACTCGAACCTGACCTGGTCGTTGCCCTTGCCGGTGGCTCCATGGCTTATTGCATCGGCGCCGGTCTCGGCGGCGATCTCTATGAGCCGCTTGGCGATGAGCGGCCTCGCTATCGACGTGCCGAGCAGGTACTCCCCCTCGTAGAGGGCGTTTGCCCGGAACATGGGGTACACGAAGTCGGCTACGAACTCCTCGCGGAGGTCCTCGATGTAGATCTCCTTCACGCCCATGGCCTCGGCCTTGGCCCGTGCCGGTTCGATCTCCTCGCCCTGGCCGAGGTCGGCCGTGAAGGTGACGACCTCGCAGTTGTAGGTCTCCTCGAGCCACTTCAGGATGATGGAGGTGTCCAGGCCGCCTGAGTAGGCCAGGACCACCTTGTCGATTCCGGTGCCAGTCACCACGTGCTCCGTTCAGTTTCGATGTCGTTTGGTTCCGGTTCCATCAGAGCCCGGCGAGCGTCCGCAGATTACCTGCGAGGTCGGCTCCGGAGGTGCCCTCGACAGCCACGACGAGGATCGTGTCGTCGCCGCCGACGGTTCCGGCAATGTCGGGAAGGCCGGTCCTGTCGAGCGCCGATGCGACCACGTGGGCCGATCCGGGTGGGGTCCTCAGCACGACCAGGTTCGCAGATGACACGATGTCGACCACCCACTCCGCCATGACCCTCTCGAGCTGACCCCGGGGGGCGAAATGGTCTGCGGGCAGTTCCGGGATGGCGTAGACGCTCTCTCCTCCGGGAACCCGCACCTTCACGGCCCCGAGTTCCTCGAGGTCGCGTGACACGGTCGCCTGGGTGGCTGTGAAGCCATCTGCTGCCAGCAGCTCCACCAGCTGGGGTTGGCTGGTTACAGGGTGCTCCCCGAGCAGCACCGACAGCCTGTGCTGCCTCTGGACCTTGCTCACTGTCCTGGCTCCTGTGCCTCACCGAGGAGCCACGCCAGCAGGCCCCTGGCTGCGTGCATCCGGTTGGCGGCCTGGGGCCAGACCCGGCTGGAGGGACCGTCGACCACGCCGTCGGTGACCTCCTCGCCCCTGTGGGCAGGCAGGCAGTGCAGGAACAGGGCCTGGTCACCGGCGGCCTCCATGAGGGCGCCGTCGACCTGGAAGCCCTCGAAGTCGGCCAGCCGCTGTTCCCTTTCGTCCTCCTGGCCCATAGAGACCCAGACGTCCGAGTAGACGGCGTCGGCTCCGGCCACGGCCTCCTCAGGCCGGTCGAACTCCTCAAAGCCGATTCCGGCCGAGGCCAGCCGGTCCCGGTCGATGTCGCCCAGCCTGTAACCGGGAGGACCGGTGAACCTGACCTCCATTCCGAGCATTCCGGCGGCCAGTGCCAGTGAGCGGAACACGTTGTTACCGTCGCCCACGTAGGTGACGACCCGGCCGGCCAGATCGCCCATCTCCTGTCTCATTGTGAGCACGTCGGCAAGCGCCTGGAGGGGGTGGGCCCCGTCGGACAGCATGTTCACGACGGGTACGGCCCCGACGGCAGCCATTGCCTCGACCGTCGCGTGGTCGAACACCCGTGCACCCAGGCAGGCGTGGAAGCAGGCGAGCGTGCGGGTTACATCCTCGATGGACTCCCTCACCCCGAGGCCCACCTCGGCGGCCTGTATGTACATGGGGTGGCCACCGAGCTGCACGACGGCCATCTCCATCGAGTTGCGGGTCCGGGCCGAGGGCTTCTCGAAGAGAAGGGCCATGCCGAGGCCGTCAAGCACCAGTGGGGGCGACGGGTCCGCAGCCAGGTCCAGAACCCGGCCCAGTTCGGCCACGCTCAGGTCGTCTATCTCAAGAAGGTGTCTCACAGCCCCACCTCGGCTTCATCCGTTGTCTGCGCGGCGTCGAGGACCCCTGCCAGGATTTCCACACCCTCGGCCAACTCTGCACTGGTCACCGTGAGCGGCGGTGCGAACCGCAGCGAGGTGGGGGTGACGCCGTTTACCACCAGGCCGGCGTGCAGGCAGGCAAGGGCCACCTCACCGGCGGTCCGGCCGGCCAGGGCCGTCTCGTCCAACTCGGCAGCCAGCAGCAGCCCGAGGCCCCGCACCTCGGTCACGCCCGGCAGGGCGCCAAGGAGTTCTGTCAACTCGGCACCCCTGTCGACGGCCAGGGAGGGTGCGTTGATCTCGTCCATCACCCGGAGCACCTCGCGGGCTGCAGCAGCAGCAAGCGGCTGACCGCCGAAGGTGGAGCCATGGTCGCCGGGCCTGAACGCCGAGGCGACTCCGGTCGGTGCCCACACCGCTCCGATCGGTACGCCGTTGCCGAGTGCCTTGGCCACGGTCACGATGTCGGCCCGGATGCCGTGGTGGTGGAAGCCGAACCACCGTCCGGTCCGGGCCAGGCCGGTCTGGACCTCGTCGATGACAAGCAGGATCCCCCGCTCGTCACAGAGCCTCCGGATGCCGACGAAGAACTCCGTATCGGCCGGGTTGACACCGCTCTCCCCCTGCAGGGGTTCGAGCAGGATGGTTCCCACCGACGGGTCGATGGCAGCCTCGAAGGCGGCAAGGTCGTTCCAGGCGGCATGCCTGAAGCCTTCTGGAAGCGGCTGGAACGGTTCGTGCTTCTCAGGTTGGCCGGTTGCCGCCAGGGTCGCCAGGGTCCGGCCGTGGAAGGACCGGAACGCAGACAGCACCCCGTGGCGGCCCCGCCCCTGGTGCCTGCGGGCCAACTTGATGGCAGCCTCGTTGGCCTCGGCACCGGAGTTCTGGAACAGCACCTGGCCGGGCTCCTCCTCGCCGGTTCCCGACCGGATGAGGGCATCCAGCCGAGCGGCAACCTCGATCTGGGGCACGGTGGCGAACAGGTTGGAGACATGCAGGAGCGTCGCAGCCTGCTCGGCCAGGGTGGTTGCGACCCGTGGGTGGCTGTGGCCGAGGCTGGTGACTGCCAGGCCACCGAGGAAGTCCAGGTAGCGCCCGCCCTCGGAGTCGAACAACTCGGTTCCCGAACCCCTGACGAAGGTGACCACCGGCCGCCCGTAGTTGGGCATTATCGGGCAATGCCCAGATGGGTCGGCTCCCATGGCTTCGGCGTGGGCATTCATGGCGAGGTCTCCCCGGCCGGCAGCACCATGGTGCCTATGCCCATGTCGGTGAACAGTTCCAGCAGCAGCACGTGCGGTACCCGACCGTCGACCATGTGTGCAGAACCCACACCGGCCCTGACCGCATCGATGCAGGCCCGCGCCTTGGGGATCATGCCGCCGCTGACCGTTCCGTCGGCTATGAGGGCATCGAGGGCGTCCACGTCGAGCTGGGAGACCCGGCTGCCGGGATCGTCGATGTCTGACCGCAGGCCGTCGACGTCGGTGAGGTACATGACCCGCTCGGCGCCGAGGGCACCTGCGAGTGCTGCAGCCACCGTGTCGGAGTTGATGTTGTAGGCCTGACCTGCGGTGTCGATGCCGATGGTCGCCACGACGGGGATCAGGTCCTCGGCCATGACCCGCTCCAGGATCGCCGGGTTCACGGCTGCAACGTCGCCGACGAAGCCCAGGTCGGGGTTCCTCTCGGAGGCCTCGATGAGCGATGCATCCTCACCCGAGAGCCCCACTGCCAGGTCTCCGTGGACGTTGATCGCCGACACGACCTCCCGGTTCACCTTGCCGACGAGCACCATCCGGGCCACGTCGAGGGTGTCGGCGTCGGTTACCCGCAGGCCGTCCCTGAACTCGGACTCGAGACCAAGCTTCTCGAGCATCTCTCCTATCTGGGGNCCACCGCCGTGTACCACCACGGGCCGTATGCCGACCGAGTGCATGAGCACGATGTCCTCGGCGAACCGGGCCGCCAGATCCACATCGACCATGGCGTTTCCGCCGAACTTGACGACGACGACCAACCCCCGGAACCGTTGGATGTAGGGCAGCGTCTCGACGAGGACCGCTGCACGACGGTCCGGTGAGAATGCCTCGGGCTGGGTCTGGTCGCTCATTGGGGCTCTTTCGTGGGGCGGATCAGGAGGTCCGCATGTTCTCGTCTACGTAGGCGTGGCTGAGGTCGGTGGTGACCACCCGGGCGCTTCCGTGGCCCTGGCCGAGGNCGACCACCAGGTCCAACCGCCGGCCGGCCATGTGCTGNGCAAGGGCCGCTGCCTGGTCAGCAGTGGGCTCCACGGGTTCTCCCAGTTCGTAGACCAGGGTCCCGCCGTATGAGATGGTCAGCGTGGCGGGGTCGAAGGCGATTCCGGCGGCTCCCATTTCGGAGGCGATCCGCCCCCAGTAGGGGTCCTCGCCGTACCAGGAGCACTTGACCAGCTGACAGTTGGCGGTGTCCCGCGCTGCCCTGGCTGCCTCGGCGTCGGTTGCAGCACCGTTGACTGTGAGGAACACGGTCTTGGTGGCNCCCTCTGCATCGTCGGCCATCTGGATGGCAAGGTCCAGGCATGCCTCGGCCAGGGCGGCGCCCAGGGCGGTCGGGTCGGTCGGCCCGGCCGAGCCGTTGGCCAACAACAGGACGGTGTCGTTGGTCGACTCGGCACCGTCGACGGTCAGGCAGTTGAACGAGGTTGCGACGCCAGCCTGCAGGAGGGTCGTGGCCGTGGCTGCGTCGACCTCTGCGTCGGTGGTGAGCACGGCCAGCATGGTCGCCATGTTGGGCTCGAGCATGGCGGCACCCTTGGCGATGCCTCCGACGGTGAACCCATCGGCCTCGACGAGGGTGGTCCGGGGCACCGTGTCGGTGGTCATGATTGCGGTGGCTGCTGCCTGGCCGCCGTCTGGATCGAGCGTGGCAGCCGCTGCCGAAATGCCGAGCGTGATCACGTCCATGGGCAGGGGGTAGCCGATCCAGCCNGTGGAGCAGACGAGCACCTCCTCGCTGGTGCAGCCCAGTTCTGAAGCCGTCAGGCGGCACATTTCNGAGGCGTCGGCCATTCCCTGTGCTCCGGTGGCGGCGTTGGCGTTGCCGCTGTTGAGCACGACCGCCGCAGCCCGACCGCCAGTCCGGGTCAGGTGCTGTCTGCTGACCAGCACGGGGGCCGCTGTCATCTTGTTCGACGTGAACACGCCGGCTGCGGTTACGGCCGTGCCGTCGGCTGTGGCTACGAGGGCCAGGTCGGGCGCGCCAGAGGGCTTCACGCCACATGCCGTCCCGGCGGCAACGAAACCGGGGACCGATGTGACGGTCACGGGTAGNTACCCACCGTTGGAAGTCCGGTCGTCTCGTCGATTCCGGATGCGATGTTGGCGCACTGGACCGCCTGGCCGGATGCGCCCTTGACCAGGTTGTCTATGGCGCTGACCACGACCAGCAGGCCGGTTCTGGGGTCGACCCGGGCTGTCAGGTGGGCCGTGTTGGAACCCGCCGTCGCCTTTGTCGACGGCGACCTCTCGGACACGACGATGAACGGTTCGCCTTCATATGCGTCGGACAGCACGGCCAGGNCCGAGGTGGAGTCCATGTCGACGGTGGGCTCTGCGTAGCAGGTGGCCAGGATTCCCCTGTTCATGGGGGCCAGGTGCGGTGTGAACAGCACCGAGACGCCTGCTGCGGCCTCGAGGACGGACCCGTCTGCGGCGGTGGAGATGGCCTGTTCGATCTCGGGTGTGTGCCGGTGGCCGGTCGGGGCGTCGGCAGTACCGCCGGTGAGGCCGTAGGCGCTGAAGTCCTCGTCGACGGCGCAGAAGGTCGTGCCCGGCTTTGGCCCCCTGCCGGCACCGGATACCCCGCTGGCGGCATCGACCACGATGCCACCGGGTTCGATGGCACCGGCCCGCAGGAACGGAGCGAGTGCCAGGGCTGCGGCCGTCGGATAGCACCCCGGTACGGCTACGAGGCCGGCGCCGGGCAGTCCGGAGCGGAACAGTTCGGGGAGGCCGTAGGCGGCCCCGGCCAACAGGTCGGGGGCTGCGTGGGGTTCGCCGTACCACGTCGGGTAGAGNTCGGCGTCGGTCAGGCGGAAGTCGGCTCCGAGGTCGACCACGTGNCCNACCCTTCCGAGGAGTTGGGGCACCAGTGCCTGGGATGCACCGTGGGGCAGGCACAGGAACACCACGTCGCAGCCATCGAAGGCAGCCGGTTCGGCAGGTGTGTAGGCGAGGTCGGGGTACTCGGCGGCGAGGCTGGGGTACAGGTCGGCCACGGCGGTGCCGGCCTGGGTGTCGCCGGTGGCCACGACCACGTCGAAGGTGGGGTGGGCGGCGCAGATCCGCAGCAGTTCTGCCCCTGTGAAGCCCGAGGCGCCCAGTATCCCGACATTGGCCATCAGGTGATCATACAGTCGTCTGTATGATCATGCAACCTGATGGTTGGGCCACTCCTCAGGCTGTCGACACCACGACCTTGCCGGTCACCTGGCGGTCGGCGATGTCCTGCAACGCCCGTGAGCCATCCTCAAAGCCGTAGACGGGGTGCAGCAGCGGATCGACGAGGCCCTCCTCGGCCAGCGCCATCAGCGGAGCCATCTGGCGGCCGATCGACGACGGATCACGCCCGACGGACGCACCCCAGTGCACGCCCACCACCGAGTAGTTCTTCAAGAGCACGTGGTTCATCGTGAGGTCGGGAATGCCGGCCACGAAGCCGATCACCAGCAGCCGGCCATTCCAGCCCATGCACCTCCGGACCTGCTGGAACATCTCGCCACCCACAGGGTCGTAGGCGACGTCGACACCCTTTCCGTCGGTCAACTCCCGGACCCTCTCGACCAGGTCGTCGACCTCGCTGTGGTCGATGACGAAGTGCGCCCCCAGCTCAGCGCACGCACCGGTCTTCTCGGGCCCACCTGCAACGGCGATCACGGTCGCCCCGGCAGCCAGACCCAGTTGGATTGCAGCAGAGCCGGTCCCACCGGCAGCGCCGGTGACCAGCAGGGTCTCGCCCTCTGCAAGGCGCGCCCGGTCGTGGAGCGCATACCAGGTGGTGCAGTAGTTGAGCGGAATCGCCGCCGCCTTGGTGGCCGACAGGGAACCCGGAACGGCGAACAACCGGTCGGCCGACACAGCCACCTGCTCGGCCAGGCCGCCGCCCATTCCCACAACAAGCTGACCCGGCTCAAAGCCGTCGACACCCTCACCCGCTGCCACCACGGTCCCGGCGGTCTCGCCACCGGGGGTGAAAGGCAGCGGTGGCTTGAACTGGTACTGCCCACGGCACTGGAGCACGTCGGGAAACGCAAGGCCCACCGCGCTCACATCAAGGAGCACCTCACCCGCCCCGGGTTCGGGCCGCTGCACGTCCTCGAGCAGCAGGTTGTCGACGGGTTCACCCAGTTCATGTATTCGCCATGTACGCATGGCCGCAGAACCTACCCGTACCCGCCGCTGTCGTCGTATGCGGGGCTCAGGCCCGGAGGTTGGCCGGGAGGTTCCCCTCGACAGCGGCTATGCAGGCCCCACGGACCTGGGAGACCTCGGAATCGGTGAGGGTGCGGTCATCTGCCTGGAACCTGAGGGTGAAGGCCAGACTGCGGCGTCCCTCCCCCACCGGAGCCCCCCTGAACACATCAAAGAGGGAGAGGTCCACAAGCAGGCCACCGGCGGCGGCCCACAACTGCTGTTCCACCTCGGCTGCCGGCACGTCGTCGTCGACCTCGAACGCCAGGTCGATGTCAGAGGACGGGTAGCGGCTCACCGATCCGTAGGGCTTCTCACCGTGAGGCAGGCCCAGGAGGGTCTCGAGGTCGACCTCGAGCCACGCCACCCTCTCGGGAACGTCGAACGCTGCGAGCACCCCCGGGTCAACCTCGCCGACGTGCCCGACCACGACACCAGCCACCTCTATACGGGCGGTCCTGGTGGGGTGCAGGCCGGCCGGATCATCGGCCACGAGCGTGTAGTCACGTGCAGCCAGGGCGTCGGCCAGCGCTGACCAGACGCCTACGGCGTCGGTGGCGTCGCGCCCGGCAAGTGCAACAGCCAGGCACTCACGCTCGTCGGGTAGCGGCTGTGGCTGATCTGGCTGCCGGTAGACGTGGCCGACCTCGAAGATTCCGAGACCGGACATCCGGTGCGAGGCGTTGTAGGCAAGCGTCGCCAGCAGACCGGGTCGCAGGGAGGCCCGCATCACGGACTCCTCGGCCACCAACGGGTTCGTGACCGTGATGCCGTCGACCTGCAGGCCTGCCCTGGCAAGGTCGCCGGGCGCCAGGAACGGAACGGGCATGACCTCGTCGAGGCCCATGCCGATCATCGCGGTGCGAACGGTACGCCTGTCGAGTTGCCTCTGTGTGAGGGAACCCGTGATGGTCGATCTCGGAGTGGTCCGCTCGATGGCCCCGTATCCGTGGATACGCGCCACCTCCTCGATGACGTCGATCTCGGTGGCACTGTCGGGCCGGAAACTGGGAACCACGACCTCAAGGTCACCATCGACTGCGTGGTTCGCGAACTCGATGGAACCCAGCAGTTCCGCGATGCGGTCACGGCTCATGTCGGTACCGAGGATCCTGTTGACCCTGTCGGTGCGCACCCTGATCGACTCGCGGACCGGTGTGTCGCCCCGTTCGTCGACGGTCCCCGGGGCGAGGGACGCACCGGTCTCACCCAGGAGTTCGGCGAAACGGCGCATCGCCAGATCGGCGACCTCGGGGTCGGCTCCCTTTTCGAAGCGGGCTGACGCCTCACTGCGCAGGCCCAGCCTGCGGGCCGATGTGGCGATCGACATGGGATCCCACCAGGCCATCTCCAGGGCAACCGAGCTGGTGCCGTCGTGGATCTCGGTCGAGGCCCCACCCATGACGCCGGCTATGGCGATGGCGGCGTCGTCGGCGTCTGCCACGACTCCGTCGGCCTCTGTGAGGGTGCGCTCGACACCATCGAGGGTCACGAGTGTCTCACCGGGCAGCGCCCTGCGAACCCGAAACGACGGCCCGGCCACCAGGTCCAGGTCGAAGGTGTGGCTGGGCTGGCCCAGTTCCAGCATCACGTAGTTGGAGACGTCCACGACGCTGTTGATGGGCCTCATTCCGAGCGAGGTGAGGCGGTTTGCCATCCAGGTCGGCGATGACCCGATTGTGATTCCGTCGAGCACCCGCGCCACAAAGCGGCCGCACAGGACCGGGTCGAGGATCTCGACCGAGAGGCGGTCGCTGGCATCCCTGCCCGACTCAGCCACGTTCGGGGACGGCAGGGTGAACGGCACCCCCTGGCACGCCGCCAGGTCTCGTGCCACACCTGCGACAGACATGGCGTCGGGNCGGTTGGGGTTGACGTCGAGGTCAAAGAGCACGTCGGATTCCAGCCCCATGGCGTCAGCCAGCGAAAGGCCGACCTCGAGGCTGCCGTCGAGNANGAGGATCCCGTCGTGGTCGTCTCCCATGGNGATCTCGGTTGGAGAGCACAACATTCCGTTGGACCACTCACCGCGCATCTTGCGCCTGGCGATCTCCATGCCGTCCGGCATGACGGTTCCCAGGGTGGCCAGGGGAACCAGGTCGCCAACGGACATGTTGAACGCACCACAGCAGATCTGCAGCGCCTCGCCGTCGCCGACATCGACCTGGACCAGCTGGATGCGGTCGGCATCGGGGTGCGGGCCGAGTTCGAGCACCCGGGCGACCACGATGCCGTCGAGGCCCTCACCCACGACCGACATGGACTCGACGGCCAGGCCCAGGGTGCTGAGTTGGTCACCGATGTCGGCAGGGTCGCCGGCCACCGGCGCGAACTCCTGCAGCCAGGAGAGCAGGACCTTCATTGGAGGAGGCGGGTCATGGTCGGGGTCCTAGAACTGTGAGAGGAAGCGGTGGTCGTTACGGAACAGTTCGCGCAGGTCGTCTATGCCGTGACGCATCAGGGCGAGGCGATCAAGGCCGAAGCCGAAGGCAAAGCCGGACCATTCCTCCGGGTCGAGGCCGCCGGCCCGCAACACCTCGGGATGGACCATGCCGCAGCCGCCCAGCTCCAGCCAGCTGCCGTCGGGGCGCTGGACGTCGAACTCTGCAGAAGGCTCGGTGAAGGGGAAGTACGAGGGTCTCAGCCGCGTGGTGAAGCCCTCGCCGAAGTAGGCGGTCGTGAACGCCTCGAGCGTTCCTGCCAGATCACCGAAGGTGATGTCACGGTCGACGACAAGGGCCTCGAGCTGGTGGAAGACGGGCATGTGGGTGGCATCGGCGGTGTCCGAGCGGAACACCCGGCCCGGCATGATCGAGTAGAAGGGCGGCTCGCCGGACTCCATGACCCGGATCTGCACCGGCGAGGTGTGGGTGCGCAACAGGGTGCTCTGGGGCTCGCCGTAGTCGACGTAGAGCGTGTCGTACATGTCTCGTGCCGGGTGCCCGAGGGGAAAGTTGAGGGCACCGAAGTTGTGNCACTCGTCTTCTATCTCTGGTCCCTCGGCGACCGTGTAGCCCATGCCCACGAACAGGTCCTCGAGGCGGTCCCATGTCTGGGTGACTACGTGACGGTGGCCGAGACGTCGGCCCAGGTCAGCTTCGGTCAGGTCCATACGCTCGGCTTCAAGGCGTACGATCCTGGCGGCTGACTCGAGCTCGGCGCGGCGCGAGGCCACGAGGCCCTCAATCGTGGCCCTGGCCTCGTTCAGGCGCCCACCCATCTCGCGGCGCTGGTCGGGTTCCAGGTCGCCCAGGCCCCGCTTGGCAGCCGTGACAGGCGACTTCTTCCCGAGGAGGGAAGTGTCGACCTCTGCGAGGGCGTCGAGGTCGACGGCGTCCTCGATTGAGGCGGCAGCTTCGGCGAGGTGCTTTTCGAGGTCCAGTTCCATCAGTGAACAATCAGAGCCGTCGGCGACAGCCGGGTGGCGGACCCCCGCAGACTAGGGCACCTCCACCCATCCGGTAGCCCATTGTCAGGTGACGTTCTCATCGACCGACAGCCTGCTGGAGGCCGTACAGGATCACAGCCCCGGCGGCGGCCACGTTCAGGGATTCGACCTGTCCGACGGTGGGAACGCTCAGCGTTCCATCGCAGGCCGCAATCACCTCGGGCGCCAGACCACGGGGTTCGTTCCCGAGCAGCACCGCCACCGGTCGGCCAGTCGGTACCTCCCCGGGGGTGACGCCACCGTCGGGGACGGACGCCCAGCACGAGTACCCGGCCCCTGAGAGGGCGGCAATCACCACGGGAACCACCTCGTCGCCGGATGCAACGGCAAACGGGACCCTGAACGTTGATCCGGCGGCGGATCGGA
This sequence comes from Acidimicrobiaceae bacterium, assembly GCA_002687745.1. GTDB lineage: Bacteria > Actinomycetota > Acidimicrobiia > Acidimicrobiales > MedAcidi-G1 > UBA3125. Next base: position 58,369 of record NZBE01000018.1, on the reverse strand, counting down.
CCACCTTGGGGTTGTATGGGTCGACACCACCTGCAAAGACCACACCATCCACCCCGAAGGCCTCAGCGGTCCTCACGAGGGTTCCGGCGTTTCCCGGATCTGAAACCTCGGCAAGCACCAGCAGGGTCCCACCCCCTTCGGTGAGATCACCGCCGTCGACGTGGTGCTCACAGACCTCGGCAATCGCAGGCTGTGCCGAACGGGTACTCGAAATGCCCTCAAAGACGCGGTCCTCGACGAGCCCACAGGGAACGCCCACGGACTCGGCAGCAACGACGATGCGGTCATGGGCAGCCGAGACGGGCACCAGGAGCTGTTCGAGGTCCAGACCGGCCTGGATCGCCTGCTCGACGAGCATCGGGCCCTCGACCACATATCGGCCCTCGGCCTGTCGCAGGTCGCGGTCGCGTGCCAGCCGGCGCATCCTCTGGACGCGCTGGTTTCCTCCGCCAAGCTCAACGGTCATCGTCGGTTCCGCACCCGTTCAGCGGGCGGTACGTCAGGTCGCCTACGACCTCAGGCAGCCTCGGCGGATCCGGCCACCTCGACCAGCGCCGAGAATGCGGCAGGATCGGTCACCGCCAGGTCGGCCAGCACCTTGCGGTCCACCTCAACCCCGGCAACCTTGAGGCCGGCGATGAAGTTGGAGTAGTTGGTGCCGTTCTGGCGACACGCTGCGTTGATGCGCTGAATCCAGAGGCGCCGGAACTGGCCCTTGCGGGCCCGGCGGTCGCGAAAGGCGTAGTTGCCCGAGTGCATCAACTGCTCGTTGGCCGAGCGGAAGGTTCGGCTCTTGTTGCCGTAGTAGCCCCTGGCGGACTTCAGCACGGCCTTGTGTCGCTTCTTGGTCTGGACGGCTCGCTTCACTCTTGCCATCACATGCTCCTTTTCCTACGTGGGGGAATGAGGGTTTCCCGACGGCCGGACGGCCACCGGCGATCTGTGCCGGTTCAGATGCCGAGCTTGCGGCGAACCGACCTCTCGTTGGTCGTGTCGACGTCGCTCATGCGGGCCAGGCGGCGCTTGCGCTTGGGCGACTTCTTCTCGAGTATGTGGCTGAGGTTGGCGTTGCGGCGCTTGAGGCGGCCGCTACCGGTCACCTTGATGCGCTTGGCGAGGCCGCGGTGTGTCTTCATCTTCGGCATAGCTCGTCTTCTTTCGGTCTGGGGGATCTCGTGGCCCGTCCGGGCCCTGTCCGTTAGGTCTGGGGTGTCTCGTCGGGGCTACCGGAGCCGGTTGCGTCCCTGGTTTCGTCGGCCTGTGTGGCCTCTGGTTCTGTCGCCTCGGCTGCCGCCTCTGCTGCAGCTGCCGCCGCCTCTTCGGCTTCGGCCGCCTCTTCGGCACGACGGTCCTCGGCTGCCTCACGCTGGCGACGTGTCGCCTGCCCGGGAACGAGGACCATGGTCATGTTTCGGCCGTCCTGTTTCGGGAAGACCTCGACGCGCCCAACGTGGGACACGGTCTCGGCCACCCGGTCGAGGATGCGACGCCCCAGTTGGGGGTGCTGCATCTCGCGACCTCGGAACATGATCGTCACCTTGACCTTGCTTCCGTCTGCCAGGAACGCCTCCACCTTCCGGGTCTTGGTGTCGAAGTCGCCGGGCCCGATCTTGGGCCGGTACTTCATCTCCTTGACCAGAATGTGGGTTGCCTTCCTGCGGGACTCCTTGGCCTTCTGGGACTGTTCGTACTTGAACTTCCCGTAGTCCATGATCCGGCAGACCGGCGGGCTCGCCGTGTCAGCCACCTCTACGAGGTCAAGACCGAGGTCCTGGGCCATTTCGATGGCTTCCGGCAGTGGCCGGATCCCGATCTGTTCGCCTTCGGGCGAGACCAGCCGTACCTCGCGGGCACGGATGCGATCGTTGATCCGGGGTTCCTGGTTTGTCGGTGCTGCTATTGGTCCTGGCTCCTGTGAAGCACGCAGGCTCTCCTCCTGTGTGGTCGGTTGTGTCGCCCATCGCCCNAAAACGCGAAACGACGGGTGCCGGAGAGCCGACACCCGCCAGGGACCATGCCGTCGTGTTCCCGACAGACTGGCCGTGGGAACACGCCGGTGTGTCCGACGAGATGAAGACCCGGGCTCACCGCCACCAGTAGGACCGGAGGATGGCCGGGTGGGGGGCGTCCCCCGCTTTCCGTTCAGTTGTAGGCCCCTAGAGTACCAGCAGGGCCTTCCGACCGGAACGGGACCGCCCCACGACCGAACACCTGACACTGGAGACACCACGACATGAGCACCCTCTGGACACCAGGCGGGGAACACACCGTCGATCCCGACGACGCTGCCGCTGCGCCGGCTGAACCGAACCTCGGCGGCATGTCCCCAGACGACATGTCCCCCGAGGACCGCCAGAACGCCGAGGACATGGCCAGGGACATGGCGGCTGTACAGGAACAGTTGGCATCGATGCCGGCGGCGGTGGTCATAGCCAACCACGCCATGGGCCTCTACGAGCTGGCCGCCATCCACCTCTCCAAGAAGCCCGCCAACCTGCCCGAAACGGCAGTGGCCATCGACGCCATGGCCGGAGTGGTCGAGAAGTTGCCGGGGCGCCTGGGCGAGGCCGAGGACACCCTCAAGGCGGCCCTACACCAGATTCGGATGGCATACGTCAAGTTCGAACAGGCTGCCAGGGTTGCCGAGGCCGCTGACTCGCACGGGTCCGGTGAACAAGACACCGAGAACGGCGCTGGGNCCGACGAAGGCTGATCTGCCCGTCGGTCAGTGGACGATCTTGGCCAGGGGTAGTTCCAGGATGTCGGTGGCACCCTTGTCGCGAAGTTCGGGGATGAGCACGTTGATTTCGGCCTTGGCCACAACGGTCTCGACGGCGTAGCCGCCGCCTCCGAACAACTCGTTGACGGTCGGCGCCTTCATGGCCGGCATCANNCCGATGACCGCATCGAGGGCGTCAGCCGGAACGTTCATCTTGACGAGCACCTTGCCCCGCGCCTCGAGCGTCCCCTGCAGGAGCGTGTGGATCTGTTCCATGGCGTGGCGCCTGTCGGGGTCGGCCCATGACGCCGGGTTGGCCACCAGTTCGGTGTAGCTGGTGAGGATCGTGTCGATGATCTTCAGGCCCGCGGCCCTTATTGCCCGGCCGGTCTCGGTCAGGTCGACGACCACGTCGACGATGTCGGGCACCTTGGCCTCGGTGGCGCCGTAGGACAGGCGGATATCGGCATCAACCGAGCGTTCGGCGAAGAACCGCTTCGTCAGCTCCGGGTACTCGGTGGAGACCCTCACCCCGGCCGGAAGGTCTGCCACCGACCGGTATTCGGAATCCTCGGGCACGGCCACGACGATGTTCACCGGGCGGACTGTGGCCTTGGAGTAGTGCAGTTCACCGAGGCTCTCGACGCTGCTGCCGGTCTCCTCGATCCAGTCGCGGCCGGTGATGCCCATGTCGAAGAGGCCGTCGGCGACGTACGTGGGGATCTCCTGGGGTCGCAGGATGCGCACCTCGTCGATGCGGGGGTCGCTGATGCTGGCCCGGTAGTCGACCGAGGAACTGCGTCGGATCGTCAGGTCGGCGGACTCGAACAGTTCCAGGGTGGCCTGTTCGAGGGACCCCTTGGGTAGCACGATGTTCAGCACGGCGGAAAACCTACCGGGCTGTCGGCGCAGTCCCGTGGTCCATTTAGCGTCGTCACCGGGTGTCGACCACCATGTCGATACGCAGGTCGTCNCCGAACGGCACGACCGATGTGAACCTTCCCCTCGCCACGTCGGCCATCGTCGAGCCTCCTGGGCCGGCCATCATCGGCACGCTGTCGTCCCCACCCAGGATCGCCGGTGCCAGATAGACGACGTANCGGTCCACCAGGCCGGCCCTGTGGAAGCGTCCCGCAACATCGGCGCCACCCTCCACCAGGAGTTGCAGCACACCCTCGCCGCCGAGGTGCGAGAGCAGCCCATCGAGGGGGCCCTCGTGGGAGTGGGCGGGTTCAACCGCTGCATCTTCAGGGATCCTTCCGAGAACCACCCGCCTGGGATCGCTTGCCCCGGCGGTTTCGGCTCCGGGCCAGTCGCGGACCGTCAGGCGCGGGTCGTCGGNCCGGATCGTCCCGGCGCCCACGCAGACGGCGTCGCTCTGTGCGCGCAGCCTGTGCACGTCCTGCCTTGCCTCCGGACCGGTGATCCAGGTGCTGGAGCCGTCGGTGGCGGCGATGCGACCGTCGAGGGTGGCGGCCAACTTGAGGACCACGTATGGGAGGCCTGTGCGGCGGTGGTGCAGGTACGGCTGCAGTTGATCCTCGACCTCGGCGGCACCGACACCAACCTCGACCTCGACACCCGCCTCAGCCAGGGCGGCGAGGCCACCGCCGGCCACGTCGGTATCCGGATCGACGACGCCCACGACGACACGGCGTACACCGGCGTCGACCACTGCGGCAGTGCACGGTCCGGTGCGACCGTCGTGGCTGCAGGGTTCAAGGGTCGTGTAGAGCGTCGCCCCCCTCGCCTGCTCACCCGCCTCGGCCAACGCGACCACCTCGGCATGGGCGCCGCCCGGTGGGAGGGTCGCCCCGGTGCCGACGACCCTCCCCCCGGCCACGACCACGGCGCCCACCCAGGGGTTGGGCGAAGTGCGGTACCGGGCGCCTGCGGCCGCCTCGATGGCCTGAGCCATGAAGTCGGCGTCGGTGTCCACGGGCGGCTCAGCCGGCAGAGGGATGCGGATCGGCATTGTCGACCAGGAGGCGCACCGCATGGGGAACCACGTCGACCACGGCCTCGAGGCACTCGATGCAGCCTGCTGACGAGCCCGGGGTGTTGACGATGAGCGTCGTGCCGATGGTGCCNGCGATGCCCCGTGACAGGCGCCCGAGCGGGTTGACGAGGCGCATGGCCTCGGCCAGNCCCGGGGCTTCGCGGTCGATGACGGCCCTCGTGCCCTCAGGTGTCAGATCGCGTGGACCAAAGCCGGTGCCGCCGGTCGTGACGATCAGGCCGTGGAAGCCCTCGGCCATCCCCCTGAGCGCACCGGCCACCTCGTCGACACCGTCGGAGCAGGCCGATCGTGAAGACAGAACCCAACCCTCGGCCTCGACCCTCTCGGCCAGCGCCGCCCCCGAGCGGTCCTCACGCATGCCGTGGACGACCCCGTCGGAGACGGTCAGCACCTTGACCTTCATGATCCCGGCGGATCGGGCGTCATCGGACATGGTGACGAGGGTACCGGCGTGTCCCCCCGCAGGCTGAAACGGAGGCCCGCTAGTGTCGCCGTCAGGGGTGACAGGCACCCGTAACGGGAGGTGGCCGGCAATGGGCGTTGAGGCTCTCGACGGTTTCGAGATCGGCCGGTTCTCACACGGTGGCACCACACGTACCGTGCTGCGGGCCGGCCGCGGTCCCGCCGTGGTCATCATGGCCGAGATGCCCGGCATCACCCCGCGCGTCGCCGACTTCGGCCGGCGGGTTGTCGACCTCGGATGCACTGCGGTCATGCCGTCACTGTTCGGCACCCCGGGGCGTGAGCCAACCGCGGGCTACACGCTGAAAAGCCTTGTGGGCGGCTGCGTGTCACGCCAGTTCACGGCCCTGATGCGCCGCCACACGTCGCCGGTCACCGACTGGCTGCGCGCGCTGGCGGCATTCGAACACGGACGCTGCGGAGGCCCCGGAGTTGGCGCCGTAGGCATGTGCTTCACCGGAGGGTTCGCCCTTGGAATGATGCTCGACGAGCGGGTCCTGGCACCGGTACTCAGCCAACCCAGCCTGCCGCTGCCATTCGGCAAGGGGCGAAAGCGCTCCCTCGGTATCTCCGACAGAGACCTGAACGTCGTACGTGAGCGCGTCGATGCCGGCACCTGCGTGCTGGGCCTGCGGTTCAGCAACGACTCGATGGTTCCCGTCGAGCGATTCGAACGCCTGGCCGAGGAACTCGGCGACGGTTTCATCGGCGTAGAGATCGACTCCTCGCCGGGCAACCCCCACGACATCGGACCGAGGGCACACTCGGTGCTCACCGAGGAGCTGGTCGACGAGCCGGGCCACCCCACTCGGGATGCCCTCGAGACGGTTCTCGACCACCTCGGCAGCCGACTGCTCGCCTGAGGCTGATCCGGCCGGCCTCTCAGGCCACCTCGTACCGGAACACCGCCATGCCCTCGGCGTCGAGGTCCTGTGGCAACAGCAGGCCGCCGGCACCGTGGGCCCGCCACGGGGCAGGCAGCGGGCCTGCCGGGGCTGCGCCTNTGGCCTCACGGAAGCGTGCGTCCACACCGGTTGTCTCGGCGGCGGTCAGGGTGCAGACGCTGTAGACCAACCGTCCGCCTGGCGCTACGAGGGGAAGGGCTGCGGTCAGCAACTCCAGTTGCAGGTCGGCAAGTTCAGCCACATCGTCGGGTCTGACACGCCAGCGCGAGTCGGCGCGGCGACGCAGTACGCCCAGGCCCGAGCATGGGGCATCGACCAGCACGCGGTCAAAGCTGCCGGGCCGCAGCGGCGGCTGTCTGGCGTCGGCGACCACGAGGCCCAGTTCCAGGCCCAGGTCATCGGCGTTGGACCTGACGAGGTTGAGGCGCCGCTGCCTCAGGTCGGCTGCCACCACCACAGCGCCCGTGGAGGCCACCGCCGTGGCCTTGCCACCGGGAGCGGCACACAGGTCAGCCACCCTCGCACCGTCGGCCAGGCCGTCTGCCACGACCTCGGACACCAACTGTGAGGCCCTGTCCTGGTGGTAGCCGTCCTCCCTCGCCACAGCCGTAGCGGGGCGGTTCATCGCCTCCAACGCCTCGACGGCATCGGCCTCGCCCAGGTCCGTGGTNAGGACCTCGAGGATCCAGTCGGGGTAGCTCAACTCCACGGCCCTGCTGGGCGGGTTTGGCCCACTCTCTGACACACGACGCAGAACGGCGTTACACAGGCCACGTACCCGACGCGGCGCCACGGCGACGGTTGCCGACACGGCAGCGTGGGCGGGTACGCCACCCCAGTGCAGCTGGTAGGCACCCATTCTCAGGACGGTCCTGACGCCCGGCTCCACGTCGTCGTGGAGGAACCTGTCGACCATGTGNTCACAGGCCCTCCGCATCCGCGTCGTCCCGTAGACCAGGTCGGTCACGAAGGCACGGTCACGGCGGTCCAGGTCGCTCCGATCCAGAGCTGCGGCGAGGGCGAGGTTGGCGAACGCTCCATCGCTCTCGATTCTGCCGAGCACCTCGACGGCCAGGCGCCTGGGGTCGCCCATTGCGGCCTTCAGCCCAGGCTCTCGCCGGGTTCGGTGCGTGCTCCCACGAGCCAGGCCTCGACGGGTTGACGCCCACGGCTCTCGGGCTGCACCTCGAGCAGGCGAAGCGCTCCCTCTCGGGTAGCGACCGTGTCGCCGACGAGGGATCCGGGCACAGCGTCTACACCGTCGGCGAGCCGGGCAGCCCAGACCTTCAGGCGTCGCCCCCGAAATGTCGTCCAGGCACCCCCCACACGTACGATCCTCTCCAGCTCACCGGCCGGCCGGGACCAGTCCAACTCCAGGTCGGCCTGTTCCATCTTGTGGGCGTAGGTGGGCTCGCCCTCCTGTTGCCTTGGCTCTCCCAGCCCGGTCCCCAGGGTCTCGACCAACAGGCCGGCACCTGCATCGACCAGACGGTCCCGAAGGGAGTCGGCCGTGTCATCGGGCCCAATGGGCACCTCGATGCTGGAATAGATGGCACCTGTGTCCAGCTCGACGTCGACAGCCATGACACACACCCCGGTGGTCGTGTCGCCGGCGAGGATCGCCCGTTCCACCGGGGCTGCACCCCTCCAACGGGGAAGCAGGGAGAAGTGGAGGTTCACCATTGGAACGGTTGCCAGCAGATCGGCCGGAATGAGGTGCCCGTACGCCACGACCACACCCAGGTCGGCGCCGCTGTCGCGCACCGCATCCAGGTCGTGGGCGACCGGCAGGCCCAACCCCAGGGCGGCCTCCTTGACGGGGCTCGGCGAAGGTTCGGCCCGCCTGCCACGGCGACGGTCCTCACCGGTCACCACGACGACGATGTCGTGGCCCGCCTCGTGAAGGGCCAGCAGCGGCCTGACCGAGGCCACGGGGGTCCCCATGAAGGCCAGCCGTCGGTGATGCGCCGGTGGAGGCGCGCTCAGAGCAATCGCAGTCCACCGTCTGAGGTTGAGCGGACGGACGGCGGACCTGCCAACGTCAGCTCCCGCAGTGCCCTGCGGGCCTCGCGTGCCTGGTCCTCGTCGAGGAGGTCGACGAGCAGAATGCCGTCGAGGTGGTCCAGTTCGTGCTGGAACAGGCGGGCCTCGAGCTCATCGGCCTCGATGGACACGTCGTTGCCGTTCAGGTCGACCCCGACAATGTGGATGGTCTTGGGGCGCAGGATCTCCCACGACAGCCCGGGCACTGAGAGACAGCCCTCTTCGAAGAGCCACTCGCCGTCGGATTCACGGATCGTGGGGTTCACGATGGCACCGGGCCCCTCGCCGAGGTCGTAGACAAAGAAGCGCTTCTGAACCCCCACCTGGGGTGCGGCCAGCCCCAGCCCCGGGACCTCGTACATGGTTTCGACCATCTCGTCGGCCAGACGCGCGAGGGCACCGGTCAACTCGGTCACCTCGGTCGCAGGCTTACGCAGGACCGGGTCGCCGATGATGCGGATCTCCCGGGTGCTCACGACACAAGGCTACCGTCGGGGCCGTGAAGCCGAGAGGAGCGCCCGGGTGACCGGCGACCGGCAGTACTGGACCAGCCGACCCGAGGTCGGGTCGCGCCCCGGCCAGGTCACCCTGTTGCTGCCCGACCTTGAGATCAGCCTCCAGACCGACAGTGGGGTCTTCTCGGGTGCACGCATCGACAGCGGCACCCGGTTCCTCCTCATGGAGGGGCCCCAGCCGGCCGAGGGTGCCGCCGAACTCCTCGACCTGGGGTGTGGCTACGGACCCATCGCCTGTGCCCTGGCAGCCCGTAGTCCCGGTTCACGGGTGTGGGCCGTCGACGTGAACGAAAGGGCGCTCGACCTGTGTCGCTCCAATGCCGCTTCGGCAGGCCTCGACAACATGGTCGTGACCACACCCGACGACATGCCCGACGACGTGACGTTCAACGCCATCTGGTCCAACCCTCCGATCCGTATCGGCAAGGCGGCGCTACACGACCTGTTGTCAAGGTGGCTCGACCGGTTGGCTCCCGGAGGTAGCGCCCACCTCGTCGTTCAACGTCACCTGGGCTCCGACTCGCTGGCCCGGTGGCTCACAGACGAGGGCTGGACCACGCAGCGGCGTGCATCGCGCAAGGGCTTTCGCCTCCTCGACGTGGCCGCCCGCCATGTCACGCGAGCCGACAGGGGTCAACCGTGAAGAACCTNGACAGCACCGGCCTCAAGCGCCTCCACCGCGAGTGGCGACGACGAACCGAGACCGACGTGGCGCTGCTGCTCGACAGCGTCCAGNCGCCCTACAACGTGGGCGCCATCCTGCGCACCGCTGCCGCCTACCGGGTGTCCCACCTCTGGCTTGCAGGCGCCACTGCGGCCCCCACACATGCCAAGACCGCCAAGACGGCCCTCGGTACCGGCCGTTACCTGACCTGGACCGTCACCGAGACAGCCGAGGAGGCGGTCGCCGACCTGACGGCCCGCGGCTACGGCCTCACAGGAATCGAGTTGTCCGACGGCGCTGTCCCCCTCCACGAGGTCCAGTTTCCAGACAGGACATGCCTGGCGCTCGGCCACGAGGACCGGGGCCTCTCCGGCGTTGTTCTCGAAGCCTGTGACTCCGTGGCCTTCATCCCACAGTTGGGAAGGGTCGGCAGCCTCAACGTCGCAGCGGCCGGGGCCATCGCCCTCTACGAGGTCCACCGCAGGCTCTGGTAGCGGTGGTCATGCCCGGGGCGGGTCGACCTCGATCCTGAGCCGGCCCTTGGGGCGCTCCACGGCGGCGAGCACCTCACTGAGCCGGTCATGGTCAGGTGCCCGCACAAGCCAGGCCCCGTCACGTGGCCCCAGCAGGTCGACCCCGACAGGCGACCCGAGGTTGGCGATGAACTCCCCGGCCGGTGGGCCAGAAACCCTCGCCAGTGCCGAACAGGGCGGCAGGTTCAGGAGTCGGCGGCGGGCCAGCTCAGGTTCCACCAGCCGTCCCGGGTCGGCGTGCAGGACGGCCTGGAGGACCTCGTGTTCGGGCATTCTGGTCTGGACGACGATCCGACCACCGTCAGAGCGACCTCCCACCAGACGCGCCGCCCTGATCAGGAGGGCCATGGCCTGTTCCGCCGCACGCATCCGTGGAGCCAGGAGTTCCTGGTCGAACTCCAGGAACACGACCCTGGCTGCGGAGTCGACACGATGCAGTACCGCCTCGGTTCCCACGTAGACGGCATGTTCGCTGAGTCCGCCGTCTGGAATCTCAGTGTCTCCGGTGACCTCCAGCACGGGCCTGTTGGCCAGGGCCTCCAACTCCTCGCGCACCCGCGCAACTCCTGCCCGCAGGTTCCTGAACCGTGTGGTCCCACACCCGTCGCACACCTGGGGGCGCCTTGCGTCGTCCACGGGGCAGACCAGCGTGTCCTCGTCGTCCTGGATCATCGGCACCTGGTGCTCTCGGCACCGGACCAGGCCACCGCAGGCACAACAGGCCAGCAGGCGGGAACGGCCCCGCCGGTTCAACACACATACGACCGGGTCGCCCTCGACGCCGCGGAGCACGTCGACGAGCCGCTGACCAAGCAGGCCCGACCTCACCGGGTCGTCGTCGCGGCGATCATGCAGGTCCAGGATCGGCCAGCCGTTGCGCTCCGCGGTCCGTGAGGGAACCATCAGCTCTCCCCACCCGAGGGCCTCGAGGCTGGGCGACGGAGAGGTGAACACACAGGGAACACCGGCCCTGCGTGCCCTCTCGGCAGCCAGGTCGCGTGCGTGCCAGGTCGGTGCCCGCTCCTCCCGGTAGGTCTCGTCGTGTTCGTCGACGACCACGATGGCGGCCAGGTCCCCCACCGGAGCCAGGGCTGCCGCACGGGAACCGACAACCAGGCCGCCTGCAGCAGACCGTGCCCACTGCCGCTGGGCGAGCGACACGGGCAGGCCCATCTCGTGCAGGCGGGCGGCCATGTGTTCGGCTGCAGGCACGGTGGGAAACAGGATCAGGGCATCTCCCCTACGGGCTGCCTCGGTGGCCAGGGGTGCCACGTCGGCTCCGGGTGGAAGCCGCACGACAGCCCGTGGAACCTCGAGAGCCCGCACCGCCCATGTGTCGGTTGCCGGTGGGATGGTCGGCCCGGGCGGAGCCGGTGGCAGCGACTCGACGACGTTTGGTGGCGAGGCCGTACCCAGGAGNCCGTTGAGACGGCCGACCCACCGGTGTGCCGCCCAGCGCGCCAGGTCGATCACCTCGGGAGAAGGGCCCATGCCACTCAACCTGGTGAGGCTCCGCAGCACCACCCCGGGTGGTGGTTCAACGTTGTCCTCGACCACCCAGCCCCCGACCCGGCGGCCGGCGAGGACCATCCGTACCCTTGACCCGACGACCAGTCGCTCTCCACGTCCGTCATCGGCCCAGGCGGGTGGAACCAGGTAGTCGAAGGTGCGCTCCAGCGCCGCCACGTCTGGCAGGACACGGACAATGCGCGAACCAGATGGCACTTCCGGTGGGCTCGAGGCTGCCCCTACGGCTCGTTCAGCCGGGACCGGATCTGTTGCAGTGAGGTCCAGGTCGAGGCGCCCCTGGTCGGCCGTGCCGCCAGCCACCCCGGTCCGTCTCAGTCCAGGCCCAGGTGGGATCGCACGGCGTCGACCCTGTCGGTTGCCTCCCACGGGAAGCCCTCGCGGCCGAAGTGTCCGTAGGCCGCTGTACGTCGGTAGATGGGTCGGCACAGGTCGAGCGCNTCGACTATCGCAGCTGGTCGCAGGTCGAAGACCTCGTCGACGCACTCGGCGATGCGGCCCGGGTCGACGGTCTCGGTGCCGAAGGTCTCGACCCGAATCGACAACGGACGCGACATGCCGATTGCGTACGCCACCTGCACCTCGCAACGGGAGGCGGCGCCGGCTGCAACCAGGTTCTTGGCGACCCAGCGGGTTGCGTAGGCGGCGGACCTGTCGACCTTGCTGGGGTCCTTGCCGGAGAAGGCGCCACCGCCGTGGCGGGCCATGCCGCCGTAGGTGTCGACGATGATCTTGCGTCCGGTCAGGCCTGCGTCGCCGACGGGTCCGCCCACGACGAAGCGACCCGTCGGGTTCACGAGAACCTCGTAGTCGTCGTCGGCGAACTGCTCGGGTACTACCGGGCGGATCACGTGCTCGATCAGGTCGGGGCGGATCATGGAGTCTCGGTTGATGCCCTCGTTGTGCTGCGTTGAGACGAGCACGGTGCGAAGCCTGACCGGTCGGTCCCCCTCGTAGTCGAAGGTGACCTGGGTCTTGGCGTCGGGCCGCAGGTACGGGATGGTGCCGGCCTTGCGGATCTCGGCATGGTGTTCGGCCATGCGGTGGGCCAGGTGGATCGGAAGCGGCATGAGCACATCGGTCTCGCTGCAGGCGTAGCCGAACATCATTCCCTGGTCGCCGGCACCCTGGAAGTCGAACTGGTCCCGGACGCCGTCGGCGCCGGTGCGGGACTCCTCGGACTTGTCGACNCCCTGGGCGATGTCGGGCGACTGCTCGTCGATGGCCACCATGACACCGCAGGTGTTGCCGTCAAAGCCGTAGTCCTCGCGGTCGTAGCCGATCTCGCAGATGGTCTGGCGCACGGTCCGCGGGATGTCCACGTAGGCCCTCGTGTGGATCTCGCCGGCCACGACACACATGCCGGTCGTGATGAGGGTCTCGCAGGCGACCCTGCTCTCGGGGTCATCGGCGATGAGGGCGTCGAGAATGGAATCGGAGATCTGGTCGGCCATCTTGTCGGGATGGCCCTCGGAGACAGACTCCGAGGTAAAGGTCCAGTTGTCGCTCACCTGTTCACGTCCTCTCCGTGGGCGGTCACGCCGCCGGCATCCCGGGTATTGTGCAGGCAGTTGAGGGCCGCGTCCAACACCGCTGCGGCGACCTGGTGCTTGTCGGACAGTGGGATCTCTGTTGCACGACCGCTCCGGTCGAGCAGCAGCACGGCGTTGGTGTCGTGTCCGAAGCCGACACCCGGCGCTGAGACGTCGTTGGCGACGATCATGTCGATCCCCTTGGATTCCAGCTTGGAGGTCGCATTCTGCCTGAGATCGTCGGTCTCGGCGGCGAACCCAACCAGCACCTGGCCCGGTGACCGGCTGCTGCCCAGCTCGGCCAGGATGTCGGTGGTCGGCTCGAGCATGATCTCGGGGGCGCCGTCGGCCTTCTTGAGCTTCGACCCGGCAACCTCGACCGGCCTGAAGTCGGCGACAGCCGCGGCCATCAGGACGATGTCGGAGGTGGCGGAGTTGTTGAGAACCGCCGCCGCCATCTCCTCTGCCGTCTCGACGGCGAGCACCTCGACTCCGATGAGGTGCGGTGCTGTCTCGGGTTGGGTGGTAACGCACCTCACCTTGGCGCCGCGGGCGGCCGCAGCCCGGGCGAGGGCATGGCCCTGCTTTCCGGACGACCGGTTGCCCACGTAGCGCACGGGGCAGATCGGCTCCCTGGTTCCGCCTGCGGTTACCAGGACCTCGAGGCCTGCCAGGTCGCCACCAGCAGTGGAACCGTCGCCCCCGAGGATGGAGTCGACTGCAGCCAGGATGTCCACCGGGTCGGCCAGACGCCCGGCCCCGACATCGCCGCCTGCCATGCGTCCGTGTTCGGGTCCCACGATGGTGACGCCGCGCTCGGCGAGCACGGCGACGTTCTCCTGCACGGCCGGCTGCTCCCACATCTCGGTGTGCATGGCCGGGCAGACCACGACGGGTGCGCGTGTGGCCATGAGGGTCGCTGTCAGAAGGTCGCCGGAGCGCCCGGTGCGGTAGTCGGCCAGCAGTCGGGCCGTTGCAGGACATACGACGACGAGATCGGCACCCTGGCCCAGACGGGTGTGGGGAACCGGGTGCTCCTCGTCCCAGAGCGACACCTGGACCGGCTCTGAGGCAAGAGCGTCAAAGGTTGCGCGTCCGACAAAGCGCATTGCNCCACCGGTCATCACCGGTGCCACGTGGGCACCTGCGTCGACCAGACGACGGCACACCTCGATCGCCTTGTAGGCGGCGATGCCCCCGGTCACCCCGAGGACGATCCGGCGACCGTCTAGTGCACCCATGTGGGGGTAAGCCGATCAGGCGCCTTCGTCGACGGAGTCGGTGTCGTCGCCCTCGGCCGACTCGTCGNCCATACCCTCAGGCGGTTCACCGTCGGCCTCGAGACCGTCGATCTCCTCGGTCTCCTCAGGCTCGTCAGGCGGCTCGATCGGGACGATCTTGCCGCTCTCCATCTCCTCGAAGGCAATGGAGAGCGGCTTACGGGCCGTGGACGTGATCTGCGGTGGGATGGAGGCTCCGAGGCCCTCGCCCAACTGGGTGAAGTAGGAGTTGATCTGGCGGGCGCGCTTGGCGCTCACGGTTACTAGCCGGAACTTCGAGTCGGCCAGGTCCAACAGGCCCTCGATCGGCGGGTTGATCATGCTGTCGTGACGCTGCACTGTGCTCCTAGGGGTTCTGGTGCTGCCCGCAGACGACGGGTTCTGGACGTCTCACGGGTTGGCGGGCCCACCGTCGTGTCGACCGGCGACTCGCCCTGCGGACGGCCTACCACGGTACCAGAACCCGTCTCGGTTGCCTCCGCTCCCGTGCGCCCGACCGAGGGCATGAAAGGCCTGTCAGCGAGGGTTTCTGGTCGCCAGACGGGCGGCAATGAGCGCAGCAACCTCACGTACCGCCCGGTTCAGGTCGGCGTTGATCATGGTCGTGTAGCCCAGGCCTTCCGCCTCGGTCCTCTCACGCGCCGCCTCGGCGATTCGGGCGTCGGCCCGCTCTGTTCCGTCACCCCTGTCAAGCAGCCGTCGCCGCAGCTCATTGTCGTCTGGAGCATCTACGAACAGGCAGAGTGCCCCGGGGTCAGACTGCAGGACCTGTCGGCCGCCTGCCACGTCTATCTCGAGCAACAGCACCTGTCCGGCATCGACACCGGGAACAGGCGTGCCGTAGTAGCACCCCAGGAACTCGTTCCATTCGATGAAACCNCCCTCGTCGCGGCGGGCCTCGAAGGCGGCCCGGTCCACGAACACGTAGGCGTCATCGGCGTCGTCCGTACGTCGAGCCCGGCTGGTCCAGGAGACGCTGAGGCTTATCGAGTCGTCGGCAGCGGCCAGGATGCGGGCAATGGTGCCCTTGCCGGCTCCACCGGGACCGGACAGGACCACGACCAGCGGTCCATCCGGGGCGTCTGGTCGACCGGTGTCGGCCACCGGGATCAGGTCAGCCGAAGCGGGCCAGCAGGTCGGCGCGCTGCTGCTTTCCGAGGCCGCGCAGGCGGCGGCTCTCGCTGATTCCGATCTCCTCCATGGTGCGGCGGGCCTTGACCTTTCCCAACTTGGGGAGGGACTCGAGTGCTGCGAGGACCTTCATCTTGGAGACGATTACCTCGTCGTCGGCCCGGGCCAGGAGCCCCGACATCGAGAGGGTTCCCATCTTGAGGAGCTGTTTGACCTCGGCACGCACCCTTCGGGCCTCGGCTGCCTTCGCGAGTGCAGCCCGTCGTTGTTCATCTGTGAGTTCTGGTAGTTCTGCCATGGCCGCGACCATAGCGGTACCCGCGGGAGGCGCGTGCACCTCTGCCGGAATGGGGCGTCGGGCGGTCAGCTCAGCAGCGAGACGACAAGCTCCTCGGCGGCGGCAACCGGGTCGTCGGCAGCGGTGACCAGGCGTCCTATCACGAGCAGGTCGGCACCTTCGATGAGCGCATCACCGGGTGACGCCACCCTTGCCTGGTCGTGTGTGTCGCCGCCGGGAAGGCGTATCCCCGGTACGACCCTCACAAGCCNGTCGGCCCATGGATCGGTGACCGCCAGGTCGGGTGCCGCGCAGATGATGCCACCGCAGCCGGTGTCGGCTGCCAGGTCGCAGCGCGTGGCCAGTTCGGCTGCTGTAGCCGTGTCGTCGCTGGTCAGCACGGTTACGCCCAGAACTCCCGGCGTCGACATCCCGGCTCTGGCGGCTCCATCGGAGAGGCCTTCGACCGCTGCCCGCAGCATGTCGGGACCACCGGAGGTGTGGGCTGTCATCCAGCGGGCACCGAGGGAACCGACCACCCTTGCCGCCCTCTCGACCGTGTTCGGTATGTCGTGCAGCTTCAGGTCACAGAAGACATCGAAGCCGGCCTCGGCGAAGTAGCCGACCGAGGTCGGACCGGCTGCCACATACAGTTCGAGGCCCACCTTGATCGTTCCGAAGTAGGGGCTCAGCGAAGCCACGAGACGTTTGGCCTCGATCAGGTCGTCTACGTCCAGTGCCAGGGCCAGCCGCGAGCGGATGTCGACAGATACACGCCCCTCTTCGGTCTCGTCTGAAGCGGACTCCGCTGTGTCCTCGTCAGCCATGTGCGCCTCCTACCAGATCTGCCACCCTTGCGACACCGTGATGATCGCACCATCTGCCCAGATCTGCCAGAACCTGTGCCGGTGCGGCCGGGTCGGCAAAGATGGCCGTGCCGATCTGCACAGCTGAGGCACCAGCCAGGAGAAACTGAACTGCGTCGTCGCCGGAGGCGATCCCGCCGACGCCGATTATCGGCAGGTCGGGGTTTGCCTCGTGGGTGTCGTAGACGGCTCTCACCGCCACAGGTCGGATTGCCGGCCCGGAGAGGCCACCGCGACCTGCTCCCANCAGCGGGCGCCGGGCCTCTGTGTCTATGACCATTCCGAGCACGGTGTTGGCAACCGTCACGGCTTCGGCACCTGCCGCTGCCGCGGCCGCCGCCACCTCGGGCAACTCGGGGGTGTTCGGGCTGAGCTTCGCCCAGAGGGGACGACGCGCAGCCCTGGAGGCATCGACGACCTCGGTGGTCGCCGTGGTCGAGTGGGCAAACAGTGAGCGGCGGTCCTCAAGGTTCGGGCACGAGGCGTTCACCTCAACGGCGACCACGGAGTCGGGGGCATCGGCCAGCAGGGCTGCGGCCACAGCGAACTCGTCGACGGTACGACCCCAGATGCTCGCCACCACCCGGGCTCCGGTCGCCTCGAGTGCAGGGAGATCGCCTTCCAGCCAGGCAGCCACACCCGGGCCCTGGAGCCCGACGCTGTTGATCATTCCTGAAGGTGTGGCGTGGACCCTTGGTGCCGGGTTCCCGTCCCACGGCTGGGCGTGAAGGGACTTGACGACTACGGCACCGAGCGACGAGAGGTCGACGTGTGCGGCCAGTTCTGTTCCGTTGCCGGCTGTGCCCGATGCGGTCATCACCGGGTTCGGCAACTTCACCGACCCGATCAGCGTCGACATGTCGACCCTCACCCGGTCGAGGCCCGGTCGACCCCTGCGGGTCCGCCGCCTCATTGCGAGCCCGGCCCGGACACCGTGCCGTGGTACTCCTGCAGGGTCCGGACCGCAAGCGGATGGGTACGCCAGTCGGCAAGCCCACGGGCCGCTGCCAGGGCCGCGGATGCCGTAGTCAGCAGGGGAATGCCCTCGGCCGCCGCGGCTCCCCTGATCTGTTCACCATCGGCACGCGGTCCACGGCCCCTCGGGCTGTTGACGAGCAGTTGGACGGCTCCCGAGCGGATCAGTCCAACGGCATCGGTTCCGTCCTCGCCGATCTTGGCGACGACGTCGCGGACCTCGATTCCGGCGGCACGGAGGTGCTCGGCCGTGCCGCTGGTAGCGACAAGTTCCAGGCCCAGGGCAACGAAGCCCTCGGCCGCCTCGAGCCCGACCGCCTTGTCGCGGTCGGCCAACGACATGAACACGGTTCCGGCCTCGGGCAGTGCACCACCGGCCGCTATCTGGGACTTCGTGAAGGCCAGGCCGGTGGTCATGTCGATGCCCATCACCTCGCCGGTTGAACGCATCTCGGGGCCGAGCACCGGGTCAGCCTCGGGAAAGCGGTCAAAGGGCATGACGGCTTCCTTGATGGCCACATGGTCGCCTTCGACCCGGTCCACCAGGAGGCCCTCGGTGCGCAGTTCGCTCAGGGTGGCACCGACCATCACCCGGCTGGCCACCTTGGCGAGGGGGACCCCGGTTGCCTTTGCCACGAACGGGACGGTACGCGATGCCCTCGGGTTGGCCTCGATCACATAGACCTCGTAGCCATCGCCGACGACCTTCACTGCGTACTGCACGTTGAGCAGGCCCTTCACGTCGAGCGCCTCGGCGATCCTGCTGGTGTGGGCCTCGATCTCGGCAACCACGGCAGCCGACAGGTTGGGTGGCGGAATGACGCAGGCGCTGTCACCGCTGTGGACTCCGGCCTCCTCGACGTGTTCCATCACGGCACCGATCAGGACCTCGCCGGTGTGGTCCCGGATGGCATCGACGTCGACCTCGGTGGCGTCCTCCAGGAAGCGGTCGACGAGCACCGGGCGCTCGGCTGAGAGGCCACCTTCGATTCCGAGGCTGCCGAAGTGGCTCAACTCGGCCATGGCCCGCTCAAGCTGCCTGTCGTCGTAGACGATCTGCATGGCACGGCCACCGAGCACGTAGGACGGGCGCACCAGAACCGGGTAGCCGACCTGGTCGACAACCCTTNTGGCCTCCTCCAGGTCACCGGCGGTTCCACCCGGTGGCTGAGGTATCTCCATCTCGCCACAGAGCACGTTCCAGCGCTCACGGTCCTCGGCCAGGTCGATGGAGTCGGGGCTGGTTCCTGCCACCAGATCACCCGGTATGGCGCCGGCCAGCTTGAGCGGGGTCTGCCCGCCCAGGGAGACGATGACGTATGAGGGCCGCTCGGCATCGATGATGTTGGCGACGTCCTCCCCGGTGAGCGGCTCGAAGTAGAGGCGATCGCTCGTGTCGTAGTCGGTGGACACGGTCTCTGGGTTGCAGTTGACCATGACCGTCTCGAAGCCGGCATCGGACAGGGCAAAGCTGGCGTGCACGCAGCAGTAGTCGAACTCGATGCCCTGGCCTATGCGGTTGGGGCCCGACCCCAGGATCATCACCTTGGTCCGGTCCGAGGGCCGAACCTCGTCCTCGTCCTCCCACGTGGAGTAGTGGTAGGGCGTCTCGGCGTCGAACTCGGCGCCGCACGTGTCGACGGTCTTGAAGGTGGGCCACACTCCTGCCGCCTCGCGGGCCACACGGGCATCGGCCAGGTCCACGTCGAACAGGTGGGCCACCTGGGCGTCCGAGAACCCCAGCCGCTTGGCGCTGCGCCAGTCGGCCCTGCTCAGGGCTCCGACACCGGAACCTTCGGCGGCGATCGAGTCGAGGTGCAGCCGCTCTTCGCTGATTGCCAGGATCTGGTCGAGGAACCAGGGGTCCACCCCGGTTGCCGAATGGATCGTGTCAATACCCACCCCTCGGCGCAGCAGGGCCTCGAGTTGGAGGATGCGAACCGGGGTGGCCACCGNTGCGGCCGACAGGAGGGCNTCGTCGTCGATCTGATCGAGGGCGGCTTCGGCCGGGTCGGCGTTGAGGCCGAACCTTCCATTCTCAAGGGACCGCATGCCCTTCTGGAGCGACTCCGGAAAGGTGCGGCCGATCGCCATGACCTCGCCCACCGACTGCATGGACGTACCCAGAACCCCTGTCGTGCCGGGAAACTTCTCGAACGCCCACCTTGGGATCTTGGTGACCACGTAGTCNATGGTGGGCTCG
Organism: Acidimicrobiaceae bacterium; assembly: GCA_002687745.1. Classification (GTDB taxonomy): domain Bacteria; phylum Actinomycetota; class Acidimicrobiia; order Acidimicrobiales; family MedAcidi-G1; genus UBA3125. Next base: position 38,717 of record NZBE01000018.1, on the reverse strand, counting down.
AATGCAGCAGGGGTCTTCTTCGTAATGTCGTTTGGGATCTCGTCGAGGGTGTAGCCGACTGCCAGGCGTGCCGCGATCTTGGCGATGGGGAAGCCGGTNGCCTTGGATGCAAGCGCCGAGGAGCGGCTGACCCGCGGGTTCATCTCGATGACGACCTGGTCCCCGGTTGTCGGGTTCACAGCGAACTGGACGTTTGACCCGCCGGTCTCCACGCCAACCCGACGCAGGCAGGCGAAGGCGGCGTCACGCATCTCCTGGTACTCGACGTCGGTGAGGGTCTGTGCGGGTGCCACCGTTATCGAGTCTCCGGTGTGGACACCCATTGGGTCCAGGTTCTCGATGGAGCACACCACCACGCAGTTGTCGGCACGGTCACGCATGACCTCAAGCTCGTACTCCTTCCACCCGGCGATCGACGCCTCGATGAGGATCTCGCTGATCGGGCTGGCCGCCAGACCGTCGGATGCCACCTTGTGGAACTCCTCGTCAGTTGAGGCAATGCCGGTGCCACGACCACCCAGGATGTACGCGGGGCGGATGACCACCGGGAGGCCGACATCGGCGACGATCCGCAGCGCCTCATCCATGTCATGGGCCGTTCCCGAGGCGGGTACCCCGAGGCCGATTCCGATCATGGCCTCTTTGAACCTGGCCCGGTCCTCGGCTGTGGCTATCGCCTCCGCATCAGCCCCGATCAGCTCGACTCCGTACTCCTCGAGCACGCCGGCCTCGACCAGTTCCATGGCCAGGTTCAGGGCGGTCTGGCCACCCAGGGTCGGCAGCAGTGCATCGGGGCGTTCACGGTCGATTATGCGGGTGAGGACATCGAGGCGCAGGGGCTCGACATAGGTGGCGTCTGCAAAGTCCGGGTCCGTCATGATCGTGGCCGGGTTGGAGTTGGCCAGGATCACCNTGTAGCCCTCGTCACGCAGCACACGACAGGCCTGGGTTCCCGAATAGTCGAACTCGCATGCCTGGCCGATCACGATCGGACCCGAACCGACGAGCAGGATGCTCTCGATGTCGTCNCGGCGCGGCATCAGCGACCACCCACCGGATGGGATTCCATGAGACGTTCGAAGTCGTCGAACAGGTAGCGGCTGTCGTGCGGCCCGGGGCCGGCCTCAGGGTGGTACTGAACGCTGAATGCGGGAATCGACTGGCATGAGATGCCCTCGACGGTGTGGTCGTTCAGGTTCACGTGCGTCAGGTCCACAGCCGGAATAGAGCCGTCGGCGACGCAGTAGTTGTGGTTCTGGCTGGTTATCTCGACAGAACCGGTGACCAGGTTGCGGACCGGGTGGTTGCCCCCGTGGTGCCCGAACGGAAGCTTGAAGGTCTCGCCGCCGAGGGCTCCGGCGAGGACCTGGTGGCCGAGGCAGATGCCGAACAGCGGAACCTCGCCCAGGAGTTGACCGACAGCGGCGCGGACGTGTTCGAGCGGTTCGGGGTCACCCGGCCCGTTGGACAGGAACACACCGTCGGGCGCCATTGCCAACGCATCAGCTGCCGGGGTCGAGGCCGGCACCACGGTGACCTCACCCAGGGCCGAGAGATGCCTCAAGATGGTGCCCTTGATNCCCAGGTCGTAGGCGACTATCCGGCGCCCACCGCCGGTGGAGGCCACCGTGTAGGCCTGCTCGCAGGTCACGCCGGCCACCATGTCCACGCCATCGGTACCGGAGGCGTTGGCCGCAGCGGCCGTCAGCGTGGCCTGGTCGGCCGTTCCGAACGCCCCCGGCATGGCACCCTCGTCGCGCAGGTGCCGGGTGAGGCGCCTCGTGTCCACCCCGGCGATACCCGCCACCCCGTGGGCCACGAGCATTGAGTCCAGGTCACCACCGGCCCGCCAGTTGCTGTGGCGCCGCGCCAGGTCGCGCACGACCACACCGCCGCAGAAGGGACGGCGACTCTCGCTGTCGGCGTCGTTGACTCCGTAGTTGCCGATGTGGGGGTACGTGAACGTGATTATCTGGCCGGCGTACGACGGATCGGTGATGACCTCCTGGTAGCCCGCAAGGACCGTGTTGAAGACAACCTCGCCGGTGGCCACGCCTTCGGGGGCAACCGCTCCGATCGCCTCGCCCTCAAAGATCGAACCGTCGGCCAGGACCAGATGTGCCTCAACCGGGCTGCGCCTGCTCACCTCCGCGCCTCGCCATCAACGACCACGGGCTCACCTGCACAGATGGTGTGCCTCACCCTGCCCCGCAGGGTGCGCCCCTCATAGGGCGTGTTGGAACTGGGGCTGGCCATGGCCCTGCCCGCGACCGTCCAGGTCTCGTCAGGGTCGATCACACAGAGGTTCGCGTGACTGCCCGCCACGACAGGGCTTCCGTGCCGGTCACCGATACCGGCGATGGCCGCCGGGCGCCACGACATGAGCGCCAGGATCTCCGGCAGGTCCAACCCGGAGTCCTCCAGAGCCAGCGAGAACGCCGTCTCGAGGCCGAGCATCCCCGGTGGAGCCAGGTCGAACGGCTGCTCCTTTGAGTGGTCTGTGTGGGGGGCGTGATCGGTGGCGATGGCATCGATCGTGCCGTCAGCCAGGCCCTTGCGCACGGCTGCCACGTCGGCGTCGGTACGCAGCGGCGGGTGCACCTTGAATACCGGGTCAAATGACGCACACGCTGCATCGGTGAGGCTGAAATGGTGGGTCGTGGCCTCGGCTGTAACAGGCAGGCCGGCGGCCTTGGCCCCCCGGACCATTGCCACAGAACTGGCCGTGGACAGGTGCTGGAAGTGCATGTGGGCGCCGGTCAGGCGCACCAGGGCGATGTCACGCATGACCATCAGTTCCTCGGCTTCGGCAGGCTGACCGGGAATGCCGAGCCGCGACGACCAGTCACCCTCGTGCATGTATCCGCCCTCGGAGAGCGCCGAGACCTCACAGTGCTGGGCAAGCACCACAGGCCGGCCCAGACGGGCTGTCAGGCCGGTCGAGTACTCCATGATGCGACGCATCAGCCTCGGGTCCTGGACGCCCGTACCGTCGTCGGTGAACATGCCGACACCCATGTCGACCAACTCCCCCATTGGAGCCATGTCGGAACCGAGGCGACCCACGGTCATCGCCGCCGTCGGCACGATCTCACAGAGCGCCGCCGACCCCAGATGCCTGACCTGTTCCACCACCGCGGCACAGTCCGCAGCCGGCTCGGTGTTCGGCATGGCCACCAGCGCCGTAAAGCCACCCAGGGCACCTCCCCGGGATCCGGTCTGGATTGTCTCGGCATCCTCCTGGCCGGGCTCCCTGAGGTGGACGTGCAGGTCCACGAAACCCGGGGCGACGACACAGCCTGAGGCGTCCAGGTTGCTGTCGCCGCTCAGACCACTGCCGACCGAGGCGATGCGACCATCGTCGCCGATCTCCACGTCGACAACCCTCTCCCCCTGTGAATCGACGACCGTTCCACCACGCAGCACGAGGTTCACCCGCCCACCTCCTGGTCGGCTCCGGACTGGTCGGGCGCCAGGTCCACGCCTGAACCCAGCAGCATGAACAACACGGCCATGCGTACGGATACGCCGTTCGACACCTGATCCAGGATCACCGAGCGGGAATCGGTCACCACCGCTGTCGTCAACTCGACTCCCGGATTGGTGGGGCCCGGATGCAGGATCACGGCATCGGCCGACAACAGGTCGGCCCGACGGGCATCCAGCCCGTAATCGGTCGCATACTCGCGCATGGAAGGCACAAGCCCCTCGGTGATCCGCTCCCTCTGCATCCGCAACAGGTAACAGGCATTCAGGTCGGGAAGCACCGCGTCCAGGTCGTGGGAGACCGTCACCGGCCAGCCGTCGATGGATGGAGGCAGCAGCGTCGGCGGAGCCACCAGCACCACCTCGGCGCCCAGCAGCGAGAAGGCCAACACATTGGAGCGGGCAACACGGGAACTGCGGATGTCGCCGACGATGGCGATCCTCATACCGTCCAGATCACCGAGACTCTCACGAAGCGTGTAGCAGTCGAGCAGAGCCTGGGTGGGATGCTCGTGACACCCGTCGCCGGCGTTGATCACACATGCATCGGTCCAGTCCACCAACCTGTGGGCGGTACCGGCCATTGCGTGGCGAACCACGATGGCGTCCGCGCCGTACGAACCGATCACCTCGACCGTGTCCCGAAGGCTCTCACCCTTGCTCAGCGACGATGAACCCGCAGTAAAGGTCATGGTGTCGGCCGACAACCGCCTGGCAGCAGTCTCAAAGGACATCCGCGTCCGCGTCGAGTCCTCGAAGAACAACGATGCCACCGTTCGCCCACGCAGGGCCGGAACCTTCGGAATCGGACGCCTGGCGACCTCGGCGAACGTGTCGGTCAGGTCCAGGATCCCCGCGATGTCGTCACGGGACATCCCGTCGATACCCAACAGGTGCCTCCGGCCTGCAACTGCTGTGCTCACTTCTCCACCGACCCCAGGTCGACACCCAGCGGATGGACATCGACGACCTCGTCCCGCCGGGTTGGAAGGTTCTTGCCGACGTAGTCGGGCCTGATCGGCAACTCCCGGTGTCCACGGTCGATCATCACCGCCAACTGGACCGACCGGGGTCTCCCGTAGTCGCAGACGGCATCCATCGCCGCCCGGATCGTGCGACCGGTGAACAAGACGTCGTCGACGAGCACGACCAGGCTGTTGTCGATGTCGGCCGGAAGTTCGGTTGCGGCCTCCGGCACAACCGGTCGGATACCGATGTCGTCGCGGTACAGGGCCACGTCGAGACAGCCCAGCGGCGGCCTGGTTCCCTCAATGTCCTCGAGGGCCTCTACGAGGCGCTCAGCCACCGGCACTCCACCCGTCTGCAGGCCGACCACTACAAGACCGTCGAGGCCGTGATTGCGTTCGATGATCTCGTGCGCCATCCGCAGGATCGCACGACCCATGTCGTCGGCGGTCATGATCCGTGCATGGGCGACAAAAACGCCCCCGAACGGGGGCGTCTGACTGCGTTCTCTCTCGGCCATTGACCTGTCTCCTCGATCCGTCCGGGCCTCACGGGACCCGCTTCACGGTCGAGAACAGACCCTACCCGCGGGCGCTACGGTCGCGCGCACCGTCCTCCCGGTCGTCGCCATCGCCGGGCTCCGCTCCCTCGCAGACCACGCTCGCTCGTCGAAACCCGACACTGGCGCCGACCTCGACCGACCAACTCCCGGCCTTCTCCGGCCATTGCGGCGGCGCCGCGGTCGGAACGGTGTTGCTGTCGAACAGGTGGGATCAGCCAGCGGGCCGGAGTTCCTCGGCAATTCGCGCGACGACCCCGTTTACGAACTTTCCGGACTTCTCGGTGGAGTACTCGCCCACCAACTCCACGAGCTCGGACAGCACCGCCGAGGTCGGCACCTCGGGTTGGTGGGCAAGCTCGTAGACAGCCATGCGGATGAGCACGAGGTCTATTGCGGGCATGCGCCCGGTGCTCCATCCCTCGGAGTAGCTGCCGATCAGGTCGTCGAGTTCCTGGATGTTGCCGGCAACTCCCTCCACCAGTTGGACGGTGTAGGGCTCGGGTGGGACGGGTTGTTCGGCAAGTACCTCCAGTGGGTCCACTCCCCGCGCGTGGGCGGCGTAGAGCAGGCCGAGAGCGGTCTCCCGGGCCTCACGTCGTGAGCCGATTGCATCTCCGGGCCTGTGCGACATGGTCTGGTGGGTGCTGCTGCCTGCCCGGCTCAGACCCTGCTGAGGTATTCGCCGGTGCGGGTGTCGACCTTGACCTGTTCGCCCTTTTCGATGAACAGGGGTACGGAGACGACGAGGCCTGTCTCAAGGGTTGCGGGCTTGCGTGCACCGGATACGCGGTCGCCCTGCAGGCCCGGCTCGGTTTCGGTGATGGTCAGTTCAACGGATGCCGGGAGGTCGACACCGATCACGTCCTCGCCGTACATCAGGAGCATTGCCGTGTTCTGCTCGACGAGGTAGTCAGATGCCTCGCCCAGCGTCTCGGGGCTGACGGTCAGCTGGTCGTAGGTCTCGGCATCCATGAACACGTAGTCGGTGCCGTCGCGGTAGAGGAACTGCATGGCCCGCTTGTCGATGATCGCCCGCTCGACCTTCTCGCCGGCGCGGAAGGTGCGGTCGATGACGGCTCCTGTGCGGGAGTTCTTTAGGGTGGTGCGTACGAAGGCGTGGCCCTTGCCGGGCTTTACGTGCTGGAACTCGACCACTGAGAACAGGGTGTTGTCGAGCTCGAGGGTCATCCCGTTCTTGAGGTCGTTGGTGGTGATGATCGGCATGTTCTGGTCTCGCTGTCGGGGTGTGGTGGGTGGTGTTGCGTCTCAGGTGGCACTCGGCGACATGGTGAGGCGTCGGCAGCCGCCCCCCTCCACGACCACCGTGTCCTCCCAGCGGACGCCGCCGACTCCGGCGATGTAGGCGCCCGGTTCGACGGTGACCACCTGGCCGCTGCGAAGGGTAGCAGTGGACGTTCCCGACAGGGCCGGCCCCTCGTGGATGTCGAGGCCCACGCCGTGACCGGTTCCATGTGTGAATGCGTCCCCGAGGCCGGCCTCTGTGAGGACGTCACGGCATGCGGTGTCTACTGCGGCAGCTGCCACGCCGTCGGCAATGGCTGCGATGCCTGCCTTCTGTGCCGCAAGCACCGCAGTGAGCATTTCGGCCTCGCGGCCGTCACCTGTTCCACCGATACGGGTGGAACGGGTCATGTCGGAGTGGTAGCCGTCGACGATGGCGCCCAGGTCGCAGACCACGAGGTCTCCGTGGGCGATGGTCCTGTCGCCGGGGCGGGCATGGGGGTGGGCGCTGTTGGGTCCTGCCACCACGATGGTCTCAAAGGCCCTGTCGGATGCACCGAGGTCCCGCATGGCGTTGTCCAACGCTGAGGCGACCTGCCTCTCGGTTGGTCCTGTGTCAAGCATCGGGCAGACCTCGGCGAGTGCACCGTCGGCTATCGCAGCGGCGGCTGAGATGCGGGCAAGCTCTCCTTCGTCCTTGACCTCGCGCAGGGTCTCGACGAGTCCGTCGGTGGCGGCAAGGGTTGTTCCGTTGAACCAGTCGACGAACCTGCGCTGCTGTGCCCATGTGATGGAACCGGCTTCGAGGCCAAGGCTGGTGATACCGGCGGTGAGGCCGCTCAGCAGCTTCTGGCGTCCGTCGACCGCCACCTCCACCTCAACCTCGCTACATGCGGCGGTGACCTCCCTCGGTGCCTGGTCGCGGTAGCGGCCGTCGGTTACCAGCACGGCCCGGTCCGCATCCACCAGGAGCATCCCGGCCGAGCCGGTAAACCCTGTGAGGTATCCGATGTTGGTGGTGGAGGTGACGAGCAGTGCGCCGCAGCCGGCGTCATCCAGGCTGGCCCGGAGCCGGCCCAGGCGCAGCCCCACCTCCATGGGCGGGAGCACAGGCGTCGCCACCGGTTGCTCAGGCTGAAGCCAGCAGGGCCGCCACGGCATCCATTGCCAGGCGGTAGCCGTCGCTTCCGAACCCGGCGATGGTGCCGGCGGCCACGGGTGCCACGACCGAGGTGTGGCGCCACGGCTCGCGGGCTGCCGGGTTGGACAGGTGCACCTCGATGACCGGACCGTCGAAGGCGGCGAGGGCATCGTGGATGGCCCAGGCGTAGTGGGTGAAGGCACCGGGGTTGATGACGATCGCAGCACAGCTGGTACGGGCTGAGTGGATTGCGTCGACCAGCTCACCCTCGTGGTTCGACTGCAGGTGCTCGACAGCCAGGCCGTGGGCTGTGGCCGCCTCGGTTGCCACGGCCAGGTGGTCGTCGAGGGTGTCAGCGCCATACACCTCGGGTTCCCGCTCGCCGAGCAGGTTCAGGTTGGGGCCCGACAGGACCATCACGGTCTGTGTGCTCATGGTTGGCGGTTCCTCTCGTTCCCAGGGTTCATCTCACCGTGTCCAGGGTCTTTCCTACAAGGTCGGAGGCAACTCCGTGGACCGGCTCAACCCCGTTGGGGCCGTCCAGCACGAAGGTCAGGCCGTCGAGTGCCTTCTTGTCGCGACCCATTGCCGCCAGAAGTTCGTCGTCGTCGGCTCCGGCGGGAAGTGCCGACGGCAGGTCGTAGTGGTCGACGATGCGGCGGTGTTCTGCGACCCTGTCGGTGTCTATGCGGCCGAGTGCCGCTGCCAGCTCCGCTGCGTACACCAGGCCCACGGCCACGGCCTCGCCGTGGCGCATGTCGTAGCGACCGGTGGTCTCTATGGCGTGGGCGAGGGTGTGCCCGTAGTTGAGCACCGCCCGGTGGCCGGACTCGCGTTCGTCGGCGGCCACCACCCGGGCCTTGATCTCCACACATCTGGCAACCTGTTCAGCGATGTCGAGGCCTTCGATGTCCTCGCCACCGAGGAAGTGGTACTTGGCCATCTCCCCCCTGCCGCAACGCACCTCGCGCTCGGGGAGGGTCACCAGGGTGTCAGTGTCGCAGAACACGGCTACCGGCTGCCAGAACGCCCCCACCAGGTTCTTGCCCTCGGGCAGGTTGACGCCCGTCTTGCCGCCGATGGCTGCGTCGATCTGGGCCAGCAGGGTTGTGGCCACGTGGGCCACGGGTATGCCCCGGTGGTAGCTGGCTGCGGCGAATCCGGCCACGTCGGTAACCACTCCCCCTCCGACGCCGATGACCAGATCGCCCCTTGTGAGGCCCCATGAGGCGAAGCCGCTGCACAGGTCCTCGATCGTGGAGAGGGTCTTGGCAGACTCTCCGTCGGGGATGGTGAATACGCGCTGTCCGCCGGCGGTCTCGATCTCCACCCCGATTTCCTTCTGGGTGACGACGGCGACACGCGACGTGGCTGGGAGCACGGTCGACATGGCGTCGACGGCCGCTGGACCGATCACAACCGGGTAGGAGCGTCCGCCGGGCAGCGGTACGTCGACGGTGATCATGTGGTCACCGGGTCCGGCAGTGCGGCTACGACGGAGTCGGCCACCTCGTCGACGGTCATGTCGTCGGTGTCGACCACGTGGTCGGCTGCGGCCTCGTAGTCGGGGCCGCGCCGGGTCGACAGCTCTGCGAGCACCTCGGCCGGGTTGCCTGTCTGGAGGAGGGGTCTGCCGACACCGTCGCCGACCCGCTCGGCGAGTGTCTCCGGCCGGGCCCTCAGCCAGACGACCGTGGCCCGCTCGGACAGAAGTTCCCTGTTTGGCAGGCGTTCGAGCACTCCTCCGCCGGTGGACAGCACCACGGGTTGCACCAACGACAGCACGTCTGCCAGCGCTGCCTGCTCACAGTCCCGAAAGCCGGACTCGCCCAGTTCCTCGAACAGCACGCCGACTGAACGACCCTCGCGGCCGGTCACCAGCACGTCGAGGTCCAGGTGGCGGAGGCTCCGGCGCTGGGCCACGGCTGCGCCGACCTCGCTCTTTCCGGCTCCCATGAGGCCCACCAGCGCCAGGTGGGGCCCACCCGGGGCGTTGTGGTCGGTTGCCATCACGACAGGCTACTGATGCCGACCCCCCGGCTCGGGCGAATTCCGCTTCAGGTGATGGAAACGACAATGACCGCTGCGGCCCCCAGCCACGGACCGAATGCCAGCGTCTGGGGCCACCCGTGCCCGCGGAGCCGACCGAGAACCTGCCACACCAGGGCGAACAGGCATGCGAGCACCAGCGCAGTGAGGACCGCTGTGGGAAACCCGCCTCCCGCAGCGAAGCCGATCTGCCATCCCAGGGGAACGGCCAACTTCACGTCGCCACCGCCGAGGCCCGATGGGGCGAGTTCCCGGACCGTGAACAGCAGGCCGCCGTACGCGAGAGCGCCGGCACAGGCCCACAACAGGCTCCCGGGGCGCCCACCTGAGACGGCCGCGGCTGCGTCGAGGAACACGAGACCCGCCAGGAGGATGGCGACCATCGGGTCCGGTAGGCGCCGGCCGTGCAGGTCCACAATCGACAGGGCCACGATCCAGAGGGTCATCCATGCCAGGGCCACGGCCTGGGCCGGATCCACGGGGATTGCAGGGGTTCAGCCGGCTGCGCGGGCGGCCAACTCGGCCCGCGCAGCCTGTTCCATTGCCGCAACCGGTGCCTCCCCACCCGTCCAGTGGGTGAAGGCCAGCGCAGCCTGGAAGATGAGCATCGAGAGGCCTCCGTGGGCCTCGATCCCGCGTTCGCGTAGTGCCACCACCCATGGTGTGGCGAGGGGGTGGTAGATGAGGTCAACGGCAACCTGGCCCGGGTTCAGGAGGTCGGGGTCGACGGGCATGGTCGAGCCACCTTCACCCATGCCCAGCGGCGTCGCGTTGACAACCAGGTCGGCGCCAGCCACCGCACCGGTGTCGGCCACCCGCCCGACCCCGTCGGCGAGGCCGGCGGCCACCTCTGCCCTGGCTGGTGTCCGGTTGACCACTGCCACGTCTGATGCTCCGGCGACAGCCAGGGCGTGCACGACGGCCCTGGCTGCACCACCAGCCCCGAGGACGACGATCCTGCGACCTGCGGGGTCAAAGCCGGCATCGTGGGAAAGGCCGTCGATGAATCCACCGCCATCGGTGTTGTGGCCCACGAGGCGTTGTCCGTCGACGACGACGCAGTTCACGGCGTTGAGGCGCCCGGCAACGTCGCCCAGTTCGTCAACTGCTGCGGCAGCGGCCGCCTTGTGCGGCATCGTCACCGAGAGGCCCACGAGGCCCTCGCTGCGGGCCCAGTCGAGTGCCCGTCTGGTGTCGCCCTCGGCCACCTCGTGTGCAATGAACGTCCAGTCCAGGTCGGCTGCAGCGAACGCCGCGTTCATGATCGCCGGAGACAGCGAGTGCGCGACCGGTGAGCCGATGACCGCCGCCATGCGGGTACGGGACCTTGATGTGTCAGCCACAGCCAAGGTCCTTTTCCACACATACCCGGCGGGCAGCCTCGAACTCGTCGGCGGTCTCGGCAAACGTGTGGGCCCCCACGACGTCGTTCTCGTCGGTACGCACGTAGTAGAGCCAGGAACCGTCGGCCGGTGCCAGGGCGGCCTCGAGGGACGCCCGGCCGGGGGCGGCGATGGGCGTGGGCGGAAGGCCGACCACGACCCTCGTATTCCACATGGACTCGGTGGCGAGGTCCTCGGCGGTGAGGGGTTCGCCCGCTGTCTTGGCAACGGCGTACCGGGTGCTGGCGTCGATTCCGAGCGTCCAACCCAGGTTCAACCTGTTGTGGATGACCCGGCTGATCTTGGCCCGGTCCCCGTCGAGCAGGGCCTCCTCCTCGATGAGCGAGGCCAGGATGACGGTGTCGTACGGGGTGAGGCCCAGGTCCACCGAACGCTGCTCCAGGTTGAGTTCGTCCACGACCGCCAGGAACTGATTGTGCATGCGGATCAGCAGCCCCAGTTCGTCGGTGATCGTGGCATCGTCGAGCTGGTAGGTGTCCGGGAACAGCAGGCCCTCAACCAGAAGGAACGGCAGCTCACCGGGATAGTGCTCCCAGATGAGGCGGTCGCTGGCGAGGGCGGCACGCATCTGGGCCTCGTCGAAGGTGGGCATTCTGCGGACCACCCGGTTCACCATCTGGTTGAGGGTCAGGCCCTCGGGGATCGTGATGCGGACAACCTCTTCGGGCAGGGGACCCTCTTCCAGCAGCGCAACGGTGTCGTCAAATGAGAGGTGTTCCCGGAGCACGTAGTCGCCCGCCTGGAACGAGTACTCGGTGCCGGCCGAACAGTCGATGAGCCACTGCAGTCCAGAGGGACACCGCATCCACTGGCGGAACATTGCAGGATGGTCGATCACGCCGGCATCGCCAAGGGCCACCGCGACGTCGTTGGTCGACCAGCCTTCCTGGATGGTCAGCTCGACCTCGTCGCCGGGCGGTGCGCTGGGGCGAAGCTGGCTGTCGACCCAGCCGCGGAACCCGCTGAAGGCGACAGCCGCTCCGAGCAGCACCACGGCGACCACTCCTCCCCACCTGGGAATGGGCCCCAGCAGCGGACGGTGGCGCACCCATGTGACATCGGGGCTGGGTTCATCGGTCGGAAGGGGGCGCGTCGTGACGATGGCATCGTCGGGCTCTGGACCGGGCGGGTCGGCCTCCCACGCGGGCACCTTCTCGACCGGTCGGGTCTCCGCGAACCCGGGTTCGGAGTGCAGGTCGAGGTGGTCGCTGCCGGTCCCGTCAGGTGCGTCGGGGGTGACAGGGGTGTCGTCGCTCACGGGGACTGCTCCCCTGACCGGCCATCGAGCCATGCCTGGAGCATCACCGAGGCGGCCACCTTGTCGACAACCTTGCGGCGATCCTCTCCGCGCATGTCCTGTTCGCGAAGTTGGCGGTCGGCGGTGACCGTGGTGAGGCGCTCATCGTGTGTCTGGACCGGCACGGTGAGCAGCGCTGCCAACCGGTCGGCTTCGGCGATCATGGTCCTGGCCATCGGGCCGATTGAGCCGTCGAGAGAGTAGGGCACGCCGACAACCACGACCTCGGCCTCCCATTCGGCGACGAGGGCTGCCACAGCGCGGTGTTCGCCCTCCCTGTCGCCGGTGCGTTCCAGAACCTCGATGGGCATTGCCAGCCGGCCGTCACTGTCGCTGACGGCCACGCCGATCCGCTTCGTTCCAAGGTCGAGGCCGATCGCCCGCACGACTGCGCCGCGGGCCTAGCCGGCCAGGGCTGCTGCCCGTGCCTGTTCGAGTGCCTCGGGAAGGTTCTCGGGGGACCTGCCGCCGACAACGGTGAGGTCTGGGCTCGGGCGTCCACCACCGTCGATCGTCCTGGCTGCGTCGGCTACCAGCGCACCTGCGTCGAGGCCGCTGTCGGGGGCAACGGCTGCCACCAGGGCTGCCCCGCCTCCGTCGGGCGACGTGCCCAGCACCACGGCCCGTACTCCGTCGCGGTCGCGCACTGCTGCTGCCAGGTCGCGGAGGCCGTCGCGGTCCATGCCGTCGACCATGGTCACGACGATGCCGTTGTCGGCCGAAGATGCCAGTTCGTCGGCACGTCCCAGGGCCAGCTGGCGTCTGGCGCCGGCCAGGTCGGAGCGAACGGCCTTGGCCTCGGCCAGGCGGCGGGTGATGCCGTCGATGAGGTCGTCGACCGGTACGCCCACCAGGTCGGCGGCCTCGGCCAGGGATGCCTCGGCCCCACGGAGCCGTTCTATGGGTGCGGTTCCGGTGATGGCCTCGAGGCGGCGGATGTTGGAGCCGATCGAGCCCTCTGAGGTGATCTTCACGGGCCCGATGTCGCCAAGGGCCGACACGTGGGTTCCACCGCAGAGTTCAACTGAGTTGGGGCCGGCCTCGAGCACACGCACCTGGTCTCCGTACCTGTCACCGAAGAAGGCAATGGCGCCGAGGGCCTCGGCTTCTTCGCGGGGGGTCTCGAAGTTGCGGCATTCGTGGTTGGAGAGGATCTCGGCGTTGGTGAGGTTCTCGACAGCCGTGACCTGTTCGGCGGTCATGGCCTCGAAGTGGCTGAAGTCGAAGCGAAGGTGGTCGGGTCCGACCCATGATCCCTGCTGCTTGACGTGGTCGCCCAGCACATGTCGCAGCGCCCAGTGGAGGATGTGGGTTCCGGTGTGGTTGCGGCGGATTGCCGCGCGGCGTTCGGTATCAATGGCGGCCGTCACGGTCTGTCCCACCTCGGGGCCCTGTCCGTCGGCTGCGACCCTGTGGCAGTGCAGGCCGTCGAGGGCGAGGGTGGTGTCGATCACGTCGACGGATCCGCCCTCCCATGTCATGGTTCCGGTGTCGCCCACCTGGCCGCCGGCCTCGGCATAGAACGGTGTTCGGTCCAGGACCACTACGTCACCGTCTGAGTAGACGACCACAGCCTCGGCCTCGTTCCGGTCGCGCCCTACGAACACGGTGGGGCCGCCGGCCTCGAGCACGGAACGCAGGTCACCGACAGCGGCGGTGCTGCCGTCCTTTCGGGCTGAGCGGGCCATCTCCTGTTGGCGGGCCATTGCCACGCCGAAGGCCTCGTTGTCGACGGCCACGCCCTTTTCGGCCGTGATCTCCTGGGTCAGCTCGAGGGGGAAGCCGTAGGTGTCGTGCAGCTTGAAAGCCACGTCTCCGTCGAGGGTGGAGCCCTCGCCCAGGCCGTCGAGCGCATCGTCGAGGATCGCCAGGCCGGTCCGCAGGGTCTCCCTGAAGCGGCCCTCCTCGCGCTCGAGGATGTCGCGCACGAAGGCGTGGTTGCGGACCAGGTCGGGGTAGTCGTCACCCATGATGGCCACCACCGCATCGACCAGGGCTGGCATGACGAGGTCCTCGACCCCGAGAAGCCAGGCGTGGCGCACGGCCCGTCGGATGATGCGGCGCAGCACGTAGCCGCGGTCCTCGTTGCTGGGGAACACCCCGTCGCTGATGAGAAAGGTCGAGGATCGGGCATGGTCGGCCAGGATGTGCTGTGAGACGTCGGTGCGTTCGCTGGAGCCGTGCTGCACGCCGGTGATGTCGCTGATGGTGGCGAGGAGGCGCACGAACTCGTCGGTCTCCCAGACCGAGTCGACCCCCTCCAGCACGGCGAGGATGCGCTCAAGGCCGGCGCCGGTGTCGATCGACGGGGCCGGCAGCGGCGTCATCGAGCCGTCCTCGTGCTGTTCGAACTGCATGAACACCAGGTTCCAGATCTCGATGAAGCGTTCCTCGTCGCCGTGGGCGGGACCGCCGTCGTCGCCGAAGTCGGGGCCCTTGTCCCAGAAGATCTCAGAGCAGGGTCCGCATGGTCCGGTGTCGGCCATGCGCCAGTAGTTGTCCTCGTCGAGGCGTTGGATGCGCTCGGCGGGCACGCCGACCTCGTCGCGCCAGATGGCCTCGGCCTCGTCGTCGCTGAGGTGCACGGTTACCCAGAGTCGTTCAGGGTCGAGGCCCAGCGTGCCGGTCACGAACTCCCACGCGTAGGCGCATGCGTCGGACTTGAAGTAGTCGCCGAAGCTGAAGTTGCCCATCATCTCGAAGAAGGTGAGGTGTCGGCTGGTGCGACCCACCTCGTCGAGGTCGTTGTGCTTGCCGCCGGCCCTCACGCACTTCTGGACGGTGACGGCGCGGTCCCACGGGGCTGGCTGCTCACCCACGAAGTAGGGCTTGAAGGGGACCATTCCGGCCACCGTGAACAACAGCGTGGGGTCGTGCGGGATCAGGCTCCCGGAGGGCTCGTGGTGGTGGCCCCTGTCGACGAAGAAGTCGACGAATGCGCGCCTTACGCCGTTGGCTGTGTGTTCTGCCATGGTCGGGCCACTCTACCGGGATGGCTCCGGCGGCTATGAGCAGGTTGCGTGGGTCAGCGGAGGGGCCCGGCCGGTCGATGGGCTCGGCGCGACCGCTGCCCGGTTCGGCGAAAGCCGTAGTCGTGGCCGTTGGAGCCTGCCGGGTCATCGGCTGCGATGTCGTCGCGGATCTGCCTGACCCTGCGCACCAGGTCCGCTCCCTGGTCGACAACGGCCGATGACCGCTCGGAGATCTCCCTGCGAAGGTGTTCGGGGGTGTAGCGCTCGACGGTTCGGCGCAGGCGCCGCTGGAACCACATGGAGGTGGCGTTGCCCCCCAGCCATCCGATGACAAGCCAGAAGATGCGACGTCTCATTTGCTGCCTCCCCCGCTGGCGGGGCCGTCGGGTGGGTCTCCACGGTGGCGGGCCATGCGTTCAGCCACCTCCGCTTCGAACCCGTGTGGTGAGGGATCGTAGTAGGTGTTGTCGGCCACCTCGGGGGGCCTGTACTGCTGTGCCACCCATCCGGCCGGGTCATCGTGGGGATACTCGTAGCCGTCGCCATGGCCCAGGTCGGCTGCTCCCCTGTAGTGGGCGTCGCGGAGGGGCATGGGGACGAGGCCGGTGCCGGCAGACCGGGCATCGGCGCCTGCCCGGCCCAGTCCGACGGTTACCCGGTTGGACTTGGGTGCGGTGGCCAGGTGGACGACGGCGTGTGCCAGGTTCAGGCGGGCCTCGGGAAGGCCTACGAACTCCACGGCCCTGGCTGCCGCGTCGGCCACCAGGAGGGCCATTGGGTCGGCCATTCCGATGTCCTCGCTGGCGAGGATCACCAGGCGACGGGCAATGAAGCGGGCGTCCTCGCCGGCGTCGAGCATGCGGGCCAGCCAGTAGAGGCCGGCGTCGGCATCGGAGCCGCGGATGCTCTTGATGAACGCGCTGATCACGTCGTAGTGCTCGTCGCGTCCGTAGAGAATCGCCTTCGTGCCAAGCGCGGCCTCGGCGTCGTCGACGCTGATCTGCCCCGATTCACGCCCGGTGGCCAGGGCGGTGGCCACCTCGAGGCTGGTGAGCGCGTGCCGTCCGTCGCCGGCCGCCCTGTCAACGAGCAGTTCGATGGCGGCATCATCGGCGGTCATTCCCTCAGCTTCGAGACCACGCTCCAACAGGCCGGCGAGGGCGGCCTCGTCGAGTGGCTCGAGGCGGAAGAGGGGGGAGCGCGAGAGCAGCGGCGCGTTGACCTCGAAGTAGGGGTTCTCGGTGGTGGCCCCGATCAGCACCAGCAGGCCTGACTCCACAGAGGGCAGCAGGGCGTCCTGTTGTGCCTTGTTGAAGCGGTGCACCTCGTCGAGGAAGAGGATGGTGCCGACGTCGCGCTCCCCCAGCACGGCCTCGGCCCGGGCGATCAGCTCACGAACGTCCTTGACGCTGGCGCTTACCGCTGAGAGCTCGGTGAACTCCTTGGACGTCAGGCGGGCCACGAGGCGGGCGAGGCTGGTCTTGCCGGTGCCGGGTGGACCCCAGAGGATGACCGATGAGAGCCTGTCGGCCTCAACGAGGCGTCGCAGCGGGCGCCCCGGCCCGACGAGGTGTTCCTGTCCGACGACGTCGTCAAGGCTCGTGGGCCGTAACCGGTCGGCCAGGGGTGCACGCCTGGTGAGACGCTCCCGGGCTGCATCTGAGAAGAGGTCACCGGCCATCGGCACCGAACCTAGGGCCTCGGCGGCTGTCCGGGTGGACGGCCCCGCCGGATCTGTGGGCTATTGGCTGCTGGGCAGGACCCGCAGGCCCAGCTCCTCGAGGTGGCGGTCGTCGATCGGGGTGGGTGCACTGGTGAGCGGGTCGGCGCCCGACTGGGTCTTGGGGTAGGCGATGACCTCGCGGATGTTCTCCTCGCCGGCCAGGATCGCAATGAGCCTGTCCATGCCGAAGGCGAAGCCGGCGTGCGGTGGTGCGCCGTACCTGAAGGCGTCCAGCAGGAAGCCGAACCTCTCCTGGGCCTCGTCGGCTCCGATACCCAGGATCGAGAAGATCTTCTGCTGGATCTGGCGCCGGTGGATACGGACGCTGCCCGAGCCCAGTTCCCAGCCGTTCAGGACCAGGTCGTAGGCCTGTGAGCGGACCGAGAGCAGGTCGCCGGCCTCAAGTGCCTCGAGGTCGTCCTCATGGGGCATGGTGAACGGGTGGTGGGCCGGCATGGGGTTGCCTGCCTCGTCGAAGCCCTCGAAGAGGGGAAAGTCGACGACCCAGACGAAGTTGAGGCCGCCCTCGGTGACCGGTGGGCGCCCCAGTTCCAGGCGCAGCAGGCCGAGGATGCGACACGTCGTGTGGTGCTCGTCGGCCACCAGCAGCAGGAGGTCGCCCTCTTCGGCTTCGAGCGTGGTGCGCAACGCCGCCTGTTCGTCGTCGGAGAGGAACTTGGCGACAGGCGAGTTGAGGCCGTCGGCCTCGACCTTCATCCAGACGAGGCCCTTGGCTCCCCAGCCCCTGCATGTGTCGGTCAGGTCGTCGAGGCGGCTGCGTGACAGCTCGGCACCACCGGGAACCCGGATGCCCTTGACGCACGGTGCCTGGAAGGCACGGAAGTCGGTGTCGGCGAAGACCGGGGTCAGCTCTACGAGCTCCATGCCGAAGCGGGTGTCGGGCTTGTCGGTCCCATACCTCTCCCTGGCCTCGTGCCATGACATGCGGGGGAAGTCGGCAGGCCTCTCACCGGTGACCGCCTCGGCGGCCGATGAGACCGCGTGGGTGATGAAGGCGAGCACGTCGTCCTGGCTCACGAAGCTGGCCTCGGCGTCGAGTTGCATGAACTCGAACTGGCGGTCAGCCCTGAGGTCCTCGTCACGAAGGCAGCGGGCGATCTGGTAGTAGCGGTCGACGCCGCCGATCATGCAGAGCTGCTTGAAGATCTGGGGGCTCTGGGGCAGGGCGTAGAACGAACCCGGTTCCTTGCGTGACGGGACCACGAAGTCGCGTGCACCCTCAGGCGTGCTGGCAACCAGCATGGGGGTCTCGAGCTCGATGAAGCCCTGTTCCTCCATTGCGGCCCGCACGGCGCTGTTGACCGTTGCCCTTACCTCGAGGTTCCTCTGGAGGCGGGGCCGGCGAAGGTCGACGTAGCGGTGGCGGAGCCTGAGGACCTCGTCGACGTCGGTGCGTTCGTCGAGCGGGAACGGTGGTGGTTCTGACGCAGAGAGGATGGTCACCTCGGAGGCGTCGACCTCGATCGCCCCTGTTGAGAGCGAGTCGTTGGCGGTGTCGGCCGGTCGTTCCCTGACCTGCCCTGTCACCTGCAGCACATACTCGGATCGCAGGTCGGCGGCGCCGTCGACAACCACCTGGATGATGCCGCTGCGGTCGCGAAGGTCCACGAATGCCAGGTGCTCGCCGTGCTCGCGGCGCCGGGCCACCCAACCGCACAGGGTTACCTGGCGACCGACGTCGTCGCTACGGAGGTCGCCGCAGCGGTCGGTCCGCATGGATGTGGTGTAGTCGGGGCCTTGCCCACGGTCGGTGTCGGTACTGCCTGTCACTTGAGCCTCGCTAGCAGGGTTTCTGTGATTGAAGTTCGTGCGACGGTCTCCTGGCCGCCGTCGCCGCGCAGGTCGCGCACCGCGACCGTGTCGGAGCGCAGTTCGTCGTCTCCGACGATCACCGCCATGGCGGCTCCACTGCGGTCGGCGGCACGCATCTGGGCCTTCATGGAGCGGTCGTCCCAGGAGCGGTCGGCGCGGATGCCGGCACGCCTCAGCTCGTCGGTGATCAACAGGGCCGCCTCGCCGCCCGTGGTGTCGACCACGAACACGTCGACAGGAGAGTCGGGTGCAGCAAAGGCGCCCTCTGCGTCGCAGGCCATGAGGGTTCGGTCCACGCCGAGGGCGAAGCCCACGCCGGGTGTGGGTGGTGCTCCCATCGCCTCGGCGAGGCCGTCGTAGCGGCCTCCCCCGCCGATGGCGTTCTGGGCGGCGTCGAACGCCGCGGAGGTGAACTCGAAGGTGGTTCGGACGTAGTAGTCGAGGCCCCGCACGAGGCGCGGCTCGACCGTGAAGGGGATGTCCAGACCGGCAAGTGCCGCCTTGACCTGGTCGAAGTGGTCGCCGGCCTCGGTCGACAGGTGGTCCAGCATGTTGGGGGCCGAGGCGATCAGGTCGGCGTCCTCTGGGCGGCTGGAGTCGAGTACCCGCAGCGGGTTGGTGGCGAGCGTGGCCCTGGAGTCCTCGCTGAGCGAGCCGATGTCGGTCGAGAAGTGGTCGTGGAGCGCAGCGACGTAGCGGGACCGGTCGTCGGGGCCACCCAGCGAGTTGACCAGCAGGGTGACCTGCTGGAGTCCCAGGCACTCGTAGAAGCGCCAGGCCGTGGCGATCCCCTCGGCATCCAGGTGTGGGTCCTCGGGGCCGAGCGCCTCGATGCCGACCTGGTCGAACTGCCGGAAGCGGCCCTTCTGGGCCCGCTCGTAGCGGAAGTTGGGGCCTGCGTACCAGGCCTTCCACGGCAGGTTCGGGCGGTGCTCGCCATAGGAGCGCACGATCGATGCCGTCTGCTCGGGCCGAAGTGCGATGTGACGGCCGCCGCGGTCCTCGAACTCGTACATCTCCTTGCGGACGACGTCGGTGGCGTCGCCGAGGCGCCGGAAGACCTCGACGTGTTCGAACATCGGTGGCACGACCTCGCTGTATCCGGCGGCCTCGACAATGTCGGCGAACACGCCGACCAGGGCGCGACGGCGCGCTGATTCAGGCCAGAGGACGTCGTGTGTGCCCTTCGGCGCCCTGTAGATGGGGTCTGCCACGGGGGGAAAGGCTACCGGCCGCCGGGGTCACCGGCGGGCGATAAGCAAACGGGTCCTCAGGAGCCCTGGCCGGGCACCACCCGGTAGACGTCGTACACCGAGTCGATCTCGGCGATGATGTGCAGCAGTGGCTCCAGGTGCGCAGCGTGACCCATCTCGAAGTCGAACTTCATCTTGGCGGTCCTGTCGGCTCCGCTGGTGACCGTGTCGGTTCCGACAACGTTGATGTGGTGGTCGGCGAGCACGTTCACGATGTCGCGGAGCAGCCCCGGCCGGTCGAGGGCCTTGACCTCGATTGTGGCGAGGAAGTTCCCTGCAGCGGAGCCGTCCCAGTCCACCTCGATGAGCCTGTCGGGTTGTCCCTCGGAGAGCGATGCTGCGTTGGCGCAGTCGCTGCGGTGGACGGACACGCCACGACCCCGGGTAACGAAGCCGATGATCTCGTCCGGTGGTACAGGTGTGCAGCAGCGCGAGAGCCTCACCATCATGTCGTCGAAGCCCTCGACGTGGATCCCGGCCGAGCCACCGGGCCGGTTGGCCGTGGCGGGACGCAACACGGTGGCGGGCAGCTGCTCGTCGACCTCCTGTTCGGCGCTGACGGCCCGCCTGACCTTGTTGACCACGGCCTTTGCCGAGACATGGTGTTCGCCAATGGCGGCGTAGAGGGTGTCGGCATCGGCAAGGTTCATCTCGGCTGCCACGTCGGCGAGGGGCTGACCGGCCAGGAATTCCTTGACCGGCATTCCGGCACGTCGCAGTTCGCTGACCAGGTCGTCGTAGCCGCTGTCTATTGCATCATGGCGGCGCTCACGCGAGTACCACTGTTTGATCTTGTTGGAGGCCTTGTGGGTGGCGACGAACTTGAGCCAGTCGCGGCTGGGGCCGGCGTCCTCCTGTTTTGAGGTGACGATCTCGACCGTGTCTCCCGAGTTGAGGCGGGTCTCGAGCGGAACAAGCCGGCCCTCTACCCTCGCTCCTACGCACTTGTGGCCGACTTCGGTATGGACCATGTAGGCGAAGTCCACGGGCGTGGCGCCGATCGGCAGGGTGATCACCCCACCCCGCGGGGTGAACACGTACACCTCGTCCTGTTCGAGGTCGGTCTTGAGGTTGGCCATGAAGGTTCCGGGGTCAGAGGTCTCCTCCTGCCAGTCCACGATTCTTCCCAGCCACGCCATGTCATCTGACGGCGAGCTGGCCTTGTAGTCGAAGTGTGCTGCCACACCGTGCTCGGCACGCTGGTGCATCTCGCTGGTGCGGATCTGGAACTCGACCTGCTTTCCGAGCGGGCCGACGACCGTGGTGTGCAGCGACTGGTAGAGGTTGAACTTGGGCATGGCCACGTAGTCCTTGAAGCGACCGTGGACGGGCTTCCAGGTTGAGTGGATGGAACCCAGCACCGCGTAGCAGTCGCGCACGTTCTCGACGATTACGCGTACGCCGATGAGGTCGTAGATGTCGTCGAAGGGCCGGCCCCTCACGATCATCTTCTCGTAGATGCTCCAGAGGTGCTTTGGCCGGCCGTGGACCTCTGCTGTGATCTTCAGGTCGGACATGCGTTTCTCGATGTCGCCGATGAGCTGGGTCACGTAGTTGTCACGCTCTGGTGACCGGTCCTGGACCATCTGGTCGATCTGGCTGTAGCGCTTGGGGTGGAGCGTGGCGAGCGAGAGGTCCTCGAGTTGGTCCTTGACCTCCTGCATGCCGAGGCGGTTGGCGAGCGGTGCGTAGATGTCGAGGGTCTCGCGTGCGATGCGCTGCTGCTTGTCCTCGGGGAGGGCGGCCAGGGTGCGCATGTTGTGGAGTCGATCAGCCAACTTGATGATCAGCACCCGCAGGTCCTTGGCGAGGGCCACGAGCATCTTGCGCATGCTGGCGGCCTGTTGTTCCTCGCGGGAGTCGAAGTGCAGACGATCCAGCTTGGTGACGCCGTCGACTATGAGCGAGACGTCTGCCCCGAAGTCGCGTTCCAGGTCGGTCAGGTCGATGGACGTGTCCTCGACGGCGTCGTGGAGCAGTGCTGCTGCGACCGTGACGTCGTCGAGACCCTGTCGGGCCACGATCGTTGCGACGGCCATCGGGTGGTGGATGTAGGGCTCACCCGACTTGCGGGTCTGTCCCACATGGGCGCCCAGCGCCACCTCGTAGGCACGTTCGATGAGGGAGGTGTCGGCCCTGGGGTGGTGGTCGTGGAAGGTGGTGAGAAGGTCCGAGGTTTCCTCGACCCGCGGATCGGGCCGGCGGCGCCATGGGAGTACACGTGTTACGGCGACCATGTCAGGACCTGTGCCCGGTCGACGCAGTTCCGGTGGCGGGCAGCCTGACACGCTGCCTGTTCAGGTTTCCGTGGTGGACCCTGTCGGTCATCACACCACGGTAGCGGGCTGGCTCAGCGACGCTTCTTGCGGGGGCGGGGTGGCACGCCACCGGCCAGGTGGGTCGTTGCCGCGGGTCGGCGCCGTGCCGGGCCCTTTGCGGCGCCGGGACGCTCGGTTGAACGGGTGTCGGGCAGGGAGGCCTCTTCGCGGCCGATGAGGCGGGTGCCGCCGCCCTCGGCAACACCTGCGCGCTGCTCGACCTTGCCGGCCACCTGGATCCATCGCTCTTCGCGTTCTTTCAGCACCGTGACGAGCGTGGATGCGATGAACAGGGACGAGTAGGAGCCGACGATGATGCCGACCAGCAGGGCGATGCCGAACTCCTGGAGCGTCGTGGCCCCCATCAGCACCGAACCGATGAGCAGCAGCGACACGATGGGGATTGCCGAGGTGATGCTGGTGTTGAGCGAGCGCATTGTCACCCGGTTGAGCGCCAGGTTCATGAGCTCGGTGTAGGTGTACCGCTCGGTGGCGCCGAGGCGCCCGGTGACCTCACGGACCTTGTCGTAGACAACGATCGTGTCGTAGAGCGAGTAGCCCATGATCGTGAGGAAGGCGATGACGGTCGAGGGTGTGATCTCGAGCTGGAGGATCGAGTAGAGGCCGACGCTGACCACGATGTCGTGGGCTACCGCTGCGAGGGCCCCGAGTGCCATCTTCCACTCGAGGCGAACTGTTATGTAGAGGGCCACCACGACGAAGAACACGACCAGTGCGTTGGCGGCCTTTGATGTCACCTCGGCACCCCATGTGGGCCCGACCTGTTCGAACGTCTGGACTGTTCCCAGCTGCTCTTCGAGGAGGCTGTGGATCTCGGCGGCGTGTGCCGGGTCCGACACCTCGGAGCGGATCCGGATGACGTCGCCGTCGACGGTCTGGATGCGAGAGTCCTCGGAACCGATTCCGGCCATGACCCCGCGTGCGTCGGCTACCGACGCTCCGGGTGCCAGGACCTCAAAGGTGGTTCCACCCTCGAAGTCGATGCCCAGGTTCAGGCCCCGGACGCCGAACGAGCCGAAGCTGAGCACTATCACCACCAGCGAGACCGTTACCGTCCTGCGCCACCAGCGTGGGTAGTCGAGTGCCGTTTCACCGTTGAAGACGTCTCTGAGCAGGCCCATCAGATGGTCCTCCCGACTGCGCTGACTGCTCCGCTGGCCGGGAGGCCGAAGCGCTCCGGGTGCTCTGCAAACCACCGGGACCGGGACATGAGGCGCACCATCGGGCCCATGAAGAAGTAGGTCGCTACGAGGTCCAACAGGGTCGCGAGGCCCAGGTACAGGGCAAAGCCCCTTACGGCGCCGACCGTGAGCCACCACAGCAGGCCCGCTCCGATCAGTGACGCCATGTCGGCCTTGACGATCGTCGAGAAGGCAACGGGGAACGCCTTGTCGACAGAGGACCTGGCGGTGCGTCCGTCACGGATGTCCTCTTTGAGGTGCTCGAAGTAGACGACGTTGGAATCGACCGAGACTCCGATGGCCACGATGATTCCGGTGACGCCGGCAAGGGTGAGCGCAAGGCCCGACTGGGTTCCCAGGT
This sequence comes from Acidimicrobiaceae bacterium, assembly GCA_002687745.1. Taxonomy (GTDB): domain Bacteria; phylum Actinomycetota; class Acidimicrobiia; order Acidimicrobiales; family MedAcidi-G1; genus UBA3125. Next base: position 14,909 of record NZBE01000018.1, on the reverse strand, counting down.
GGGCGATGATCGCCCAGAGAAGGCTGCCGGAGATTGCCAGGCTGGCCAGTGCCACGAGGCCCAACAGGCGGTAGTAGCCGACGATGAACAGGCCCACTATCGCCAGGCCGATGAGCCCGGCCACGATGCCTGCATCGAGGGAGTCCTCGCCGATGGTCGCCGAGACCACCTGGGTGTTCTCCGCCTCGAGCTCGATGGGTAGGGCGCCGTAGCGGAGACCCAGGGCCACGACGTCGGCCTCCTCCTTGTCGAAGGCCCCCGAGATGAGGATGCGGTCACGCTGAAACTCGGGTGCCCTGATCTGGGGTGCTGTCAGGACCTCACCGTCGAGCACCAGGGCCAGGCGGCCGTTGGTGAAGCCGGGCAGGATCGGGCACGTGGGCGCTCCCACGAAGCAGAGGGCCGCCATCTCGTTGAAGGCGTCGATGCCCGCTGGTCCGGCCTTGAGGGCCACCGCCACCTGCCATTCGAACTCGATCATGTCGGCGTTGGCGTCCTCGAGGGCATCACCTGTGAGAACGCTCGGGGCAAGCAGGTACCGCTGGTTGCTGTCGCGCCCGCCCAGCACGACAAACTGGTCGGCCAGGTCGTCCTCGGGGAGGGTCACACCGAGCGGGCCGGTCGAGGCGGTCAGATCACCGGCAAGCAGCGGTTCACACGATGCCGGTGCTGGTCGTGCCACGCCCTCTCTGGCCAGGTCGGCAGGCATGAGGGGAAGCACGTCGCAGACGGGCCTGAAACGCAGTTCGGCGGTGGTACCGACAAGATCCAGGGCACGCTGCTGGTTGTCGACCCCCGGTAGGGAGACCATCACGCCCTCGGCTGTCCGGGAGACCTCGGGTTCGGCAACGCCGAGGGCGTCAACCCGTTTGCGGATGATCTCGACCGCCTGGTCGAGCATCTCCTCGGTGGCCGGTTCTGTGGCCGTGAGGCGCACCGAGACGCCACCCTGCAGGTCGAGGCCGAGGAGGGGCTTGTTCTGCCAGAAGGCCGTCAGCACCGATGCCGTCACGGCAGTGAGGACAATTGCGACGAGGTAGACGGTCTGTCGGCGGGGCATGGACTCAGGTGTGTATGAGGTCGCTGCTGGAGGCGTGGTCAGTCGGAGATGGGGCCTTCGTCGGCCTCGTCGACGGCTTCTTCGTCGGCTTCTTCCGGCACCGGTTCGTTGAAGCGGTGTTCCACGGCGCTGCGGAGGACCTTCAGTTCGATGTTCTCGGCGACCTCGAGCCAGATGACGTCGCCATCGACCTCGTTGATCACTCCGAATAGACCCGAGTGGAGGCGTACCTCGTCGCCCGCCTGAACCGAGGCTATGAGGTTCTGCTGGGAGCGTGCCTTCTTCTGCTGGGGTCGGATCATGAGGAAGTACATGAGCCCGAAGATCAGGATGAGGGGGAGGAAACTGGCCATTTGGTGCCTCGTGTCTGGGTGGATTGTCGGCGCTGGGCAGCCGTCTGCGGCGGTCAGCGCCCGTAGCGGGACCGGTAGAGCCTACGGCCGTTGCGTGCCGATTCTGGCCCAATCGGTGGTCAGCCCCAGACCTCCAGTGTCTCGGCACGGAACTGCTCGAAGCGCCCCTCGCCGATGGAGGCACGGAGCCGGTCAACGAAGTCGAACAGCCACGCCAGGTTGTGGAGTGACAGGAGGCGACGCCCGGTGGGCTCGTCGGTCATGAGAAGGTGCCGCAGGTAGCCCCGGGACCATGCTGCTGCCGGGCTTGCAGGGAAGCCGGGGTCCAGGGGGCCGTCGTCGGTTGCGTAGCGGGCGTTGCGCAGGTTCAGCTTTCCGGCCGAGGTGAGGACGGTGCCGTGCCTGGCGTGACGGGTCGGAAGCACGCAGTCGAACATGTCGACGCCACGGCCGACCACCTCCACGAGGCCGGCAGGGTCACCCAGGCCCATGAAGTAGCGGGGCTGGTCGGGCGGGAGCACCGTGGTCACGGCGCTGACAGGGTCCAGCATCTCGTCACGGGTCTCCCCGACGCTGAGGCCACCGATGGCATAGCCGTCAAAGCCCACCTCGAGGGTCCGCTGGGCACTCTCGGTGCGCAGGGACACGTCTGTCCCACCCTGCACGATTCCAAACTGGCACTGACGCTGCCGGGCGTCGTGATGGGCGAGGAACGCCTGTCGACCCCTGGCGGCCCATGCGGCTGTGCGTTCGACCGCCTGGCGCAGGGTGGCGTCGGTGGCGGGAAGGGCCGGACAGACGTCGAGGACCATCTGGATGTCGGCTCCAAGATCGGCCTGGACGCATGCAGCGCCCTCGGGTGTGAGCTTGTGGGTGGAGCCGTCGTAGGTGGAGCGGAACTCGGCGCCCTCGTCGTCGACGCGTGGCTGGAGCGAGAAGATCTGGTAGCCGCCGGAGTCGGTGAGGCTCAGGCCCTGCCAGCCGGTGAAGCCACGAAGGCCTCCGAGGTCGCGCACCACGTCGGCACCGGGTCGCAGCATCAGGTGGTAGGTGTTGGCAAGGACCACCTCTGCTCCCAGTTCCGCCAGGTCCAGCGATGAGAGGTGTCGGACCGCTCCGCGGGTTCCGACCGGCATGAAACACGGCGTGTTGAACGACCCCCGGGGGGTCTGGACACGCCCGGTGCGGGCACCGTCGCTGTTCGCCTCTTCGTTGAAGGTGGCCTTCATGGCGTGATCCTGTCGGACCGGCGCCTACCCACCAACATGGCGTCGCCGAATGAGAGGAAGCGGTACCCGTGGGCGAGGGCCAGCGCGTACAGGTCCCGCCAGCGTGGACCCACGAATGCCTCCAGCATCACCAGCAGGGTGGACCTGGGCAGGTGGTAGTTGGTGAGCAGCACGTCGACGACGCCGAAGTCGAACCCGGGCCGGATGAACAGGTCCGTCCGGCCCTGTGTGCCGTCTCGCGTGGAGTCGGCGAGGTTTGCCGATTCGAGTGCCCGGACGGTCGTGGTCCCGACCGCTATCACCCGGTCAGCGGTCCGGCAGGCATCGAGGGTCGATTCGGCGACCGTGTAGGACTCGGAGTGCATCACGTGGTCGTCAAGGTCGCCGGCGGTGACGGGCCGGAAGGTGTCGAGGCCCACCACAAGCTCAAGGTGTTCGACCGCGGCGCCAGATGCCCGGCAGGCATCCAGCACCTCACCGGTCAGGTGGAGGCCCGCCGTGGGTGCTGCTGCCGAGGCGGGACGGTTGCTGTAGACGGTCTGGTAGCGCTCCGGGTCGTCGAGGCGGGTGTGCAGGTACGGGGGCAGGGGCATCTCGCCGTGGGCCTGCACGGCGACGAGGACGCCCGCCTGACCCGCCGGTGGGTTGGTGTCCAGCATGACCGTGCGCCTGCCCTCGCCAAGGTCGTCACCGACCGTGACGGTCAGGTCGTCGCCGGCCCGAAGCCTCGTTCCCGGCGGAACCCTCCTGCCGGGCCTCACGAGGGCCTCCCACTCACGGTCATCGCCGGTCTGTTCCAACAACAGGACCTCGACTGCACCGCCGGTCTCCTTGGTCAGCCGCAACCGGGCCGGCAGCACCCTGGTGTCGTTGAGGACCAACAGGTCACCGGGGCCGACCATGTCGGGCAGGTCGCTGATATGGCGATGGTCCGGACCGGTCCCGTCGGCGAGGTCGACAAGCAGGCGGGCCGAGGACCGGTCATCCAGGGGAACCTGGGCGATCTGGTCGTCCGGCAGGTCGTAGGCGAAGTCGTCGGGGCCCATGGGCGGGCCAGCCTAGGTGGGGCCCGACGGCCCCGGGAGGTGTCCTAGTCCTCGAAGAGGGAGCCGGGGCGGGCAGGGGTGGCGAGGCCCAGGTGGGTGTATGCGGCAGGTGTGGCCACCCGCCCCTTGGGTGTGCGCAGGAGCAGGCCCTGTTGGATGAGGAACGGCTCGTAGACGTCTTCGACGGTGTCGTCGGGCTCGCTGACGCAGATGGCGAGGGTCTTGAGGCCCACGGGCCCTCCGTCGAACCTCTCGCACAGTGCCGACAGGATCGCCCGGGAGGGACGGTCGAGGCCCAGGTCGTCGACGGCGAAGAACGAGAGCCCGTCGCGGGCGACGGTGCCGTCGACGGTGGCACCGCCGCGTTCCACCTGGGCAAAGTCGCGTACCTGTCGCAGCAGCCGGTTGCCGATGCGGGGGGTTCCCCGGGAGCGGCGTGCGATCTCGCCGGCGCCGTCGGAGTCGAGGTCGACATCGAGGATGCCGGCGGCGCGGGTGACGATGGACGCCAGGTCGCTGGTCTCGTAGTAGTCGAGGCGGGCGGTGAGGCCGAAGCGGTCACGCAGGGGTCCGGTGATGAGGCCGGTGCGGGTGGTTGCTCCGACAAGGGTGAAGCGGGGCAGTTCCAGGCGGATCGAGCGGGCTGCCGGTCCCTTGCCGAGCACGATGTCGAGTTCGTAGTCCTCCATTGCCGGGTAGAGGATCTCCTCGACGGCACGGGTGAGGCGGTGGATCTCGTCGATGAAGAGGACATCGCCGGGTTCGAGCTTGGTGAGGATGGCGGCGAGGTCGCCGGCCCGCTCGAGGGCGGGCCCCGACGTGATGTGGAGTTCGGCGTCCATCTCGGCGGCGACGATGTGGGCGAGGGTGGTCTTGCCGAGCCCCGGTGGGCCGGCGAACAGGAAGTGGTCGGCGGCCTCACCGCGTGCGCTGGCTGCCTCCAGCATTACACGCAGGTGGCCCTTCAGCTCTGGCTGACCGACGAAGTCGTCGAGACGGCGGGGCCGAAGGCCGACCTCGACCTCGATGTCGACGGGGTCCAGGTCGGGTGAGAGCAGTTCTTCGCGCACGGGGGCCTGCCTACGCCCGGGCCAGCCGCTGCAGGGCCTCGCGCAGGATGACACCCGCGTCGTCGCCACCGAGGTCGCTCAGCACGGACCGCACCTCGTCGGGGGTGTAGCCGAGGCCACCGAGGGCCTCCTGCACCTCGACGAGTGCCGAGCGCGGTGCAGTTGTGTCAGCCGGGTCGGCGGGCACCGTGTCGATGGGGAGGTCGAGGGACGCCTTCAGCTCGACGAGGAGTCGGGTGGCGGTCTTCTTGCCTACGCCGGGCACGAGGCACAGGGCGGCCACGTCGTCGTCGGCGAGGACCCGGGCCAGTTCTGCGGGGCCGTGCACACCGAGTACCGCCAGGGCCAGGGACGGCCCCACCCCGTGTGCCGAGAGGAGGGCTTCGAAACAGGTGCGCTCGGAGCGCTCGAGGAAGCCGTAGAGGGCCTGGTCTGCCTCGCGGATGTGGTGGTGGACGTGCAGGAAGACCTCGGTGCCGGCGTCACCCAGGCGCACGGCGGTGGTGGGGGTGACGATGACCCTGTAGCCGATGCCTGAGACCTCGACCAGCACCTCGCCGCGGCCGCCGACCTCGAGACGCTCGAGCAGTTGCCCGCGAAGCGACCCGATCACTGCGACACCGCCCCTTCCCTGGACAGGCTGACCCCTGGCCGGTCGGCCCCGGACACGGTGGATCCAGGCACCATTGCCAGGTGGCAGAGCGCAACGGCTACGGCGTCGGCGGCGTCGACCGGCCGGAGGGGTACGTCGATGCCGAGAAGGGTCTCGACCATCTGGGCCATCTGGCCCTTGTCGGCACCTCCCCATCCGGCCACGGCCGACTTGACCTCGTTGGGAGAGTAGAGGGTTACCTGGCAACCGTCTGCGGCCGCCTCGGCCATGACCACACCTGATGCCTGGCCGGTCTGCATGGCGGTGGTCACGTTGACCTGGAAGAGGACGCGTTCGACGGCGACGTGGTCCGGCCGGTATTCGGTGATGAGGTCGCGTACCTCGGCCTGGAGTTCGGCAAGGCGCAGGGGTAGCGGGGTGGCCGGATCGGTCCGGATGACCCCTGCGGCCTCGGCGCGCTGTCGCCTGCCGTTGCGACGTACCAGGCCGTAGCCGCAGCGCGAGAGGCCGGGATCTATCCCCAGAACGAACATATGTACGACTCTAGCGGTTGCTCCCGCCCGGGCCGCGTCACCCTCGGGAGAGGGCGAACTCAGTCCAGGTCGAGGGAGTCGAAGACCTCTGGCGGGATGTCGAAGTTGGCGAACACGTCCTGAACGTCGTCGTTGTCGTCGAGGATGTCGAGCAGGCGCAGCACCGCCTTGGCGGCCTCGGCGGTGTCGACGGCGACCGTGGAGGTCGGGATCATGGTCACGTCGGCCGACTCGAACGGAACTCCACCGTCCTCGAGTGCGGCACGCACCGTGGGCAGGTCGGTCGGCTCGCAGGTGAGGCGCCACGTGCCGCCGTCGTCGACGAGGTCCTCGGCGCCGGCATCGAGGGCAGCCATCATGATCTCGTCCTCGTCGACGCTGCCTGCAAGCAGGACCACCCCCTTGCGTTCAAACTGCCAGGCCACCGAGCCCGGCTCGGCGAGGGAGCCGCCGTTCTTTGCCAGTAGCGACCTCACCTCGGACCCGGTGCGGTTGCGGTTGTCGGTGAGGGTCTCGACGTAGAGGGCCACACCGTGGGGTGCATAGCCCTCGTAGGTGATGCTCTCGTAGTTGACGCCCTCCAGCTCGCCGGTGCCCCTCTTGACCGCCCGCTCGATGGTGTCGAGTGGCACCGAGGAGTCACGGGCCTTCTGGTACATGGTCCGCAGGGTGGCGTTGGCGTCGGGGTCGCCGCCGCCCTGGCGTGCGGCCACCTCGACCTGCTTGATGAGCTTGGCGAACAGCTTGGCGCGCTTCTGGTCGGCGGCGCCCTTCTTGTGCTTGATGGTCGCCCACTTGGAATGGCCCGACATGGGTTCTCCTGTTCCTGCGGTCTCTCAGGCTGTTTCCACGAAGAGTTCGTGGATGCGCCGGTCGTCGGTCAGTTCGGGGTGGAAGGATGCCACCATCACGTGTCCCTGGCGACACAGCACCGGGTTGTCGTCAACTCTGGCGAGGACCTCGACGCCGTCGCCCACGCGTTCCACCACCGGGGCCCTGATGAACACCCCGTGGAACGGTGTGTCCCAGTCTGGGAGGCCCCCGCCGACATCGATGTCGGCCTCAAAGGAGTCGATCTGGCGGCCGTAGCCGTTGCGCCTCACATCCATGTCGATTGCCGCAAGGGACTCCTGGTCGCTGCGGCCGTCGGCGACCGCCGATGCCAGCAGGATCATGCCGGCACATGTGCCGAACACCGGGAGTCCACGAGCCAGGCGTTCGACCAGCGGTTGGCGCAGTTCGGCGATGTCGAGGAGCATCGACATGGTTGTGGACTCGCCTCCGGGCATTACGAGCGCGTCAACACCGGAGAGGTGCTCGGGGGTTCTCACCTCGATGGGGGCGGCGCCCACATCGGTGAGCACGGCGGCATGCCGGGCGAATGCCCCCTGGAGGGCCAGGACACCGACCTTCATGGAGTGTCTGCTACCAGCCGCGGTCGGCCAGGCGGGTCTCCAGGGTGTCGATCTCGAGGCCCGGCATGGCGGCACCGAGACCGCGGCTGACCTTGCCCAGGATGACGGGGTCGGTGAAGTTGGTGGTGGCCTCGACGATGGCCCTGGCACGCGGTGCCGGGTCGTCGCTCTTGAAGATGCCCGAACCCACGAACACCGACTGGGCACCAAGTTGCATGACGAGGGACGCGTCGGCCGGTGTGGCGATGCCGCCGGCGCAGAACATCGGTACGGGCAGCTCACCGGTCTCGGCGATCTCCTGGACCAGCGAAAGCGACGACTGGAGCCTCTTGGCCCAGTCGAAGAGCTCGGCCGAGTCGGCCTTGGTGATGCGCCCTATGTCGCCCATGATCGAACGCAGGTGGCGTACGGCCTCGACGATGTTTCCGGTGCCGGCTTCGCCCTTGGAGCGGATGAGGCAGGCTCCCTCGGAGATGCGCCGCAGGGCCTCGCCGAGGTTGGTGGCGCCGCACACGAACGGCACGTCAAAGGCCCACTTGTCGATGTGGTGGGCCTCGTCGGCCGGTGTGAGGACCTCGCTCTCGTCGACGTAGTCGACACCGAGGGCCTGGAGGATCTGGGCTTCGGCGAAGTGTCCGATGCGGGCCTTGGCCATGACCGGGATGGTCACCGCCGCCTTGATGCCCTCGATCATCTCGGGGTCGGACATTCGGGCCACGCCGCCGTCGCGTCGGATGTCGGACGGAACGCGCTCCAGGGCCATTACCGCCACCGCTCCGGCGTCTTCGGCGATGCGTGCCTGTTCGGGGTCGACGACGTCCATTACGACGCCGCCCTTGAGCATCTCTGCAAGGCCCCGCTTGACCAGTTGTGTTCCCGTTGATCGGGTGATGTCGCTCATGGGGCGCAGTCTAGGAGGGGCTTTGGTCTCTCTCCCCCGCCGGGCGACCCCGATGTTGTCCGACGGCCTGCCTCCCCGGCTCAGCCGGTGACTGCGGCGGCCTCGGCGAGGTCGAGGACCTTGCCCTCGCCCAGCCTGGCAAGTGCCACCCACGTGGTTCCCGGTGCCAACTCGACGATGTCGCCCGTGTCGTCGTCGGCCAGGTGCCATGCGTTGGAGACGAACGGGCGTCCCCAGACGACGCCGGTGACGGTGCCGTCGCGCAGCAGCCAGCCGTCGCCGCTTCCGATGCTGATGGCCTGGGGCGAGTCGAAGTCGGCGGCTGAGACCTTGTAGTCCACGTAGAGGAACAGCACGTTGTCGGCTGCCAGTTGCACGCCGTTCTGGTCGAGCTGGGGTACGCCTCCCTGGTAGCGCAGCCAGCGCCGTGTGGTTGTGTCCCAGACGTAGTCGATCTGCCTGTTGGGGGTGCTCCATCGTGCACCCGCTGCCGGTACGGCCGATGCGGGCCGGTCGCCGTACCGGAAGACGGGATCGGGTGCGGTACCGGTGGCGGCAGCCATTAGGCCCTGGGCGTTGAGGAAGCCGTTGAACGGCGACGCACCACGCGAGTCGTCGCGCACGAAGTTCTCCTGGCCCGCGCCGCTGGTTGAACGTGCCACGAAGGTTCCGACGCTCTCGGCGGCCCTGACCTCGTCTCCGACGCCTTCGTTGGATCCCCAGTAGGCGAAGTAGGGGGTCTTGAGGTTTCCGATCAGGTCGATGTCGGTGGATCGCGCCGAGCGCACGAGGCCGATCCTGTCGGGGAGATGGCTCTGGTAGATGCCGAGGAAGCGGGTGACGTTGTTCTCGATGTGGGTCTCGTAGACGATGTCGGCTGCTTCGAGGCCCACCTGTGGCAGCGAGCGGGTGTCGTTGTTGCCGATCTTGACTGCCAGGGCCGGGAGTCGGCTGAGGCCGTTGACGGCCGGAAGGCCGGTGAGCGGGTGGTGGGCGCCGGTCCACGGCACGAGGGTCTCTGTGGTGGATGGTGGTGGTTCGGTGGTGGCGGGAGCGTCGGGGGCCGGGGTGCCTGTATCGGGGGCGGCTGTATCGGGGATTGCCGTGTCGGGGGTGGCCGTTGGTGCCGGTTCCTCGACGGATGGCGCGTCTGTCGCCGCAGGCACCGCAGTGTCGGGCGCAGCGGTTGACGGGGCCGCGGTGGTCGGCGGCGGGGTGGTCGGCGGAAAGGAGGTCTCTGTGCTGCTGCAGGAGGCGGCCAGGAGTGCTGCGGCGAGCAGGACCGGGATTCGGGCGGAGCGGACGCGGTGTCTCATGTGATCAGAGTTCTCCGAGGGCGTCGACGCGCAGTTCGACGGTTGGGTGGATGGCGGTGGCAGTTTCGGTGGTTCCATCGGGTTGGAGCAGCCACAGGTGTGCGTTGGCCGGCTTGAAACCGTCGACGACGGTGCCCATCTCGGCGAGGGCCTTGAGCGCCCACTGCATTCCGTTCGGGTATCTGGTCAGCTTGGCGCCGGCCATGTCGGTGCGGACGGTGCGGTCGATGTCGTTGAAGCGGCTCGTGATGAAGGAGGCGCCGGGCACGCGGGCGATAACGGCACCCAGGGTCTCGTCGGCCAGACGGGGGTCGCGGCACCGCACCAGGGCCTGGGCCATGAGGGCCTCGAGTTCGATGAGCGAGAGCGTGTCGGTGGCTCCGGTCGTGACGACGATCGTGGCGGACCGGCGGTCGCCAACCACTGCGGCGTTGCCCGACTTGGAGTCGAGCACCCACAGGTCCGGCTTGTCGATGCCGTGGGTGTGGCAGAGGCCCTCGACGACGTTGTGCAGCCTCGGAAACTCGCCTATCTGGGCGGGCCTGCCGCCCATGGAGCCCAGCACCATTGCCGCTGCCCGCCTACTGGTGATCCAGATGATCAGCGTCCCCACGACGATCCCTGCCGGTACAGCTACGAGCGGGCCCGTGCCGGCTGCGAGAAGGATCAGGGTCACGGCGAACTTGAGCAGTAGAACTGCCACGGCCGCCGGGGTCTTGAGGTGGGGTCTCATCATGTCGCCCGCATGATAAGCCCGCCGGGTGCCACTCCAGCCGACACCCCAACATCGGCGGGGTTCTGACCCTCAGGCGGCGTCGAGAACCCTTCGGTAGATTTCGAGGTAGTGGTCGGCCAGGCGGCGCATCGAGAACTCGTCGGCCCGGGTTGAGCCGTTCTCGACGAGGCTCGAGACCAGGTCGGGGTTGGCCATCACCTTGGAGATGGCCCCGGCGAGTTCCACGCTGTCGCCCGGTGGGACGAGCATGGCGTCGATTCCGCCCTGGGTGACCCTGTGGTAGCCGGGAATGTCGCTGGCCACCACGGGGGTGTCGCATGCCATGCCCTCGAGCAGGACGATTCCGAAGGACTCGCCGCGCAGGGATGGTGCGCAGAACACGTCGGCACCGCGGATGCGGGAGAGCTTTTCCTCTTCGCTGATGCGTCCCAGCCATTCGATCCGGTGGTCGCCGGCCACGAGTGCCTTCAGCCGTTCGGTTTCGGGGCCGTCGCTTGCCACCCAGAGCCGCACGTCGGACGGCAGGTGGTTCATGGCCTCGAGGAGAACATCGAGGCCCTTTCGTGGTTCGTGGCGACCGACGAAGAAGACGGTCGGTCCGGTTGTCGGCCACGGTCGGGCAGCCTGGCAGCGGTCGACCTCGACGCCGTTGAAGAGGACCTCGTACTCGCCGCCCAGGGCGTCTCCGGCCATGGCGGCCGCGTCCTCTGATACGGCGACGGTCAGGTCCATGCGCTGGCGCAGCCTGGTGACGGGCTTGTTGAGGACCTTGTAGGCGAGGCTGCCGCCGGCGGCGTGGAAGGTGCCGACCATGGGTGTCCCTACCACCGAGCCGGCCATGAACAGGGCGGTGACAGTTGGGCCGGGTGCGAGGGGTTCGTGGAGGTGGAGGATGTCGAAGTCCTCGTCGTTGAGGGCACGGATGGTGCGCAGGGCGCAGGGAACGTCGGGGGCTATGGGCGCCATCGAGCCGTTGGCTGCGGTTGGAAGGCTGTTGCCGAGCGGTGTGACGCCCGAGTCGGGTGGTGGGCCGTCACAGGGCCCGAGCACACGGGTGGGGTGGCCGGCCAGCCGCAGCTTGCGTGCGAGGCCGAGGACCTGGCCCTGCACGCCGCCGGGCAGGGTGAGGCTGTACGGACAGATGACGCCGATCTTCATGCGGCGTGGTCCCGGTGGATCAGGGCTGGCATGGTCGCGACGCTAGCCAGCGGGATCGGTGACCCGGTCTGAGGGCCAGTTGGGCTGGAGCAGGTGCCACTGCTCGGGTGCCAGCCGGATCAGGTCCTCGAGTTCTGCGGCGAGGAGCCGCGTGACACGCTCGACGTCGTGGCGCAGCCTGCCGGTGCGCTCTGTCGGGATGGGCGGGCGGACGATGGCGTGGCAGCCCCTGGCGTTGTCGTAGATGGCAACGGGCAGCAGTGCAGTTCCTGTACGCAGGGCGAGCGTGGCCGGGCCGGCGGGAAGCGTCGTGGTCTCGCCGAAGAACTCCACCTCCACTCCGGCGCCTCCAACGTGCCGGTCGCACGGAAGGCAGACCACGTGGTTCGCCCTGATGGCCCGGACCACGTCGGATCCGGCCGATGGCCCCAGCGTGATGATGTCCATGCCGAGCGAGGCCCGGTACGACCTGAACCACTCGAACAGCTCTGGGGGTTCAATGGCCTCGACAACTGCCGACACCGGCAGGTCGTTTACGCGTGCCAGCCAGAAGGCCGCCCATTCCCAGCAACCCAGGTGTGGAAGGGCCATTATCGGACCGGTGCCGCTGCGGCGTGCCTCGACAATGTGTTCGTAGCCGTCCTGGCTGAACCCGGCGTCTATGGCGTCGACCGACATGCCGGGCAGGCGGAAGCTCCGGTACCAGTAGTCGGCGTACGAGGCGAACACGGCGTCTACCGACCTGGAGACCTCCCGGTCGGTGGGCTGGGGGGTGTCGTGTCGCCTGGTCCGCTCGAGGTTTCGGGCAACGAGGCTGCGGCGACCGGGGTTGAGGTGGCCTGCCAGCCTGCCGAGGAGCCGTGCGGCCGGGCCGCCAACCCGGTCGGGCAGGAGGCGGGCCAGCGTTGAGCCCAGCCGGTAGCCGGCTACGGCGCCTGAGCCCAAGTGCTAGCGGCGGCGGGCGGCTGCCCGGCGACGGGTGGCCATGCGCTGCTGCCGCTCGGTGCGGCGCTCCAGGCGGAGCTGGCGGCGGCGTGCTGCACGCCTCTGGTAGGGGGTGTCGCGTTCGACGCTGGCCTGGCGCCAGACCTTGACGAAGCGCTGGCCGGCCGTGTAGAGGCTGAGTGCCAGCATCAGCCACAGGACCGGCACGAGGATCTCGCTGAACAGGAGGCCGAAGGCCAGCACGATGAAGCGTTCGGCCCGCTCCATGAGGCCGCCCTTGGCGACGTAGCCCAACAGCTCTGCCTTGGCCCGCTGGTAGGAGATGAGCATGGCCGTTCCCATGATCGCCACGGGCAGCATCATGAGGTGGCTGTCTGATGTGCTCGCCAGGTGCCACGCCACCCCGCCGAACAGGAGGGCGTCGGTGAGACGGTCGGCTACCGAGTCGAAGAAGGCGCCGCGGCTGGAGGATGTGCCCGAGGCCTTGGCCACAGCTCCGTCGAGCGCATCGGGGATGCCGGTCAGGACGAGCATCAGGAAACCGAGGCGCAGGTAGCCGAGGCCGATTGACACGGCGGCCCCGGTGGCCATGACGATTCCGATGACTGTGATCACGTCGGCGCTTATGCCGGTTCGTCTGAGGCTGCGGCCGATCGGGGTGAGCCCCCGGTCGACGACGGCCCGCCAGTTGCCGTCAAGCATGGTTTGTCTCCCTCTGGGAAGAGTTCGGCGCTCAGCCGGGGTCACCCGTGGGTGCCACCTGCGCGCGGTTGGTTGAACGCTAGCAGCGGACGGTGTTGAGGGTGCGTGGGCCTACCCGTTGGGCCGGCTCGACCTGCGTGCCGGCGGTGGGGCCTGGTCGGTGCCGCTGGCACTTCGGCGTGCTGCGAGGCCCACGACTCCGAGGCCTACGCCGATCACGCCGATGATCGCCGCAATGGGAAGGCGGTCCATGCGGGCGTCGTTGCAGGGTGGCGTGGTGGCATGCACCAGCTCGCCCCCATCCGAGAACCAGACCTTGGCCGGCCACAGCACGCTTCCGCACGGGTCGGCGTACTGCGAGGAGACGGGTGTGAGGAGCAGCGCCAGGCACAGGGCCAGTGCCGCTCCCGCGAAGATGAAGATTCCCCTGCCCTGTTTCATGGTGCTGGAATCTACCCGGCTGAGCCGGCAGTGGGATCGGTCTCCCAGTCGCCGGTGTCGTCGTCGGGGCGGGCCTCGGTGTGGCAGGCCACGACGGTGGCGTCGATGCCGTCGATGAACACGAGGCCGCGGCTTTCTGGTGGTGATTCGTTGGAGTAGACGAGGATGCGCCAGGTGGGTCGGCTGCGGAGGCCACGCCAGGCCATCTGGGCCGAGGCGTGTCCGACGGGGAATCCGGCGGCCCGGATGGCGGCTACCAGGGCGTCGGCTTCGTCGACCTCGAGGTGCCAGCCGCCCTGGAGGTGGTAGGCGCCGACGAGGGCCAGCCCTATGGCTCCGACGATGAGGCCGCCGTTGACCACTGCGGAGTCGCCGGCTGCGAGGGTGACCACGATTGTGGTGGCTGCGAGGGCGAGGTAGGTGTAACCGGGGATGCGCCGCCTGGAGTTGTCGGGGAAGATGTAGGGGCCGACCGTGCCCGTGATGTCGAGGTCGGCGGGCAGTTCGTCGGTGTGCTGGTCAGAGTGTTCTTCCACGAGGCGACCCTATCGACCTGTCCAGCGATCGGGTCCGCTTTCCGGTACCTCCGGGTTGGGTTGCGGCCACCACCACGGCTTCCACGCAGGTCGCTCCGGCTGCCCTGAGGGCGGTGGCCGCCGCAGTGAGGCTGGCGCCTGTGGTGGTGACGTCATCGACCAGCAGCACGCTTGAACCGGAGGCCGCGGTTCGTGCGCGCAAGGACGGCCCCTGGTGGCGCTGACGCACGGCCAGGCCTGTCTGGGCCACTCCGGGGGCACGGGCCAGCAGACGCCTGCACGGCTGGCCGAGGGCGGCGGCCACCGACCTGGCCAGTTCCTCGGCCTGGTCGAAGCCCCGTCGGCCTCGACGCTCAACGGTCGTGGGAACCCATGTGACGAGGTCGGGTCGGTCGGGCACCAGCGCCGCCATTGCGCGGCCGATATCGGTGACCGGTGTGCGACCGTTGGCGTACTTGATGGAGCGGACGATGCGCCCGCCCGGGCCCCTGTAGGTGGAGAGGGCCCGGATCCGGTCGACGCCCGAGGGGGCCTTGAGCAGCGGTTCCGGGCCGAGGCTGTCGACGCACGAGGCACAGGGCCCGGAAAGGTCCAGGGGACACCGCCGACAGGACGGGCCGGACCCCCTTGCCAGGTCACGCAGGTTGCTCAAGCCGATGGACATGGCCAGATCATGTCGAGACCATGGGACACCCCGACCCAGCAGGAGGAGCGGACGTGCCTCTGTGTTCCGCCCGGCACAGACGACGGGTGAACTCAGCCCAGGCGGGCGAGTATCTCGTCGACGACGGGGCGGGGGTCGCCCTCGCCGGTTACGACAAGGTCGGAGCCTTCGCGGTAGGGCTGTACGAAGAG
>NZBE01000017.1 GCA_002687745.1 Acidimicrobiaceae bacterium | reverse complement strand
GATGGACTGGTCTGCACCCACCACGACGTCAAAGTCGGGAGTCGCCAGCATGATGTCCTGGATGGCGTTCATCCCGCCCTCTGGACCCAGCCACCCGCCTTCGCCCTCAGCCACGACCGAGATGTTGGCATAGTCTGCAATGACCGAGTCGAATCCGGACCTCAAAGCGTCATCAAGGGGAATGCCCTTCATTCCGTAGATGTACACGACCCCACAGGAGTCATTGCCCTCACACGCCTGAACGGCAAGTGCACCCAGGCGCTCACCACTCCGCTGCGGAGGAGCCATGACCGAAGCGGCCACACCGTCAACCTGTGGATCAGCCGTCGTCAGGTCGGTACCCACAACCTGGTTCAACACGACAACCTCAAGCCCAGCATCCAGCGCAGCCTCAATGTCTGGCGCCAGACCTGGGCCGATGATCGCAGAAACGATGATGCCGTCGTACTGCCCACTCGCAACCACATCCTGCATCTGGGTTGTCTGGAGTCCCGGATCGAACTGCGCGTCGAACTCCGTCATGGTGACGCTTGCCCCGGCCGCAACCGCCTCCATCTGNTCGCGGGACGCCNNCANCCANGTNTTGGCCGAGCTCGCAGAAAGGTAGGCCACGTTGAACGACTCCGGTGTCGGAGGCGGCGGTGCAGGTGCAGCCGCTGTCGTTGCCGGCGCTGCGGTTGTCGCTGCAGCCGCTGTCGTTGCCGGCGCTGTCGTTGCCGGCGCTGTCGTTGCCGGCGCTGTCGTTGCCGGCGCTGCGGTTGTCGCTGCAGCCGCTGTCGTTGCCGGCGCGGCTTCTTCGTCGCTCCCACAGGCCGAGACAACCAGTGTCAAGGCGGTGAAAAGGGCCAGCAGGGGAACCTGCCATCCCTTCCTGCTTCGGGTGTGGTTCTTTCGGGTCATCTGATGCCCCTCCCAGGTCTGGTTCGATTGATGCCGGTCCTCGCGACTGGTCGCCAGAACCTCCCGAAAGGCCACCACACGGCCAGCGAATCATTTTCCCGACGGCTGCGCGCGACCCTTCAGCAATTAGATGGTAACGATACGCCAAAATCCCTGATATGGCCTGTACGCACAAGCAACCATTAGGAGAAGGGCATTGTGCACAGGCAGAGTCTGTTCTACCTGTCCAGATGCAGCATCCGGCATGCCAACTGAAGTGACAGCCTTGTTTCGGGATCCTCCAGGCGCACTCCGAGAACCAGGCACACACGTTCGACCCTGTTGGCAACCGTGTTCCTGTGAACATCCAACTTGACCGCAGCCGCCGTGGCCGAGCAGTTGGCATCCAGGTAGACCTCCAGGGTCCTGAGCATCTGACCGTCGGGATCTACGGCAATCAACGGCTCGAGGACCGTGTGCGCGAAGCTGGCAAAGTCCTCAGAGGCAAACCANCCCATCAGAATCCGTTGGACACCAATCTGGTCGATATGGGCAGCNCCACTTGCCTCNCGGCCACGCGCATGNGANATCATCGANGCTTCACGGGCTTCGCTCAGNGANCGGNGTAGGCCGACCAGTTCCNTGTGGGGGCGGCCAACTCCAGCGTGGGCCGTGAGGTCGCTGTGGCTTCCCACAAACCCTGCGAGCGCGCTGGCGATGCCTCTCACGATTGTCGNGTAGCTCTCTACCGGTGGTTCCTNGGGGCCTGAGATCCANCCACTCCATCCATCTGTCCGCTCAATCAGTGGTCCGTCGATTCCAACATCTGTCAGCCGCTGTCGCATCTCTGCGTGAAGGTTGAGCACACGACTTGGGTCGACCGAGCCGCGGAGTTGGATATTGAGACCCGTGTTCCACCCCGTTGTTGTCCATCCGAGGGCTGTGACCTGGTTGGCTATTCCAGCTTCTGACACCTCGGTCGTATCAAGAATCTCATTCAACAAGGCAATTCGACGGCGCGCATCCCTCTCGGCGTTGACCCTGGCAGATGCAAGGATTGTCGCCAGGTACCAGGCACCCAGGCGCATGAGCGACGCCAGGGTTCGCTGTGCGCTGTCGGAACCCGCAGACTCCGCAATCAGCCAGTAGGCGGGCTCCTCGCCGGGGACAATGGCTATCGGCACACTGTGGAGGGCGCTCTCGAGGCTGTGGTCAACGTAGTGGCGGTTCGAGTCGGCAAGCCTTCGTCCACCAACCTCGATCCTCGGGCCGGCAATGACGACCCGATCCGCAGCCATGAGGCAACAGGCCATGTTCATGAGGTCGGAGATGACATCGACCACACCGTCAGGCGTGAGCACAAGGCGCCTGTCGAACGAGTCAAGGGCATGATCGACTGCCGCGGCGTGCTCGATGTCCGGAAAGAGAAGCTCCGACCGCAGGCTCTGTGCCAGTGCCATGACATCACCGGAGTCGATCTCAAAGACCGGGACCTCGAAGCGATTTGCGAGGCGTCTTACGCTCGGACCCACATCGCTCGCCTGGTTCACGATCAACAGGGCAACAGCGCCCGAGTCACTGATTACACGAATTGCCTGATCCACCTGGTACAGGTGATCGCCCAGCCCCTCGGCATCAAGAACAACCACAGAACCCTCGATCGGCGGGACTTCCGGCTCGACACGAGCGCGGACGATCACGTCTCCGATCGGGGCATCAAGGCCGGCTTCGCCACCCAGCAGTGAGCCTGCCCGCAGATGTGGCGAGGTGAGCAGGTGGCGCACGGTTGCGCGTCGCTTTACGACCACCGAACGAACCTAGCCCTCACCGGCTGACAGGACTATCCGACTCCCGGCGACCTGTTCACATGCACTGAGAGCCACTTGGGAGCACCCGGCGGAAGAAGTCCAGCATGTTCCTGCTGGCGACCCTTTCAGCCTGTTCCAGACCGAGGCGCTCGACCATTGCAGCGGTCAGGTTCGGGTAGTGCGACGGCCTTGACAGCCCGAGGGTCGGAACCAAGTCCTCTGGCCTGACCAGGACCTTTCCAAGGATGGGATCAACTAACCTCACCAGGTCCTCGCTGAAGTCCGCCCCAATACAGACACTCGCCGGTCCAGCNAGGCCAACCGCGTGTTCGACATGGTCCACATACCGTTCGATGGTCGGCTCGACAGTGTCAATGAACGGGCCGAAAGCGTTAATTCCGACGAACCCTCCTGACCGGGAGGTCATCGCTATCTGCTCATCGGTGAGGTTCCTGGGATGGTCACACAGCAGTCGACACGATGAGTGGGTGGCTACATAGGGCCTGGTGGCAACCTGGTCGACATGTGCCAGTCCGGCTGCTGACAGATGGCTCACGTCGAGGATCATTCCGAGCCGTTCCATGTCGTGGATCGACTCGATACCCAACGACGTGAGCCCACCCCCCGTGTCGCTCTCGCCGACACCATCGGCCATCATGGTGCGGCGGTTCCATGTGAGTGAGGCCATGCGCACTCCAAGGCGCCACATGGTGTCAAACATGGACGGAGAGGATCCGATTGGCTCCGCTCCCTCTAGAGCTACGAGCAGGGCGATGCGTCCACCGTCGATGATCTCGTCGACATCGCCCGCCTCCTCAACTATTCCCACGTCAGCCGTATGAAGGTTGGCAATCTCCCTCGCCATGCCAATCAGTTCGAGGGTCCGCCTGAGNGCNCCTTCTCCGACGAACTGCTCCTCGGTGAAGATCGGCAGAACCTGNAAGATGACGCCGCCTTCGCGCATCTCGGGCAGCCAGTCGTCGCCAAACGGATCGGCCACGCCGCGTTCCCGTCGATGGAGACATGCCATCAAGAGGTCATTGTGTGAGTCCGCTACCTGGGGGGCTGCAGCGGTCGCCTTACTCATACGAATGACCCTATGGCCTCAGGTCAGGCCAGTGGGCCTGCCGCCTTCACCATCACGCGACAACCTCCACCGGGCACATAGGTCATCGGAATCTCGGTGACGTTGGTGATGCGCACCTGTTCCGGGTCGGCTCCCGAGCGAATGGCCACGTTGGAGGCCAGTTCACGTGCTTCGTCAAGACACTCCTCCCGACTCGAGGCGTCGTAGCTGTAGACCTTGTCGACGGCGCCTGACGCCTCGGCAATCGCGGCCCCGTATGCGTTGGCAACCTGGTAGTTCTCGGGCCGGTGGATCTCCGACACACCTGGAAGGTCATCGGGAATGAGGTGGGCACCACCACCCACTGCCAGGAGGGGCATGTCAGCTCTCGCCGACTTGATCCGGTCTACCATCACCGTGAGTTGGCTATCGACCCATTCAAGCGCGGCGGTGACCGTGGCCGAATCAACCTCGGCTACCAAGCTGGAGTCGCCGAATCCGTCAANACGCCCACCGGCAAGCGAAATGTCTGACAGCGTTAGCGTCCCACCGCCCACGCAGAGGGCCTCGGTTACCACCGCGTATCCAACAGAATCCGGACCGACGGCGACATCCCGACCAGTGCCACGCACGATGGTTCCACCACCGAGTCCCATGGAGATCAGGTCGGGCATCCTGAAGTTGGTCCGTACACCTCCGACCTCAACAGCGGCCGAGGATTCCCGTGGAAAGCCTTCCACGAGAATACCCACATCAGTTGAGGTGCCTCCCACGTCGACCACAAGGGCATCAGACACCTGAGCGAGGGCACAGGCTCCGCGCATGGAGTTGGTCGGCCCGGAACCCAGCGTCAACACAGGGAAGCGTGCGGCTTCCTCAACGGTCATCAACGTACCGTCATTCTGCGTTATGTAGGCATCGACCTGTAGGTTTCGCTCGGCGAGGGCAGCCCGGAAGCCGTCGGTCACGCTCTTCGCGACGCTCAACAGTGCAGCGTTCAGGATCGTGGCATTCTCGCGTTCCAGCAAGCCGAGTGAGCCGACCTGGTGACTCAGCGACACTGGAAAGTCGAAACCCAGTTCCTCTGCCAGAATCTCGCCTGCCCGCAGTTCGTGATCGGTCACTGCCGGACTGAATGCAGCCGATACGGCCACCGCCCCGCAACCGTTTGCCTGTACGTCCCCGGCAAAGCGCCTCGCCGCCTCCTCATCAAGAGGGGCGATCGGTTGCCCGTTGTACTCGTGGCCACCCTCGATGATCGCCGCACTACGTAGCACAACCGTGTGGATGTCCTCTGGCCAGGCCGCTCCCGGCCTGACACCCAGTGAGGACGGTGCTGCAAGACGGAGAATACCGACGGAATCCAGACCGGTCCGCTGAATGATGGCGTTTGCCGGGTGGGTGGTTCCAAGCATCGCCTTGGAGATCCGAGCCGTGTCGGCACCCTTGAGCACTGCATCTAGTGCCGCCCTGGTCCCGTCAATAGGGTCGGGTGTCGTCGCCACCTTCACTGAAGTGAGAACTGCTCCGGCGCTGTCAACGAGCACCGCGTCGGTATTGGTTCCGCCGACGTCCACGCCGACACGAAGATCTCTGGCTTTGTTCATCCTGGCAACTCCACGAAGTCGAGGTCATATCCAAACGCGCGGGGACCCACCAGGTCCAACATGCCCTCAACGTGCCACTCCGGGGCACAGGGCATCCCGATCACGATCAANCGGTTNCCGTAGGCAATCGACTCTGTGGTGATCGGGTCGTAGGTCTCCGAGTCGAGCATGCAGATCAGGTTGGGCGTGGTAATTACCGCCTCACCGTCCTCAAACGCAATGAGGTTCTCGTTCTGGACCTCAATGCGCATCGTCCTATTTCCATCATCAAGGTGTTCCAGGATCACCGTTGACCGTGCGAAGCCTTCAGTGGTACGCCGGTCAAGGTCTATGACCTTTCCGGTGAAGAACTCAACGGATCCAGATTCGTCGAGGAAGGTCTGCCATGCACCTTCCCTGCCGGCCTTCACGTCCTNNAGNAGNTGCCCGAGCCTCGTGCAGTAGGTAATCGAGCCCTGGATTCCGTGCTCGACCAGCTGCCCTGCTGTCATTGGATAGCAGCTGATCGCGTTGGCAAGGCCCAACTGGATCACGGCAGTCCGGGCAAGCGTCTCCGCGATCTGATTGGTCGTGGTCTCGAATACACACTGGTTGCCCTTCTCGTCGGCGACCGACAGAGGACCGGCCGGGAGCCCGGCGAGGGTGAACACGGTCATCTCAATCTGCGGGTACGCGCGTCTCATGCCGTCTGAGTTGACAATGGGCAAGCCCATCTCTGCAGCAGTGGCAATGGGTAGGAGGGTGTTGGCTCCACCCACCTCAATTGCCATCACGGCGGCGGGCTCCTTACCCAGGTACGCGGCAAGCGACCTGATGCCTGCGACGAACTCGGTACCCGCGGGGATCTTTTCCAGAAAGATAGTCGGCGCACCGATGATTGCCGTCGACAGGATCAGGGAATCGGGCGGAAGGNCGACAGCTTCGACGACCTCGACCGGGCCGAACTCCTCGATCGCCTGTCGCATCATCAACTTGGCTATGTANGGGTCACCTCCGCCGCCAGTGCCGAGGAGGGTAGCTCCAAGCGCAAGTGCCTCGATGTCATCAAGGTTCAGTTGGTCCATCTCGTATCCCTGCTCGTATTCATGGTCGATCGCATTACAGCCACTCCCTGCTCGTGGTGTCAGCCGCGGGGGTCCAGATCCAGGATGGGTTCGACGATGGGAATCCAATCCAGTTCACGCTCCGGAACCGCGTCATATCCCACAGCCCGACTGGTGCCCCATCCGTGGTCATCTCTGATCGATGCCAGAAACTCGACGTAGCGAAGCGGCGCCGTGATTGCATCAACGACGGGGACTCCGATCTCCTGCTGGACCTTTCGGTAGAAGCCGAACTCGATCGTGCAGCCCAGAACTACGCAGTCAGCACCGTCTTCGTCGACTGCCCGTTGAGCTTCTTCCATGATGCNGTCCTCGGTGCATGCAGGATCCACCTGGAACTCGTCGACGCTCATCTCAAGCACCCGGAACGATGCCAGCCGCTCACCNAAGCCGTACTTGACGACGTTCTCATGCATTTCAGGAATCCACTTGCGACGCCCGACAAGAATCGACACCCGCTCGCCGATGGTGTTGGCGATGTGCATGCACGCCTCGGCCGGTGCGGTGACGACCATGTCCCCGGCGGCCTCACGGGCTCCCCTGAGGAACGGGTCGTAGAAGCATCCGATTACCGCACCGTCGTAGTTCTGCTGCTCGGCCGCCCACCTGATCACACCCATCGTCGGTCCGGCGACCACTGCTTCCAAGGCATTCCACTCAAGGTGCTGCGGACCGGGTCCCGGTAGTGAGCAGACATCGATCAGCGTGTCTGCTGCCCCTTCCTCACGGAGGGCGCCACCGATCGGTGCGTCGTATGCGCTGATTCCCACCGGGTTGATCCACAGAATTCGTGTCATACGCTGCCCCCTCCGACCAGGCTCCGGGTGCAACCTAGTTGGACACCCGACATTGATTCGATAGGCAATGCGCACAATCCTGTTGTTTTCGTTGTGCGTTTCGCATTGCAGTTGATGATTGAGAGCCGGGAGATCAACTCTGAGCCAGGAGTTCTCCGAGTTGTTCCAGCACCTTTAGACAGACTGCCAGGTCGCCAACTTCGACGTACTCGTCGGGGCGGTGTGCGACGGCGATGTCACCGGGACCCCACACCACAGCAGGGATGCCGGCAGCCTGGAACAGCCCTGCTTCGGTTCCATAAGAAACCACTCCGGTAGGGGCCTCACCCAGCAGTGAGGTCATCACCTCAAGTGCTGGTGAGAACTCATCCATGACTAGGCCATCAACCTCACAGACCCTTTCGGTTTCGATTGATGCCTCAGGGTGCACGACTCGCATTTCGGCCAGCAGTCGCTCCTCGA
>NZBE01000016.1 GCA_002687745.1 Acidimicrobiaceae bacterium | reverse complement strand
CGACTTGGACGAGTTTCCGGTGTGGTCGCCGAACGGCAAACAGATCGCCTTTGCGAGCGACCGGTACAGCGACCGGGTCGGCGACGACGAGATCTTTGTGATGAACGCCGATGGCAGCGATGTGGTGGCGCTTGGCCAGCAGGGTATTCCCAGTAGTTGGGGTGGATGATCGTGACGAGTCTGTTGGGATGATCGCGTTGACTGGGGGCGTTCAAGTCCCCCCCTCCGACACAAATTGTGCGCTGAATGCCGCCAGACGCCGCTCAACGCCGCCAGATGCCGTGAACGCCTGGCCGGTGTCGGACGGGTGACTTGCATGTGACGCCCTTTTCGACAAATTCGCGTTTACCCTGCTCAGAAGCGGTTTTCGCCGTTCAGGGATGTCGTTCTGCAAATGGATTGCTAATGCCGACTCGAAGCGGCACCACAACTTGCAGCGCGTTACCCGGTCGTGCAGCAGACCTCGGCCGATCAGGTCGTGACTCAGTGGCCCGAGCCTCTACGAACACCCGTGAGGTCGTGTTGTTGATGTCAGTTGGTCGGGCGTGGGGGGCGGGGCCAGAAGGAGCTGGTGCGTTCGAGGTAGGCGGCGTAGTCGGGTCGGGTTCGGCGGACTCGTTTCTCTAGTGTGGGGGTGCCGGTGATGCGGGTGACGAGGCGGGTGTAGGCGATGGGTCCGATGATGCCGAGGGCGGCCCAGGGTACGTCGAGAGCGGTGATGAAGATGCCCCAGGCCATCATGACTTCGCCGAAGTAGTTGGGGTGGGCGGTGTATCGCCAGAGTCCGGTGTCGAGAACGGTTCCTTCGTTGGTGGGGTCGGCGTTGAAGCGGACGAGTTGGATGTCGCCGACTGTTTCGAAGAAGAAGCCGATGGCCCACACCGCGGTGCCGGCGTAGGCGACGGGGCCGAGCGAGCCGGGGTCCTCGGCGGTGAGGGCGATGAGGGCGGGGAGGCTGAGCAGGTACATGGTGAGGCCTTGGAGGCCGAAGACCTGTCTCAGGGCAAGGCGGTGGAATGGCCAGCCTTCGTCGACCCAGCCTCGGAGCTTGGTGTAGCGGGGGTCTTCTCCTTCGCCCCATTTGCGCCATCCGAGGTGGGCGGTGAGGCGAATCGACCAGAGGCACAGCAGGCCGAAGATGAGCGCTTTGCGGGCGTCGGGTGCCGATCCCATGGCGACGCCGGCGATTCCGATGATCGAGACTTCGATGAGGGTGAAGACGGCGTCGATGATCGAGATGTCGCGGCGGGCGATCGACAGCAGCCATAGTCCGATGACCCAGATGGCGGCGATGAAGGCTCCGACTGCGAGGGCTGCGGCGAGGTCGGTCCAGTTCATCGTTGGTCTCTGTTCTCGGCGGTGGATGCCATCAGGTGCCTGAACGCGGTGATCCCGTCGGGATGGCTGATCCAACCGTCGAGATCGAGGACCTCGTTGGCTGCCTGGGCGAATCGGTCGTCGGTCACGGTGGTGTTGGTCGGGAACGCGACCCCGGTTGCCTCGCCGGTGGCCAGGGGGCGGAAGGTGTTGGCGGCGGCGACGATGGTGGCGCCGGTGACCGGGACGTCCGGGCCGAGCAGCCATATAGCTGCCGGTACCACCCGGTCAGGTGAGAGGGCTTGGGCTTGTTCGTCGGTGACGAAGCCTTCGGTCATCTGGGTCAGCGCGTAGGGGGCCAGCAGGTTCACCTTCACGCCGTCGCGGGCGTGTTCGAGGGCCAGTGTCTTCGCGAATGTGTTAAGTGCGCCCTTGGCCGCGGCGTAGGACGAGGCACCGAGCTCGCCGTAGGCGCCGGCGGTCGATGTCATGAACAGGAAGCGGCCCGACCGTTTCTGGACTTCGGCGAGCGCGGCGCGAGCGAGGGCGACCGGAGCCATGAAGTCGATCTCAATCACCTGTCTGAACCGGTTGGGGTCTGCGTTGGCAAATGTCGCTCGGTCGACGATCGCCGCGTTGGCTACCACGTGATCGAGGCGTCCGAAGTTGTCGAGCGCAGCAGCCACGATCTCGCCGGCGGCACCCGGCGCCTCCACCGAGCTTCGCTCGGCAACCGCAACACCACCGGCCCGCTTGATCTCAGCGACAACGTCGCTGGCGGGATCCGCGCCGTCTCGGGAGCGGTTGTTCACCACCACCGAGGCACCACGGGACCCCAAAGCCATCGCGATCTCACGCCCGATGCCCTTGCCTGCGCCGGTCACGATGGCCACTTGGCCGCTGAAGTCGATTATTAGTTCTCCTCGGTGGTGCGCCAGCGATCACGGAGATCGTTCTTGGCGATCTTGCCGAGCGCGTTGCGGGGGAGGGCGTCGACGATCTCGAGTCGCTCCGGGAGCTTGTAGCTGGCGATGCCCATGTCCCTCAGATGAGCGACGATCGTCTCCAGCGACGGCTCGTGGTCGCCGGCGGGAGCCACGAAGATACCGACTCGTTCACCGAGTGTCGCGTCGCGGTAGCCGATCGCCGCGCAGTCGGCGACGGAGTCGTGGGCTGCGATCAGCCCTTCGAGTTCTGCGGCGGAGATGTTCATGCCGCCTCTCATGATGATGTCTTTGGCCCTGTCGACGAATCGAAGGAGCCAAGGGTCCGAGGAGGTGTCGGCCCATTCGAAGATGTCGCCGGTGCGGAAGAAGTCGGCGTCGTCGAACTCGGCGCCCGACGCGTCGAGGTAGCCACCAAAGACGGTCGGACCACGAAAGCGAAGTTCGCCGGGTCGACCCGTCTCGTTGATGTCGTCCTCGCTGTCCGGGTCGACGAGGCGGACTTCGATGCCTTCCGCGGACGGCCGCGGGAAGTACCGGGCCCGGAGCTTGGGGTCGGGAACGGATGTCGCCGTGGAGAGCAGGGCGGCCCCCTCGTTGGATCCGAAGGCATTGACGATCTCGACCCCGAGTTCATCCCAACCCTGCACCATCCAGGGATCAAGTGGCGCGGCGCCGGAGGTGATCTTGCGCAGATGGGAAAGATCGACGCCGGCGAGGATCGAATCGTCCAGCAGCAACATGTTGAGCAGGGCCGGCGGGGCCACTGTGTAGGTGATCTCCTCCGATGTCAGTTGACCGAGGAAGACCGGAAGGTCGAGCGGTTGGTGGAGGAAGAGTACGGCGCCCACGATCGCCCAGGGCACCAGTATTCCGCCGATGCCGGCCATGTTGACGAGCGGGAACGGGCACAGGATCCGGTCGTCGTGGAGGAGGTTGAGTTCGTCGACCTGGAAGTAGCCCGATGCCAGCCACATAGATGGGGTTCTGGGCACACCCTTGGGGGTGCCAGTCGTCCCGGAGGTCCAGCAGATGGTGAGGACCTCATCGGGGCCGGCCGGTACGCCCTGAGACGCCGCCGCCTCCGTCGTGTCTACGGTGAGGGCGGTTCCGGTGTCGACGATCGCCGAACCGAACGTGGCGATGTGAACCGGAGTATCGAGGTCGTCGACGACTGCGGAGACGGTGTCGAGTTGATCTGGCCGGTCGGGGCGGGGGCCGGTGACGATGATCCGAGCCGACGACGCCCGAAGCCCGTAGTCGAGTTCGTGGCGTCGGTGCTGGATGGGAAACGGCACCGCAGTGGCTCCGATCCGGCCGCAGGCCAGGATCGTGAGGACCAGCTCGACGACGTTGGGGAGTTGAACCGCAACCGCCACGTGTGGCCCGGCGCCGATGGCGGTCAACGCGACAGCCAAATTGTCGACGGCCCGGTCGACCTCGCGCCAGGTCAAACGAAGCGGCTCACCGGCGAAGAACGCCTCTCGGTTGGGCGCGTCAGCCAGAGCCAGCGCGTCGGGCCACTGTTCGGCGACCTGGCGAATGGCGTCATCAACGGTTCTTACACGCATGAGCGGGGCCCCTTGTCGGTTGCGATGGCGAACGATCAGTCACGTTTGTATCATGATTCTCCGGTGGGCCTCGAGGAGGATTTGCTCTTCGAGATTGGTGCCCATCATCTGGTCGACGCACACGATCCCGGGCAGCACTGTGGCGGCGACTCCGCAGCCCCAGATTTTCTAGCCGTACTGGTCGCCGGCGAACCACAGGCCCGCAGGGTCGGTTGGTGCCGAGCGCCTCAGGTGATGGTGTCCAGATGATGAACTCGACGTCGTCGTCCCAGGTCGAGAAGTTCGCTCGGGCCCACGCCTCGCAGCGCTCAATGACTAGACCGACCCGCTCCGAGGATCCTTAATCCCTAGGAGGGGAGGGGGAGCGAAGCAATCCCCAACCCCGGCGACACTCCGAGAGTGCCAATAGTGTGCGGACAGTTTGGTGCTTACCAATCACGGCAACACCAGGGTTGCTAGGAGCGTCAATGAAACAACGGGAGGCAGACAAGATGCCAGTGAGTCCTCACGCTATGGGCGCGGAAGCGGAAATGTTGCCGCTATTTCAAGAACGCACAGCCGAGTTGCAACAGCGCCTCAGAGATGAAGACATCGATGTTCTCATCATTACCAATGTTGATTCGATCTACTATTTCAGTGCCTACTGGGGGGATCTGGGGTTGGAGTTCGGCCGTCCAACCCTTCTAGTGGTCGCAAGTGATGGAGACGTCACCTTGATAACCCCGGGATCTGAGTCGCTCATGGCGTATGCCATGACCTGGGTAGCCGATGTCGGCTTCTATTCGGATGGGGTCGGCGAAGAGTGGCGCGACCCGCTTCGCGAAGCTATGGGCGGCGTTGGAAAGAAGCGCGTCGCTATCGAAAGGAACGGTATTCCGGCAGTCGTTTCGGGGTTCCTGCGTCACGAGTTAGGCCTGGCCGACGAGGTCGATGCCACATCGATCATCGCACAGATGCGGGTCATCAAGTCTGCGGAAGAGATCAACATGATCCGCCAGGCCGGCCAAGTTGCTATCGCTATGGGAATCGCCGGGCGCGACGCCATGGCGGTGGGGGTACCGGAGTACGAGGTGTCACTCGCGTGCATGGTCGCGGGCACGCGAAAAGCAGCCGAGATCATCGCTTCTGAAGACCCCGAAGCGTTGATGAGTCCCATGATCCATAATCTTCAGGCGCTTCAATCCGGCTACTTCACCAGCTACACGCACCTGCACCCGAGGGTGAAGAAGATCGCGCATGGTGACCCCGTCTACATGTGCTTTTGCTCGATTTGTCATTTCAAGCAATTCAAGATCGGCTACGACCGTCAGTATTTCGTAGGTTCTGTTGACAATGAAACAGCCCGGACCTACAACGCTGCAATCGAGGCTCAGGCGGCTGCTTTCCGAGAGATGCGCCCCGGTGTTGCGGCCGAAGACGTGCACGAGGCCGCCGACGATGTTTACCGATCCGCTGGATTTGCACCGTCGTACCGGACAGGCCGTGCGCTTGGATACTCGTCGCTGGAAATTCCGGAGTTGAAGTACGGCGACAGGACCCCGCTGGAAGCGGGCATGGTGTTTGCCGTGGACGGCGGGATTACCGTGCCAGAGGTCTTTGGTGCACGAGTTGGCGACACCGTAATCGTCACAGAGGACGGCATCGAGATTGCAACCGATTACCAGCGGGACCTGCAAGTTGTGTAACAGGCAAAGTCACTAGGCACGATGTCGAAACACTTTTTCAGCAAGGAAGAATTTGCCTACCGTCACTGCAAGGTGCGCGAAGCAATGGAGGTCGCAGGAATCGACTTGCTGCTGGTCGTCGCTCCTGTGCACATCAACTACCTGATCGGCGCGACCGCCAAGGGGTACCAGGAGTTTCAAGTTCTGTTGTTCCCGCTTGAGCCGGGGCCACTGGTAATTCAGAGCAGACTGTCAGAAGTACCGATGCTGATGGCCGATTCTCTTGCTGATGAGACTCGGGGTTGGGGCGGGCGCGAACCCGAAGACCCAATCGAAGTCTTTGATGACATCCTGCGCGAGCGAGCGTACAAGGGACTGAGAACCGGGCTTGAGGTACCGCTCTACTACCTGCATCCCCACAACTACCGAAGAATGGTCAACTTGCTTGGCGAGGATCTAGTGATGGACGCTACAAGCTTGATCGGCGACATAAAGCTGGTCAAGTCCGCAGCGGAGATCGACTACGTGCGCAGGGCCGCGGCGATGCTGGACCGCGGCATGGATACCTGCTGTTCATCAGTTGCGGCGGGCAGGTCAGAGCGAGCAGTTTCGGCGGACATCCATCACACGTTGCTGGCTGCAGGCAGTGACATACCGTCCAGTCCGATGAATTTCCTGACCGGTCCGCGCTCGGCCTTTTCCCATGGCGAACCGTCAGACCGGGTTCTCGAGCCCGGCGATTTCATGCACATTCAGTTCGGCGCACACTATCGGCGCTATTGCGTGACCATTGGACGGCAACTCTGCTTGGGTGAGCCGACCCAACGGATGCGGGATGTGTACCAGACAGTGCGCGACGCTGGCGATGCCTGCATGGACGAGATACGCGCCGGTGTGCCTGCCACAGTCCTGCACTACGTCGCCAAGAAGGTCATCGCCGACGCCGGCTTGGACGCCTATCGGTTGCACATGACCGGCTATGCGGTAGGCGCGGCATTTCCACCCTCGTGGATCGAACCGTTGGTTATCGACGCCGGCTGTGAGTACACCCTGGAAGCTGGCATGGTGATCGCCGTCGAACCGCCTGTGTTCGGACTCGAGGACGGACTAGGCGTGCGCCTCGTCGATAATGTCATAGTCACGGACACGGGATGCGAACGCCTGACCAGCACCACGCGCGACCTCATCGTCGTCTGACACCCGAGCACCGCAGGAACCTGTAGTCAAGAAGAGGTCAAAGAGCATGTCGCAAGAAGTCGTGCCAGAAGGCGCATCAAGTCCCGTTGTCCAGTCCGCTTCCCGTGAGGTGTCCTATGACGATGGAACCCACTGGCGTGCCTTGCTTGGTTTCATCATCATTTCGATGGACCTCGTCATGGAGGAGAACATCTACCGTCTGTCGCCGGAGGGTGTAGGTCCTAGCGTCACCCGGCTCAACAGCCCCAACGACTGCAATGTCGCCACACTGGCGGCTCAAATCGACGGGATGGCTGAAGCCGCGTCGATCTTGCAACCGCAGGCACGCCCGGCCGTCATCTGCTACGCCTGCACTTCCGGATCGATTGTTATCGGCGAGGACGAGGTCA
Organism: Acidimicrobiaceae bacterium; assembly: GCA_002687745.1. Taxonomy (GTDB): domain Bacteria; phylum Actinomycetota; class Acidimicrobiia; order Acidimicrobiales; family MedAcidi-G1; genus UBA3125. The sequence continues at coordinate 18,885 of NZBE01000016.1, read as the reverse complement.
GAGCTGAAATCCAGCGCGGCGCCCCCTGGGCGAAGCCATCGACGCTGGTTACCGGTGTTATCAACGCGCTACGTCGGCTGGACGCTCAAAGAATTGTTGTCGCCACTCCCTACCTCGATGAGATCAATACGATGGAGGCCGCGTTTCTTCGAGAAAGGGGCTTTGATGTACTCAATATCCAGGGCCTGAACGTTGAGGATTGCGAGGCGATGGGTCGTATCACGCCGTCGTTCATCCGTGACTTCGCACTCAGTATCGACCACGAGGACGCCGACGCGATCTTCGTCAGTTGTGGCGGTATCCGCACACTCGACGTGCTGCAGGAGATCGAGGATGCAGCAGGCAAACCGGTGGTGTGCTCCAACCAGGCAATGATGTGGGACTGCCTACGCCGGGCAAACATCAACGATACAATCGAGGGATACGGCCGACTCTTTCACATGGACTGGGGTGAGTCCGAGTAATCCTTCTCGGTGGCGTGGGCGAGGATCGCGGGCACGACTTCGTCCCAGCAGCTCTCAGGGAGAGAACTTGTGGCCGACTTTGTCGAAGGTGTGCATCGTCGCGCCGGGGACGGCGACGAGGTCTTTGTGATGAACACTGATGGCAACAATGTCGTGTCGCTTGGCCAGCAGGGTTTACCCACTAGTTGGAGTGGCTGACCGTGACGATCCTGTTGGGCGAAGCGTCCTGTCAGGCCCCCGTGAAGGCGCCTACGGTCTCGATGTGGGAGGTGCCCGGGAACATGTCGACCACGGTCGCGCGCTGCAGCCTGAGGCCCGCAGACTCCAACAGACCTGCGTCGCGGGCGAACGATGCAGGATCACAGGAGACGAGCACGAACAGCTCAGGCTGGGCTGCCGTGAGGGCGGCCACACCCGGTTTGCCGAGACCTTTCCTAGCGGGGTCGGCAATGACGACTGCCGCTCGAGTCGCCTTCCAGGACTCCACCGGTGCCTTGATGATCTTCACTTCGCTTTCAGCTAGGTTCACCCTTGCATCGGCAACAGAGTCGGCGCCACGCTCGATGGCAGTCACACGCCGGTTCACCCCAATCGTTCCGGCGAAGATGCCGATACCGGAATAGGCATCAATCAGGGGACCATCAGTGCCGAGTGCCTCGACAATGCCGGCGACCTCCTTGACCAGGGCGTCGACACCCGAAGGACGGTTCTGGAAGAACGACCGGGCAGAAACACGCCATGTACGCCCGCCAGCCTCTTCGTGAATCCAGGCCCTACGCCCCCCAAGCAGTTCCGCTCTGCTAACCACGATCACGTCGTCGGGCACTTCGACCCCGAAGGGATCACCGTCGACCAGCACTAGGCGCTCGTTGGTACGCGCCCCGACCCGGATCGCGACCTCTTCGGAGCCGCCATAGCGCCCATTGACGAGAAGTTCCTCCAGTGTCGGGTCGACGGCGAGGCACACCGACGGGATCACGACGTCGTGGGAACCGGCTTCCCGGTAGCCGGCGCGGTCGTCGAGGACAGCGACCCTTACGGTTGTCCGCCCTGTGTCGTTATCCAGACCTCGTGTCTGAATGGTCGACACATCCACACCAGCCCGGCTCAACTGCTCAGCGACAATCGTGGCCTTCATATCAGCCTGCCCGTCGGGATCCAGGTGCAGCAGATCGCATCCGCCGCATCCGGCCAGTTGGTGGTTGCAGGAGACAGGAACTCGGTCGGGCGATGCCGCCAGGACCTTGAGTACGCGGGCACGTGACCAGCGCTTCTCTTCTCTCAGCAGCATGGCTTCAACGGTCTCGCCCGGAAGGGCACCTTCAACGAAGACGACCCTGCCGTCAGCTGAGCGGGCGACACCGGCGCCGTCGCGCGAAGTGGCTGTCACCTCGAGTTCCACGGTGAAACGCTAACCGTCTTGAGTAGCGGAGGCGGTCTGGTTGACAAGCAGTTGCTGTCGCGGCGAAAGTGTTCGAGAAGCGCCGAAGGGACCGGCCAAACCAGAATGGAGAGTGTGTGATGCGCGCGGACCTGTTGATGAGTGTTGTTTCCAACCGGGCAGCAGATATGAGGGCGATAATCCTGCCCTTCGTACTGGCCCACACAGGGATCGTGATAGCGATCGCCTTCGGCGCAGCGGGCCTTGAGGCCGACGGCGTTACCCTGGCTGTAGCGGCCTGGGCCGTGCTGGGGTCGCTCTGGGCGATGATCTGGACCGACGGGTGCATTCAAGACATTGGCGCAGGGGCCAAGGACATGGATGAGGAAATGGCCAACAGCCACCTGGGGCGCAATTACGCCAAGAGCCCGTTCACTGCCTTCAGGGTCATGAACGTAACGATCGTCACCCTCATAGTGGTTGCGGAACTGATGGCTCTCTACTGAGCTGGGAGGCTCCGCAGCCAGTCCTGATCCTCTATGGCCTGGGAGTCAGACCCTCCAGGACAGGGTGAGGCTAGCCATCCCGTGGGGGTCATATCCGTTGGAGGCTCCCCAAGCCCAGCTTCCTCAGTTCGGTTCTGAGCAGCTTGTTGGCGGCGTTCCGGGGAAGGGACTCCATGAACAGGTAGCCCCTGGGTCGCTTGTAGGCCGCCAGCGGCCCCTCCCTGCACCATGAGTCAAGCTCACCGACCGAAGCCGCATCCTCAGAGACAACACAGGCGACGACCATCTCACCCCAGTAGTCGTCCGGGAAACCAACCACACCCACATCGCTGACGTCGGGATGGTTGGACAGAGCGGCCTCGACTTCATCGGGATGGATGTTCTCACCGCCACTTCTGATGATGTCGTCCATCCGACCGGAGTACTCAAGGTCGCCGTCTTGCCTGAGCCGAAAGGTGTCACCCGTGTGGTACCAGCCGTCACGGATCTTCTCGGCAGTCGCATTCGGCAGCTCCAGATAGCCGTCGAAGATGGCGTCGGACGCAGCAGAGATGAGCAGCTTGCCCTCCTCACCCACCTCCACCAGGTCAGCGGCCCCCCTCCGAACTCGACAAGGCGAACCGACGAGAAAGGGCCGGGCCGCAGCCGGGTGGGTTCATCACCCGGGGCGTGGTTGTAGAGCGAGACCATGGTTTCCGTCGTTCCATAGAGGTGGGTGGTGGTGACGTCCAAATCCTCGTTGATCGACCGTAGAAGATCTGGCCTGATCGTGGCTCTACCCCACATGAGGTTCCTGATGCTCGACAGCCTCTCGGGGCGGTAACCGGGGGCAGACATGCGAGCGAAATAGAAGGTGGGCACGGTGAACACCAGGGAGATCTCGTTCCTCTCGATGCAGGAGGGCACTGATTCAGGATCGAATATCGAACTGGTGAAGTAGGTGCCGCCCCAGTCGACGACAGGATGCCATCTGTTAGGTGCTCTGAGAGTTTTCCTCGGCCGATACGGCGGTTGCCAGTTCCGTCATGGAGAAGAAGACGTGATCCACCTCGGGCATGGGCTCCGGCACTTCACCTTCACCACTTCCACAGGCCACCGAGAGACGGTGCCGGTCTATCCATGCGTTGTCCAGGCCGATCGAGCGTGCTGGAATGTGGTCGTGCCTGAGGCTCTGGGCCGCGTGGAGGACGTCCTCCTTGCTATGGCCGAGATCAGCAGCCACATGCGTGAGCAGGTACTCGAAGTTGGCAAGGTCCGGCTTGTAGGAGCCGATGTCCTCAGCGGTGTACACGGCATCGAACTCGAGCCCCAGGAGCGCACTTGAGGCCGCAAAGCCCGCACGGTCCACGTTCGACAGGATCACAAGATCGAAGCGCTCCGAGAGGGACCGGAGAGCAGCGGCTGAATCGGGGAACGCCGGCCAGTTTGGAACAGACGCTCCGAACGCCTCGTCGAGTGAACCTGTCGTCGGCACACCCAAGTGGCCTGCCAGCGAGCGGTGAACCCTCTCAAGCACACCGGGGTAGCCGAGCGCCGGAGTGGCTGCCTGCTGGTCAGCCTCGTGGAGATTGAAGGCCTCAAGGGCCTCTTCCCGGGTTACGTCCCCGCGCTGGTCGCCTCCGAGGAGCGGCTGGAGGGCCTCCCATATGCCTGCCTCCCAGTCGATGAGGGTGCCATAGCAATCGAAGGTAATGACGGAGTGGTCGGTGAGTTGGCGAACCATCTCTGGAGGCTACGGAGCAGTGGTGCGGGAGCGATCAACGTCCAGACGGAGGACATCGGGCCGGGAGTAGTGGCCTGCCGGGTCGAAGTTCTGGCGCTGTCTGCCCACCTCGTCGATGTCGAGGTCGGCCCACACAATGCCCACCTCGTTGCGCAGCGGTTCGGCCACCCAGGCGCCGTTCGGGCCTGCAATGCAGGTGCCTCCGTTGTGGTACCGCTCACCGTCTGGGAGCAACCCCCGCAGGGAGAAGTCGTCTGGTACGTGTTCAGACCTGTAGACGGCACCAACGCTTACCACGAACAGGCGGCCCTCCTTGGCGATGAAGCGCGTGATGTCCTCGGTGAGGCCGACCGAACCCGGCCATGCCGCAACGTGCACCTGAGAGCCCGCCGCGTACATGGCGGCCCTGGCCAGCGGCATCCAGTTCTCCCAACAGTTGAGGGCCGTTAGGCGGACGCCCTCGTGATCGTGTGCAACCAGGCCGGCTCCGTCACCGTCGGCCCAAACGAGGCGCTCCGTGTAGGTGGGCTTCAGCTTCCGGTGAACTCCAACGATCCCCTCTATCGGATCGATCGCTACAAGCGAGCAGTAGACGGAACCCCTGGAGGCGGATCGTTCGACCACCCCCACATAGGCGAAGAGCCCGGCATGGCGGACGGCATCCACTACGACCTCGAACTCGGGCCCGTACACGTCAACTGATTGATCCAGGTACGTCGCAAAGGCCGCCTGCTGGTCAGGATCCTCCCATGCGGACGAGTGGGTTCGATCCAGCCAGACCGGGTAGCCGGGAACGAACACCTCAGGGAATACAACCAGGTCAGCTCCTCCAGCTGCAGCCTCGACTATCCGGTCCACGACGATGGCGATGGTTCCCTCTCGCTCAAGGAAGGCCGGGGTGGCCTGGACGGCGGCGACACGCATGCCGTTCAGTCTGGCTGGCATCTGGTGACAATGGAAACCCAAGGGCTTCAGGCGGGAAATATGAGGGACCTAGTACCCGGGTCTGCCAAGGGCCGTCGCTGTAGGATCCGCCCATGTCGTCCCACTTTCCTCTGCTGATACAGGGGGGAATGGGAATAGCCGTCTCAGACTGGAAGTTGGCCCGATCTGTCTCGGTGGCCGGGCACCTCGGCGTTGTATCCGGAACGGCGCTCGACAGCGTCATGGTGCGGCGCCTGCAACTTGGCGATCCCGGTGGGCACACCCGCCGGGCCCTTGCTCACTACCCCGTTCCAACGGTTGCCGATTCGATCTTGGACCGGTATTTCATTGAAGGTGGCAAACCTGCCAACCAGAGGTTCATCCAGACGCCTATGGGTTGCATAGCACCCTCAGGAAACCTCCTTAATCTCCTTGTTGCCTCCAATTTCGTAGAGGTGCACCTTGCCCGGGAGGGGCACTCCGGGCCGGTTGGGGTCAACTACATGGAGAAGATCCAGGCACCCCTCCTGGCGTCGATCTACGGCTCGATGCTTGCCGGCGTTGACTACGTGCTCGTGGGGGCCGGGATACCCAGAGCCCTGCCGGGACTTCTCGACCGGTTGGCTGATGGACTGCCAGTGGATATGCGCCTCGACGTCAAGGGGGCGTCAGGTGACGACCACCATGAATGCCGCTTTGATCCGGAAGAAGCAATGCACGGTGCTGCTCCAACTCTGGAGCGACCCATGTTTCTTGCGATCGTCTCTTCCCACATCCTGGCCACGATGCTGGCAACCAAGATTGACGTTCCCGCCGACGGCTTCATAATCGAGGCACCTGTGGCCGGTGGCCACAACGCCCCACCCCGGGGAAGGCTGCAACTCAGCGAAGCGGGCGAACCGGTCTATGGGGAGCGGGACGTTCCTGACATGGCTGCCATAAGGGACCTGGGTCTGCCCTTCTGGTTGGCGGGAGGCTACGACGACGCCGATCAGGTCCGTGAGGCACTGGAGTTGGGAGCCACCGGTGTCCAGGTGGGAACTCCCTTCGCCTTCTGTGAAGAGTCAGGGTTTGACTCCGATGTGAAGCGCAGGGTCCTGGAACTGAGCAGCAACGGCACCGCGACCGTGTACACCGATCCGGTCGCCTCGCCCTCAGGCTATCCATTCAAGGTGACCGACCTAGAGGGGACCCTGTCTGACCCGGGCGTCTACGCCGAGAGGCAGCGGGAACGGTGTGAACTCGGATACCTGCGTACCGCCTACCAGAAGGATGACGGACGGCTGGGCTGGAGGTGTCCGGCCGAGCCTGTGGAGGACTATGTCCGAAAGGGAGGAAATGACGACGATGCAATCGGCCGGAAATGCCTCTGCAATGCCCTCCTGGCCAACGTGGGGCTCGGACAGGTGCAGCGCGGAGGGGCCACCGAGAAGGCGCTTATTACGTCTGGTGACATGGTGGCGGGGGTGGAGCGGTTCCTGCAACCGGGCGAGACTTCCTATACGGCAGCGGAGGTCATTGAACGGCTGGTTCCGAGTAGTTGACCAACGAGGACTCGCAGAACACCTCATTGGGAGCGGGCTACAGGGCTGGTAAGGAGCATCCATGATGCGCAAGCAGACCAGACGAGAGATGGCGACTGAGGCAATTCACGCCGGAGAGGCCCATGATATCTCCGGTGCCCACATTGCGCCCATCTACCAGACATCCACCTTCACATTCCCCGACATGGCCGCCGTCGAAGCCCGGGCCGCGGGGGAGTCCGATTCGTATATGTACTCACGTGGAGGAAATCCGGGAAGGACGGCCCTGGCTGCAAAGTTGGCCGCCCTCGAGGGCGGGGGAACCGAGGGGATCTCGGCCGAGATTTTCGCCTCTGGAATGGCGGCTATCACCGCGGCGCTAATGGGAACCGCCAAGACAGGCGACCACATCATCACCCAGCAGGTTCTGTACGGCTCAGCCGACCATCTCATCTCAGACGTGTTGACAGGGTTCGGGGTGAGCAACTCCCGGGTTGCGGGCCTTGAGCCGGAGGTGCTCCGAAATGAATTGAAACAGCACCCCGAGACCACGGCCGTCTACCTGGAGACACCAGCCAACCCGACGATGTCGGTCATCGACATTGCTGCGACGGCTGAGATTGCCCACCGGGCAGGAGCAAAGGTGATCGTGGACAACACGTTCGCAACACCCGTCCTGCAACGACCCCTCGGCATGGGCGCTGACGTGGTGGTTCACAGCACCACAAAGTTCGTCAACGGGCACGGAACCGTGATCGGCGGAGCCGTAGTCAGCTCCGACGAGGTCCTGATGGCCGACGAGATTGCCTCGCTTATCCGCTTCACTGGCGGAGTTCCCAGCCCGTTCGATTGCTGGTTGACCAACGTGGGCCTCAAGACACTTCCTCTGCGTATGCGCCAGCACTGTGCTAACGGTATGGATGTCGCAGGGTTCCTGGAGGAGCACCCGGCGGTTGCTGCGACCGCCTATCCGGGCCTGAAGAGCCATCCCCAACATGAGTTGGCGGGCCGGCAGATGGACGGCTTCGGTGCGCTGATCGCATTCGACCTGGGCTCATACGAGGCTGCCGCCAGGTTTCTCGAGCGGCTGGAGCTGTGCTCGCTGGCGGTCAGCCTCGGGAACGTCGACACCCTGATCGAACACCCTGCGTCCATGACCCATGCTGTCGTTCCTCCCGAGGAGCGTGCTGCCTCCGGCATCACCGATGGCCTCATTCGGATCTCCGTCGGACTGGAGGACGCCGCCGACATCATCTCCGACCTGGATCAGGCCCTTGGGACGTAAGTGGCGGCTGCTCTTGTCTGCGGAAGCGGGGGACAGGTAGCCTGCCGCCGCTGTTGACACGATCGAAGTGTCACTGAGGGGGGTGCTCCGTGGAGGTTCTGAACAGAGAGGAAATTGACGCCTTCTGGATAGACGGCTACCTGTTCCTGGAAGACGCTGTACCGGCAGAGAAGCTGGCGGCCCTGTCATCACAGTTCAACACCTGGCTTGACGAGAGCCGTTCCCATGCGGAGCCGTTCGGCAGCACTCTGGACGGCAGGCCCCGCTTCGATGTGGAGCCGGGTCACAGCGCCGAGGCACCAGCCCTCAGGCGGATTGCCTCGCCGACAGAACTGTCCGAGGCCTACCTGGACGTCATGCGATCCAGCATTGCCGTTGACGCAGCGGCGCAACTCATAGGCCCGAACGTCGCCTTGAACCACACCAAGGTCAACTCCAAGCTTCCTGGCGCCGGCACCGAGGTGAAGTTCCACCAGGACTTCCTCTTTGAGCCCCACAGCAACGACGACATGATCACCGTGCTCTACTTCATCGACGAGGTGACAATGCAGAACGGCCCTCTCGAGGTGCTACCCGGGAGTCACCTGGGGCCCCTCTACGAGCACTGGCATGAAGGCCTCTTCACAGGCGCAGTCTCGGAGTCAGTTGTCGGGAAGGCAAAGGATCATCTGGTGTCATGCCTGGGGCCCGCCGGCTCAGCCTGCCTGATGCACGGCCGAACGTTGCACGGCTCGGCACCGAACCTCTCCGACAGGCCCCGGACGCTCTTCATCTGTGCATACAGGGCCGAGGACTGCCGACCGCTGCAGGTCAGCCACGTGCCATCTGTCCACGAGGGCGAGGTTCTGAGGGGAGAGGCGACCAACCGCGTTCGCTGCAGCGAGTCCAACATGGAGTACCCGGAGGTCCCGACGGGAGCCTCCTTCTTCAACCAACAGGAGCGGCATACGGTGGACATGTGAGCCACGTCGACCTTCTCCAACTCGAGTTCACCACTGACAGCGGCATCGGCAGACGCGCCCGACTCGGCCTGGTCGTGCTGGAGTCCGATCACACGCTCGAGGCCGAGTTTCGGATGCTCGACGTTGAAGGGGTCGTTCACTACGTGTCGCGCATAGCCAACGACGCCACCATCACGCCGGACTCGCTTACGGCGATGGAGGAGAGGCTGCCCGTGGCTGCAGCCCTACTACCTGTTGAGCTTCAACTGGATGCAATCGGGTACGGCTGCACGTCAGCCGCCACGCTGATTGGAGAGCACGGCGTCAGGGAAGCCCTCACCTCTGCCCATCCAGGTGTTCCGTGCAGCAACCCCATCTCGGCCGCAGCCGCAGCGTTTGAGGCTCTCGGTGTCAGGCGCATTAGCGTGCTGACGCCCTACACGGCCGACGTAACGAATCGAATAGTCGAGCACTTCGAATCGCTAGGTCTTGAGGTGGTGGCTGTCGGCTCCTTTCTCGAGCCCGACGACCATGTAGTCGCAAGGATCACCGAGGAGGTCGTAGCGGCCGGCGCTGCTTCAGTGGGAGAGGTCGCCGGATGCGAGGCGGTGTTCGTCTCCTGTACAAGCCTCAGAACATTCGGGGTCGTATCCACTATCGAGAACCGTCTGGACAAGCCGGTGGTGTCCAGCAACCTGGCACTCGCATGGCACCTGTTGAGGCTTGCAGGGATTGACGACAAGCTTCCGGGCATGGGGCGCCTCTTCACCCTCGGGATCGATCGGGGCGGCGGTTGACCGGGCAGCCACCACCACGTGGCTTTCCCGAATCCGAGTACAGGCGCCGCACCGAGACAGCGCAGGCAATGATGGCCGACAGGGCCATTGCCTGCCTGATGGTCTGCACCGAGCCGGAGGTCAGGTACTTCACGGGCTTCTTCACGCCCTTCTGGCAGAGCCCCACCCGCCCCTGGTTCGTGCTGGTACCCCAGACGGGGAAGCCGATTGCGGTCATTCCCGGCATCGGTGAAGCCACCATGTCTGGAACCTGGGTCGACGACATCCGTACCTGGCCGGCCCCACAGCCCGACGATGACGGCCTGTCACTGCTCTCACAGAGCCTCAGGGATCTGGTTGGCCCGGATGGCACGATCGGCCTCCCGATGGGCCATGAAACACACCTGAGGATGCCCCTGAACGACTTCACCGCCCTGAAGGCGAGCCTTGGAGACATTGGCTTCGTGGATGCCACCGACATCGTGCGTTCGCTGCGCATGGTCAAGTCCGAGGCGGAGATCGCCAAGGTCGCCCACATCTGCAGGATCGTCTCCGACGCCTTCGATGCGCTTCCCAACCTCGTACACGTTGGAATGAACGAGAGAGAGGCGTTCACGGCTTTCAGGGTCGACCTCCTGCAACGTGGGGCAGATGCCGTGCCCTATCTGGTGGGAGCCACCGGACCCGGGTTCTCAGATGTGATCAAGCAACCTGACGACCGGGTGATCGAACACGGTGACCTGCTCATGTTCGACACCGGTTCCATGTTCGACGGCTACTCAAGCGACTTCGACCGCTACTACGCATTCGGAGAGGTTGCCCCTGCTGCTGCTCGGGCCTACCGGACCGTCTGGGAGGCCACCGAGGCGGGCCTCGGGGTCATGCGCCCCGGGGCGACCACCAGTGACATCTGGGCGGCCATGGCCGATGTCCTCACAGAGGGAGGTTCGTTGGGCAACTCCGTTGGCCGCCTCGGCCACGGACTCGGAATGCAGGTGACAGAGTGGCCATCGCACACCGCTGACGACAAGACCGAGATCGTGGAGGGCATGGTGTTGACACTTGAGCCGGGCCTCACCTGGGAGTCCGGCAAGCTTATGCTCCACGAGGAGAACGTGGTTGTCCGCAGCGATGGCCCCGAGTTGCTCTCTCGCAGGGCGCCACGAGACCTGCCGGTGATCGAGTGACCGGGCTTCAGGAGAACTCGCCGGCCAACCACATGTCCCTGAGCACGAGCTTCTGGATCTTCCCGGATCCGGTCATGGAAAGTATGTCCACCAATACCCAGACAGGCGTCCCCCAGGGCGCAGTAGCCAGGGTTGTCCATTCCACAATGGCTGCCGGTACGGAGCCGTCCGTCGCAGGGAAGCTGCAGGGGAGGGACGCTGATACTCCTCACAGCATTGGCAGAACCCGTGTGGAGCGGGCAGGCTCGTGTTCTGGAGGGGCCGCGCCGCGTGCCACCAGTCAGGAGACCGGGGGTCTCGGCGACAAGGTTGATCTACTCAATGGGGACAGGTGCAATACGGTGATCAAGCATGGGTTCTGCACAGGCGGTGGCTTCTGCGATGCCACAGGTGCTGCCAGTCCGTTGGTGGTCCAGTGACCTTCCAGTTCGATATTGAGACCGCCGCAGTACCGAACGGAGAGGGTCACTGGAAGGCCCACCTCACGGACCGTTGGAACATTGGCGACAACCCGAACGGCGGGTACCTGGTGGCGGCGGCCCTGCAGCCCGTGAGACAGCTCTGTTCCCACCCCGACCCGATCTCGGTGACAGCCCACTTCCTTCGACCCGGAATGGGTGACGCCGACGCTGATCTGACCGCATCGCTACTCCGGACGGGACGCAGTGTCACGACGGCCAGGGCCAGCTTGAGCCAGGGCGGCAGAGTCCGCCTGGAGGTCCTCGCAGCATTTGGTGACCTTGACAGAGGATCAGGTCACGGCCATGTCGTTACAGAGGCCATGCCCGACATACCGCTTCCGGAAGACTGTGTGGACCGTTCCCGACTGGAACAGGGTGTCGAAATGCACATCAAGAGCCGTGTCAACACGCGGGTACACCCCGACTATGCGACGGCAACTGCCCTGAAGAAGGCCGAGACCATTGGCTGGGTCAGGTTCGCCGACGGCCGTGAGCCCGACACCCTTTCAGCGGTCCTGTTCGCCGATGCCTTTCCACCTCCCATCTTCGGCCTGCTCGGCCGGATCGGCTGGGTACCGACAATCGAACTGACTGTCCATGTCCGCCAGAGGCCGGCGCCCGGCTGGGTGTGTGGCAGGTTCGTAACCGAGGACCTCCACGATGGTCGGATGATCGAATCGGGAACCCTCTGGGATTCCAAGGCATCCCTGTTTGCCAGGTCACGCCAGTTGGCGATGCTGCTCCCGGATGCTGAGGGGAAGTAGGTGCCTCCAGCGGATGCCTTCCGGTTCCAGGCGCGAATAAGGCCGCGGGCCCGCAGCGGGCATGTGGGTGGCACCTGGGGGCCAGACGGGGTCCTCCTCGTAGCCGTAGATGCTCCAGCGATGGATGGGAAGGCAAACCTGGCGGTCATCAAGGCCCTGGCAGATGCCCTGGGGGTTCCCCGGCGCTCTCTGACGATCGTGGGAGGGGAGCGTTCCAGGAACAAGGTGCTAGAGCTTGCAGACCCACCGAGCGACTTCACCACGCGCCTGGAGCGCCTGTTGGCGAACTGAGCGGGCCGAGGCGACCGGTAGCGTGAAGCCGACAGGTCTTGACACTGCACGACTCTGGGCCACGGAAGACTGAGGCCATTCGAAGCGGAAGGTTTCGTGCAACTTCGTCATCTACGACGTCGATCGGCCTGATGCAGGCAACCTCCGTGCAGAAACCCGTGCACGCCACCTCGGGTACCTTGCCGCCTACGAGATGCACTTCGCCGGACCCCTGCTCGACTCCGACGGTGAGATATGCGGCCCCCTGATGGTGATCGACCTTCCGTCCCGTGTGGAAGTAGTCGATTTCGCAGGGGCGACCCCTATGCCATTGCCGGTTTGTTCGAATCCTCCTCCATCACCGCCTTCAGGCAGGTGTTTCTACCTTCGGAGAACTGAGCGCCCCAGCTTTGTCAGCCCAGGCTGCCCAGGAACTCCAACAGGGCGGAGTTGACAACCGCTGGGTTCTCGAGGTTGCTCGAGTGCCCCGCACCCGGCACCGGGACAAAGGTCGTGGCTCCAGCGAACCCGTCAGCCATCGCCCGGCCACGTTCGAGCGGTATGGCGGCGTCCAGCTCGCCATGGAACACGATCGCAGGACACGTGATCTCCCCCAGGCGGTCGTCGGTAGCGTCGCGCTCGAACAGGCACTCCTTGGCGGCCAACCAGGTCGAAGCAGGCCTGGCATTCCACTTTGCCCGCCAGATGGTCGCATCGAAGCCGGGGGCAAACAGCACTGCAGCGAGGATGTCTCCGACCGGACCCGCCAGGCCATCGGCAAGGGCAGCGTCGAAGAGGCCCTGGAACTGGGCACGCTCCTCGTCGTTCAGGGCGGTTGCATCGCTGTCGACAATGACCATGGCGCGCACCCTCTCAGGGGCCGTGAGCGCCGCCCTGACCGTCAGGAAGCCACCCTGCGACATGCCACCGAGGACGGCAGAGTAGATGCCGAGGTGGTCCAGCAGAGCCAGGGCATCGTCGGCAAGGTCCCAGTAGGTGAACGGCTCGGTGTATTCAGTCTGACCCCAGCCCCTCTCGTCGTAGGTAACGACACGCCAGCCGGCCTCAGCAAGGGGCTCAAGCTGTGGTGCCCACATCTCATGGCCCATGGAGAATCCGTGGCTGAGCAGGATGACGGGTCCGTCGCCACCCGAGTCCACGTAGTGGATGGTCTGGCTGTTTACCTCTGCGAACGGCATGGCCTCTCCTTCATCCCGGGCGGGTGCATCAGATCGACCGTAGTCGCAGGTGCCCTGCTGGCCCACCTCCGGCCCGATGTGCCGCTAGAAACATGGTGTGTACCTGGACAAACCCCACCGCCGCGGCGAACCACTGTCGAGAGCGGCCTCTCTCGAGAGGCTGTCGGGCACCAGATTCGACGTGCTTGTGGTTGGTGGGGGAATCAACGGCGCCGTGTCGGCGCTCTCCCTGGCCGCACACGGCCTGAAGGTCGGCCTCGTTGAGGCCAGTGACTTCGCGTCGGGCACAAGCCAGGAATCCTCCAACATGATCTGGGGCGGGTTCAAGTACCTGGAGAGCTACGACCTTCGCCTCGTCGCCGGGCTCTGCCGCTCCCGTAACCGTCTTGCAGCTGCCTACCCGACACGGATCCTCGAGACCCGGTTCATGGCGGTTCTTCAGCATGGAGCACCATTCGCCCCGTGGTTCGCCGCCCTGGGAGCCAATGCCTACTGGGCTCTTGGCCGCCTCCACACCAGACGCCCCCGTCACAGGAGTCGGTCGACAATCCACCGACTGGAGCCGGCCGTCGAAGCCAGCCGGATCAGGGGAGGAATCGAGTATTCCGACTACCTGCTGGCCGACAACGACGCACGGTTCGTCTCCGAGTTCGTCATCGCTGCCGAGCAGCATGGTGCTGTCGTGGCCAACTACCTGGAACTGGAGGAGGCCGAGTACAACTCCGACATCTGGAGCCTGACGCTCAGGGATCAGGTGACCGGATCAGCAATGGAGACCACTGCACGGGTCCTCGTGAACGCAGCCGGGCCGCGCGTTCCCACCATTGGTTCTCTCACGCTTTCGACCACGCAGAGCCGTCTTGTCTACTCGAAGGGCGTGCACCTCACCGTGCCCCGGGTGACCGATTCGGGTCGCATCCTGGCCTTTTTCGATGATGCCAGGCGTCTCTTCTATGTTCTGCCGATGGGGGACCGTTCTGTGATCGGCACGACCGACACTCCGGTTGATGATCCCGAGGTGTCGGTCACCGATGAGGACCGGTTGTTTCTGCTCGGACAGGTGAGCCGGAGGCTCAACCTCGACAGGAACCTTGACGCATCCGACATCATCTCAGAGAGGTGCGGAGTCAGAGCCCTCGTGGTGCCTCCAGGTGGATCAGGACGACGCAGAGACTGGACGGAACTGTCGCGACGCCATGCAGTCGAGACCGACGATGGGCGAGGCGTCGTCTCCATTCTAGGTGGCAAGCTCTCAGACTGCCTGAACGTCGGCGCCGAGGTTGTAGATGCCGTTCGCCTCTGTGGGCTGCGACCGATGCCACCTGCCCAGAGGTGGTTCGGCGAACCATCACAGGAGGATCGCCGGTCGTGCATTTCGCGGGCTGCCGGGCTGGGCATCGCACCCGATGCCGCTGCGCTCATCTGGCGCCGCCACGGAAGGCGCATGGACGAGGTCCTGGACCTGGTGCGCGGTGACCCTGCCCTGGGAGGCCCGCTCGGCGATCTGGACACGCTCAGCATGGCCGAGGTGATGGTGATGGGCCGTCATGAGCGGATCGTCCGACCCGATGACCTGTTGAGGCGGCGCACGATGCTGTCGATGCTCCATCGGCCCGAGACCGTCACGGCCGACAGGGGAGTCAGAAGCGCCATAGAGACGATCCTCGGATCTGACGGCCTCACGGCGTTCGACGCTGGTTCGGCGGCGCTGGATGACGCAGATGTCTGATACCGGTCCGGTGGAACCGCCTGAAATCGGGCTTGACGAGGCCTACTCGGTCAGCACACCTGAGGACAATCGGAGGCTCTACCGACAATGGGCCTCCACCTACGAGACCGGCTTCGTTTCAGACAACGGGTACATATACCCGTTCCAGGTTGCGGCAGCGTTCATGGAGAACGCTGAGAGCGCTATCAGGCGTGTGCTCGACATCGGCTGCGGAACCGGTCTGGTCGGGGTTGGGTTGCGGGCACTCGGAGGCCACCAGCCTGACGGCCTCGATCTCTCACCGGAGATGCTCGACGAGGCAGGCCTCAAGACCGACCCCGAGGGTCGGCCAATCTACCGAAACCTGATCGTGGGTGACCTCACGGCGGGCCTCGCCCTGCCCGACGGGGCCTATGACGCAATTGTGAGCGCCGGAACGTTNACCCACGGACACGTCGGACCCGGGGCGTTTGACGAGCTATACCGGGTCGCTGCAGACGGCGCCCTGTTCGTTGTCGGAATCAACTCCGATCACTACGAGAAGCTNGGGTTCAGCGGGAGATTCCGGCGGGACTGGGACTCTGGGCGAATCAGCGAACCGGAAATACGGCGGGTACCCATCTTTGAGGCTGGAGAGAACGCGGACGAGCGCGCCATCCTGGTGATCTTCCGGTCAACAGGCGGATGATCAGGTATCTCCCTTCCGGGTGGGGGCGTCGCGATTCCATTCTGCAAGGGGATGCCTCACCCACCTGCTGACAGAGTGGGCGATTGCCCCCGACCTGGCGAGAACCGGCTGGAAGGTCGACTGCCGGTCCAGAGGCACGGCATCGCGTACCCGGCTGCGGTAGGCGAGGTAGAAGGCAAGCACGGCCAGCACGGCAGCAAGAGACAGGTAGTAAGCGCCAGATCCGAACAGTTCNATNGCCGNNCCNAGGNTNANGGGNGCNGCCACNGCACCGGNGCTNGANGCNAGNANCAGGGCAGAGGCGGCCGCAACNCNCTTCTGNGGNGCAATCCAGTCGTTTGCNAGGGCCACGAACTGGCCGTACANGGGNAANACNAAGGCNCCAAAGGCCAGGTTCANCGGGATNANGAGAATGCTGGTCGGNGGGATGANGGCTCCGACGAGCGCCAGNCCNAGNGCAATCGANGCCACNACNAGNATCACNGCCCNNCGGGGNTNGCGGTCAGACAGNNGNCCNAGCGGCATCTGCAGGAGNACNGCNCCGACAACNGCNGCNGAGGTNAACAGNGNGATGCGCNGGNTGCTGAGGCCGGCAGNGGTACCGAANACNGCAGCCATGCTCGTGGANGCNGACTGGACNAANGAGCAGAGAACGATTCCGACGACGGCTGANGGGATGGTCTGGTANAGNTCNCTCACCNGCATCGNCTCGNTGCTNGGCANCGGTGCNGNANNNCCNNCNGAGAGGGTCACGGGGATGACCGCAANCGAAATGAGGACCGAGGAGAGCACGAACANCTGGAAGCCNTCAGGTGGGGCGAGGTTGACGAGCATCTGGCCACCGGCAGTNCCGGCCATCATGATCATCATGTAGATGCCGAGAATCTGCCCCCGGGTCTCNTTGGTTGCCTTGTCGTTCAGCCAACTCTCGAGCACCACGAACACACCGGCGTTGCAGATTCCGCCCACGAAGTAGATGACGCTCCATGCCACAGGAAGGACCAGAACAGCATTGAGAAGTACCGCTGTGGAGGCCAGCGAGGCCAGGGCGGCAAAGACCCGGATGTGTCCGACGGAGTTGAGTACCCGGGTTATCACCTTGGCCCCGGCCAGGTATCCGGCGAAGTGGAATGCCATGACGGCACCCATTGCGCCGGCGCTGAAGCCCTCCGACTCGGCTCGGATCGGCAGGAGAATCCGCTGCAGGCCGTTGCCGACCTGTAGGAAGGCAAAGCCCAGGAACAGGGCCCAGATGCCTACGAGGGCAGAAGGGGTGCTCTTGTCGGTGGTGGTCCTGCTCAACGCAGGTTCCGGACGCCTCTGCCTGCATGGTCCGGGAAGACGACGTCAGCGTGGGCGTCGGCAACGGCCAGCGCACGCCCCAGGACCGGCTCGACCATCGGGGATGCGCGGGGAGACCCACCGTCGGGCAATTGGAAGACATGCAGGAGCATCGCCTCCTGGGTGGCAGCAGGGTCACGATGACCATCGACCAGCAGGTCGTGGTGCAGGTGGAGTCTCCTTGAGTCGGCACCGAGCACATAGGTGTCTGCCGAAATGGAGGCNCCCTCATGGACCTCCCGGAGGAAGCGGATGTGGGCCTCGACGGTGTAGAAGGTCCCGTGGAGGCTCCGGTAATCCTCGCCGAAGCCGAGGTGGATGAGCGCCTCGTCCGAGGCGGCACCAAAGGCCACACCGTAGAAGCCCTCCGTCAGGTGGCCGTTGTAGTCGATCCAGTCNGGTGGCACGACGGTCTGCCAGACCCTTAGAGGTTCTGATTCTGCTGACATCTGACTCACCTCTAGGTCCGGAAGTTCGCAATCTGGCGACCTCGCCGCGCGCAATCTAGGTCCGGCGGGTGCGTCCTACAACGCATACCCGTGTGCCATCGGGCTCACGTGATGGGGCCCGGCGGGAGCCCAGCGGGATCAAAACCAGAGAGCACGTCGATCGGTGGGCGTGGTGCGGTTCCGAGGACGGCCTCTGCCAGTTCGGCGGCGGCCAGCAGGTAGGCATCGGCACCCCNCTGTCCCGACAGTTGGATGCCTATCGGCAGGCCTTTGTCGGTGAAACCCGCTGGAAGGGAGATGGACGGCCCTCCGGGCACGGTCANGCGTGAGCAGGATCGCATCCAGTCCGTGTAGATCGCGAGCCCCACGCCGTTGACATCTGCCANCCACTCATCGCCGACTGGGAATGGTGGAACCTGGCTGGTCGGTGTGAGGACCAAGTCGACCGATTCGAACAGGTTGTCAAAGGCGGTCCGAATCAGTATCTCGTCAGCTACGGCGGTCCTGATCTCGTCCTCGCCAAGCGCCATGCCCCGCGCAATCTCGAACCTGACTGTCTCCTTGACCCGGGAGTCCTCAAGGAGGCCTGGAAGCATCAGGAAGTAGGCCAGCGAGCGCAGTGTCTCAAAGCATCGGTCAACGCTGGGAAGCGGAAGGTCGCCCGACTCGATACGCCACCCGGCTGCCTCGAGTTGCCGCGCTGCCTGTTCAACCAGCCGGGCGACAGCAGGGGCAACAGGCAGATCGCCATGGTCGACCGAGAAGAGAACGCGGGGAGTCTCAACCCGAGGGGACATGGCCGACCCTCCGGTCATTGCGGTCAACAGGATCCTCACGTCGGAGACGCAGCGCCCCATTGGCCCGTTGCTGGGCATGGTGATCCTGTGGTCTGCGCTAGTTGTGCCCGGAACAGTGCCGGAAGACGGCCTGAACCCGACGATCCCGCAAAACGATGCTGGATTGCGGATGGACCCACCGAGATCGGAACCGTCGGCAACACAGAGTGAGCCGCATGCAAGGGCCGCCGCAGCTCCGCCACTCGACCCGCCTGCGCTCCGGGCGGGGTCCCAGGGGTTCCGGGTCACGCCGTGAACACTGTTGAATGTGTGGGATCCGGCCCCGAACTCGGGGGTATTGGTCTTTCCTATCACGACGACGCCGGCTGAGGCGAGCACATCAACCAGAGGGTTGTTCACCGTGGGTATGTGATCGGCATACACCGTGCTTCCGTAGGTGGTCACCATGTCGGCAGTGTCGAGGAGGTCCTTGTGGGCCGTGACAAGTCCCCGCAGGGG
>NZBE01000015.1 GCA_002687745.1 Acidimicrobiaceae bacterium | reverse complement strand
GCTGTCGATGCTCCTTCCAGAGTTCCCACAGGAGCGCCACTCGACGGTCATAGGGGTCTGGGGGGCGTCGGCCGCCCTGGGTGCGGCGATCGGGCCGTCCTTCGGGGCGGTTCTGCTCGACACCCTCTCCTGGCGGTGGGTGTTCCTCGTGAACGTTCCGATCGGGTTGCTGGTTCTCGTCCTGGCGCCCCGATTCGTCCACGAGTCGAGGGACCCGGAGGCAANNGGNCGCTTTGACCTNCTCGGNGTGC
The DNA here is from genome assembly GCA_002687745.1 of Acidimicrobiaceae bacterium. Taxonomy (GTDB): domain Bacteria; phylum Actinomycetota; class Acidimicrobiia; order Acidimicrobiales; family MedAcidi-G1; genus UBA3125. The sequence goes on along the minus strand of NZBE01000015.1, from coordinate 34,886 downwards.
CNGCCGGGACACTGGGGGTGGCGNTNCTNCTNTTGGCCGTGGTCCAGGGGGGNGACTGGGGNTACNGGTCCGGCCTGACGCTTTTCACAGCNGCAGTCGGTCTGGTCCTTGTAGTGGCCCTCGTCTACCGNTCGATGGTCCANCCGCGCCCGCTTCTGGANCTCGACCTGTTCAGGTTCCGGTCCTTCTGGTCNGCTGCCACNGGNCAGGTCTTCTTCGGGACGGCGTTCATCGCCGTAGTTCTGTTCAACACCCTGTTGCTCCAGGAACTGTGGGGTTGGTCGGCCCTGGCCGCCGGCTTCGGGGTGGTTCCCGGTCCTGCACTGGCGGCGCTCCTCGGTGGTCCCGTGGGTTCGGTTGCGGATCGGGTGGGCCACAGGAACCTCCTGGTCGTCGGTAGCCTCTCTGCAGCGGCTTCGCCACTGCTCCTGTTGACGAGGGTGGGGATGGAGTCAAACTACCTGGGGACCATGTTGCCGGCGTCTCTCCTCCTCGGGGTCGGTGTGGCCTGTTCGTTTGCCACCTTTGCCTCGCTGGGCCTCAAGGAGGTGCCGGCCCCCCGCTATGCCACAGCGAGTGCAACGCTCCGTACAACCTCACAGGTCGGCTTTGCCAGCGGTGTGGCGATTGCGATAGCGGTGTTCCAGGCGGGTACCGACCGGGGTTTCCTGGTTGCGTTCGACCGGGCGTGGACGTTCATGGCGGTGACGCTGCTCGCCGGCGCTGTGTTCTGCGCTGTGGCGTGTCCGTCACGTGACCAGGTGCGTGGCCTGGTCGCCCGCTAGCCGGGCAGTCGGTCAGGAAGGTGCGCCGAGGTTGACCGGAAAGGTGCCGCGCCCCCTCAGGATTATCCGGGCGTTGATCGTCGGTTCTTCGACAACGGACAGTTCGGGGAATCTCCGGACGAGTCGGGAGATGGCGATCTCGCCTTCCATCCGTGCCAGAGCGGCGCCCAGGCAGTGGTGTACCCCGCTCCCGAACGAGAGGTGCCGCGCCGCTCCGTCGCGGGTCAGGTCCAGATCTGAGGCGGTGTCGCCCCAGAAGGACTCGTCCCGGTTGGCGCTTCCGAGGGCTGTGAGGACCCACTCGTCGGCTGCCACCTCGATGCCGCCGATCACGGTGTCCTGTGTGAGATGTCTGCCCGAGGTCTGTACCGGGCTGTCATAGCGCAGTAGTTCCTCGGTCATGTTCTCGTCGTCGACCTGTCCGGTGCGTACCAACTCCACCTGGTCGGGGTGGCTGAGCAGGGCGTTGGTCCCGTTGCCGATCAGGTTCACGGTTGTTTCGTGGCCGGCTACGAACAACAGGCCGACCATTGAGAGGAGTTCGTCGCTGTCGAGGCGGTCGCCTTCCGCCTCTACCTGGATCAGCCCGGTGAGCAGGTCGTCGGCCGGCTCTCGGCGCTTCCATTCGATTGCGTCGGTCAGGTAGGCGTCCATCCTGTGGCCGGCGTCAACCGCCGCTGTCACCTGGTCGGGGGTGAGGAAGGGTTCGAGGGTCTGGGTCAGGGCCCCGGACCACTCCCTCACCTTGGCGGTGTCAGCCTCTGGGAGACCCAGCATCGTGTGGATGACGGTGAAAGGAACCACGAATGCGTAGTCGGCGATCAGGTCAATCGTGTCGCAGGCCGCCAGGTCGTCCAGTAGGGATTCGACGATGGTTTCGGTCTGGGCCCTCATGTTGCTGATCGAGCGGGGCGTGAACGTGCGCTGGACCAACTTGCGGAGCCTGGTGTGGTCCGGCGGGTCCAACCCCAGGATCGATGGTGCCCTCTCCATGCGCCGCTTTTCCAGCGGCTCCATGTATTCGGGAATGTCCTCGGGGCGGTTGGAGCGCCTCACGGAGGTCGTTGGGTCGCGCAGGACCTGGAAGGCGTCGTCGTAGCGGGAGACGATCAGCGGCCCGAGCGGCGTGCGGTGAACCGGGTCCTCGGCGCGCAGGCGCGCGTAGTGGGGGTAGGGGTCGCTGAGGAAGCCGGGGTCGAGCGGGTTCCACGATGGTGCGTCGGTCATGCGCACCCATTCTCACCCAACGCATGTCCAGAGGCCCCATTCGGGAATCCGGCCATCTGCCGCCGAAGCAGCTCGTCAGCGCCTCAGGTCTGCGAGGGTCTTCTGGCGCCAGTCCTCGGTGGTGTCAACGGCGTTGAACGTGAAGCAGTGGATGCCTGTGATCCCCAGCTCGGCTGCCCTCTTTGACAGGGGGGTGATCAGCTTGTTCGGGTTGTAGCCCCCCGGCGAGAGCAGCCGAATCACCGATGTGCGGTTCTTCTTGAGGTAGCGGGCCGAGTGGCCTATGCCGAGTCGCAGCGAGATGGTGAGGAGTCGCGTGCGGTCCACCGCGCCTGGTACCCCGAGGTGGCAGGGAAGGGTTACACCGGCGGAGCGCCGTTCTGCCAACCAGCTCCCGATCTTCTGGTGGTCAAGGCACATCTGGGTCGACATGTACCCCTCGAGGCCGGCCTCGGTGATGATCTCCTGCTTCTCCAGCAGGGCGGAGATGAGGGCGTCGTCTGGGATTGTGCCGTGCCCGTCGGGATAGGAGCCGATGCCGACCACGTCGATGTCCGGCTTCCTGGCCAGGAACGATCGAAGGAACGAGGCTGCGTCTGTGAACGGTCCGTGCGGCTCGGCGTCGCCACCGATGACGAAGACCCGCCTTATCCCGAGCCCGGTGATGCGGGCGACGATCTGGTCCACGTGGGCCTCACCCTCGACCATGCGGGCTGCGATGTGGGGAATTGTCGAGAAGCCGTAGTTTCCGAGCCGCTCGCAGGGGTCGAGGGTGTCTTCGACTGTCCTGACGGGGGAGCAGGTCATCGAGACCGTCGAACCGGTCGGGATGAAGGGGATCTGGTCCTCGAGGTTCTTGAGTGGGATCAACTCGAAGGTCATGCCCTCGAGCAGGCGCCTGTGGACGTCACGGTCTCCCCTGGCCAGATGCGGTCGCCGCCGCTTTCGGTCACCTGGCGGTACCGGGGCGGAGTTCTCCGTGGCCGTCAACTCAGTCCCACGATCTCGCCGTTGTCGTCAATGTCGATGCGGGCGGCGGCAGGTGACCTTCCGAGGCCTGGCATGGTCCGCATGTCTCCGCAGATCGGGTAGATGAAGCCGGCGCCGATGCTGGCTCGAACCTCCCGAACCGGTAGACGCCATCCGGTGGGTGCACCCTTGAGTGCCGGATCCGAGGAGATCGAGAGGTGCGTCTTGGCGATGCATACCGGCAGGTCTCCAAAGCCGTTGGCCTCGTAGGTGTCGATCTGCTTGTCGGCCTGGGCTGAGAAGTCGACTCCGTCGGCTCCGTAGATCTTGTCTGCGACGGTCCGGATCTTGTCTCGCAGCGGCATCTCATCGGGGTAGAGGACGGCGAACTCGCTTGGCTCCTCACATGCCTCGGCGACTGCTGCCGCCAGGTCTGCGGCGCCGGCACCCCCGTCGGCGAAGTGTGTTGACACGGCCGCCCTGGCTCCGTACTCGTCGGCTATCTCATGGATAGCGGCAATGTCGCCGTCGTGGTCGCCCGGGAAGGCGTTGATGGCCACCACGGGCGACACCCCGTGGACCGCCATGTTCTCCAGTTGTTTGCGCAGGTTGTCGCCACCCTGATGTACCTCGTCGGGGTTTTCCGCCAGCAGTGCCTCGGGCAGGGGTTTGCCGGCGATGATCCGGTGGTTTCCGGAGTGTGCCTTGAGGCCGCGTACCGTCGCGACCAGTACGGCGGCATCGGGTGCGATTCCCGAGATGCGGCACTTGATGTTGAAGAACCGTTCCGCGCCCATGTCGGCGCCGAAGCCGGCCTCGGTCAGGAGGTAGTCGCCGGTTCGGATGCCGATCTGGTCGGCGATGATCGATGAGTTGCCGGTGGCGACGTTTCCGAACGGCCCACAGTGGACCAGCGCCGGTGTGCCCTCGAGGGTCTGCATCAGGTTGGGCTTGATGGCCTCTTTCAGGATCACCGTCATGGCGCCGGCGACCTGGAGGTCCTCGGCTGTCACCGGGGTACCGCCCGTGTCATAGCCGAGGACGATTCGGCCCATTCGGGCCCTCAGGTCAGCGAGCGACGTGCAGAGTGCCAGGGCTGCCATGACCTCGGATGCGGCGGTTATGTCGAATCCGGTCTCACGGGGAACGCCGTCGAGCCTTCCACCGAGGCCTACGACCACGTGGCGCAGCGCCCGCTCGTTGATGTCGAGTACCCGCCGCCAGGTGATGCTGTGTGGGTTCAGGTTCAGGTCGTTGCCGTGAAACAGGTGGGCGTCGAGCATTGCCGAGCACATGTTGTGGGCGGCCGTGACGGCGTGCATGTCACCTGTCAGGTGCAGGTTGAACAGTTCCATTGGAACGACCTGGCTGTACCCGCCTCCGGCGGCTCCGCCCTTGATGCCGAAGGTCGGACCCATCGACGGTTGCCGGATGGCGATCGTGGCCCTCTTGTCTATGTGTGAGAATCCCTGACCGAGACCGACCGTGGTTGTGGTCTTGCCCTCGCCGAGTGGTGTAGGCGTGATTGCCGACACCACCACGTATCTGGCCCTCGGCCGGTCTGCCATGGCGTCGATGGCACCCAACTTGACCTTCGCCGCACCGTCGCCGTGGGGCTCGATGAACTCGTCGGGGATTCCCGCATCGGCGGCAACCTTGCCTAGTGGCAGGAGGTCGGCACTGCGGGCTATCTCCAGGTCGGAGGGGAACGTCATTGTTCTCTCGCTCTTCTGTGTCAGGCGTGTTCGCGGTGGCGGGAGCCTACTTCTCGTAGACACCTAATACCCACACTTCGGGACAGGCTCCCACGATGCGGGATCGTGTTGGCTGAGCTGGAGCCGGTGGGTTCTGCTAACCGGCTGCGTCCTCGAGGCTCTCTCTCCGGCGGGCCATGAAGTCCAACATCGCCTCGTCGACCGCCTCGTCGAGCGCCGGTGCCTCGTAGGTGGAGAGCATCTGCTTCCAGATCACGTTCGCCCGCTGTGCGGCATCCAGGCTGCCTTCCTCCTCCCACTGTTCGAAGGAATCATTGTTGGCGACCTCTGAGCGGGCGAAGGCGGTCTCAAAGTTGGCAAGGGTGTGGGCAGCCCCCAGGAAGTGCTGGCCTGGGCCGACCTCTCGGATGGCATCCAGTGCCTGGCCGTTCTCTGACAGGTCCACGCCCTGCACCAACTTGCCTGCCAGCCCGCACTGGTCCGCGTCGATTACGAACTTCTCGTAACCCATCGCCAGACCACCCTCCAGCCAACCAGCCGAGTGGAGCATGAAGTTGACACCACCCATGAGTGCCGGAATGAAGGTAGCCATGCTCTCCGCTGCGGCCTGGGCATCAGGCACCTTTGAGGCACACAGGTTGCCACCGGAGCGGAACGGCACCCCCAGACGGCGGGCGAGGGCACCGACTGTGTACAGCACAAGGGCAGGCTCGGGCGTACCGAACGTTGGCGCCCCGGTCTGCATCGACATGGAGCTGGCAAACGAGCCGAACACGACAGGCGCGCCCGGATTGACCAGTTGCACGAAGGCCATTCCTGCCAGCGCCTCGGCCAGGGTCTGGGTCGCAACTCCGGCAACGGTCACCGGAGCCATTGCCCCGGCAAGAATGAACGGGCTGATCATCGTGGCCTGCATCGAGAGCGCGTAGGCCTCCGCGGCCTCGAGCATCGTGGCATCCCAGGCCATCGGCGACGAGGCGTTGATGAGGCTCGTCATGACGGTGTTTCCGGCAACGAAGTCGTCGCCGAACACCAGCTTCGCCAGGTCGATCGAGTCCTGCGCGCGCTCGGCGGCAGTCACGGACCCCATGAACGGCTTGTCGCTGAACTTGAGGTGGGCATAGACCATGTCAAGGTGGCGCTCGGGCACGGGGATGTCGACCGGCTCGACCACGGTCCCGCCCGAGAGGTGCATGTGCGGGCTGGTATACGCCAATTTCACGAAGTTCCGGAAGTCCTCGATGGTCGCGTAGCGGCGGCCTTCGTCAATGTCGAACACGAACGGCGACCCGTAGGCGGGGACGAACACCGTGGCATCGCCACCCACCTGGACGCTGCGGGAAGGGTTCCTGGCATGATGCGTGAAGGTGGAGGGTGCTGAGGCGGTCACGATCTCGCGGCACATTCCGCGGGGGAACCGGACCCGTTCACCATCCACATCGGCACCTGCTTCGCTCAACAGGGCAAGAGCCGGCGGGTAGTCGCGAAAGTCGATTCCAACCTCTTCGAGGATGGTGTCTGCATTGTGTTCGATCAGCTCAAGGCCCTCATCTGAGACGATCTCCACAGGTGCGGTCGTTCTTGTCAGGTACGGCTGTACCTCCACCGACGGTGAGGACCGCTGGGTCTGTCGGGCTGCCCGGCCGCCGCTTCGGCGGCCTACTGGTTCCTGGCTCATTGCTGCTCCCCGTCCTGTGTCGGATTCCTGCGACGGTGCTCCCGTCGACCGCTTCCTGCTGAGGTACCGGTGCGGGGCGGGAGCTCTATCCGCGTCGAGAGACCGGGGTAGTCGGCCGTGCGGTGGGGGATTGCCATGGCGTCCACGAAGTGTTCCTGAAATGACGGCTCGAGTGCGGTCTCGACCTTCTCGATTCGCCTCACGGAGTCCTGGATCTCGACCCTCGCTGTCCCGGAGAGGAGCGCCATCGCTGCACCGGCTCCTGCGGCATTGCCCACGGAGGCGACCTTGTCCGGATCACAGTCCGGAATCAGCCCCAGAACGGTTGCCCTGGTCGTGTCGATGTGGCTGCCAAAGGCCCCTGCCAGCCCTATCTGGTCAACCCGGTCGACACCCAGATGGTCCATGAGCAGCCGGACACCGGCGTACAACGCCGCCTTCGCCAACTGGATTGCGCGGATGTCGTTCTGTGTCACGAGGATCTGCTGACCCTCGTGGGTTCCAGGATCGTGGAGAACGTACGAGTACGTGCGGCCGTCGGTGACTATGCGTGGAGAGGTCCCTGTACCGGCGCCACCGATGACGCCGTCAGAGTCCATCAACCCGGCAAGCCACAGTTCGGCTACGACCTCGATGATGCCGGAGCCGCAGATCCCGGTTACGCCCGTGTCGGCAACGGCATGCTCAAACCCCGGTTCGTCAGACCAGACCCCGCTCCCGATCACCCTGAAGCGTGGTTCTCCAGTCCCGGGATCGATCCTGACCCGCTCGATTGCACCCGGCGTGGCTCTCTGGCCGGAGCTGATCTGCGCTCCCTCGAATGCCGGGCCGGTCGGGCTCGACGCTGCAAGGACACGACCGTTGCCGGAGAGGACGATCTCGGCATTGGTGCCGACGTCGACGACCAGCTGAACTCCCGCCTGTTCCTGGGGGCGCGTGGCCAGTATCACGGCTGCGGTGTCTGCACCGACGTGGCCGGCGATGCACGGCAGCACATGGGCTCGGGCGGCTGGATGGGTGTCGAGGTCCAGGTCGGAGGCCGACAGGTCCATGGCCTCCTCTGTTGCGAGGGTGAATGGTGCCGTCCCGAGTGGGGTCGGGTCGTATCCCAGGAACAGGTGGTGCATGATCGGGTTCCCGACCAGCACCAGCTCCAGCAGTTCTCCTCTTGTGGCGTCGGCGGCTTCGCACAGTTCCGCCACGAGCGTGTCGAGCGCCTCGCGGACGGCTGAGGTCAACTCGACCTCGCCTCCCGGGTTCATCATCACGTACGAGACCCTGCTCATCAGGTCCTCGCCGAACCTGATCTGGGGGTTCATGGTGCCGCCGGTGGCCAGAACCTCGCCGGTTGCCAGGTCGCAGAGGTGCCCGGCGATAGTTGTCGAGCCCACGTCGACTGCAATACCGAGAGCCCGGTCGCGCAGGCCCGGCCAGGCTGCAACAACCCGAGTTCCGTCCCGAACGGCCACGGTCACCGTGTCGGCTCCGGAAGCGAGGACTGCCCCCAACTCCTCGTCGGCTCGGCTCTCGACCTCGATGTGGTCCAGCCCCCACTGGTCGGTCAGCGAGTCGATGAGCCATGTGGCGGGTCGCCCCCGCTCATCGGGCACCTCGACCAGTCGGAGTACGAGAACCGGGTCGAGTTGGACGTCGCCCAGGTCGACCTCTTTCCTGATGACCTGGCGGTGGACCTGGCTCGTAGACGGGACATCGACTACCAGGTCTCCCCTGATCCTGGCGGCACAGCCCAGACGCAGGTCTCCCAGAAGTGGACGGCGTCCCCGGTAGTCGCGCTCGACCGGGCCCCTGGAGGAGATGTGTTCCACGGAGGCTGCAATGTTGTGCTTGGCGAACTCGCCGAATGTGGGCTCGACCTGGCATCGCCCACAGATCCCTCGACCTCCACATACCGAGTCAAGGTCGACTCCCAACTTCCGGGCGGCGTCAAGCACCGTGGTGTCGTCGGGTACGTGGCCCCTGTGGCCCGAGGGCGTGAAGACCACAAGGTGGTCGTCAGCAGGGGAGTCCATCGGGTCCTGGTCAGGCCGGTGGGCGACGGCGACCACCGCGGCGTTCACGGGTAGCAGCGCTGGGGTCACGGTTCAGGCGGATCCATGTGGCGCAGTCGGTGTCGTGTCCGGCAAGCACGTCGGCGGCCTTGACCGCGGTCTTCACCTCGGCGTGGAGGGGGTTCATGATCGCCGAGGTCATTCCGTGGGCGATCGCCATGGAGAGAAAGGTTCCGGTCACGGCATGGCGGTTCGGTAGGCCGAAGCTGACGTTGGACGCCCCACAGGTGGTGTTCACCTTCAGTTCCTCGCGTAGGCGTCGCACCAGTGCGAAGACCTGCTGTCCGGCGGTACCCATGGCACCGATCGGCATCACCAGTGGGTCGACGATTACGTCGGCGGCTGCGATGCCGTGGTCTGCTGCCCGGTGGACGATCTTGGCAGCAACCTCGAACCTCACATCGGGGTCCTCGGAGATGCCGGTGTCGTCATTGGATATTGCCACCACGGCGGCACCGTGCTCTGCGACCAGTGGCAGCACCCGCTCCAGAACCTCGTCCTCGCCGGTGACAGAGTTGACGAGCGGTTTGCCTTCGTAGGCGGCGAGCCCGGCCTCGAGTGCCTCGATGATCGACGAGTCGATTGAGATCGGTACGTCCGTCACCGACTGGACGAGGGTGATGGCGCGGGCCAGGAGTGCGGGCTCGTCGGCGAGTGGGATGCCTGCATTGACGTCGAGCATCTGTGCCCCTGCCTCGACCTGGGCAACGGCATCGGCCTCGACACGGCTGAAGTCTCCGTTCTTCATCTCCTCGGCCAGCAGCTTCCGACCGGTCGGGTTGATGCGTTCCCCGATCATCACAAAGGGTCGGCCGAAGCCGATCGCCACCTCACGGGTGGCTGAGCTCAAGACGGTGTCGGTCATCTGGGTTCTCCTACGGACATCGTGGGCGTCAACCCGCTAGGTGTCGATTGTCTCTTTGTCGAGTCCGCCGGACGAGACGAGAAGCTCAAGTCTCTCAGGTGGGAATACCTCGTCTATCCGGCTGACCTCGATGGCCACGGCAGCTGCCATGTCAGCGCCGCATTCAACAGCCTCGCGTCGCCATTCCGCAACGTAGTCGTCGGTCTCGGTCAGGCCTGCAACGGTTGCGGCACGGTCTATCGCGTGTTGGAACCGCGCATCCAGCAGGGCCTTTTCCCGGTGTCTTCCAGCCTGGGCGGTTACCTGGGCCGGGATGTCGCGCCAGTAGATGGTTACGAGCCTGGAGGCCATCGGGTCAGGCCACCCTGGCCGGTGATGCTGTCGATCCGGAGGTCGGGTCGCCAACAGTCGGATCACCCAGGTGCACGACGCTCGTCTCGAGTTCGCCGTACCCGGTGCGGTGGACCTCGTACCGGAGTCCGAGGCGTTCGGCGGCGAGCCTTCCTCTTTCGATGAGGGCGGGGTCGTCGGTCTGGGCCAGGTAGAGAAGCCTGGTGTAGTGGCCGAAGTAGTCGGGGAGGAGTTGCGGGTACCGGTCGAGGCCCAGGCCGGCTATGACGATTCGGTCAAAGTGCCTGACGAGGTAGTCGGTGAGGTAGAAGGTGCCTATCTCGGCCTCCTGGATCTCGTTGAAGGGTCCAGATCCTGTGAAGAACTCGTAGCAGTGGGCGCCAGGGAGGCGTTCGACCCCGAGTTCGGCGCAGACGGCGTCGAGGCGCCCGCCGGTTCCGCAGTCGGCGTACCCGACGAACACGCGACCGTAGCGATCCTTGGCCGACGTGACCCGTTCCTCCACGGCATCCGGGATCAGGTCAGGCGTGTTGTGCAACGAGGCGGGGAGACACTCCACGTCGATCTGGTTGAGGTCGTTGGCCCTGACCACCTCGAGGAGTTCCCGTGCCAGCGCGCCGCAGGCGATGACAAGGGTCCGTCCGTCTGTGGCCCCGGTCTGGCGGGGCATCACCTAGGCCGCTGCCGAGCGGCGCTCGGCGATGAGTTGCTGGGCTGTTTCTGCTGCGACAGCCGCGTCCCGGCAGTAGGCGTCGGCCCCGATGGCCTCGCCGAACTCCAGGTTCAGGGGTGCTCCGCCGACGATCACCGTGTACTCGGAGCGGAGGCTCTTTTCTTCGAGTGTGTCGATGACCACCTTCATGTAGGGCATCGTGGTGGTCAACAGGGCTGACATGCCGAGGATGTCGGGCTTGTGTTCGTCGAGGGCTCCGAGGAATTCCTCGACGTCGGTGTTGATGCCGAGGTCGATCACCTCGAAGCCGGCGCCCTCGAGCATCATGCCTACCAGGTTCTTTCCGATGTCGTGGATGTCGCCCTTGACTGTTCCGATGACGACCTTGCCGATCGGTTCTGCTCCGGTCTCAGCCAGCAGCGGTCGCAGTATCGCCATTCCGGCCTTCATGGCGTTTGCCGACAGCAGCACCTCGGGTACGAAGAGGATTCCGTCGCGGAAGTCGATGCCTACGATCCGCATTCCCTCGACAAGGGCTTCGTCCAGCACCTTGGAGGGGCCCCAGCCGCGGCCGAGGAGGATGTTGGTGCCCTCGGCGATCTCGTCTGCGAGGCCGTCGTAGAGGTCGTCGTGCATCTGGGTTACAAGGCCCTCGTCGGACAGGGATGCCAGGTCGATTTCCTCGTCGGTGGTTTCGTCTTCTGTCATGGTGCGTCACTCCATTGGGACTTGCGGTGGCCTGGTCGGTGACCGGGCCATGTTTCTGTTCTTCTGCAGAGCCTGGTCCCGTCAGGTGGGAAGGGCCTGCAATGCGGGAACTCTACTCATCGCGGCAATCGAGGTCCACCATGGACGGTCAGGTTCCCACAATGCGGGAAACCCGCTATAGTCGGTTCTCCGACGACCAGATACGAGGCGCAAGAGTGCGAGCCGTCCAGAGCATCGAACGGGCCTTCGGGCTGCTTGAGGAGTTGGCAGGGGAGCCGGCAGGAATCACCGAACTCGCCCGCCGGATCGACCTGCCGACAAGCACGGTCGCCAGGCTTCTCGGAACCCTCGAGGGGGTCGGTGCCATCGAGCGGGTCACCGACGGCACCGGCTACCGCATCGGCCCCACCCTCGTCACCCTGTCGTCCAGCGTTGATCCGTCCCAGAGCCTCCTGGCGGTTGCACAGCCGTTCATGGTCGAACTGGTCGACCTGGTTGCCGAGGCCGTCGGCATTTCGATACCGGCCGGCTACGACGTCCACTACGTGGAACAGGTCGACTGTGCCCACCCGGTACAGGTCAGGGACTGGACGGGAACCAGCCTGCCTATGCACATCGTGTCAGCGGGCCTGGTTGTACTGGCCCAGTGGCCCGACGAGGCGGTGGACCGCTATCTCAGCCGGCGCCTGGAACGCTATACCCCGGACACCGTGACAAGCCCCGACGCTGTCAGGAAGCGCCTGGAGCAGGCTCGCACCGATGGCTTCATCTGGACCGAGGAGGAGTTCGCCGAGGGCATCAACTCGGTGGCAGCACCCCTCTTCGGAAGCGGCGGCGTTGTGGTCGGGTCCATTCACGCGCACGGCCCCAGCTACCGGTTCCCAGATGAGGCCATGCGCGACGTGATCGCCGGTCAGGTGGTGGCGTCCGCGGCGGCCATCTCGTCTGCCCTCGGTCATGGTCACGAGACCTGAGCGGGAACCGGCGACCGGTTGCGGGCTGCCGGGCGATGCACCCACCGCTGGGTAGCTGAGCGTGTCTGCCGTCTACGGAGTGGCCGCGTCCGTGGGCATCGGAGTTGGAGACCACCTCACCCGCGGTGCCGCTGACCGGGTGGGGATACGCCTGACCCTGGCCTCCTTCTTCTTCATGGGCATCCCTGTGTCGGCGGTTGGGGCACTGGTCATGGGAAGTCGCTGGGTCGCTGCCGACATCTTCATCGGGGCGCTCACCGGCGTCATCGCCGTGCTCGCCATCGGTTCCCTGTATCTGGGCTACGCCTCGGCCACCGCCGGGGTCGTCGCCCCGCCGGCAGCGGTCGTCGCGGTGGCCCTACCCGTGTTGGTCGACCTCATCCGGGGAACGGTGCCCACTGTCACGGTCGTAGCCGGGATGCTTCTCGGAATGGTGTCGGTGCTGCTGATCACCGTAAGCCCACGGATCGCCGGAAACGTGCGACGTGGCTTCTCGTTCGGGCTGGCCTCGGGCATCGGGTACGGGTGCATGTTCATCATGCTCGACCAGCTCAGCGCTGTGAGCGGGTTCTGGCCGGTCATGTCCCAGCGTGCTGTGGCGTTCACCATCCTGGCCGCAGCGAGCATCGGATCCCGTAGTCCGGTCTTTCCCAGCCGGGCAGTCTTCAAGACGATCATCCACGGGTCGATCTGGGGTGGGATCGGTGCGATGTTCTTCGTCTACGGCCTGCAGCACGGTGACCTTGCCCCCGTGACCGTCACGGGAACCCAGTACGCCGCCGTGACCGTGGTCTGCGGAATGGTCTTCCGGGGTGAGCAGATGCGGTGGTGGCAGGGAGCAGGGCTGCTCGGTGCAGTCTCGGCCGTCGCTCTGATCGTTGCCGGCTGAGGTGTCGCCAGCAGGGGACTCAGGTACGCCAGGTGTTGCGGAGCGTTTCGAGCCCGCCGTCAACCGAGATTGTCTGGCCGCTGACGAGACGCGCGGCAGGTGAGGCGAGGAACACGGCCATGGAGGCAATGTCCTCGGCATCCACGAACGTCCTCATCGAGACCTGGTTCTCGTAGCCGGCCCTGATCTCGTCGCTGGCTGTACCGGTGGCCGTTGCCTCTGCGGCGATGACACGGTCCATGCGGTCTCCGCCCACCGATCCGGGGCAGATCGTGTTCACGCGGATGCCAAACTCACCGAGTTCCATGGCAAGCGTCGCACCCAGTCCGACGACCGCCCACTTGGAGGTCGCGTACGGCGATCTCATCGGGTAGCCGGTGATACCTGCGGTCGACGCGGTGTTCAGGATCGAGCCTCCTCCGGCCTGCCGCAGCAGCGGAACCGCGCGCCTGCACGTGAGGAACATGGACCTCACGTTGACCGCCATGGTCTGGTCCCAGTCACCTGCATCGAGGTCCTCGATGGGACCGGTGGGACCCGCAATCCCGACGTTGTTGCACAATACGTCGAGTCCACCCAGGTGTTCCTCGACCGCAGCGAAGAGCTCGTCCACCGAGCCCTCGTCGGAGATGTCGGTGCGCGTCATGGATGCACCATCGGGTGGCGTGCCGACAAGGTCGGCCACGTGGACCATCGCACCGGCACCGAGGAATGCCCGGACCATTGCCCTTCCGATTCCCGAGGTTCCACCTGTCACCAGAACCCGCTGGCGGGAGCTATCTGAACTGGCGTTGTCGGGCATCTGGCCTCCCACGGTCGGCTGGGTGCCAAGACCGAGGTCCGGGCCGACCTGGCGGCAACCTAGCCGCGGCTCCTGAGGTCGCAGCATCCTCCAGCCCGAGGAAAAACTCTTGCCACTTCGTGGAAATACCATGCCGAAGACAGATAGCCTCTCGGTCCAACACGTCGACATCGCTCCACTGGACGCTGCCGACGGTGTCAACCACACGCCCGGGGTCGCCCATACCGGCCGGCCTCCGCTGCGAAGGAGTACACAATGAGCGAATTCCCCAACCGCGCCAACGTCGTCGTGATTGGCGCAGGCATCGTCGGAAGTTGTCTTGTCGGGCACCTCGCCCGTCTGGGGTGGACCGACATGGTCCTCGTGGACAAGGGCCCCCTACCCAACCCGGGTGGATCCACCGGCCACGCGTCCAACTTCATCTTCCCCGTTGACCACAACAAGGAGATGGCCCTCCTTGGCGAGCAGAGCGCCAACCAGTTCCGCGACATGGACCTCTCCGTCGACTCCGGCGGGATCGAGGTCGCCCGCACCGAGGAACGCATGGAGGAGTTGAGGCGACGCATGACCTCTGCCAGGGCATGGGGGATCGAGGCGCACCTGCTGTCCCCGGCAGAGGTGGGAGAGCTCGTCCCGTTCGTCAACGACGACGTCATCCTGGGCGGCTTCTACTGCCCGACGGTCTCCGTCGTCGACTCGCTCGAGACCGGTACCACCATGCGTAGGGAGGCAATCGAGACCGCCGGATGCCAGGTTCTTGCCAACACCGAGGTGCTCGACATAGAGACCATCGAGGGCGCCGGTGGAGCAGCGACGGTGAGCGCCGTGGTCACCGACAAGGGCACCATCTCGACCGAGTACGTCGTCATCGCATGCGGGGTCTGGTCCAACCGAATTGCCAACATGGCCGGGGCGACGATTCCGCTGGTGCCGACAGTCCACCAGATGGCCGACGTAGGGCCCATCGACATCCTGGCCGAGACCAACAACGAGATCGGCTACCCGATCGTCCGCGACATGGACTCCTTTTGCTACGAGCGTCAGTCTTCCGGTTCCATGGAGGTCGGCTCCTACGGCCACCGTGCAATCCTGCACCACCCCGACGAGATCCCCTCGAACGAGGAGGCCGCCCTCTCACCAACTGAGATGCCCTTCACCCCCGACGACTTCGACGACCAGATGGAACAGGCCATCGAGCTGATGGACATGCTGGGCGAAGCCGAGATCAGGTACGCCATCAACGGGCTCCTCTCGCTGACACCCGACGGAATGCCCTGCCTCGGCGAGACAACCGAGGTACGCAACCTCTGGTCGGCCGCCGCAGTATGGGTAAAGGAGGGCCCCGGAATGGCCCAGGTCGTCGCCGAGTGGATGACGTACGGCTACCCGCGTGTCATCGATGCCCACGGCGCCGACGTCTCCCGCTTCTACGAGGGTGAGCGCAGCGACGAGCACATCTGGTCCCGCGCCGACGAGAGCTTCATAAAGACCTACGGCATCGTCCACCCCCAGGAACAGTGGGCTGGTCGGCGCAACATCGAGGTGGGACCGTACTTCTCCCGTCAACAGGACCTGGATGCCATGTTCTTCCAGGCCCGGACATGGGAGCGACCCCAGTGGTTCGGTTCCAACGCCGACCTGGTGGAGCGCTACGGCCTCGAAGAACGACCGGTGGAATGGGACAACCGGTGGTGGAGCCCGATAACGGTCGGCGAACACCTGAACCTCAGGGAGAATTGTGGCCTCGTCGACCTCAGCGCCTTTCAGGTCTACGAGCTCGAGGGGCCCGGTGCAGTCGCCTTCGCCGACATGTTGGCGGTCAACAAGATCGACGTTGCGGTGGGGCGCTCCATCTACACCCCCTGGCTGACCCCCGACGGAGGCTTCCACTCCGATCTCACCATGATGCGCATGGGTGAGGACACGGTCCGAATCGTCACCGGTGTGTTCGACGGCGGGCGGGACGAGTTCTGGGTAAGGAAGTACATGCCAACCGATGGCTCGGTGACATTCCGGAACATCACACGGCAGGTCACCACCCTCGGCCTGTGGGGCCCCAACGCCCCCGCAGTGCTGGGCCAGCTGACAGACCATGACCTCAGCCAGCACGGTTCGCCCTACGGAGCCATCGTCCCGGTTCAACTCGACTGCGGCGGCAGCAAGGTCGATGCATCCCTGTTCCGGATCTCCTACGTGGGCGACACCGGCTGGGAGATCTACACCGACTGGGACAACGGCCCGGCCCTGTGGGACGCCGTAATGGCTGCCGGCGCCGACCTCGGAATCAGGCCGACCGGTGGCGGCGTGTACGGCACATCAGGTCGCCTCGAGAAGGGCTACCGCCTGATGGGAGCTGAGCTGGAGAGCGAGTACAACCCGCTCGAGGCCGGCCTGGCGCGGCCCAAGGTGAAGGCAGCCGACTTCATCGGAAAGGAGGCCTACCTGGCTGCCCGTGAGATCGGTGATCCCGAGGTTCTCATGACGGTCCTGACAGTCGAGGACCAGACGGACAGCCACGGCCGACAGCGCTTCATGCAGGGTGGCAACGAACCCATCCTGATGCCCGACGGCAACCGCATCGTCGACTCCCACGGCCGCTCCAGCCGTGTCACCTCGGCAGGGTTCGGCCCGTCGGTCGGCAAGCACCTTCTGATGGCCTACCTGCCACGCGAGCTGGCCGTCCCCGGTACAGATCTGCAGGTCATGTACATGAACGACCTGTACCCGGTGACCGTTGCCTCAACCGGGGCGGTGTTCGACGCCGACGACACCCGGATGAAGTCGTAGCGACCACCATGCGGATACTCGTCTGCGTCAAGCGGGTTCCAGCTCCTGGATCCCGAATCAACGTGACCCCCGACGGTGATGCCGTCGACACGGCCCATCTCGGGTTCACCACCAGTCCCCATGAGGAATGCGCGGTCGAGGAGGCCGTTCAGATCGCCGAGCAGCACGACGGCGAGGTCACCGTCCTCACACTGGGACCTGCCGAGTCCGAAGAGCAGCTGCGCTACGCAGCCAGCGTCGGTGCACACAATCTGGTGCTCATTCCGATCACTGAGGTCGACTGGGATCCACAGCGGACTGCCTCGGCACTCACCACCGCCATTTCAGGTATCGAGGCGGCCGATGGGACCTTCGATCTGATCCTGTTCGGCAACGAGTCCGCCGACACCGGCGGATTCCAGGTTGGAATCAGGGTGGCGCATGCCCTCGGGCGCCCTGTCGTCAACGGAATCAAGGGCATCGACCTCGCAGATGGTGCTGCCAGTGCCCGGCGTGAGATCGACGGTGGCTTCGAGGTCTACGAGGTTCCGATGCCGGCAGTACTCGGAATCAAGGAGGGCATCAACCTGCCCCGCTACCCGACCATGAAGGGTCGCCTGGCGTCAAAGAAGGCCGAGGTCTCGGCGACAGCAGTCGAGGCGGCAGCAGGTGGCCAGACCAGGGTCCGGCTGCACAGGCCCCTGGAACAGGTCAGCGAGACCGTGATACTCGGAACCGGCCCCGAGGCTGCGCCCGCCGTGGTCGACCTGCTCGAGGAGCTCGGGGTGCTGTCATGAGCCTCCTGGTCCTCTGCGACCACGACCGGGGAACCCTCGATGAGGCATCCCTCGAGGCACTCACCTTCGGGCGGAGCCTCGCCGCCACGGCCGGAATCACCTGCGAGGCCGTGGTCATAGGTGCCGGCGCCGACACGGCAACGGCCTTGCTGGCAGCCCACGGTGCGCAGCGGGTACACCTTGCCGATCACGACGTGTTGACCGACTACGGACCCGAGGCCTGGGGCGAGACCCTCACACAACTGGTGCGTTCCATCGGGGCTACAGCCGTCACCGCATGCGGCACCGACCGTGGGAACGAGGTGCTCGCACACGTTGCCGCCCGGCTTGACGAGCCTTTCGTGGCCAACTGCACCGACATAGATCCCGGTGACGCCTGGACGATGACACGGGTGCAGTGGGGCGGGTCCCTCCTCGAGGATGCAACGCTTGATGCGGGCACCAGGGTGGTGAGCGTTGCCCACCACGCGGTCGAGCCGTCACCGGCTGAGGAACCCGGAGAAGGCCTGGTGGTCCCGTTTACGCCTGACCTGCGTGCCGAGGTGGCCCGAACCGTCGTCAAGGACCGCGTGGTCCTTACACAGGGGATCACGCTCGCGACATCACCTGTGGTCGTCGGTGGTGGCAGGGGTGTCGGATCAGAGGACGGCTTCGCCCAGCTCGAGGACCTTGCCGGAGTTCTCGGCGGCGTGGTCGGCTGTTCGCGAGCAGTGACGAACAACGGCTGGCGACCACACAGCGACCAGGTCGGACAGACAGGAACCCGAATAGCCCCCGACATCTACATAGCGGCGGGTATCTCAGGGGCCATCCAGCACTGGGTTGGTGCAATGGCTGCCGAGAACATCCTGGCCGTCAACACGGACGGAGAGGCCAACATGGTGGCGAAGGCCGGGTATGCGGTGATCGGCGACCTTCACAAGGTCATTCCCGCCATCACCGAGGAGATAGCCCGCCGAAGGGGTTAGGGCGTCCCGGGGGTGGACGATGCCGCAACGGCGTCCTGCACGATCTCGATCGGTACCCAGCCCCGCACGGAGTTGACCATCCACGTGCCGGTCGACTGATCCAGGTCAGCCCGGGTCAGCGACCTCTCCGAGATCTCCCCGGTTGCAAGCAGATGTGCCCGCTGCGTTCCAGGTAGCAGCCCACATGAGACGGGAGGTGTGACCAGAAGGCCGTCGAGTTCGACCACCAGGTTGCCCGTGGTCGTCTCGGTCAGGTCTCCGCGTTCGTTCCACAACAGGACGTCGGGGGAGTCGGGGAACCTGGACCGGGCTGCGTCGTAGACGTCGCGCAGGGTTGTCTTGTGGAACAGGAACTCGTGTTCGCTCTGTACCGGCACCACGTCGAGTGGAACCGACCATGGCATCAGCCCGGAATCGGGAGCGTCGTGAACCTCGAGTTCCACCGAGCCGTCCGCTGAACTCAACAGCCGGAGGCGACAGGGAGAACCTCGGTCCACACTGTCGAGGAGGCGGTTCACGACAGGAGTATCCAGGTTGAAGTTGAAGTGGTCTGCGGAGCGGGCCAGCCGTTCGAGATGCCGTTCACGCAGGTGGACACCGCCTGGAGGGGACCACGACATGGTCTCCAGAAGCCTGAAGTCCGAGCGGGCCCTTCCCAGGACTCGGCTCTTGTGCTCGACCTCTCGGAGTTCCTCGGCCGGGTCCGAATCCCACACGATTCCACCACCCACGCCGTACTCGGCCACACCGCGGCACCGGTCAATCCAAACTGTCCTGATGGCGATGTTGAACTCCATGGTCCCGTCCGGAGCGATGGCACCGACTGAACCCGTGTAGATGCCCCTCCCGTCGCCCTCCAGGGCTTCGATGATCTCGGTGGTGCGGACCTTGGGTGCGCCCGTTATCGACGCCGCCGGGAACATGGCCGAGAAGATCTCAGCTGGTCCGGCAGCCGACCCAGCCTCAACGGTCGACGTCATTGTGTGGAGTGTGGGGTAGGTCTCGATCGAGTGAAGCGCCGAGACCTCTACCGATCCGGGATCAGCGATTCGGCCAAGGTCGTTTCGGACCATGTCGACGATCATCGTGTTCTCAGCCAGGTCCTTTTCGGATCTGGCCAGATGCAGCGCTGCAAGGGCGTCCCACTCCGGGTCCGGGTGACGACCGATTGTTCCCTTCATCGGACGGGAGGTCAGGTGGCCGCCGTCCCTGTGGACGAACAGCTCCGGTGATCCGGAACAGACAGCCCTGTCACCCATGTCCAGGAATGCGCAATGGTCGGCCCTCTGGGCACGGACCAGGTCGCCGAACAGGCCGAGAGGGTCGCCGCCAAAAGGTGAACGCAGGCGGACGGAGAAGTTGACCTGGTAGGTCTCACCGGCGGCGATCAACTCGCGGATGGTGCGCACCGATGTCAGGTAGGCGGGTCGGGACCGGTTTGGGAGCCACGGGCCAACCTGGTAGCCGCCGGTCACAGACGGCCCCGCCGACCTCACCGGAGAGTCAAAGACACCAAAGGACACGAGCGGCACACGCTTCACCCGGGCGGCCCTGACCGCATCATCGAATGCGGGCCCGGCATCGTAGGAGACCATGCCGACAACCCAGTGTCCCGCGTTCACCGCCTTCTCGGCCGCGGCCATTGCCGTCGGGACATCGCGGAGTTCGTTGGCGACAATCGCATCGACAGGATGGTTGAACTCCAGCCAACGACGTTTCCCGGAAATCGGGTACTGGAGGAGGGCGCTGGCGACCTCTGGTCGGCTCACCGGCCGCTGTCGCCCTCCGGTAGGAGGTCACTGCGGTTGTACCCTTCCCGTGCCAGCCGCCTGACGAATACGCCGGACCTTGGCTTGGGTTCGAAGTAGGAGGACTTGGGAGGCATCCGCTCGTCGGCATCAGCCACGGCCATCAGTTCATTCACCGACGTGGGATACATGACGAAGCCGATTCCGCTCCTGTCGTCGCAGCGTTCTACGAGTGTGTCCAGGCCGAGCGGGTCCGGCACGTAGGTGATGTTGGGGTCACTCGCCACATCGGCGATGCCGAACAGCGGTGTCAGCACGGAGTCCTGTAGCCGGGACACGTCGAGAAGGTCGGCCGGGCGTCGACCCGATGCCTCAGGCAGGGTGAGCGAGTACCAGTTGCCAGCCAGGTAGAGGCCGATAGCACCCGGTACCGATGGTCGGGCCGAGTCGGCATCGGCTCGGGGCTGGATGGAGCCAACTGCCGAGAGTGCCTCCAACAACTCCGAGGTGGTCCGGTCGCTCTGGTCCACGACGATCCGGTGGAACGGCAGGACCAGCATCTCAAAGTCTGGGAAGAGCACAGCCTGGGTCCAGCCCAGTGGGCCGTCAGGGTCGGCCGAACGGGACCTGGCGGTGGCGGCGGCGGCCAGACGGTGGTGCCCGTCGGTCACGTAGAGGGTGCGGTCACCGATGAGCTCGATCAGGTTGTCGGCGTCGCGACCGGTGATCGACCACACGGTCTGGCGAATGCCGTCGTCGTCGGATTCCAACTCAGGTGTCGCCTGGCAGAGCCTCGCAATCTCGGCTGCGAGATCACCGGTTCCCCTGAAGGTAAGTGATACCGGGCTGGAGGAGGCACCCACCGTGGTGAGGTGCCTGGCCAGGAGGTCCGTGCGGCCCGGTCGGACAGCCTCGTGGCGCAGTATCCGGGGGTCGCTCTCCTCCGTCACCGGAACCAGGCCCATGATGCCGGTCTGGACGTGGGTCGCCCCGGGCCCCTCGTCGGGCCGGTCGATCTCGAGGCGGTACAGGAACAGGGCCGGCTCGTCGTGGGTGACGTAGGCATCGACCTCGTAGAGCTGCTGCATGGCAGCACTGCATCCGTTCAGGAGGCCCTCGATGTCATAGCGCCTCTCGGGTGCAACATCCTCCTGTGAGCGGGTGACATGCAGGAAGCTGAACTGGTTGACGGCTGCAATGGCTGCCCGCTCGGCAGACGAGTAGGCGTCGTAGGGGCCGGTCGTGACCCTGTCTGTCCACTCGGGTCGGATCACGAGGCCCGGGAACGGGCGAAGGAGCGTCATCGGTCGTGGTGGGTCACCCTGACCCGGATCACGTGCTCTAGACGGGCGAGCCTGTCGACGAGCGAGTCGGGGACCTCCCCGGACACGTCGATAACGGCAACTGCCGCGGTTTCGCCCTCGAAGACCTTGTTCTGCATTGTCTGGACGTTGATCTCCGACTTCCGCAGATCCTCGAAGACAGCGGCCAGCACCCCGACCCGGTCGTAGTGCCTGATGGTGATTGTCGAGGTGCCCAGGCGGGTGTGGACGACGTTCACGCAGTTCAACGGGTCGCCGCTCCGGTATGCCTCGATCACCTCGATTGTTCTTGCAGATGTGGCGTCCTGGGCCTGCTGGGTCGAGGCTCCGATGTGGTGGGTGCCCACGACGTTCGGGCTGGATGCCAACTTCGAGGAGAACTCACCTGTTCCCTGGTCGGGCTCATCGCAGAACACGTCGAGCCCGGCCCTGATTCCCTTTTCGTCGATTGCGGCCAGCAGGGCGGCTTCGTCGATGACCTCGCCACGGCTTGTGTTCAACAGGATTGCTCCGGGACGCATGCCGGTGAGGAAGTCGGCGTCGACAATGCGCTCGGTCCCGGGACCCCCGGGGACGTGGATGGAGACCACGTCGGATTCGCCGAGCAGGTCGCTGAGGCTGTCAACCAGCCTGATGCCAGTGGTCCTGATCCTGGCCTCGGTCTCGGGGTTTCGGTTGGCCTTTCGGACAGCGACAACGGACATTCCGAAGCACCTGGCCCGTTCAGCGACAGCCAGGCCGATCTCACCCACGCCGACAATGCCCATTGTCCGTCCCATGAGGCCCTCTGCTCGGCTGTAGGCCTTCTTGTTCCATACACCGCTGCGCAGGTCGCCGGTTGCATCGGCGATGTGGCGGTCGATTGCCAACAGCAGCCCCAGGGTGAGTTCGGCGACTGCTACGGCGTTCGTCCCGGGGACGTTGCAGACGTAGACGCCGGCGTCGGCGGCTGCCTGGCAGTCAATGGTGTTGGTACCGGCACCGGACCGGACCACGAGCCCCAGGTTCCTCGCCCTGTTGATCGTGTCTGCAGTTACCTCGGTACTGCGGACCACGAGCACATCGGCATCTTCGACTGCATCAGGGAGGTCGTCACCACCAAGGTCGGGTCGAAGGACGCAGTCGTCGCCCCGCTCCCGCAGGCTGTCGACGAACACCTCAGGTAGGGCATCGGCGAAAAGGATCTTCATGACCTCTCCTTTGGCACGCCGGCACCGGCACAGGTGTGCGGGTGACGGGGTAGCCTCGGCGGACCAGGGCGGGCGCCAGCCTAGGCAGCACATCCTGTAAGCACAATGTGGCGGTGTCTCAGCCCAGGGGGACGGGGCACCACGACTGAAGTGGGGGGTAGCAATGAGCCGTCGACCCATGAACCGGAGCGTTATCGTCACCTGTGCCGTCACCGGCTCCGGTGACAGCACAGGCCGGAGCCCCGAGGTGCCGGTGGCACCGACCGAGATAGCGGCCTCGGCGCTTGACGCAGCCTCAGCCGGGGCGGCGATCGTGCACTGCCACGTCCGTGACCTGGAAACCGGCAGGGGAGCGCGCACCGTCGCGCTCTACGAAGAGGT
Organism: Acidimicrobiaceae bacterium; assembly: GCA_002687745.1. Classification (GTDB taxonomy): domain Bacteria; phylum Actinomycetota; class Acidimicrobiia; order Acidimicrobiales; family MedAcidi-G1; genus UBA3125. The sequence goes on along the minus strand of NZBE01000015.1, from coordinate 12,009 downwards.
CGTGGAACGTATCAGGGCCGAAAACACCGAGGTCATCGTGAACCTGACCGCGGGGATGGGCGGTGACCTGAACGTGGGCCCCGACGATGACCCGATGGCCTGGCAGCCGGGCACCGATCTCGTCGGAGGCCTCGAGCGCCTCGCCCACGTAGAGGCCATAAGGCCCGATATCTGCTCGATGGACTGTGGGTCGCTCAACTTCGGTGACCACAACGAGGTGTACGTGTCGACCCCGGCGATGCTCCGGATCATGGCCGAGAAGGTCAGGGAACTGGGGGTACGCCCCGAACTGGAGATCTTCGACACCGGCAACCTCTGGTTCGCCGAGACCCTCATCGCCGAGGGTCTCGTGGATGCCCCCTACTGGTTGCAGCTCTGCCTCTCGATTCCGTACGGCACTCCCATGGACGTGGGGATCCTCCAGGCCATGGTCCACCGCCTTCCGCCTGAGGCGGAGTTCACCTCGTTCGGCCTGGGAGCCATGCAGATGCCCATGGTCACCCAGTCGGTGATGCTTGGTGGCCACGTGAGGGTGGGCCTCGAGGACAACCTCTACCTCGAACGTGGAGTGCTTGCCACCAACGCCCAGCTCGTGGAGAAGGCGGTCACGATCATCGAGCTGATGGGGGCGGCGGTGCAGTCTCCCGCCGAGGCCCGCCAGACCCTGGGCCTGACCTGACATGGCGGGCCAGGCCAAGGTGTCTCGACCGTGGACCCGGTCGGGCATCTGCCGAGGTGATCTGTGACCAACCCACCTTGTCCAGCTCGGACCATCGGGGTGGTCGGTACAGGGGTCATTGGCGCAGGTTGGACCGTGCGGGCCCTGGCACGAGGCCATTCGGTTGTCGCATGGGACCCTGATCCCGCAGCGGAGCAGCGACTCAGGGAGTTCATCGGGAGGGCCTGGTCCTCGGCAACACGCCTGGGCCTCTTTCCCGGTGCCGACCCCGAGAAGGTCACCTTTGCGACGTCGGCTGCAGAGCTGGCTGGCATGGTCGATTGGATCCAGGAGAACGCGCCCGAACGGGAGGACCTCAAGCGTGACCTGATAGACGAGTTGGCCGCCGCCGCATCACCTGACACGGTCATCGCGTCCAGCTCATCGGGTCTCCTGCCGTCCCGGCTCCAGCTGGGATGCCGCCATCCGGAGCGTGTCGTTGTCGGCCACCCGTTCAACCCCGTGTACCTGCTGCCCCTGGTTGAGATCGTTGCGGGTGCACTGACCTCACAGGAAACCGTTGATGCAGCGGTTTCCCACTACGACGACCTCGTAATGCACCCGCTTGTCGTAGACACGGAAATCGAGGGCTACCTGTCGGACCGGCTCCAGGAGGCCGTCTGGCGCGAGATCCTCCACCTCGTGAAGGACGGCGTGGCCACCACTGCCCAGTTGGATGAGGCAATCACCTACGGGCCGGGTCTGAGGTGGGCCGGCATGGGTACGAACCTGACCTTCCACCTTGCGGGTGGTGAGCAGGGGATGCGCCACATGCTCCAACAGTTCGGCCCGGCGCTCGAGTTGCCGTGGACGAAGCTGGTCGCACCGGAGTTGACCGATGAACTGGTCGATGCGATGGCTGACGGATGCCTTGAACAGGCTGACGGCCGGTCGATCGTCGACCTCGAGGCGTTGCGCGACGACTACGTCATCAACGTGATGCGTGCCCTGCGCCCGCTTGAACTCGGTGCGGGCCGCCTCGTAGCGGAACGCGAGGCCCGGATCCACTCGGCAGCTGGGGTTGAGCCGTGGTGGCCCGGTGAGCCGGTCGCTGCGCCACTGGACTTCTACCGGGCACCCGTGGAGCCCGACTGGGTGGACTACAACGGCCACATGTCGGAATGGGCGTTCCTGACGGCGTTCGGATGGGCATCCGACAAGCTGTTCAGGTACCTGGGCATCGATGAGGCGTACCGTGGTTCGGGCCATTCCTTCTTCACCGTCGAGACCCACCTGAACAACCTCCGTGAGGCGTCCCTTGGCGACACCCTGCGGATAACCACCCAGGTGTTGGGCTTCGACGAGAAGCGCCTGCACATCTTCCACGCCATGAAGAACGATGAGACCGGTGAGTTGCTGGCGACGACCGAACAGATGCTGTTGCACGTCGACAACGCCGCTGGGCGGACTGTTCCGATACTCGCAGGGCCTGCGACGGCTCTCCACTCGGTGGCAGCGGCCCACTCGGACCTGCCGGTTCCATCACAGGTCGGCCGGGTCATGGCGCTCGGCTGAAACAACGCACAGGAGGACCAGGGGTGGACTTTTCCCCAACCGACGAGCAGGAGATGATCGTGGACACGGTCCGGGCTTTCGTGGAGCGCGAGCTTGTTCCCCACGAGGACGAGGTTGAGCGCCTGGGTGACGTTCCACCCGCACTGGTGGAGGAGATCCGCCGGAAGGCCCTCAGCGCTGGAATATATGCGGCCAACATGCCGGGGGAACTGGGCGGCGGTGGCCTCGACAACCTGACGATGGCAATGGTTGACAGGGCCTTCGGCTGGACCCAGTACGCGCTGCACTACGTGGTCGCACGCCCTTCGAACATTCTTCAGGCCTGTGCCGGCGACCAGGTCGAGGAGTACCTGTTGCCGACGATTCGCGGCGAGCGGGTCGACTGCCTGGCCATGAGCGAACCAGACGCCGGATCAGATGTGAGGGGGATGACATGTCGCGCTGTGCGCGATGGCGACGACTACGTGATCAACGGGACCAAGCACTTCATCAGCCACGCCGACCTGGCCGACTACACCATCTTGTTTGCTGCCACCGGTGAGGAGGACTCGCCACGTGGGCCCCGAAAGCTGATCACTGCGTTCCTCGTTGACCATGACACACCGGGTTTCGAGGTGGCAGCCGGCTACAGGTGCGTATCGAACCGTGGCTACCACAACATGATCCTCAACTTTGACGAGGTCCGGGTGCCCGCCACGAAGGTGCTCGGCGATGAGAACAGGGGTTTTGAGGTGGCCAATGAGTGGCTGGGAGCCACCCGGCTCCAGGTGGCGGCCATCTGCCTTGGCCGGGCGGACCGGGCACTGGCTGTAGCACTCGACTGGGCAGCCACCCGTGAGCAGTTCGGTCAGAAGATAGGAAAGTTCCAGGGGGTTTCCTTCAAGTTGGCCGACATGAAGACCAGGCTGTTGGAGGCTGAGTTGATGACCTACCGCGCTGCCTGGCTCATGGACCGTGACGAGATGACCGATGCCGACGCAGCGATGGCCAAGATATCGGCAACTGAAATGCTGCAGTTCGTGTCGGATGAGGCGATCCAGGTCCTCGGAGGCATGGGGTTGATGGACGAGCTCCCACTTGAACGGATCTGGCGTGACGCACGGGTCGACCGGATCTGGGATGGCACCAGCGAGATCCAGCGGCACATTGTCAGCCGCGGGATGCTCCGGCCGCTCGGAGCCTGACCCGCCGGTCATGGCCAGCGCCACCCCTCTGGGTCGTCTGCTGAAGCCCCGGACGCTTGCGTTCGTGGGTGGCGATCCAGCCGAGATCGCCATCCGGCAGTGCGTGGCTCTCGGGTTTACGGGAGAGCTGTGGCCGGTCCACCCTCACAGGTCCGAAATGGCCGGAATTCCCGTTCTTCCGTCCCTTGGGGATCTGCCGTCACCGCCCGATGCTGCGCTTGTTGCCGTCAACCGCATTGCCACGATCGAGGTTGTAGGACACCTGGCCGAGATGGGTGCCGGCGCTGCGATCTGTTATGCGTCGGGTTTCTCCGAGGTCGGTGGTGAAGGCATCGGACTTCAGGAGGCCCTGATAGCCGCTGCAGGAGACATGCCACTGGTGGGCCCCAACTGCTACGGAACGGTCTCTGCAACGGTCGGGGCGGCGCTGTGGCCCGACCAGCAGGGGCTGGCCCGGGTGGAGCGCGGTGTAGCCCTGGTGACCCAGAGTGGAAACATCGGCCTGAACCTGACAATGCAGAACCGCGCCATGGACATCAGCCATGTCCTCACGCTCGGCAACCAGGCCGGGCTGGGGGTCGAGGACTGCCTGGAGGCGCTGGTGGGCGATCCCTCGGTGACCGGGATCGGTCTCCACGTAGAGACGCTCGGTGATGTCTCCAGGTTCGAGGCCGCCTGCCGTATGGCCCTGGATACCGGTGTTCCGGTCGTCGTCCTCAAGACGGGATCATCGGATCGGGGTGCGCTCATCGCCGAATCCCACACGTCGTCCCTTGTGGGCAACGACGCCGCCTACGGAGCCCTCTTTGACAGGCTGGGGATCCGCAGGGTCCACTCAATTCCGGAACTCCTCGACACACTCCTCGTCATGGAGCGACTCGGCCCGCTGCCGGGCCGGCGGATTGTGAGCCTGAGCTGCTCGGGTGGCGAGGCGTCGGTGGTCGCCGACAGCTCCGACGTTCTCGACCTGGAGTTCCCGGAGTTCGACCCGGACCATGCAGGCCGAATCACCGACACGCTCACGGAGTTTGTGACCGTGTCGAATCCGCTCGACTACCACACGTTCATCTGGGGTGACCGGGACCGCCTGATGAGGTGCTTTACCGAGGTCATGGACGGACCCGTGGACGCCGCCGTGCTGGTCCTGGACTTCCCGCGGGCAGACCTGGACGGTTCGGGTTGGTGGCCCACCCTGCATGCTTTTGTGGGTGCAGCCCGGGAGACCGGTACGCCGGGGGTGGTGGCGTCGTCGATGGCTGAGAACATGCCGGCCGAGGCCGAGGTTGCTGTCGCCTCGGCAGGACAGGTCGCTGTCCGCGGTATCACGCCGGCGCTGTTGGGCCTCGAGGCGGCAGCCTGGTGGGGCAGGCACTGCCGGTTGCCGGCAGTCGACCGGGTTGCCGGGCTGTCGTCCGCACAGGTGACCATCACCGAACACGGCGCCAAGTCCCTTCTGGCGGGAGTTGGAATCCGTGTACCCGACAGCGAACTGGTTGATGCAGGCGAGGCAGCCCGGGCAGCAGGACGGATCGGCTGGCCTGTAGTTGTGAAGCGTTCCGGGGATGCCCACAAGACCGAGTCCGGGGGGGTGGCGCTTGATCTGACCGACCCGGTGTCTGTCCGGGAGGCCGCGGATCGAATGGGTGGTCAGGTCCTCGTCGAACAGCAGGTCGACGGCACCCTCGTCGAGATGCTCGTGACCGTGCGGAGGGAACCACCGGTCGGGTGGCTGCTCACCCTGGGAGCGGGTGGAATCCTGGTCGAGGTGATGGCCGACACCAGGAGCCTGTTGCTGCCCGCATCAGCGGCAGAAGTGTCGGCGGCGCTCGAGGGTCTGGCCATCTGGCCCATGCTGGCCGGACACAGGGGTAGGCGGGCTGCCGACCTGGATGCGATCATCGAGGTAGTGGAATCGCTGCGCAGCCTTGTCCTGGACCGGCCGGACCTGGTCGAGGTGGAGATCAACCCGCTGCTCGTTCTCGCCGACGGTGCCGTCGCCGTCGATGCCATGATCACCTCGGAGGTGCATGTATGACCGAGGCCGTGAATACCCGGGTGGACGGAGCCGTAATCGAGATCACCCTGGATCGACCACGGGCGAATGCGATCGATGCGGAGACCAGCAGGGAACTGGGTCGTGTCTTCGCCGGGTTTCGTGACGATCCGGATCTGAGGGTCGCCATCTTCACCGGTGCCGGTGACAGGTTCTTCTCGGCTGGTTGGGACCTCCGTGCGGCAGCCGACGGCGAGGATTTCGAGGCCGACTACGGGGAAGGCGGTTTTGGTGGCTTCACCGAGTTGCCGGAACGCAACAAACCCGTGATCTGTGCGGTCAACGGGCTGGCGGTAGGTGGTGGATTCGAGATCGCGCTTGCAGCGGATCTTGTGGTGGCAGCTGAGCATGCCGAGTTCTTTCTCCCAGAAACCGGTCTGGGACTGATTCCGGACGCGGGCGTGGTGCGCCTTCCCAGGGTTCTCCCACCGGTTCTCGCAAACGAGGTCCTCTATGGCGGCAGACGGCTGGATGCCGCCGAGGCGCTGCGCTGGGGAGTTGTGAACGCGGTTGCACCGGCCGACCAGCTGATGGCGGTGGCGCGGGATCTCGCCGGGAGGATTGTCTCGGCAGCGCCGTTGGCAGTCGCAGCCGTCATGGCTGTGGGTCGGTCGACCGGGCACCTCGCGTTGCAGGAGGCGTTTGGGTTGATGAGGTCGGGAGGTCTGCAGGCATACGAGCGGATGCTCGTGTCGGAGGACTCCCACGAAGGTCCCAGGGCGTTCACCGAGAGGCGCGATCCTGTCTGGAAGGGTCGCTGAACCGGCAACGGGCATCGGTCCGGTGCGGTAGGTTTTCGCCGACTTCAGCGACCGGAAGCCGGTCATTCGCGATTGGAGAGCAGATGGGCAGGCGCCTGACCACGCCGATGGTGCGAGACGACGGGGTGCTTCGCGGGGCCACCTGGGATGAGGCACTCAACCGGGCTGCCCGGGGTTTCCGGTCGGTGGTAGATGCCCACGGTCCCAGGGCGTTCGGCATGTTCAGCTGCTCCAAGACAACCAACGAGGTCAACTACGCCGCGCAGAAGTTCGCCCGAACTGTCATCGGCTCAAACAACATCGACAGCTGCAATCGAACTTGACACGCACCCAGCGTCGTCGGTCTGGCGACGGTCTTCGGAGCAGGAGGTGGAACCTCCGCGTACGCCGAGATAGAGGAGACGGAGGCGATAGTGCTCTGGGGGTCCAATGCCCGTGCAGCACACCCGATCTTCTTCCACCACCTGCTCAAGGGAGTTGACGCCGGAGCCCGTATGTGGGCTGTCGATCCCCGCCGGACCGACTCTGCCAGGTTCGCCGACATGTGGCTGGGGCTGAACGTCGGAACCGACATAGCCCTCGCCAACGGTGTGGCCCGCGAGATCATCCACTCCGACCTGGTCAACACCGAGTTCGTGGAGAACGCCACCGAGGGATACGAGGACTTTGCCGCCCACGTGGAGCCCTGGACCCTTGACAGGACGGCCGGGGTGACCGGTGTGCCGGCTGAGGCGATCAGCGACCTTGCCCACGGCTACGCAGGTGCCTCGACGGCCCAGCTCATGTGGACGCTGGGCATTACCGAACACCACACGGCGGTTGACAACGTCCTCGCCCTGTGCAACCTGGCCCTGTTGACCGGGCATGTCGGACGCTGGGCATCCGGCCTGGTCCCGTTGAGGGGACAGAACAATGTCCAGGGAGGCGGGGACATGGGCGCCCTTCCCAACAAGTTGCCGGGGTTCCAGGACGTGGTCGACGACGATGTGCGGGCCCGGTTCGAAGGGGTCTGGGGGGCCACGATTCCGCCAGATCCGGGGTGGCACCTGACCCAGATGTTTGAGGCAATGGGGAGTGGGGACCTCAGGGCTGTGTGGGTCATCGGCGAGAACCCTGCCGACTCCGAGGCCGACGTCAACCACGCCAGAAGGATGCTGGGTTGCCTGGACCACCTCGTGGTCCAGGACGTCTTCATGACCAGGACCGCCGAGATGGCCGATGTCGTTCTACCAGCAGCCCTCGGATGGGCAGAGTCCGATGGCACGGTCACGTCCAGCGAACGCCGTGTACAGCGCACCCGGGCAGCTGTACGGCCGCCCGGCGAGGCCCGCCAGGAGATCGACGTGATTGCCGACATGGCAGAGCGGATGGGAGTCGACTGGGGCCGGCCGACAGCCGAGGAACTCTGGGATGAACTCCGGTCGGTCTCACCGATGCACGGCGGCATGTCGTGGCAGCGGCTCGAGGACGAGGGTGGCATCCAGTGGCCGTGTCCCGACGAGGAGCATCCGGGAACGCCGTTCCTTCACGGTCGCCTGTGGGAGCGACCGGTGGTTGGTCGGCGGGCACCCTTTTCCTGTGTCGACGACCGACCGCCGGTCGACCAGTTGACAGACGAGTTCCCCCTGAGGCTCACGACGGGGCGCGTGCTCGACTCGTACAACACGGGTGTCCAGTCAGGGAAGTTCGCTTCACCGATCCGGTCCGGTGATGCGCTGGAGCTTTCTGCCGACGATGCGGGGTCACTTGGCCTGGTGGTGGGCGACAGGGTCCTTGTCTCGTCGCGGCGGGGTTCGATCGAGATGACCGTGGAGGTGGATCCTGACCTTCCCGTGGGTCTGGCGTTCACGACATTCCACTTTCCCGAGATTGCAGACGTGAACCAGCTGACCAGCGATGCGTGGGACGCCAGTTCGGGAACATCAGAGTTCAAGGCGGCGGCGATCCGCGTTGAGAGGGTGGAGGCCGGTGCCTGACCTTCGATTCGGAACGGGAGAGCCGACTCCGTTGGAGGTGGCGGCGGTCGATGCGGTGGTTTCCGGGGTCGGACCTGCAACAGTTGCCGTCGATGAACGCCTTGTCGTGGGAGGCCGGGGTCGCGCAGCGGAACGGCGCAACCTGCTGCTTCCTGCCCTGCACGCCCTGCAGGATGCTGCCGGCTGGATAAGTCCGGGAGGCCTCGACCACGTGTGCAGGGTGCTCGAGGTTCCGCCGGCCGAGGCCTACGGGGTGGCGACCTTCTACCACCTGTTCAGCCACTCCGAACCTGCGGTCGATTCCACCGTTCATGTCTGTGACGACATTGCCTGTCGCAGCGTCGGGGCTCTGGGGCTTGTCGATGACCTGCGTTCGGCCGGACACCAGGTGAGGTCCAGCCCGTGTCTCGGACAGTGTGAGCGGGGTCCCGCCGTGCTGGTCCAGCGGACGGGGGCTGTCGACCTGTCGGTCGCGGCCGCTTCGGTGGCTGGCATCGGGGCCGCGATCGGTTCATCCATGTCCTCATCGCCGGTCGTGTTGCCGCAGGCCGGGTCGGGCAGCCTTCGTCTCCTTGCACGGGTCGGTGTCGTGGATCCCGCGAGCCTCGACGACTACCGGGCGCATGGTGGCTACGCGGCCATGGAGGCGGCACTGGAGATTGGACCAGACGCGGTGATCAGGGAGCTGACAGCCTCGGGTCTCTCTGGACGGGGTGGGGCGGCTTTCCCGACAGGGGTGAAGTGGCGGGCGGTGGCCGACCAGGTGGGTCGGCCCAGGCACGTCGTCTGCAATGCCGACGAGTCCGAACCGGGAACGTTCAAGGACAGGACCATCATGGAGGGTGATCCGTTCGCGGTTGTCGAGGCCATGACGATCGCCGGGTTCGCGGTGGGGGCCGAGCAGGGATGGATCTACGTGCGTGGTGAGTACCCGGAGGCCGCTGCCGGGCTGGCCGGAGCCGCTGATGCAGCCAGGGCTGCCGGCCTGCTTGGCAGTGACGTGGCCGGCACCGGGAAGCGGTTCGACATCGAGGTGCGAAGGGGGGCCGGTGCCTACATCTGTGGCGAGGAGACGGCCCTGTTCAACTCGATCGAGGGCTACAGGGGCGAACCGAGGAACAAGCCTCCGTTCCCGACCACCCACGGGTTGTTCGGTGAGCCGACGGCGGTCAACAACGTCGAGACCCTGGTGAACGTCCTCTCCATCGTCCGGGACGGTGGTGCGGCGTATGCGGCGCTTGGAACCGAGCGCTCGCCGGGTACGCGCCTGTTCTGTGTGAGCGGCAGGGTTGTGGCGCCGGGCACCTACGAGCACGAGTTCGGCGTCACCCTCGGAGACGTTGTTGCGGCGGCCGGCGGGCTGGTCGATGGCAGCGAGGTGAGGGCGGTGCTGCTGGGCGGGGCGGCAGGATCGTTCGTGGGACCCGACCGGATGGACCTTCCCCTGACCCTGGAGGCGACGCGCGAGGCGGGGCTGTCCCTGGGTTCGGGTGTGGTGATGGTCTTTGACCAGAACGACGACATCGTCGACACTGTGCGCCGTATAGCAGAGTTCTTCAGGGACGAGTCCTGTGGGCAGTGCGTGCCGTGTCGTGTGGGGACCGTGCGCCAGGAAGAGGTCCTTGTGCGACTGGGACGTGGAGGGTCGTTTCATGACGAGCGCGACCTGCTGGACGACCTGGGGTCTGTGATGCGTGATGCCTCAATCTGTGGGCTCGGCCATACGGCGTCAGGGGCCGTCCGTTCAGCCATCGACCTCGGCCTGTTGGGTGGTGTGTCGTGAACGAGGTCAGCGTGGGAGAGCCACGCTCCCTCGTTGAGTTGACCATCGACGGCAACGTCGTGAAGGTGCCCGAGGGCTCGACCATCCTGGATGCCTGCCGCCGCGAGGAGATCGACACACCGACCCTCTGCTGGGCCTCGAACCTAACTCCTGTGAACGTCTGTCGTGTGTGTGTCGTCGAGGTCGAGGGGTCACGGGTGCTGGTTCCGTCGTGTTCCCGCCCGGTCGAGCCCGGGATGGTCGTGTCAACCGACTCTGAGCGGGTGCGTACGAGCCGGAGGATGGTCTACGAACTGTTGGCGTCATCGGTTGAGATGGACCGTGCCGACGCATCGGTGCATGCGTGGATGGATAACTACGGCGTGAGGCCTGAGCGGATGGGGGACCGTGAGGAGATCGCCACGGTCACCCAGCCGCCGAAGGTGCAGGACGAGCTGTATGTCCGCGACTACGAGCGTTGCATCCTCTGCTACAAGTGCGTCCAGGCGTGTGGCGACGATGCGCAGCACACCTATGCGATTGCCACGGCCGGCCGGGGCTTCGACGCCCACATCTCGACCGAGTCCGATGTGGCCCTGCCTGACTCGGCGTGCGTCTACTGCGGCAACTGCATCGGCGTGTGTCCCACCGGTGCCCTGGTATTCAGGACGGAGTTCGACATGCGTGCCGACGGCACCTGGGACGAGGACTCCCAGGAGGTGACCACCACCGTGTGCGCATTCTGCGGGGTCGGCTGCAATCTGGAACTCCATGTACAGGACAACTCGATCGTGAAGGTCACATCTCCCGCCGATCATTCGGTGACCAACGGACACCTGTGCATCAAGGGACGGTTTGGCTGGCAGCACGCCCAGAGCTAGCGGGCTGAGCCCGGGGGAGGTTCGGTTTCAGGCGGCCTGACCGGGCTTGGACAACACGATCACCCAGCCCTCGATGTCAGCCCCCGGCAGGTGGTCGCCGTGTTCGCGAAACACCACCTCGGCGGTGCCGTCGGCTTCGATTGAGCTGAGCTCTGTGGGAAGGCTGCCCTCGTCCCAGAAGTGGTCGTTGAGTCCGACGACCAGGGCTCCGCCGGGCCTGAGAACTTCCAGCAGGTCACGGAGCACGGTGGCATTCAGGTGGCCGAACGAAAAGACGCCTACGGCTGCTACGGCGTCGTAGGCACGGTGCGGCGGATCCATCTCCCGGTTCAGGTCGGCCTCGAAGAGGTTCTCGTAGACGCCCGTCTTCTCGGCGAGCGCCAACATCGCCGGCGACAGGTCGCAGCCGTCGATCGAGGCGAAGCCGACTTCGCGTAGTGCCAGCCCTGAGAGGCCACTGCCACAGCCGACGTCAAGGACACGGGCGCCATCGGGCGCAACCGTGGAGGCCAGGGCTGTAGCGCATCGGGACGGCTGGGCGTAACCGTTCCGTCCTCCTACCTCGGTGTCGTAGGTGGCTGACCAGGCCTCGTAGTGGGCGCGTGCCTGTTCGGTGGTGGTGAGGTCGTAGGCGGATTCCAGAAAGTCCTTCTCAGCCATTCAGGTCCTCATCCCCGGGGCAGTTCGCTGGTCGGTCGATCCGGGGTGTTCACCGTAGTGCCGTGATTGCTGAGCAGTCCTGGCTCTGGTGCCGTTAGTTGGAGTCTTCTCGCATCGTGGCAAATTGGCGTTCCCTCTTCCCATTGCTGAATGTCGTGGCTAGAGTGCCTCGCGTCACACCTACGGGGGAGGTTCCGTATTTGCGTCCAAGGGCGCCCTGCTGGACCTCGCCGGGCCCGTGTGACTTGTATCCGGTATGGATGGAGGACATTCCGAAATGGCAAGACATGTGCGATTGACTGTCGCGTTGGTGCTGGGGTTCGCGCTCATTGCGTCCGCCTGTGGTTCCGACAGCGATGATGATGGTGCGGCTCCGGCTGCTACGACTGCGGCTCCGGCTGCTGCTGCGACTACTGCTGCTCCGGCTGCTGCTGCGACTACTGCGGCTCCGGTTGTGACGGCTCCGCCTGCTGCTCCTGTGGAGGTTTCCACGGTTGGT
>NZBE01000014.1 GCA_002687745.1 Acidimicrobiaceae bacterium | reverse complement strand
CGTGGGTTGGATCCAGGACCTAGTCAACCCTGAAGCGCGCAACTGGGAGGACTTCTACCGGAACCGCTGGCAGCACGACAACGTCATTCGCACCACCCATGGCGTCAACTGCACCGGTGGTTGCTCCTGGGCGGTGTACGTCAAGGACGGGATCATCACCTGGGAGATGCAGCAGACCGACTATCCGCTGCTCTGCGATGAACTACCGCCGTACGAACCACGCGGCTGCCAGCGTGGAATGTCGGCGTCCTGGTACGTCTACAGCCCGATCCGGGTCAAGTACCCGTATGTAAGGGGAGCGCTCCTGGACCTGTGGCACGAGGCAATGGCCACCCATGACAGCCCGGTCGAGGCCTGGGAGTCAATCGCAACTGATGACGAGAAGCGCTCCCGGATACAGCGGGTCCGGGGCAAGGGAGGCTTCAGGCGGTCCAGTTGGGACGAGGTGCTCGAGATAATCGCGGCGGCATGCCTCTTCACCGCCAAGGAGTACGGACCTGACCGGGTGTTCGGCTTCTCACCGATTCCAGCAATGTCCTACCTGTCCTACGCTGCCGGGTCACGCTTCCTGCAGCTCTTCGGCGGCGTCAACATGAGCTTCTACGACTGGTACGCGGACCTGCCCAACGCCTTTCCCGAGATCTGGGGTGACCAGACCGACGTCGCCGAGAGCGCCGACTGGTACCACTCGAAGTACATCGTCTCGATGGGCTCAAACCTCAACATGACCCGGACGCCCGACGTGCACTTCATCGCCGAGGCTCGCCACGAGGGCGCCAAGTTCGTGGTAATCGCCCCGGACCTGAACCAGGTGGCCAAGTACTCGGACTGGTGGATACCCGTAGAGGCCGGACAGGACACGGCCCTGTGGATGGCGGTCAACCACGTCATCCTCAAGGAGTTCCATGCCGACCGGACCGTTCCCTACTTCGACGACTACGTGAGGCGGTTCACCGACTCCTCGTTCCTGGTCGAGTTGACCCCGGAGGGCGGTTCCCTCAAAGCCGGCCAGTTCCTGCGAGCCGACCGCGTGGAACGCTACGCAGGGGTGGAGAACGGCGACTGGAAGATGCTGGTCCACGACCGCAACTCCGGGTCGCTGCGGATGCCCAAGGGCACGGTCGGCTTCCGCTGGCAGGAGGAACAGGGCCAGTGGAACATCAAGATGGAGGACGGCCTCGACCACCAGCCAATCAACCCCGACCTGAGCTTCCTCGATGAGCATGACGAGGTCGCGATGGTCTCCTTCCACGAGTTCGCAGATGGCGGTGTCTACGAACGCGAGGTGCCGATCCGCTATGTAGAGACCAGNGGCGGACCGGTTGCCGTAACGACCGTATTCGACCTGCTCATGGCCCAGTTCGGGGTGAGCCGCGGCCTTGGCGGCGACTACCCGGTGGACTACGACGACGACCGTCCCTACACACCTGCATGGCAGGAGAGGTTCACCGGAATCGGTCGCGACACGGTTACGCGCCTGGCACGCGAGTTCGCAGGCAACGCCGAGGCAACCAACGGCAAGTCGATGGTCATCATCGGGGCCTCGATCAACCACTGGTACAACAACAACCAGTCCTACCGGGCGCCGATCACGGCGCTGATCCTCACCGGGTGCCCCGGCCGAAACGGCGGCGGAATGAANCACTATGTGGGTCAGGAGAAGCTGTCCCTGGTCGCGCCGTGGACGAGCATGGCCCTCGGCCTGGACTGGTCAAAGCCCCCGCGCCTCCAACAGACGCCGATCTGGCACTACGTCCACAGTGACCAGTGGCGCTACGAGGGTGACTTCACCGACTACGCCCGCGTTCCTCCCGAGACCAAGTGGGCCAAGGGTCACGCAGTCGACCTGACGGCGGCATCCGTCCGAATGGGATGGATGCCGTTCTTCCCCCAGTTCGGAGACAACTCCCTGGACCTTGTGAGCGAAGCCGAGGCAGCGGGTGCAGGGAGCAACGAGGAGATAGTCCAACGCGTTGCCGACCAGTTGAGCAGCGGTGAGGTCAAGATGTCCGTCGAGGATCCCGACGCCGACGAGAACTGGCCCAGGGTCTGGTTCGTGTGGCGCGGCAACGCCATGCAGTCCAGTGCCAAGGGGGCCGAGTTCTTCCTACGCCACTACCTCGGGACCCACGACAATATAGAGGCGACCGAACACGCCGCAGGCAAGACCGACACGGTCGAGTTCCGTGAAGAGGCACCCAGGGGGAAGATGGACCTGGTCGTGGACCTCAACTTCCGCATGGACTCCACGGCCCTCTACTCCGACATCGTGCTACCAGCNGCCTTCTGGTACGAAAAGAACGACCTCAACACCACCGACCTCCACTCCTTCGTCCACCCGCTGGGCGAGGCGGTTCCCCCGGTGTGGGAGTCCAAGACGGACTTCGAGATCTTCAAGGCGTTCGCCAAGAGTGTCAGCGACATGGCGCCGTCGGTCTTCCCCGAGCCGTTCAAGGACATAGTCACCTCTCCCCTCAAGCACGACACCCCTGACGAGTTGGCCCAGCCGCAGCCGCTTGACTGGGGCAAGGGCGAGTGCGACCTGGTTCCCGGCGTGACGGCACCCCACCTCAACGTGGNGGAACGCGACTACGCGAACCTCTACAACCGGTTCACCTCACTTGGCCCTCGGCTCCGTGAGGACGGTGTCAGCGGCCATGGGGTGCACATCCCGGTGGCTGAGGCCTACGACGAGCTTCTGGAGAGCCCGATTGGCACTGCTCCCGACCCACGACGCACCCGCGCCGTCGAGTGGGGCGGCCAGAAGTACCCGGGCATCGAGAACTCGCTGGACGCCGCCAACATCCTCCTCCGCCTGGCACCTGAGACCAACGGAGAGATGGCCTATGCGGCGTTCAAGGCCGAAGAGGAACGGGTTGGGGTGCCCCTGACCGACCTGGCCGATGACACGCGTGGGGTCAAGATGACCTTCCATGACATAACAAGGCAGGTGAGGCGGACCCTCACCAGCCCGTGCTGGTCGGGTGACGTCAGGGACGGCCGCACCTACTCGGCGTGGACCCTCAACGTGGAGCGGCTGGTGCCGTGGCGCACGCTCACCGGGAGACAGCAGCTCTACAACGACCACCCCTACTACATCGACTTCGGCGAGCACCTCCCCACGTACAAGCCCAAGTTGGATCCGGTGGCCACGGGCGACATCGTCCGCAGCCCGGTCGACGACCAGTCCCTGGTGCTCAACTACATAACCCCCCACGGCAAGTGGAACATCCACTCCACCTACAAGGACAACCTCCGGATGTTGACCCTGTCGCGCGGGATGGATCCGGTCTGGATCAACGACAAGGAGGCCGAGCGGGTCGGGATCGTGGACAACGACTGGGTCGAGGTCTACAACGACAACGGGGTCGTGGTCACGAGGGCTGCGGTGAGCTCCAGGATTCCGGCCGGGATCTGCCTCTACTACCACGCCGTCGAGCGGACCATCTACATCCCCAAGTCGCAGGTCCGTGGGGGACGGCGGGCCGGCGGCCACAACAGCCTGACCCGCACCCGGATCAACCCGCTGCTGCTGGCNGGTGGGTATGCCCAGTTCACCTACGGCTTCAACTACTGGGGCCCGATCGGCATATTCACCCGTGACACGTACGTCGTGGTCCGGAAGATGGAGAAGTTGGAGTGGTGATGTACGAGACGAACGGGAGCACCTGAGATGGACATTAGGGCCCAGGTATCGATGGTCTTCCACCTGGACAAGTGCATCGGCTGCCACACGTGCAGCGTCGCCTGCAAGAACATCTGGACCGACCGCGAGGGCGTCGAGTACCAGTGGTGGAACAACGTGGAGACCAAGCCCGGAACGGGCTACCCCACCCTGTGGGAGAACCAGGACGAGTACAAGGGAGGCTGGGAGGCGGAGGACGGTCGGCTGCAACTCAAGTTGCAGAGCAAGGTCGGAACGCTCGGCAACATCTTCTACAACCGCCGGTTGCCCACGATCAACGACTACTACGAGCCCTGGACCTACGACTACGAGCACCTCTTCAACGCACCTGAGGGTGATGACCAGCCGACTGCCAGGCCGATCTCGCTGATCACAGGTGAGTTCATGGAGATCGAGTCCGGCCCCAACTGGGATGACGACCTTGGTGGCTCGCCTGTGTACGCCTCAAACGACCCGAACGTCGGTTCGCTGACCGATGAGGAGAGGGCCCAGCTGAACGAGATCCAGAGGGTGGTGTTCTTCTACCTGCCCCGGATCTGCAACCACTGCATCAACCCGGGCTGCGTGGCTGCCTGTCCTGCGGGTGCTGCCTACAAGCGTGGCGAGGACGGCATCGTCCTCGTGAACCAGGACAAGTGTCGTGCGTGGCGGATGTGCATCTCAGGATGCCCCTACAAGAAGGTGTACTACAACTGGTCAACGGGCAAGTCGGAGAAGTGCGTCCTCTGCTTCCCACGCCTGGAGAGTGGTCAGGCGCCGGCGTGCTTCCACTCCTGTGTCGGCCGGATTCGCTATCTGGGAGTACTGCTGTANGACGCCGACCGGATTGAGGAGGTTGCGAGTTCGCCAGAATCCGAGTTGGTGGAGGCGCAGCGGGGGATCATCCAGGATCCGTTCGATCCCGATGTGATCGCTGCTGCGAAGGCAAACGGGGTCCCGGACGGGATGTTGGAGGCTGCGAAGCNCTCGCCTGTGTACAAGTTCGTGAAGGAGTGGAAGCNGGCCCTGCCGCTCCACCCCGAGTTCCGCACCGTGCCGATGCTCTACTACGTGCCCCCGATGTTGCCGGTCCTGGCCAAGATGAAGGACGGCAAGTACGACGTTGCCGATGCCGAGACCGAGGGTCTGAAGCCGCTGCTGACGTCGTTGGAGAATGCCAGGGCCCCACTGCGCTACATGGCTGAGCTGTTCTCGGCAGGTAACGAGGACATTGTGGCCGAGGTCTACCGGAAGCTCATTGCCGTTCGTGTCCACAAGCGTTCCGAGAAGGTCGGNGACNTAACCCGGGAGGAGGCACAGGAGGCCCTCGAGTTGGGGAACCTGACGGCCGAGGAGGCCGAGGCCATCTTCCGCCTCACTGCACTCCCCTCCTTTGAGGAGCGCTTCGTCGTACCTCCGCTGGCCCGCGAGGTTGCCATCGAGCAGATCGAGAGCCCGTACGACCGCAAGCGCGAGGGCGGGTTCGGTAGCCGCACCGCTCCNGGNNGGAGGTGGTGACCGTGGAGGACCGGTCCATCTTGAGGTCCGTCTGGAAGCTCTATGCAGGGCTGCTCGAATACCCGACCGAGAACCCCCTGGACAGCATCGGTGGTTGTCGGAGCCTTGTCGCTGGTGTTTCTCCGGAGGCCGACGCCCTGCTTGCCCGGTTNCAGGAGTTCGTCGAGGGGTCAACAATCGGTCGCCTCCAGGAGGAGTACACCCGGGCGTTCGACATGGACGAATCCCACAGCCTGTACGTGGGCTACCACCTGCTGGGCGAGAGCTACAAGAGGAGCGCGATGCTCCTGGAGTTCATGGAGCGGTACCGGGCCTACGGGGTCGAGGTTGCCGGGGAGTTGGCTGACCNCCTGCCGGTCGTCCTGCGGTTCCTGACCGTCTGTGACGACCATGACATGGTTGACGAGATCGTCTACGACGCGGTCTGGCCCACCCTTGAGATGATCTCAAAGGATGACGACGCCNACGACGCGGACTCGGATGAAGAGGGACCGCCGGTGGCAGCCCCCCTTCCCTATCACGAGTTGCTGGATTCCCTGCTTCTCTTTGTGCGGGCTTCCACATCCGGTAGCACCCAACCGCTCGCAGCGACCACTGCTGTGGGGTGGCCGACAACGTGAGGAGAGGCTGACAATGCTGGATGACGTGCTGTTCGTGGCNTTCCCGTACCTGGCGTTTGTCACCGCCGTCTGGGTCGGGATCTACCGCTTCCGGAATGATCGCTTCTCCTACTCAACCCAGTCGTCCCAGTTCCTTGAGAATCGGATGCTCAGTTGGGGGTCGGCGCCATGGCACTACGCCATCCTGGTGATCCTGATGGCGCACTTCGTGGCCCTTGTGGTTCCGTCAATCTGGGCATCTGTGATCTCAGCGCCGGTCCGCCTCTACNCCCTTGAGGTGACCGGCATGTCGTTGGCGTTGATGGCAACCTTTGCCCTCTGTGTGCTCATCTATCGGCGTCTGACGACGCACCGGGTGCGGACCGTGACGACACCGGCCGACTGGCTGTTGCTCGCCCTCCTGTTGGCTCAGGTGGTGCTCGGCTTCTGGGTGTCCCTCTTCTTTCGTTGGGGTGCCGACTGGTACCTGCACACGACGGTGCCGTGGGTCGTCTCCCTCGTGAAGTTCCAGCCNGACGCCGCAACCGTCACGACGCTTCCGTGGGTGGTCAAGCTCCACATCCTCGGCGGGTTCGCCATTATCAGCGTGTTTCCGTTCACACGCCTCGTGCACGCTGTGATCTGGCCCGTCACCTACCTGTGGAGGCCACATCAGGTGGTCATCTGGAACAGGAAGATGACCGGCACGGGAAGAAAGGCCGCACAGTAACCACGGTCAGAACAGTGGGGAGGCAGGATCAAATGGCTGTGAACAGCCAGATGGAACCGGAGGCCCAATCCCGTGGGGCGAACCGGATCCTTGTTGCCGCCACCATCGCGTTCACTCTTTGTTTTGNGGTTTGGGTGGTTTTCGCGATCATCGGACTTCCACTGCGACAAGAACTCGGGTTATCCGACTCCCAGTTCGCGTTGCTTGCCGCCACTCCCATTCTCACCGGATCGCTCCTAAGAATTCCCCTCGGCATCTTGACGGACATATTCGGCGGTCGTCGGGTGTTCACGATGTTGCTACTGGTTACAGCCATTTCCGCCTACATGGNGAGCAAGGCTGATTCCTATCCCGAACTGCTCATCTCGGCTCTCTTCATAGGCCTGTCGGGAGCCACGTTCGCTGTCGGGATCGCCTGGGTATCTGCCTGGTATCCCCATGAGCGAAAGGGCTACGCCCTGGGAATGTTCGGTGCTGGCAACGTGGGCGCATCCATCACCAAGCTCTTAGCCCCCACCTTGGTTACCGCTGTTTCCATCGGTGGCCTGGCTGGCGGCTACATCCCCGGTGGGTGGAGATTCGTGCCGNTCTCCTATGCCGTGGCGCTGGTTGTCATGGCGACGTTGATTTGGACCTTAACCCCATCACACGACATCAAGCCCGGCCTGGGGCGACCCGTGAGGGAGTTGCTCAAGCCGTTGGGACACATCCGCGTCTGGCGATTCGGCTACTACTACGTCGTGGTTTTCGGTGCCTACGTGGCACTGGCCCTGTGGCTACCGAAGTACTACGTCGATGTGTTCGGAGTTGACCTCAAGGTCGCCGGCGCGCTCACCGCACTGTTCATATTCCCCGCCAGCCTGCTTCGACCCGTGGGAGGCCATCTGGCCGACCGGATAGGTGCTCGCCGAGTCATGCACTGGGTCTTCGCAACCATTGCGGGGGCCTCGTTATTGTTGTCATTTCCAGATGGACACCTCACCCTTCACAAAACCAAGGTGGCAGGGGTTCGAGAGGTACTGCCCTTTGATCAGAACATATGGCTGTTCAGCACGCTCGTGTTCATCATCGGAGTCGCTATGGGCATAGGGAAGGCGGCTGTCTACAGGTACATCCCCGACTATTTCGAAGAGGACGTCGGCTCCGTGGGCGGGCTGGTGGGCGCGGTCGGCGGCTTCGGCGGCTTCTACCTGCCTCTCATGTTCGCAGGNGCACTGTCTTTCACCAACCTCCCCACGAGTGCTTTCTTCGTGCTGTTCCTGTTCTCATCAGCAGCTTGGGTGTGGTTGCACCTGACGGTCCTGCAGATCCTTCGAAGTGCGGCTCCCCACCTTGACCATGAGTTCGACCAACGTGAGCACCCAGTGGCGACATGATGGGCAGCAGGTCAACCAGTGATGACGGGCGACACGTCCCCTGGGGCCAACCGGGAGCCCTTTGATCCCCAAATCGGCCCTGAGCCTAGAAGTGAGGAATAGGAATGGCTGACTTGTACGAATGGGAAGTCGAGGACGACGACTTCTGGGAGAGCACAGGTAAGAAGGTAGCTACCCGGAATCTCTGGATCTCGATACCGAGCCTGCTCTGCGGGTTCGCGGTGTGGCTCTACTGGAGCGTCATCACGGTCCAGATGCTCAACCTGGGGTTCCCGTTCACCACTGCCGAACTGTTCACGCTGTCGGCTATTGCCGGCCTGGCTGGTGCGACCCTGCGGATCCCGAGCAGCTTCCTGGTTCGCGTGGCCGGTGGGCGGAACACGATCTTCTTCACGACGGCGCTCTTGATGATCCCTGCTGTCGGCACAGGCTTCGCACTCCTGTCCCAGGAGACCCCGCTCTGGGTGTTCCAGTTGCTGGCATTCCTCTCCGGATTCGGTGGTGGCAACTTCGCCTCTTCCATGTCCAACATCAGCTTCTTCTATCCGAAGCACACCCAGGGGCTGGCTCTCGGGTTGAACGCCGGTCTCGGCAACGTCGGTGTCACGACCTCGCAGATCCTGATTCCGCTGGTGATGACATTCGGTGTGTTCGAGAGCCCGATGGTCCTTGAGAAGACCTCGGGAACGCTCATCGGGAAGATCGCCGCGGGGACTGAGACCTGGATCCACAATGCCGGGTTCGTCTGGCTGTTACTGCTCGTTCCGCTGGCCTTTCTGGGCTGGCGCAAGATGGACACCATTCGGACCGAGAACGTCTCACCCGACATCGGTTCGCCGTTGACATCGTTCGGGAGGATCAGCGGCATGTTGGGCATGGCCTTCATCCCGGCCGCCGCCGGGCTGTATGTAATCCTTCCCAACCCCACCGGACTGGGCTGGACATGGGCCAAGTACCCGATCATCGGCCTGGTCATCTGGTCGACGGTGTTCCTGTTGAAGCAGATGCGAGGTGAGGTCAGGCCCAACCTGAGGCGACAGTTCAAGATCTTCGGCAACAAGCACACCTGGATCATGAGCGTCATCTACACGATGACCTTCGGGAGCTTTATCGGCTATTCGGCTGGATTCGCCCTTGCCATCAAGATCATCTTCGGCTTCCAGCACGTGATGGTGGATGGGGTGATGACCCACGACATGGTGAACCCCGATGGCCCGTCGGCCCTCACCTATGCGTGGATGGGGCCGTTCATCGGTGCCTTCATCCGCCCGGTCGGCGGGTGGATTGCCGACAAGCTGGGCGGGGCCAGGGTGACGGAGTGGGTCTCGATGACGATGGTCGCCAGTGCCCTCGGGGTGGCATATTTCATGAAGCAGGCGTACCAGTCGGNGACGCCACAGGACCACTTCGTGCCGTTCTTCCTGCTGTTCCTCGTCCTGTTTGCCGCTACGGGCGTGGGAAACGGTTCCACCTTCCGCACGATCGCCATCGTGTTCGAACAGGAGCAGAGAGGACCGGTGCTGGGCTGGACCTCGGCGGTGGCGGCCTATGGGGCCTTTGTGGTGCCACAGGAGTTCGGTGAGCAGATCGCCAACACGACTCCGGAGGTCGCTCTCTATGCGTTTGCGGCCTTCTATGCCGTCTGCCTGGTACTGAATCGCTGGTACTACCTGAGGTCGAAGGCCGAGTACTCCAACCCGTAGCCTGTCGCCCGGCGCCGCCCGGCGNCGCCCGGGTCACTTCCGCCTGCACCCTGGGTTGACCAAAAAGTCGGACTGTTGGTAGCAAGTAGGGCATGGACGCTGAGGAGTTGGCGGGTCGGTGGCGGGAGATGAGCCCCGGGGAACGGGAGGAGGCCTACTCTCCGAGTTCCTGCATCGGAGGTGACTACGCCCCGTTCCTAGCCGCCTACCGGGACCGCAGCGCTGCGGCACGGGCTGGNGTCGCCGGGTGGCTGGAGCATTCCTACGGACCGTCACCCAGCCAGTGCCTCGACCTGTTTATGCCGGTCGACGCAGATGGGCCTGTGCCTCTGCTTGTCTTCGTCCATGGTGGTTACTGGCAGGAGCTTTCCAAGGACGATTCGTCGTTTGCTGCACCGGCCTGGGTTGACCGGGGTGTGGCGTTCGCCGCCCTCGACTACACGCTGGCCCCGGAGGCGTCGCTCGCTGAGATCGTGGCCGAGTGCCGCCGGGCCGTGTCATGGCTGCACGAAAACGCAGCCGACCTTGGAGTCGACGAGCGCCGCATCCTGGTTGCTGGCAGTTCCGCCGGAGCACACCTTGCGGCAATGGTCGCCATTCCCGGATGGCAGCGGACCGTAGGTTGTTCCGGCAGCCTGGTGGCTGGCACTGTTCTCATTTCGGGAATCTTCGACCTGGAGCCACTCGGCGGGACGTCCATAGCCGAACCGCTGNGTCTCACGGATCGTGATCTGGCCGACCTGAGCCCCGCCCGACTCCAACTCGGGAACTTTCCTCCGAGCACCGTCTGCTGGGGTGAGGTGGAGACCGACGAGTTCAAGTCGCAGAGCCGGGACTTTGCAGCGCGTCTGGATGAAGCTGGGACTCCGTGCACGTCGTTTGAGGTGTCGGGGAGGAACCACTTCGACGTGGTGTTCGAGCTGGCCGACCCCGGGTCGCTGACAGGGATGGAAGTAGCCTCGATGCTTGAACAGCCCAGGGAGGCGTAGTGCCCACTTTCAAGCCCCAGACCCCGACGATCGTTGNCCCCGCCGGGGTAAAGACCGGTAACGCGGTCAGGCCCATGGGCCAGACCACCGATACCAGCCGGGCCGAGACGGTCGACGAGACCGGCGGCCTGCCCCGGGTCGATTTCGAGAATACCTCCAACCCATACATTGAGTATCAGAACCTCGATCTGTTACTGACGCTCCAGCACCCACGTAGCGACGCCTACGACGAGATGTGCTTCTACATCATGGGCCAGGTCAAGGAACTGCTCTTCAAGTCGCTGCACTTCGAGTTGCACAACGCCAGGCACCTCATCTGTCAGGGGCAACTCGACGATGCCCTGTTCATCGCCGACAGGGCACTTGAGATCACGAAACTCCTCACCAACGCATGGGACGTCGTGGCCACGGTGTCGGCCGAGGGCTTCAACCAGTTTCGCAACCACCTCGACGAGGCCTCGGGGCAGCTCTCGTTCATGTTCCGCCACGTGGAGTTCGTCCTCGGCAACAAGGACCGTCGCCTTGCCAGTGCGCACCGAAACGTCCCGCATGTGTGGCCCTACATGAAGGAGGCCCTGGAGAGTCCCAGCCTCTACGACGAGGTCCTGCGGCTACTGAATCGGCAGGGGTTCGAGATCGCCCCGGAGGCACTTGAGCGCGACTGGGCCGACCAGTACGCCCCGCACGAGAGTGTCGAGCAGGCCTGGTTCGACATAATTTCTAGTCCGAGTACCAGCAGCGGCCTCTACAAGTTGGGTGAGGTTCTCGTTGCCCTCGACGACCAGATGGCCCAGTATCGCTGGCGCCACTTCGTGCTGGTGTCGCGCATCATCGGCTACAAGCCGGGTACCGGCGGGTCCGCAGGTGTGGAGTGGCTGAGGCACACCACCGACTTCCGGTACTTCCCCGAGTTGTGGTCGGTGCGCACCCGAATGGGTACCTGACGGGACGCTGACCATGTCGGTGGCGAACGTGATCTTTGACGTACTGGCGCCCGTCGCCATCCTTGTCGGGCTGGGCGCCGCTCTCGGGCCGAGGCTGAACGTAGACATCGGTGGGCTCTCCCGTCTTGCCTACAACGTGTTCGGCCCGGCGTTCATCTTTGCCGTGCTGGCGGGAGCCGATCTGGAGCGCGGCGTGGTTGTTCGTCTGGTGCTGGCGGGTCTGGCCGGGATGGCGGCAGCCGTTGCGCTGGCGGTTCTGTGGTCACGGATTACCGGGGTCGGCTACGAGCTGACGGCGGCGGCGGCCATCACGAGTTCCTACGGAAACGTCGGCAACGCCGGCCTTGCTATTGTGGCGTTCTCCCTCGGCGAGCAGGCACTGCCCATTGCAGGCGTGCTCATGCTCACCATCAACTTGACCGGCCTTGTGCTGAGCGTCGGCCTCGCCGAGGCCCGTGTGAGGTCGCCGCTACCGGCTCTCGGGCGTGCACTGGCCACGCCGATGGCAGTCGCCGGTGCCATCTCGCTCCTGGTCAACCTCTCTGGTGTGGACCTGCCCGTCGTGGTCGACCGTTCGATCGGGCTCTTGGCTGATGCCCTCATCCCCGTGATGCTCCTGACGCTGGGAATGCAGTTGGTCAAGAGNGGACGGCCGTCATGGTCCAACGACCTGGGCGTGGTGCTGATCGCCAAACTGGCNCTGGCTCCTCTGGTCGCAGGGTTGGCGGCTTCTGCACTGTCGTTGGGTGGCGACTTCCTGGATGCCGTCGTGATCCAGTCGGCGATGCCGCCGGCGGTGTTCGCTGCGGTCATAGCTATTGAGAGCGACCTTGCGCCTGAAGGGGTTACAGCGGCGGTTGTCCTGACGACGTTGTTCTCGGCACTGACCCTGCCCGTCGTGTTGCTCATTCTCTGATCGCCGGAGATCAGGAAAGGAGTTGGTCTGACATGGTCGAAGTGGAACCGGGGGTGTGGACCGGTCGGGCCTCGTCGTGGGGCTTTCTCCTGGTTGTGGTCGGCGTTGCCGCCAGCGCGCTGTTCATGCCGGGCCTGGCGATCTGGGCCCGGTGCCTCGAGGTACTGATTGCACTAATCGTGCTGTCGTTCTGGTCAGTGGTCGTGAGCGTGGATGAACACGGTCTGAAAGTTGGTGTGGGCCCTGCCAGGTGGCCACGTTGGGAGGTGCCGATCGGAGACGTGGTCAGCGCCGATGTGATCGACGTCCGGCCGCTGCATTACGGCGGTTGGGGCTACAGGGCCCGACCCGGCGTGCGGGCGATTGTCATCAGGTCCGGCGAATCCCTGAAGGTGGAACGCAGCGGTGCACCTGACCTGATCGTCACGGTAGATGACGCTGAGGCCGGGGCGGCACTTCTGGACAGGTACCTGGGCAGGTCCGGCAGGCGCTGACACAAACGGGCCTGCAATGCTGGTGTGGTGCCACCGCTTGCTTCCCTTCTCGCCCCCCTGGTCGACCGCCTGGAGGAGAGGTAGAGGTTCCCGACCCGGAGCAGCCGCACTGTCGGCAGGTTGTTGAGACGNTGAGNCGGGTCTTCGCCCAGAGACAGTCACTTGTGTTATGCAAGTAATACGACTACCCTTCGGGATATCGGCCAGCAGCCCCGTCTGGGGTTGCCGGGGGCATGGCTCGATCAGGTGAATCGAGGAGCGTGAACATGCCCACCAGCCAGAGGTTCGACACGATAGTCATCGGGGCCGGCGTAGCAGGAATGGCCACCGCCGCCCTGCTGGCAAAGGACCACGGCCAGCGTGTGCTGGTACTGGAGAGGGCACCGTTCATCGGTGGAAGGGCCCTTTCCTACGTCGGTCGCGGCGACAAGGTTGTCGCCGATGGGATTGAAATGGACGCAGCAGCGTTTCGTCGGTCACTCCCATTTGCGCACTGCTATCTGGGCAGGTGTAGTCCCTCCATCGAGGAGATATTCGAACGGGAACTCCTCGACGGCCGGACCTTCGAAGCCGGCGGACACGGCCTCTTCTGGGGCAACAAGAGCCGGGTCGACCACCTCATGGGCCATCTCGGGGTGGGCTGGAACCTGCCCGTTAACGAGGGGCTCGGCTTCATCGTCTGGAACGGCGAGGGCCAGCCGACCAGTAGCAACCAGGTGGAAAAGGGTAAGCCCTACGGCTGGATGTCAAAGGAGGGCTTCGAGGCGACCATGGTCCAGTTGCATGACATGGCCACGACCACCTTCGAGGAGATGGCCAACCTCATGAAGACACCGTTCCAGGACTGGCTGGAACAGCGCGACATGCATCCTGAGGCGTATGACTACATCAAGGTCCTGGCGGCATCACAGACCGCCCAGGCCGAGCCGACGAGATATTCGGCAGGTGACTTCATCGGCTACATGGCGATCGCGGGACGGATCGGGATGAACCTCGTGACCGGGTCGGTGGCGACCGCTGACGAACCCGGGTGCATAGCCATTCCACAGCAGTTCGAGAAGGTGGNGTCGGAACATGGTGGGATGGTGTTGCGCGACACCCCCGTCAAGGAGGTCCTGATCGAGGACAGGCGTGTCATCGGTGTACGGATCAGGTCCAACGACAACGAGTACGGTGTCGAGCGGGTCGTGACGGGCGACAACGTGATCTGCACCATTCCCCCGAAGTACATCTTCGGAGTTCTGCCCCACAGGTGGTTTCCCACCGAGTGGGTGGAACTGCTCTCAAGGCAGTTCCACGGAGCGGGCCTGCTCACTGGCTGGTTCGGCATGAAGAACCCCCAGTTCCAGGCCGTTGGTATAGACGAGCGCAGTTTCGTCTATATGCCGGGCATTACCCGTCCCGACGAAGGCTTCATCGGTGTCGTCGACATGGTGATGTGCGACTTCTCGGCCTGGGGCGACGGAACAGCCAGGCGTGGCCCCCCGATGAAGAGCGAGTACCTTTTCTCGACGGCGCTCACCGACGAGGAGATGCGTGACCCTGACAGGGTCGACCGGGTGATCGACCTCTGCGAGGACTGGGCGCGCCGTACCTTCCCGAACTGGGACGAAGACCTGGAGTTCTCGATCTGGACTCCGAGCCCCGAGGCCTACGGGCTCTGGAGGCCGGTGGGCACAGATAGGCCCGATGTCGTGTCGCCGCACGTGGACGGCCTGTACTTCGCCGGTGACCAGTACGGCAGGCGCCTCTGGGGCGGGGGCATAGATGGGGCCTCGTTGTCGGCGGTCATGTGCGTGGACGCCATGACGGGCGGTGACCTGGAGAGCGAGATCATGCCCGAGTACCACAGGGGCATTCCGGAGTTGGTGGCCTAGCAGACCACCGGTCCGGTACAACTCAGTCCAGGGCAGCCGCGAGGACCTCGGGTGGCGTCAGGTACGCGGCGCTGGAGCCACGTCGTGACCCGGCATCGCGTACCTCCCGTCGGGCGATTGAGCGGAGGTGTACCTCGTCGGGACCATCGGCAATGCGCAGGACGCGACCCCAGGACCAGATGCTCATCAGCGGAGTGTCTGAGGTGAGGCCCATTGCGCCAAAGACCTGCATGGCCCGATCGGAGACCTCGGTCTGCACCCTGGGCACCAGCGCCTTGATCATGGCGATTTCCTTGGCGGCCCCCCGCGCGCCCTCCCGGTCGATCATCCAGGCCGTCTTGAGGACCAACAGGCGTGCCTGGTCGATGTCGATCCGGGAACGGGCGATCCAGTCGGCGATAGTGCCGTGCTGATGAAGGTAACTACCGAAGGTCTTGCGCTCGACAGCCCGCTCGCAGAGCAACTCCAGTGCCAATTCGCACTGGCCGATGCTTCGCATGCAGTGGTGGATCCTCCCCGGCCCGAGGCGGGCCTGGGCGATCTCGAAGCCGGCACCCTCCTGGAGGATCAGGTTTTGGACCGGAACCTCCACGTCCTTGAAGATGATCTCGCAATGGCCTTCCAGGGAGAGGTAGTTCACCACCGGGATGTTCCTGACAACCTCGACGCCCGGGGTGTCGAGTGGCACTATGACCATGCTCTGCCTGCGGTGGCTGGACTCCTCCGGGTTGGTCACGCCCATGACGATCGCGAAGGTGCACCGCGGGTTGGCTGCCCCCGAGGAGAACCACTTGCGTCCGTTGATGACGTAGCTGTCTCCGGAACAGCGAATCGAGGTCATGATGTTGGTGGCGTCCGAGGAAGCCACGTCCGGTTCGGTCATGGCGAAGCACGAGCGGATCGTTCCCTCGAGCAGGGGTTCCAGCCACTGGTGGCGTTGCTCGGCGGTCGCGAAGAGGTGAAGGATCTCCATGTTCCCGGTGTCCGGGGCGCTGCAGTTGAAGATCTCCGATGCCCACATCACCCGTCCCATGATCTCAGCCAGCGGTGCGTATTCCAGGTTGGTGAGCCGCTGCCCGGGTTCATCATCGGCGAGGCCCGGCAGGAAGAGGTTCCACAGCCCCTCGTCGCGGGCCAGGGCCTTGAGGTCCTCGATGAAGTCCGGGTGGGAGTCACCGGCGTTGGTTGCTGCGATCCACCGGGGAATGGTCGGGACGACGTACTCGTCCATGAAGTCACTGACCTGGGTGCGGAGTTGCTGCACCCTGGGGGTGAAATCGAAGTCCATGGGTGCCTCCAGTTGTCGGGTTCCCACCGGCCGCAGGAGTTCGGCCAGGTGAGCAGGAGTGACTTGTGTAATGGGAGTATATTCCGTTTGAGGGGGGCTGGCTAAGTGGACACATCGGGTCAGATCCGAGCAAGTTCGGTGTCGCGTTCCCTGGTCGCCGTGGGTGACCGCTGGTCGCTTCTCATCCTTGGCGCCGCCTTCCAGGGCTGTGTGCGCTTCGTGGACTGGAGCGATCGGATCGGGATTGCCAGCAACGTGCTGAGCGGCCGGCTCCGGCAACTGGTGGCACTGGGCTGTCTGGAGATGGTCCAGGGCGACGACGGGCGCGGGCACGAGTACCGGCTGACATCAATGGGCATGGGCCTGTACCCGACCGCTCTCATGTTCTGGCGGTTCGATCGCCTCTGGTCCGAGAAGCGACTGCTCCACCCCGAGGCCCTGACACACCTGACCTGTGGTGGTTCGATGGTACCGAACATGGCATGTGGGGCTTGTGGGGAACGGGTTCATGCCAGGGACGTCGGGTACGAGGACGGTCCGGGTGCGGGTTTCGATGCTTCACCGCCCTCCCGGGTGAGCCGGCGGTCAGCGGTCGCAGTCGATGACGACGTCTCCCGGAACACCCTGTTCGGCGACTCGGTCGACTACCTGGGTGATCGTTGGACCCAGATGGTGATCTCGACGCTGTTTCTTGGGACCCGAAGGTTCGATCAGATCCAGAGGGAATGCGATGTCGCCACCAACCTTCTATCAGACCGGTTGAAGTCGATGGTCGCCGGCGGCATGTTGCAACGCCGGCGCTACCAGATCGGACCAGACCGCTTCGAGTATCTCCTGACACCCAGGGGAATGGACGTGTATCCGATAGCGCTCGCACTCATGCGCTGGGGTGACCAGTGGTTGGGTACAGCTGCTGGACCGCCTCTGTTGCTGCACCACCTCACCTGTGGGAACCCCCTGGAGGCAGTGGTGGTGTGCGACCAGTGCGGTCAGTCACCCGATCCGCACGAGGTCCTGTTCCGTCGTTAGTCGGGGCCCGGAGTTGGTGGACTCCTCAGGGACGCCCATCCTTGTCGGGTCAGTGTTCTCTGAAGAGGCGACCAAGTCCTTCCATGCGGTCATCGACGCCTGCCAGGCGGAGGCAGTGCCAGAGCATGGCCTGGTTGCTTGCCACGCACGACTTGCCGGTGGCGGCCTCGATCTCGTCGATCACGTCGACGGTTCGTAGCGCTCCGCAACTCACGAATACGGCATCGGCGTCGGGACGGTCGACGCTGATGGCAAGGTCGCGGATGTAGTCGGGGGTGACCCGCACCATGTCGGCATCGTCGGAGATGCCGAGGCCCACGACGTCGAGCACCTCGTAGCCGAGGCCCGTCATGTAGTCGGCTTCGATGCGGTTCACCTCGTCCAGATACGGGGTGGCGACCACCACCTTCGTGGCCCCGAGTGTGTCCAGGGCGGCGAACACACCCGATACGAGCGTCGTGGGAACCGCTCCCGGACAGCCTCTGGCGAGTTCAGCCCGTACGACATCCTCACCCATCACCACCGAGCCCGATGTGCACGCGTAGCAGACCACGTCCAGGTCGCCGTCGGGCAGTATCAGAGACGCTGAGTTGGCCAGGCCGTCGACCATGGCTGCCAGGTTGGCTGCCGTCACCTGGTTGGCCATTGGGGCACGTGAGAAGTGCACGCCAACGCCGGGCGGGGCGAGGCGCATCATGTCCTCTTCGACGGTCTGCTCCATCGCGAGCACGACGAAGCCAAGCTTGGCCCGGTGGTGTCGGCCACCGTCGAACACGACGTCGGGCAGCACCCCTAGGCCAGCACCAGGTCCAGGGGCGACCGGCTCAGGCGCTCGCAACCTGTCTCGGTGACAGCGACGGTGTGGCCGAGTGTCATGGCCCGCTGGTCGTCGAGGTCCAGGAGGATCATGTGCAGGAAGTAGGCCTGGTCTGCTTCGAATACCAGTGGATTCCCCTCGTAGATCATCGGCCAGTCGGTCCAGACCGGTGCGTACACGGCGCCCATGCCGTAGCCGCAGGCGTTGAGGCGGTGCTTGCGGTAGCCGGCGACGTCGAGCACGTCGGCGTGGGCCGAAAAGACATCGCCCATGGTGTTTCCGGGGGCAATGGCGGCCTCACATGCGAGCAGGGCCTCCTCACAGGCCCGGTGCATTTCGACCTGCACCGGGTCGGGGTCGCCCACGAGGATCGTTCGCATCATGGCGGCGTGGTACCGGCGCTGAACGCCACACCACTCCAGCGTCAGCTGGTCGTTGGCGTCGAGTGTGCGGCGGCCCGACGTGTAGCGCACCATCAGCGCCCCGGGTCCGGAGCCGATTATCAGCTCGTTGCCGGCGTAGTCGCCGCCACCCAGGAACACGGCACCCTGCATCGCGGCCAGGATCTCGGCTTCGTTGATGCCGCCAGCGGTCAGGCGGACCGCCTCGTCCCAGGCGTCGTCGGCAAGCTCGGCGGCCCGCCGCACATAGGCCAACTCGGCTGGGCTCTTGGTGCGGCGAAGTTCCTGGATGAGCGTGGAGGCGTCGGCCCAGGTCAGGTAGCCATTCAGCTCTGCCTCGACGAGGCGCCAGTTTGAGGCCTTGAGACCGTACGAGTCCAGCTCGATGCCGACCCTGGATCCGGCCATGCCAAGGTCGTCGAGTACCCCCTTCAGGTCAATGGCCGGGTTCATGCCCTCCACGTCGACCCAAATGCGCAGGTCATCCACGTCGGAGGTGTACAGGGCCGTGCCACGGTCGGGTGCCCGGGTGAGGAGGGTGATGTGTCCGTCAGCTGTCATGACCATGCACTGGAACATCGAGAAGCCGAACGTGTCGTAGCCCGTGAGCCAGTACATGGACTCCTGTTTGAACACCAATAGGGCGTCGAGTCCAGCGCCGGTGATCGCTGCAGCGGCACGGTCCTTGCGGGCTTGCATCTCCTCGGGAGCGAAGTGGATGGGCATGGTGCTCCTGATCGCAGAACTATCGGTGGAAGGGCGGCGAAATCGTCTCGCGTCTAGGGCTCAAGGTCAACCCTGTTGTTGGTCACGTTTGTATGGGTTTGGGTGCCGACGTGGCGACTACCTTGTGCCGGTGCCCGACCTCGACCTTCCCTTCAGCCGCGATGAGTACGCGAAGCGCCTGGCAATGGTGAGAGCGGCAATGGACGAGCGTGGGATCGAGGTGATGGTCGCCGCCGACCCGTCCAACATGGGGTGGTTGACCGGATACGACGGCTGGTCCTTCTACACGCCTCAGGCGGTGGTCGTCTCCCACGATGGGGAGCCGTGGTGGTGGGGTAGGCGCATGGACGCCAACGGTGCCCACCGCACCGTCTACATGGACGAATCGCGCATCCTCGACTACTCCGATGACCACGTCATGTCCACCGAGCGCCACGCCTTCGGCCAGTTGGGTGGCCTCCTGACCGACCTTGGGTTCGGCTCTGCACGGATCGGGGTCGAGTTGGACAATTACTACTATTCGGCTTCGGCCCACCAGAACCTGGTGGCGAGCCTCCCTGGTGCAGAGGTGGTCGATGCCACCGGCCTCGTCAACTGGCAGCGAGGCGTCAAGTCCGAACAGGAACTCGTATACATGCGCCGGGCTGCTCGCATCGTTGAGCGCATGCACGACCGTATCCGTGAACTGTTCGAGCCCGGCCTGCGCAAGTGTGACCTGGTCGCCGAGATCTACCACACGGCGATTTCCGGCACCGAGGAGTTCGGTGGTGACTACGCGGCCTTCGTACCGATGCTTCCGACCGGTGTCGATGCCTCGGCCCCTCACCTCACCTGGGATGACAAACCGTTCGAGTCGGGTGCGGGAACGTTCTTCGAGATCGCCGGGGCACACCGTCGCTACCANCTGCCGCTGTGCCGGTCCGCCTACCTGGGCACCCCACCGCCCGAGATGCTCGAGGCTGAGAAGGCCCTGATCGAGGGGCTCGAGGCCGGGCTGACTGCCGCTCGGGCCGGTAACCGGGCCTGCGACGTGGCCAACGCCCTCTACGAAACCATGGAGAGGTACGGGATCCACAAGGAGGGGCGCTGTGGCTATCCGATCGGTATCAGCTACCCACCGGACTGGGGTGAGCGCACAATCTCATTCCGCCCGACTGACGAGTCGATCCTGGAGCCCGGTATGACCTTCCACTTCATGCCCGGACTCTGGATGGACGACTGGGGCCTCGAGATCACCGAGAGCTTCGTGATCCGTGACGAGGGGGTGGCTGAGACACTGGCCAACTACCCGCGTGAGCTCTTCATCAAGCCGTGAGCGGGAATCAGTTGCTCGAAGAGGCGTTGGTGATCCTGGACGACCTGATCGCCTTTGAGACCGTGGCCCTGACGCCCAACCTGGACATGGTCGAGTACTGCGTCGCCCGACTCGAGGCGGTCGGGGCTGATATCAGGCTCACCCACAGCGATGACGGCACCCGGGCCAACGTGTTCGCCACGATCGGGCCTGGTGGTGACGGCGGCATCGTTCTCTCAGGGCACAGCGACGTCGTGCCCGTGCACCCGGCTGACTGGACGACACCTCCCTTTGAGGCATCCCACCGGGAGGGGCGCGTCCATGGACGTGGATCGGCCGACATGAAGGGCTTCATCGCCTGCGTGTTCGCCCTGTTGCCGGGACTTGCCGACCTGGAGCTGGCGAGGCCCCTGCACGTGGCACTCACCTTCGACGAGGAGGACGGATTCCACGGCGCACCCGTGCTCTTCGACGACCTGGTGCGTAACGGGCCGAGGCCGGCGGCCGCAATTATCGGCGAGCCCACCGGAATGCAGGTGATCGGGGCCCACAAGGGCTGCTACGAGTACACCACGACCATTACCGGCCTGAACGGCCACAGCTCGGAACCCGCTACGGCTGTCAGCGCCGTGCACTACGCCACCCGATGGATAGCCGGGCTGATGGCCCTGGGCCCAGACCTCGTCGACCGGGCGCCCGCCGACAGTCCCTATTCGCCCGCCCACACAACCACGAACGTAGGAACGATCGTCGGTGGCCAGGGCCGCTGCGTGGTGGCCGCGGAGTGCTCCTTTGAGTGGGAGATGCGACCTGTCCAGGCGTCGGACGTTGCGTTCGTGAAGGACTCGATGGCGGCCGTCGAGGAGCGACTGCTGGCCGAAATGCGAGTCGTGCACCCTGAGGCATCAATCGAAACCGAAAGGGTCTGTGAGGTTGATGGCCTAGTCATGGATGAGT
>NZBE01000013.1 GCA_002687745.1 Acidimicrobiaceae bacterium | reverse complement strand
CACCATCTCTGTCGTTGATGCGTCCAGTGCTGCTGAATACGCCAGCGTCGCAGACCAGGACGTCGCAGTGACCGTGGTCGATGCCGACTCGGCCCCACCGACGACGACCACGACGACGACACCACCTGTAACGACGACAACGACAACGACGCTGCCACCGTCTACTGGAACACCTAACACGCTCACTCTCGGAGTAGTTCCTGGTTGCTCGTCTGCCTCGTTGACGTGGGCACCGAGTTCGACTGGCGGCCTGACCTCCTACACCCTGGCAATGCGTGACACGACCGGAGCCTGGTCCACGCATTCCAGCTACGCACCGGGAACACTTTCAGCTGACGTTTCTGGCCTGCTGGACGGAAACCACGCCTTCCAGATCCTCGCCAACTACACGCTCGCCTCGGGCCCCGCAGTCGCCCTGTCACCTCTCGTAGCAATAGGTGTCACCTCCGCTTGCGCCCCGGTCGTGCCTCCTGTAGTTGCCCCGACGACGACGGCTCCACCTGTAACGACGACGACGACGGCACCTGTAACGACGACGGCACCACCTGTAACGACGACGGCACCACCTGCAACGACGGCACCACCTGCAACGACGGCACCACCTGCAACGACGACGGCACCACCTGCGACGACGACGGCGGCTCCAACACCTACAACTGTGTCACCTACGCCGGTAACGACAACCGTCGCACCACCTCCGCCGCCACCACCTGCGACGACGACGGCACCACCTCCAGTTGGAGCACCAGGGACAACTCCGCCCACTGAACCACCGCCCACTGAACCTCCGCCCACTGAGCCTCAAACGACAAACGTTGTTGCTCCGTTTGGGCCAGGTCCCGGTACGGCTCCTGACAACGCCGAGCCCACAGAGAGGGCCCTGGGTACAGAAAACAGTGACGACGAGTCGACGGGATCGCCACTGACTGAACCTGACGTGCTCACTGTTGCTGCCGGTGTAGTGGCCGCTGCAGGGCTAGTACTTTCAGGTCTGGGTGCCAAGATCCTCGGAGGCCTACTGCGATTCCTTGGAGGTACCGGCTTTGGCCTGTTCCTGATGGGCCTGTTCAGACGCGGCGACAAGCGCCCCGGGCCGCCAAGCGACTTTGGAATCACGACAGGCGGGCCGCTCGCCCAGCTCCGCTGGTCAGCGCCGACAACTGGTGGTCCGGTAGATCGCTACATCGTCGAAGGACGAGACAACCAGGGTTGGCGCGAAGTGCTGGAACTGGACCCACGGAACACAACCGCTGTGATCCCGGCATCAGAAACCGAGGGCATCATCTTGTGGCGCCTCCGGGGTGCGAACGACCACGGGACCGGTAAGCCCTCAGAAGAGGCCGTACCGGATCAGGCAAACGGACAAGCCGATGACCAATCAGACGATGACCAGTCAGAAACGAATCAGGGGACGACAGAAAGCACGTAGGGGACGACAGAAAGTGCGTAAAGCAAGTGTGGCTCTGCTGGTTCTGGCACTGGCATTCATGGGCATGGCAGTGCCCGCAGGCGCCCAAACAGCAGACCTGACCACCTCTGTGGACAGTGCTTCGATCACCGAGGGCGGGACCGCAGGGTCGTTCACTGTTGTGCTTGGCGCCCAGCCGACCACTCCGGTCACTGTCTCAGTGGTCTCTTCAGACACCCTCCAGGCGACAGTCTCACCGGCCTACCTGACGTTCACGTCAGACAACTGGTCAGCCAACCAGACGGTGTCCGTTACAGCTGTTGATGACACCACCGCTGATGGCGACAAGACAGTCTCAGTGACCCTGTCGGTCATGGATGCGACCAGCGATACCGCCTACGCCGAGGTGGCTGACAAGGTCATAGCTGTGAGCGTCGCCGATGACGACGTCTGTGGCGTGGTAGTAGTCGAATCCAACGGTTCGACAATGGTCACCGAGGCGGCCACCACGGATACGTTCACCGTGGCACTCGGAGCGCTCCCCACCAGCGACGTCGTGGTCTCCGTGACAAGCGGCGACACCACCGAGGCGACTGTCAGCCCAGCCCAGTTGACGTTCACTTCTGCGAACTGGTCGACGACCCAGACGGTGACTGTCACCGGCGTTGACGACGCCACCGCTGATGCCAACCAGAGTCCGAACGTGACGCTGGCAATAGTTGATGCTTCCTCGGATGCCTGCTTTGACCCGTCACCGGACTTCAATGTCCCTGTCACGGTCAGCGACGACGACAGCGCCGGATTGACCGTCGTGGAGACCACCGGTTCGATCGACGTAACCGAAGCGGCCACTGTCACGACGGCTACGACCATTGGCAACACCGACGCGTTTACCGTGGTCCTCAACAAGGCACCGACTTCAGATGTCGTGATCTCAGTGGCCAGTGCCGACACAGGCGAGCTGACTGTCAGTCCGGCAAACCTGACGTTCACCTCTGCGAACTGGTCTGTTGCCCAGACGGTGACGGTCACCGGTGTGGACGACGCAGAGATCGACGGCACCCAGTCCACAGCCATCACCTTGTCGATAACTGACTCTGCCTCAGATGACACCTATGACCCGTTGAGCGACTACTCGATCTCTGCAACGACCGCTGACAACGACGCTGTCGTAACCACGACCACGACTGCACCGCCGACAACGACCCTGCCGCCGGCAACGACGACGACCCTGCCGCCTTCTTCGGCACCCTCAGGTCCGACCTGTGACCCGGCCCCCTACGTGGACTGCAACGGAGCGGACCTGTCCAACCAGACGATCCTGGCTACGAACTTCACCGGCGCCGACCTTGAGAACACCAACTTCGCAGGCTCCACGGTGTTCTATGGAAACTTCCGCAAGGCGCAGATGAACTCGACCAACCTGAACGGGGCCTCCATTGTCAACGCGGACATGGCCCAGGCCAACATGGTGAGCGCCAGGGCCCGTCGAACCAACTTCACAGGGGCCTTCCTGTTCGGAGTGGATGCCTCTCATGTCGACTTCGACCTCGCCATCCTCACTGATGCTGCATTCCCGCACGCTGTCTTGAAGGGTGCGTCGTTCCTGTCTGCCAGTGCCGGAAACGTAGAACTGGTAGACGCCAACCTCACGAACGCCGACCTGCGCTTTGCGAACCTGGCCGGAGCCGACCTGACCGATGCGAACCTCACGGGTGCGGACCTGACGGGCGCGGACCTGACGGGTGCGAACCTGACGGGTGCGAACCTGACAAAAGCCAACTTCTACGGCGCGAACCTCACCAACGCTGGCCTGACGGATGCCACGTTCACCTATGCGAACCTGTACCTGGCTACGACGACGGGTGCGTTCATGGACGATGCCGGGCCGAGCCGGTCCAAGCTGTCGCTGACCACGATCGATGGGACTACCAGGTACTGGGCGATGCGAGCCGGAACCGGGTTCAACCATGCCAACACGACAAACGCCAACTACAGCTTCATCAACCCCAACCCGAACGGCATCAACGGCGAAACCACGGGGATAGGCCGCGCCGACCTGAAAGGAGCTGACCTTTCGGGCCTGGAGATCCGCAGCAAGTCGTTTGCCGGCATGAACCTCACCGGGGCTGACCTCACCGGGGCTGACCTTTCCGGGTCCAACCTGACAGGAGCGAACCTCACCGGAGCTGACCTGACGGGTGTGACCCTGGCTGGGTCGAACCTGACAAGTGCGAATCTGACAGACGCAAACCTGGCAGACGCTGTAGCCAACTCAGCGAACCTGACAAGTGCGACGCTGACGGACGCCAACTTCACCGGAGCGAACCTCGCCAATGCAACGCTGACTTCAGCGACCACTACCCGTGCGAACTTCACCAACGCCGACCTGACCAGTGTCTCGGCTGCTTCTACGACGTTCACCGATGTCACCGCTACGGGAGCCACGTTCGCATACGCGGGCCTGACTGGCTCCACCATCTCAGGGGGAACCTTCACCGGAGCGAACCTCATGGTCACCCACTTCGACAACGGCACGATCACCGGAGCCGACTTCACCGACGCCGTGATGTTGAACGCCACGTTCACGTCAGCGACCCTGGCCAACACCACCCTTGTTCGGGCTGGCCTGACAGGCGCCGTGTTCACCAGCGCTGTGTTCACGGCAGCCACCGTTGCAGTCCCAGGCTCCACTGCCACAGATGCGGACTTTGCAGGTGCGTCGTTCTCCAAGGCCTCCCTCGCAGGCCTGATCGCCACCAATGCCACCTTCGACGGGGCGACCTTTGCGAACACCTCGGCGGACAGCGGCTACTTCGTCGGTGCCTCGATGGCTGGCATACAGGCCACCCAGTCATCGTTCGGACTTGCGAACCTGCAGAACGTCGACATGACAGGGGCGACGGTGACCTCTACGGGGTTTGCTGGCGCTGCAGCCTCAAACGTCGACTTCACCGACGCTGTCCTTACCAACTCGAACTTCTCAAATGCGATCGTCTACGGATCGACTTTCACCAATGCCTCCATGACCGGAGTTGGCTTCAGTGGTACCAACGCAGGCGCTGCCTATTTCGGCAACGCTGCCCTGGTCGGAACCAGGTTTGACGCCACCAAGCTGACCGGAGCTTCGTTCACGGGAGCGAACCTGACCGGGGCCATTTTCACAGACGTAACCGCCATCGGTACCCGCTTCACGGATGCCGACATGACCGGTGTCGTCCTCATCCGCTCCTGGCTCTTTGACGTAAACCTTTCAGGAGCCGACCTGACCGGCTTTGACCTCTCGACACTGGCCCCGGTCGCCTCACAGGTCTACCGGGCCCGTCAGACAGCGTGGACGAAATGGCCTACTGCGCTTCCCGGCGCTGACATGGTCCTGGTCGACCGGGAGCTGCGTGACCCCGGAGACGTGTGTGACATGGCCGTGTTCATGGCCTGCGACGATGCCGACCTGACGCATGCCGACCTGACCGGACTCGACATCTCCTACAAGCACCTGCGACGCACGGACCTTTCAGGAGCCGACCTGACTGGTGCCACAGCCAACAAAGCCCGCTTGCATTCAGCGCAACTGGTAGGAGCAGGGCTCTCAGGCGCTGACCTCACCGAAGCCATCCTCACCAGGGCGAACCTGACAGGGGCAACCCTCACGGCCGCCGACCTGGCAGGCGCCGACCTCACCAAAGCGAACCTGACAGGCGCGGACCTGACAGGGGCAAGCCTTGCGGGAGCTGACCTGTCTGAAGCCATGCTTTCAGGTGTCACATGGGCTGACGTCACCGCTGACACCGACACCTCCTGGCCTACGAACTTCTTCCTGCTCACACCGACCGCTAGTGACATCACCGTCACACAAGCCCCTGTCAAGCCGGTGGGCTGCCAACCTGCCGTAGGGGTCGACTGCCCGGGCCTTGAGTCCGCCAACGGCGACTTCGAAGGCGTAGACATGTCCGATGCTGTGCTGAGCGACTCCAACTTCCACAATGCCAACCTGTACAACGCGACCCTGGACCACGCGGTGCTGACCGGGGCCGACTTCGGTGACGCCGACATGGCACGCGCATCGGCCAGGTACGCCGACCTGACTGACGCCGACATGTACGGCACAACCCTGCGGAGGGCTGACCTTGCAGGCACCACCCTCACCAATGTCGACCTGCGCTTCGGCGACCTGTACAGGGCCAACCTCTACAACACTGACCTGGCCGGAGCCAGACTTGACCACGCCTCAGGGCGTTCAATCAACTTCCTGGGAGCGAACCTCTCCGGGGCGTCAATGACCAACGCCGACATGGTGTGGGCTTCTTTGTCAGCTGCGAACCTGACGAACGCCAACCTGTCCGGAGCCAACCTCAGGCGAGCGAACCTCAGGGGAGCCGACCTGTCCGGCGCGAACCTGTTGGGAACCGACCTGACTGGGGCGTTCGCTGATGGTCGCACCACATGGCCTGCGGGCTTTGTCCCCTACATAGCTGGCGTGATCACGTGGGAGTAGCGCCACTCATGGTCGATGGTGACGTCACGACACTGGGTTGGGCACTCTGTTGATGCGGTTCCACGCAGTGGCTTGACTCATAACTGAATTATGCGGAACTACCGGAGGCTCGCACTCGTTTCAAGGTCATTCTGCAGAAAAGTCATTGAGCACCAAGCGGATCCCGAAGTAGGCGGTATCGCCGTCATCTGTGGGGTAACCACCGATAGCTCGGGCCGGTACGGAACGGGCCTGGCCAGCTAGGTCCTCTATGAGGGCTATGTTGCCGGGAGCAGAGGGCAGGTATCCGACGCGGTTGCCGTCGATCGAGACTGCGACAGCCCACTTGTCGTACAGGTTCTCCGGGTCGTGAGCTATCTCTGCGATGCCGCGCCAGTAAGCGCCTTCGGTGCCGGTCATATTTCCGACGATCTCAACGAGGGCGTCTTGGTAGTGGGATTCGCCAACGACTTCCTGCTGGTAGTCGTAAAGCTGTATGTCCCGGTCCGCAATGGCCTGACGGTCAACGGCCTCCCAGTAGGCAGCTGTAGCGGAGTCGAAACACGGCCGGCTTCCCGCCAGGGCAAGAACCGTCGAGTCAGCAGGAGTGATAAACGCCTCCGTACCAAGGAAATGAAACATGTAGGAAGCCGCATCAGATGAGTGACCTATACCGACCGCGTGGGTCAGTTCATGGAGGACGGCCATCTGGCGAGAAGGAGCATCGAACCCACCATCAGGGAAGCGGTCAAGAACGTCAGCGGTCAGCGATACAAGCGCCGAGTTGATTGATGCCCGTTTCGTATCGGTAAGCGAATGCCAGGTCGTCGTCAGGGCGATGTCGTCATCTCCGAGCGCTGCGTGACTCTGTGCGGCTACGTGGACTTCGATTGTCTGATCAGCAGGGTAGTAATCAGACAGGTCGTTATCGGTAAACGACTCAACGGTGTTCGTACCAAGGAATCCGGGGAAAACGATGTCCAGGCCAGTAAGGGACCGCAACTCCATGGCAGCGTCAGCAATAGCGTCACGGATGGCAATGCGCTGCGGGGCCGTCAACGTCGAACTGATGAACGTCTTGACGTAGATGCGCTCGCACTGGTCCCACAGGATGACGTCGTAGCTGTTAGACACCAGCGGAGTCGGGCCGGCAAAGTCAACGCCAGTGACCTTGTCACCCAACTTGGTGATGAACACCCGGGTCAGGTCCTGTTCAGTCAGATCAAGGCTTACTGACTGGAAGTTGGCGCGCTCAACAGTCTTCGCCCACGATGGCCAACTCTGTCTTGGATAGTGCCCGTCAACGTAGGGATACAACGGCGCCCACTTCTCGGCCATGGCTTCGCCTTGAGTTTGAATGTTCTGACTACGTGCTGCCCAGAACAGGGAGGCTCCAAACGCGCCGATGCCGATTAACAAGACAGCCGACAACGTCCATGCCAAATAGCGGATACGGGTCCCCATGACGTACACAAAGGTACTAGGGATCACTCACTTTGGGCAGCCGATCCCTCCGCATCAAGGGTCTACCTGCTGAGCTGCTCCATGGTCTCGACGTGTTCGCCTGCGCCCCGGTGTTGTCAAAGTGGATTAGGTGAAAGAGACCACGAACTCAAAGTGAGTGCACTTAGCGTTCGGTCACAACACCCGCCATTCCAGTCCACAGTCGCACTTCCCCGAGGGGCAGATTCACGCTGGTTCTCTAGCGGGCAAGGGGCGGAGGCCCTTCTACGTGTTTTCGATGGCGTCGCGATGAAAGAGTGGATGGTCTTGGCTCTAACCCAAGGGCAGTCAGAGTGAATTATGAATCCTGACACCATCTACCCGACTGCCATCGGGGCTTCAAAATGATCGTCTGGATGGATTGGTAGATGAGATTCAGTCGAACCCAACTGGGGTTCTGACCTGCACAAACACCTAGCGCGCTTGGAGGGACTCGAACCCCCAACCTTCTGATCCGTAATCAGATGCTCTATCCAATTGAGCTACAAGCGCAGACACCCGAGTGTATGAGTGGCCCGTTGACGGCCCACCAGGTGGTTGTGGCGGAGAGGGTGGGATTCGAACCCACGAAGAGCCTTTCGGCCCTTACTCCCTTAGCAGGGGAGCGCCTTCAACCTGGCTCGGCCACCTCTCCTCAACGCAGAGATGTTACAGGCGCTCCGGGAGTGGGGGAACGCCGCCGGTACGCTCACCGGTGGAGGGATGGCAGAGCGGACGATTGCGACGGTCTTGAAAACCGTTGAGCCTCACGGCTCCGGGGGTTCGAATCCCCCTCCCTCCGCCACAGGGCCCAGTTGGCAACGTGACCAGTCAGCTGTTGACCTGGCCCCGTAGGTCCGCCAGCCAGGAGTCGGCCTCCAGCGTGGCCGTGGATGCCTCGTCGCGGAGGTCATCGCCGTTGTGGCTGTCGGTCGGGTAGGAGCCCAGGAACTTGACCAGGCCGTGCTTCATGTGCAGGTTCCTGAGGCAGTCGGCGACCAGTTCATCCGACACGTGGCCCTCGCAGTCCATCAGGAAGCAGTAGTCGCCCAGTCCCTGCTTGGTCGGCCTGGACTCGAGACGGGTCAGGTTGATTGACCTGGCCGCGAATTCCTGGAGCATGCCGAGCAGGCTGCCTGGCCTGTCGGCACGCTGGAACACGATCAACGACGTCTTGTCGTGCCCCGTCGGTGCCGGAATCCCACCACTGGCGACCAGAACGAACCGCGTCTGGTTGGAGGAATGGTCTTCGATCCCAGCTGCCAGCGTGTCGAGGCCGTAGACCTCGGCGGCCCTGGCCGGAGCGATCGCAGCGGTGCGGCCGTCGTTCTCGTCGGCAACCTGGCGGGCCGCATCTGCCGTGGAGTTGGCGGCCCCCGTGTCAGCCGCCGGCAGGTTCTCCTTCAGCCAGCCACGGCACTGGGCTGAGGCATGCGGAAAGGACACGACCTGCTCGATGGAGTCAAGGCCCGTTCCGGGAGGTGCAAGAAGGTTCAAGTCGACCGAGATGACCACCTCGCGTTGGATGAGCAGCTCGGCCTCGAACGCAAGCGTGTCCTGGGTGATGTTGACGCTGCCCTCGATGGAGTTCTCGATCGCCGCAAAGCCGAGGTCGACCGAACCCTCGCCCACCATGCTCAGAACCTCTGGAATCGACGATGCCAGACGCAGGTCGAGGCCTGCAAGGTCCCCCTGGGTAAACAGGGCCTGTTCGGTGAAGGTGCCGTTGGGCCCCAGATATGCGAGAACCTTGCCGTCTGTGTGTGCGATGTCGGTCACGACAGGTGAGGATAGTGACGTGAGCGTCGACGATCCCCTCTACTTCCGCCAACTGCTATCAGGGCGTGACTTCGCGACCGGCGACCCGCTTGCCGGCCAGATGGTCAATTTCGTCTACCTGATAGGTGACTGCCGGACCGGAGAGGCCGTTGTGGTGGACCCGGCCTACGACATCGACACGATCCTCGGCGTGCTCGGGGCTGACGGCATGCGGTGCACGGGGGTGCTGGCGACCCACTACCACCCCGACCATGTGGGCGGCTCAATGATGGGGTTCGACATTGCCGGTGCGAGAGAGCTGCTGAACCGGGTGTCGGTTCCAGTTCACGCCCAGCGCGACGAGGCCGAGTTCATCTCAGAGGTGACCGGCATCGGTGGAGACGATCTCGTCCAGCACGACAGCGGCGACGTAGTCGATGTCGGCGAGATCGGCATCGAGCTGATCCACACACCCGGCCACACCCCGGGCAGCCAGTGCTTTCTCGTCGACGACCGCCTGGTCGCCGGCGACACCCTCTTCCTGGAGGGCTGTGGTCGGATCGACCTTCCAGGCGGTGATGCAGCCGCCCTGTACGACAGCCTCCACAACCGCCTTGCCAGGGTTCCAGACACCGCTGTGCTGTTCCCGGGCCACCGCTACTCAGAGGAACCCTCAGCCTCGATGGCCGACACCCGTCGTGACAACTTCGTGTTCGCTCCCCGCTCCGAGCAGCAGTGGCTCGCCATGTTCGGCCGCTGATGCTCCAACCCGGTTACCTTCCCAGCAACCAGACTTGAGAGGATCCAGATGTTTCGAGCCCTGATGGTCGACAAGGTCGACGGGGAGTTCAGTTCCACGTTCGTGGACCTGACCGACGATGACCTCCCCGCCGGTGATGTTCTCGTCGATGTCGAGTACTCCACCGTCAACTTCAAGGACGGCCTGGTCGTCATGGATGCATCTCCGGTCGTCACCTCATGGCCGATGGTGCCCGGGATCGACCTGGCTGGCACGGTCACAGGGTCGGCCAGCCC
Source organism: Acidimicrobiaceae bacterium (assembly GCA_002687745.1). GTDB lineage: Bacteria > Actinomycetota > Acidimicrobiia > Acidimicrobiales > MedAcidi-G1 > UBA3125. The sequence goes on along the minus strand of NZBE01000013.1, from coordinate 6,481 downwards.
GGATGTGGCAGTTGGCCAGGAGATCCTCATCAACGGCTGGGGGCTCGGCGAGGGCGCCTGGGGCGGATTCTCCCAGCGGGCACGGGTAGAGGCAGGCTGGACCGTGCCCGTCCCGGGAGGCCTCACCACCGCACAGGCAATGGCCATCGGTACCGCCGGCTTCACTGCGATGCTGTGTGTCCTGGCCCTCGAGGACCATGACGTGACCTCCGGGTCCGGTCCTGTTCTCGTCACCGGCGCGGCCGGCGGTGTCGGAAGCATCGCCGTGGCACTGCTGGCAGCCCTCGGATACGAGGTGCATGCGTCGACCGGGCGGCTCGAGGAAACCGCCTACCTGGAGTCCCTGGGCGCCACGACGATCATCGATAGGGCCGAGTTGTCCGAACCCTCAGGGCGGCCGCTGGCGAGAGCCCGCTGGGCAGGAGCGGTTGACGCCGTCGGCAGCCACACGCTCGCAAACGTCCTGGCAGCCATCTCACCTGAGGGGTGCGTGGCGGCCTGCGGCCTGGCCCAGGGCATGGATCTGACCACCACGGTGGCGCCCTTCATTCTGCGCGGGGTCACGCTGCGCGGGGTGCACTCCGTGACCGTCCCGAGGCCCAGGAGGCTGCTCGCGTGGGAGCGTCTGGCAACCGACCTGGATACCGACCTACTGGAATCCATGACCACGACCATCAGCCTCGATGATGTACCGCGGGCAGCCGAGGAGATCCTGGCCGGTCGGGTAAGGGGCCGCGTGGTAGTCGACCTGAAAGCAACCTGACGGGCCGCCAGAGCCTCACCGGGTGATCAGGACCGGTGGGTGCGCGAGGAGGGACTTGAACCCTCACGTCCTTGCGGACACAGGAACCTGAATCCTGCGCGTCTGCCAATTCCGCCACTCGCGCGAGCAGCGTCGGGAAGGGTACCGCCTGTGTCGCCGATCAGCCCCGTCGAGGTGACCCGGTTCCCCCAACCGTCAACCGGTAGCATCGCTTCCACAGTGAACGATCAGGTCCTGACCATTGTCGGGCTGGGCACCCTCGCCCTCGTCTACTACGTGTTCCTCCGGGTGGTGAGATCAGCGTGGTTGGCCTCCCGGCCCTCCCGTGCGGCGCGCCGGTGGGANGCGTCACACCTGTTCGTCGTCGAACCCGAGTCAATGAACGGTCGGGCATTCGACCTGTGTGACGACCTCACCCTGGGAAGGGCAGCCGGATGCTCGGTGACAATCGATGACGACCACGTGTCCCAGGTTCATGCGCGGATCTTCCACAGAAGCGGGCAATTCGTGGTCGAGGATCTCGGATCGCTCAACGGCACCTACATGAACCGCACCAGGGTGAAGTCTCCAACGGCAATCGGAGCCGGCGATCGACTCCAGGTCGGCGACACGATCCTCGAGGTGGCCTGATGCGACGGGTTCGCCCCGACGGCACGGTTCGACTCGTCCATGCCGGGGTGACCGACGTCGGCCGGGTCCGCCAGGCCAACCAGGACGACTTCGGGTCGGTCACAGGCCTGCACGTCCTGGCCGACGGCATGGGAGGCCACCGCGGCGGAGAGGTGGCGTCGGCCGAAGCGGTTGCCGCAGTCCTCGAAGGGTTCGAGGTCCACTCCAGACAGGGCCTGGCAGCAGCGGTGCTTGCAGCCAACCGGGCGGTTCTCGTCCGCGCCTCCGGTGACCCGTATCTGTCAGGTATGGGCACGACCATCTGCGCCCTGGCCCACGTGGTCGGCGACAGCGGAGACGATGCCCTGGCCGTGGCAAACGTCGGCGACAGCCGGGTCTACCGCTTTTCCGGGGGTCGCCTGGAGCAGGTCAGCGACGACCACAGCCTCGTCGCAGACCTGATGCGAGCCGGCGAGCTGAGCCCCGATGAGGCTGCGAGACACCCGAAGCGCAACATCCTCACGAGGGCGCTGGGAATCGAAGCCGACCTTGTTGTCGACACCTGGGAACTGGTTCCGGTTGACGGAGACAGGTACCTCCTGTGCAGCGACGGGCTGGTGAACGAACTCGACAACTCCCGGATCGCCCGGATACTCCAGGACAAGGCCGAGCCAGAGGCAGCCGCTGTTGAACTGGTTCGCTCAGCCGTCGACGCCGGGGGCCACGACAACGTGACCGTCGTGGTCGTCGATGTGGCTGCCGCTCCGTCGACACCTGGAGGAATCGGTTACAGGAGGACCCGTGCCAGGCCTGAAAGAGCGTCAACTCTCGGCATGGAGGACGGTGCTGGAGCAGTGTCTGTGCTCGCATGGCGCGTGGGTGGTGCATTGCTCGCCCTGGCGCTGATTCTGGGAGCGATAGTCGGTCTGATAGGGGTCTACGCCCGCAGCGGCTGGTTCGTCGGATACCACGACGACAACGTTGCCGTGTTCCGCGGGAGACCATCCGGAATCCTCTGGTTCGATCCGACCCTCACCGAGGTGGAGGAACTTCCGATAATGGACCTTGACGATGCCGACAGGGTGCTTGTAATCGAAGCGATAGAGGTTGGTTCCCTCGAGGATGCGCACCGCGTGGTTGAGCAACTCGTAGAGCGCTCCCAATGATCGCCGATCGACATCACCGGTCCAGAGTCCGCAGGTAGAATCCGCCTCCATGCCAAACGAAGGTCCGACCGTGTTCAACGGTCGGTACGAACTCCACCGACAGATCGCACGCGGCGGCATGGCCGACGTCTACCTGGCACGCGACCTACTGCTCGACAGGCCCGTGGCGGTGAAGGTGCTGTTCGACGAGTTTGCAGATGTACCCGACTTCGTTGAACGGTTCCGACGCGAGGCCCAGGCGGCAGCCAACCTGAACCACCCCAACATCGTCAGCGTCTACGACTGGGGCGAGGAACAGGGCACCTACTTCATCGTGATGGAATACGTCGAGGGACGCAGCCTCGCCGAGATGATCCGCACCGAGGGAGNCCTCCACCCGGACAGGGCTGCCGACATAGCGACCGATATCACAGCCGCTCTCGGCTTTGCCCACCGCAACGGGCTCGTCCACCGCGATGTCAAACCCGGGAACGTGCTCGTCACGCCAAGCGGACAGGTCAAGGTGGCGGACTTCGGCATAGCGACGGCGATAGCCGGGGCGCAACACGACCTGACCCGAGACGGAACGGTCATGGGCACGGCCACCTACTTTTCGCCTGAACAGGCTCAGGGCCGTCAGGTCGACCCCCGCAGCGACCTCTACTCGCTCGGCGTGGTCCTCTANGAGATGCTCCTCGGCCGCCCACCGTTCACGGGCGAGACGCCGGTGGCGATCGCCTACCAGCACGTCCAGAACAGCCCTCCATCACTACGGCAGTCCGGGGCTGCCGTAGCCCAGTCGCTCGAGGCCGTGACCCTGAAGCTCCTGGCCAAGAACCCCGTCAACCGGTATCCGACGGCCGAGGACCTGCGCAGTGACCTGCGCCGCTACCGCGAAGGCGCCCACGACCTGCGGTCGGCGTCCCCACCGGGAGCGCCCGGAAGGCCCTCACCGGCCGCACCGTCCCAGCGGCCCGACTACGGCAGGAGTACCCGTACCCGACGCGACGACGGGCTGCGTCGTACCCTCCTGTTCACGGTTGTGCTTGCGATCCTGCTGGTTGTGCTCGGCTACCTGGTGGTCGAGTTCGTCGACACCCTGGGTGGTCCCGGCAACGAGTTGCCCCCGGTTCAGATCGGGCTGGTCGAGGTCCCGGCCCTGATAGGAACCCCGCTTGACGAGGCCCGCGCTGTGCTGCGCGACTCCCGGCTGAGCGTCCAGATGGACTACGAGGTCAACGCCGACTTCTCCGAGAACACGGTGTTCGACCAGAGTCCCTCGGCCGGTACCAGGCTGGAGCCCACCGAGACCGTCAGGCTGCTGGTCAGCCAGGGAACCGGACCCATGGTCCTCCTGGCCGTGATCGGTGACGCCGTCGCCGACGCCATCCATGACCTCGAGGCAATGGGCCTCGACGTCTCACAGGTAGACACCGAGGATCCGGTTGTACCAGCCGGTCAGGTGATCGACCAGTCACCGGCAGCGGGCTCCGAGATCGTGCCCGGCTCACGGGTCATCCTGTTCGTCTCGTCAGGTCCGGCCGTCGAGGAGGTACCCGACCTTACGAACCGGCCGGTGCTCGACGCCATGAACATCGTCTCCCAACTGGGTTGGCGCGCCAGCACCGTCGAGGAGAGCAGCCTTCTGGTTCCGGTAGGTCAGGTGATCAGGACCGAACCCCCGGCCCGAAGTTCGCTGGCTCCCGGCAGCAGCGTCCAGATCGTCGTCTCCACTGGCCTGCCGATGGTGGCCGTNCCCGCCGTGGTGAGCCTGCTCGAGGCGACGGCAGTGGTCGAACTCGAAACCGCCGGCTTCGGCGTGAACGTGGTCTACGAGCCCCTGCCCTCGAACAGCCCGAACGACGGAAGGGTCATCAGCCAGAGCCCGCTGGCCGCCGTCGAGATCGATTCCGGAAGNTTTGTCACGATCGTGNTCGGTGCTGCAGAGGTCGTTGACGGCGGCGAGGCAGAGGTTGATGCCGATGCTGGCGATGGTGGAGACACCGGTGAGGGCGATGGAACTTCCGGTGACGGAGCCACCGGGTAGTCAGCTGACCCGGGCCAGGAAGTTCGCCAACAGGTCGTGACCCGATTCGGTCAGGATCGACTCGGGATGAAACTGGACCCCCTCGACATCGAGGTCGCGGTGCCGCAGGCCCATGACCAGGCCGTCGGAACTTGTGGCGGTTATGACGAGATCCTCCGGCAGCGAGGGCCTGTCGACAATCAGGGAGTGGTAGCGGGTCGCCTCAAGGGGGNTGGGCAGGCCGGCGAAGATGCCGTTCCCTTCGTGGCTGATCTGAGAGGTCTTGCCGTGCATCACGTCTGGTGCCCTCACAACCGTGCCCCCCCAGGCCGCACCGATGCACTGATGGCCCAGACATACCCCCAGCACGGGGATGCGGCCAGCGGCCCAACGGATCGCCGCCGTTGAGACACCGGCCTGTTCAGGCCGACCCGGACCGGGGCTGACCAGCAGTGCATCGGGCCGAAGTTCGGCTGCCTCGTCGATGGTGATGGCATCGTGGCGGTGTACGAGCGGCTCGGCACCGAGTTCTCCGAGGTACTGGACCAGGTTGTACACGAACGAGTCGTAGTTGTCGATTACAAGGACGCGGGCGCTCACAGCAGCAACGGTAGCCACGTGGAGCACCGGAGCAGNCGGAGTTACCCGTATCCTCCCCGCCATGGCCACGTCTGAACATCACGATCCGGAAACACCCGAGCAGGGTGCTCAGCCCGCCCGGCGACCCGTGCAGAAGTCCCGCTACCAGAGCGGTCGGGTGACGCCAAAGGGTGGTGGCACCCAGCAGGGTGCCCACGGGGCGGCGGCAGCCGGCTCGTCGCCGACATGGGTGCCGGTTCTCATGTTCAGCCTGCTCGGCCTGGGCATCCTGATCATCTTCTTCAACTACGTGGGCTGGATGCCCGGTGGTACCAGCAACGGCGTTCTGCTGCTCGGCCTGGGTTCGATCCTGGGTGGCATCATCACCGCAACCCAGTATCGGTGACCACAGCCCCAGCAGGCCGGTCGACAGGGGAACCATCGCTGTAATTCCAACGGTGTGATTTCCCACAGAGTTGCCCACAGTCTGTGGATAACTGTGACCGGACAGTTGGCACCGGTGGGCATGGGCCCGTGTCAGTCCTCGGTGGCGAGGACCTCCATTTCGTCCATGCAGTGACGGGGCGGATCGGGATCCTCTTCGTTCGCGACGGTCATCTTGACCTCGGTACCACAGATTGTGCACCTGTAGTGGAGCTTGACCCTACGGAGCTCACCCGGGTCGGGTGGCTCAGGAGGCGGGGCCGCCAGCGCCCGCAGGAAACCAAGCCCCAGGCGCAACATGATGACGCCCGCCGCAACTGCAATGAGTATCTGAACGGTTCCCACGGCAGATCAGCCTATTGCCGGGCCTCCTGAGCCCTTGCGCAACAGCAGGCTGGTGAGTTCGAAGACGATCGTCGCTGCCGCCAGCGTGGTCGTTTCGGCATGGTCGTAGGCGGGTGCCACCTCGACGACGTCGGCGCCGACCAGGTTCAACCCGGCCAATCCTCGCAGCACCAGCATCAGCTCACGGCTCGACATGCCGGCGATCTCCGGGGTGCCCGTACCGGGAGCATGCGATGGGTCGAGCACGTCGATGTCGATGGACAGGTACATCGGGTGTCCACCGACCCGTTCACGGATCTGGTCGACGATTTCGTCGATGCCGCGGGTCTGGAAGTCGTCGCAGTGGATCACCCGGAAACCCAGGTCGGCATCGCTGTCGAGGTCATCACGGCTGTACAGCGGCCCCCGGATACCGACGTGAACCGAGGCATCGTCGAGGAAGAGTCCCTCCTCGGCGGCTCGCCGAAAGGGGGTGCCGTGGGTGAAGGGCGCCTTGAAATAGGTGTCCCAGGTGTCGAGGTGGGCATCGAAGTGCACGAGCGCCACAGGTCCGACATGGTGGTTGACGGC
>NZBE01000012.1 GCA_002687745.1 Acidimicrobiaceae bacterium | reverse complement strand
CGGCACCCGACGGGTCCCCCGTTGCCGTCGACCCAGGGCAGCGGACCTACCTGGTCCTCCAGGTGCTCCGTTACTACGGTTGAGCCCCCTGCCTCGAGCTACTCGCGCAGTTGCGCAAACACCACGGAGAGTTCGCTGAAAGGGATGTGGCCGTGATGGCGGTCGGCGGCGCAGCCGATTTCCAGGCACAGCGGTTAATGGACGGCGGTGTGCCGTTCCCCCTGCTTCTGGACCCGGGCGGCACGTTGCGAAGCGCGCTGGGACTCGACCAGAAGCTCTCCAAGGGTGAGCTGATGGGGTGGCGTTCGATCAGGAACCTGTTTGTCGGGATGTTCAGGCAGAAGCAGGGGAAGGTCAGTCGACCCCACACCGGGGACCGACCAGCTGTGGTGATCCTGGACCGAGAACGCCGTGTCGTGTGGTCGCACGTTGGCAGGGCGGTAGGCGACTACCCGCCGGTTGCCGAGATCCTGGCGGCCATACCCGCAGCGGGCGTCGAATAGGGCTCAGGCCCACGGGGAACACCCGGTAGCATCGGGGCGATCCTGCCGGTGATCCACCGGTGCCGCCACCTGCCCGCTGGACAAGCCCAATGGACGTTCGCGACATCCTCATCGAATCGGTTCGGTCTGCGCTCATCGAACTGGGCGTCGACCCTCTGCCGACCGGGATCAGCCTTGAGCGGCCGGCGAACCCCGAACACGGTGACTGGTCCACGAACGCCGCCCTTGCCTCGGCAAAGGCGGCGGGTCGCAATCCCCGGGAATTGGGTACTGCGCTCGCCGAGGCCCTGGAGGACTCTCCACCGCCGCACGTGACGGGAGTGGAGGTTGCCGGTCCCGGGTTCGTCAACTTCAGACTTGCTGACTCGTGGCTCCACGAGGTACTGGTCGACGTGGTCTCTGCCGGGTCTGACGCATGGGCGTCCCATGACGTCGGTAGAGGGCAGTCGGTCATGGTCGAGTTCGTCAGTGCGAACCCGACCGGGCCGCTGCACGCGGGCCACGGCAGGGGCGCCTGCTACGGGGACTCCCTGGCCAGGCTCTACCAGCGCTGTGGCCACGAGGTGACCCGCGAGTTCTACATCAACGACCGTGGCACCCAGATGCAGTTGTTCGGCGACTCCCTGGCAGCCGCTGCCGCCGGTGACGATGTTCCCGAGGGTGGCTACCACGGCCACTACATCCGTGAGTGGGCAGGTGAGATGCCCGAGGGGGTCGACCCGCTGGAATGGGGGTACGAGCGGGCGCTGGCAGACCAGCGCAGCGTTCTCGAGAGCCTCGACATCCGCTTTGACTCCTGGTTCAGCGAGCGGTCGATGATCGAGTCCGGCGCCATCGACGAGGTCATGTCCGACCTTCGGGCACAAGAGGCCGTGTATGTAGACGACGGTGCCACGTGGCTGAGGAGCAGCGACCACGGAGACGACAAGGACCGGGTGCTCGTCAAGTCCGATGGCCAGTTCACGTACCTGTTGCCCGACGTGGCCTACCACCGCGACAAGTTCCAACGTGCCGATCGGCTCGTGAACGTCTGGGGGGCTGACCACCACGGCTACGTGGCCCGCATGCAGTCCGCCATGCACGCGCTGGGGCATGACCCCTCCGAGTTGCGGGTCGCCATTACCCAGATGGTCAGCCTTCGGCGCGGGGGCGAAGAGGTGCGGCTGTCCAAGCGCACAGGCGAAATTGTCGAGTTGGCCGAGGTGGTTGACGAGGTCGGTGCCGACGCTGCCCGCTTCACCTACCTGCTGTTCTCGGTCGACTCGCAGCAGACCTTCGATCTGGACCTGGTTGCCAGCCGGGTCAACGAGAACCCCGTGTTCTACGTGCAGTACGCGCACGCACGGATCCACTCCGTCGTGGCCCGGGCTGTGCAGGCCGGCATCGAGCGGCCTCCGATCGACGGGGTCGACCTGTCCCTGCTCGGGCATCAGCGGGAACTGGCCCTGTTGCGTGCGCTACACGAGTTGCCAGACACGGTTCTGCGCGCCTGTCGCGAGCAGGCACCACATCAGGTGACCACGTGGGTGCGGGACATGGCCTCTGCCTTCCACGGCTTCTACCATGACTGCCGAGTCATTGGCGACGGCATCGACGAGGGCCTCTCCCATGCTCGGCTGTGGCTGGTCGAGGGAGTCCGCATCGGCTTCGTTGTCGCCCTGGACCTGCTTGGTGTCGGAGCACCCGAGGAGATGTGGCGAGAAGAAGGCGGGGAGGCCTGATGGCCGGGCCAATTCCACTGGGCCTGCTCCCCGACACGACGACCGTCGACGGCGGCAGGGCGTCCGTCGGCGGCTGCGACCTCGCCGACCTGGCTGACCGGTTCGGGACACCCCTGTTCGTCTACGACGAGGATCATCTGCGCTCCAGGTGCCGGGAGGCGGTGGCGGCATTCGGTGACGGGGTCGCCTACGCGGGCAAGGCCTTCCTCTGTTCTGCCATGGCGAAGCTTGCCCATGAGGAGGGCATGCACATTGATGTATCCACCGGCGGAGAGCTCTTCATGGCGCTGCATGCGGGGGTTCCCGCCGACCGGCTGGTAATGCACGGAAACAACAAGAGCGACCTCGAGTTGGCGATGGCAGTGGAGGCAGGCGTGGAGACGATCGTCGTCGACTCGTTCGACGAGATGGACCGGTTGGACGCCATCCACGCCGAAACGGGCGCGGTTCCGAGGGTGATGCTGCGTATCACCCCGGGGGTCGAGGCCCACACACACGAGTTCGTCTCGACAGGACAGGACGACTCAAAGTTCGGATTCACGGTCTCGACCGGTCTGGCAGCCGTCGCGGTCGAACGTGCCGCTGTTGCCGACTCGGTAGACCTGGTCGGCCTGCACTTCCACATCGGAAGCCAGGTGTTCGAGGTGGGTGCGTTCTCGCGTGCGGTTGAGGTCATGACCAGGTTTGCCGGTCCGTTCGGCCTGCCCGAGCTCTCGGTAGGGGGTGGCCTGGGCGTCGCGTACGTTGAGGGTGAGAGTGCACCGACGATTACCGAATGGGCCGAGGGAATCATGGCGGTCTGTGACGCCGCCGGGGTGACCGCCAGGGTTTCTGCAGAGCCGGGCCGGGCGATCGCCGCTTCTGCAGCGGTGACGCTCTACACGGTCGGAACCGTCAAGGACCTTCCCGGCCTACGCACCTATGTGGCCGTGGATGGCGGCATGAGCGACAACCCCCGCCCCGTCCTCTACGGCTCGGGGTACGAGACGTTCCTTCCACGAGCGGTAACCGCTGCAAGGCCTCGGGCGGTACGCCTCGTAGGAAAGCACTGCGAATCCGGTGACCTGCTTGTACGCGAGGGCTTCGTACCCGACGACCTGGTCGTCGGCGATGTGATCGCCACCCCTGTAACCGGCGCCTACGGGCACTCGATGGGCTCCAACTACAACCAGGTGCTGCGTCCCGCCGTGGTCTTCGTCTCGGAAGGGGAGGCCCGTCTCGTCGTGGCCCGCGAGACCTTCGAGGACCTGGTGCGCCGCGAGCGCTGAAACCACACCGACACCCAGGCAAAGGACCGGTACCGTGGAGCGGATGGAAGCCACAACCGTCAGGGTCGGCGTGCTCGGCTGCGGAAACGTGGGAGCAGCCCTTGTCGCCCTTGTGCACGAACAGAGACAGACTGTGGCTGACCGCACCGGGATGGTCCTCGAGGTGGCAGCGGTAGCGGTGCGAGACACCTCCGTTCACCGCGACGTCCCGTGTCCGCCAGACACCTTCACGGCAGATGCCGCGGCAGTCGTGAACGATCCCGGCATCGACGTGGTCGTCGAGGCCATGGGAGGACTCGAACCGGCACGCCAACTGATTCTGGAGGCACTCGCCTCTGGAAAGCCCGTTGTCACGGCCAACAAGGAACTGCTTGCCGCCCACGGCGAGGAGCTCTACCTGGCGGCCGCCGCGGCGGGTGTCGACCTGCTGTTCGAAGCTGCGGTTGCTGGCGCAATCCCGATCATGAGGCCCCTGCGTGAATCGTTGGCAGGCGAGCCGCTCACCCGCGTCATGGGGATCGTCAACGGCACGACCAACTTCATCCTCTCGAGGATGTCCGACCACGGGGCCACCTACGCAGACGCCCTTTCCAAGGCCCAGGAACTGGGCTACGCCGAGAGCGACCCCACCGCCGACGTGGAGGGATTCGACGCCGGGGCCAAGGCGGCGGTTATAGCCAGCCTGGCCTTTGGGGCGCGGGTGGTTCCAGCCGACGTCTACCACGAGGGAATCTCAGGTGTGACCGTCGACGACATCGAAGCTGCCCGAGCCATGGGACACTGCATCAAGTTGCTTGCGGTTGCCGAGCGCGGAACCTCTGTGGACGGCGCGGTCGAGATCGGAGTACGGGTACATCCGACACTCGTGCCCTTCAATCATCCACTTGCGGCTGTGAACGACAACTTCAACGCCGTGTTCGTCGAGGGTGAAGCGGTCGGCGAGCTCATGTTCTACGGCCGCGGTGCCGGAGGCCGTCCGACAGCCTCGGCGGTTTTCGGAGACCTGATAGATGCGGCAGGAAACCTCCGAAGGGGCCACGGCGCCCCGATCGGAGCGCTCAGCGACGTCCGGGTTTCTCCGATCGGCGACATCGAGTCCGCCTACTACCTGAGCATCGAGGTCGATGACCGACCCGGTGTTCTCTCCGACGTGGCAGCCGTCTTCGGCGGGCACGATGTCTCGATCAGGTCGATGGAACAGATAGGACTGGGTGCGGAGGCCCAGCTCCGGTTCATTACCCACCTGGCCCGTGAGAGCGACCTCCAGGAGACCCTGAGAGGTCTCCGGGAACTCGACGCTGTGCGCAGCACCGGCAGCGTGCTGCGTGTCATCGGCGACTGACCGATCTGGATTCCTGTGCGGTATGTGAGCACCCGGGGTGCGGCCCCGGCCCTTGACTTTGCCGATGCCCTGCTTGTCGGCCTGGCGTCCGACGGGGGTCTCTACGTTCCCGGGTCCTGGCCACAGATCCCCGACGGGGGCCGTGGCGACTACGTCGAGACAGCGGTCGAGGTCATGTGGCCGTTCGTGGCAGGGAGCATCGACCGGGATGCGTTCGCCCAGATGGTGTCAGACACCTACTCGGTGTTTCACGCCGACGATGTGGCACCCCTCGTGGACCTGGGTGGCGGGCTTCACCTGATGGAGTTGTTCCATGGCCCCACCCTTGCCTTCAAAGACATTGCCCTGCAGTTGGTCGGGCGACTCTTCGACTACGAGTTGACCCGCCGTGGTGAACGGGTGACGATCGTGGGTGCCACCTCTGGAGATACCGGTTCAGCGGCGATCGAGGCGTGCCGCGACCGCCAGAACGTCGACGTAGTGATTCTCCACCCCGCGGGCCGGGTCACCGAGGTTCAGCGTCGACAGATGACAACCGTGCAGTCGGCAAACGTCCACAACGTCGCCCTCGACGGCACATTCGACGACTGTCAGGACATGGTCAAGGCCATGTTCGCAGACGAGCCCTTCAGGGCCAGGATGAACCTCTCTGCGGTCAATTCCATCAACTGGGCGAGGGTCATGGCCCAGGTCGTCTACTACGTGGTGGCGGCCGAGCGGCTCGGAGGCCGGCGTCAGCCAGTGGACTTCGCCGTACCGACGGGCAACTTCGGCAACGTGTTCGCTGGTCACGTAGCCCGACTCGGAGGGCTCAATGTGCCGAGGCTCGTCGTCGGCAGCAACAGCAACGACATCCTGACCAGGTTCTTGAACGACGGGAATCTGGAGGCACGCCCGGTCATGCCGACCCTCTCACCCAGCATGGACATCCAGGTCTCGTCCAATTTGGAGCGCCTGCTGTTCGAACTGGAGGGTCGAGACGGGGCTGCGGTCGCCCGACTTCTCGAGGCGTTCAGGGAGAACGGGTCGGTGGCGATCGACGGGGCGCTGCACGCCTCGCTGGCCAGCGGTTGGTCGGGAGCGCGCTTCGACGATGACCAGGTGCTTGCATGCATCGCTGCCGAGGCCGATCGGTCCGGTGTGGTGCTGGACCCCCACAGTGCCGTGGGGGTTCTGGCGGCACGGGAGTGCCGGCGCGATCCAGCGGTTCCCATGGTCGCTCTGGCAACCGCCCATCCGGCCAAGTTCCCCGACGCGGTCGAGAAGGCAACCGGTGTGAGGCCAGCTCTCCCGGAGCGTCTCGGCGACCTCCTGACGCGGCCTGAGCGCATGACCCACCTTCCCAACGACCTTGCAGGTGTCGAGGCGTTCGTCGAGGAGCATGCACATGCGGTCTGAGGGTCGGATGTGGAGGAGCGACGACAACCGGGGTGGCGCCGGCAGGATGGCCGTCTGATGAAGTACGTCATCTGTGTTCCCGACGGCTGTGCGGACCTGCCGGTTCCTGAACTGGACGGCCTGACCCCGCTTGAGGCCGCCTACACGCCTCACATGGATGCGTTGGCGGCACGGGCCGTGGTGGGGCGTGCGGCGGTCATTCCCACGGGGATGGCACCCAGCAGCGACGTGGGCAACATGTCGATCCTGGGCTTTGACCCCACAACGTTCCACACGGGTCGTGCCCCGATCGAGGCTGCGGCAATGGGCTTGACCCTGGTGCCCGACCAGGTGGCCTTTCGCTGCAACCTGGTAACCGTGGTCGACGGCGAAATGGTCGACTACGCGGGCGGTAGCCCGTCAGACGAGGCCGCAGCCGAGGTGATCAACCGGATCGACGCCGAACTGGGTGGGGGGCGCGATGGGGTGTCCTTCCACCCGGGAATCAGCTTCAGGCACTCGATGATCGCGCCGGCCGACTGGGTCGATGCCGAGTGCATCCCGCCACACGACCTGACCGGCGATCCAGTTGTGCTTCCGGACGGGCCGGCGGGTCCCCGGTTGAGGGGCCTGATGGAGGCCACGAAGGAGATCATCGCCGCATCGGACCTTGAGGCCACGCAGGTCTGGCTGTGGGGTCAGGGTTTCCAGCCCCGGGTCCCGTCGTTCGCGGAGACCCATGGTGTCAGGGCCGGCCTGGTCACAGCGGTCGACCTGGTGCGGGGAATCGGCATGCTGAGCGGAATGAAGGTCTGCGATATACCCGGCGCCACGGGTCGCTATGACACCGACTACGAGGGCAAGCGTGATGTGGCGCTGACGGAGCTGGCCGGCGGCCTGGATCTCTTCGTGATCCATGTCGAGGCGACCGACGAGGCGGGCCATGCCGGCGACGTTGTCGAGAAGGTAAGGGCACTGGAGAACTGGGACAGCCGCATCATTGCCGGTCTGGTTCAGGGCCTCGACGCCATGGGTCCATGGCGCCTGCTGATGCTGCCCGACCACGGAACCCCGCTGACGACCATGACCCATATGCCTGACCCGGTTCCGTACATGCTGGTCGACTCCCGTGCCGATGGTCCGGGTGGGGTGTTCACAGAGGCTGGTGTGGCTGGCGACGCTCCGGTGGCCGGCCACGGGCTGCTGCCGACCCTGCTGGCCGGCTGAGGTTCCCTGTCGGCTCAGGAGCAGCAGCTCGTGGAGGCGTCCATGTCGACGTCGATGTTCTCGAACTGCTCGTTGTCACCGGTCTTGACGTACCACTCCCACCGGGTGTCGTCGGGGCCTGACAGCCAGGTCTCTGTCTTGTCGGCGTAGCAGCACATGGCGTCGCCGACGCCGGTGGTCTCGAGGCCGGCGGCTGAGAGGCGGGCCTCGGCGGCGACCACCTCGGCGCCGGTCTCGGTCTCGACCCCGAGGTGGTTGAGCGTTCCGCCGCCCGAGGTGTCCTCGAAGAGAACGAGCTTGAGAGGCGGGTCGGCAATGGCGAAATTGGCATACCCCGGACGGACCTTGGCCGGTGGGGTGTCGAACATCCTCGTGTAGAAGTCGACCGACTCCTCCAGATTGCTGACGTCGATGGCGAGTTGCAGTCTGCTCATGGTGCGGTTCCCTCCAGGGAGTAGCAGGGTTATATATTGATGCTTGTCAATATAGACAGTAATCAATATAATGTCAACCATGACAACACCAACCGACACCAGGTGCTGCCCGCCGGTCACAGAGGCTGCCCTCGACGAAGAGGCCGCCCAGCGCCTGGCAGGCGTGTTCGCCGCTCTCGGAGACCCGGTCCGCCTCAGGCTCTTCAGCCTCATCGCCTCCCGCCCGGACGGATCCTGCGCCTGCGACCTGGTTGGGCCTCTCGGCCGCTCACAACCCACCGTCAGCCACCACCTGAGGGCACTCCACGAGGCCGGCCTCGTGGACCGGGAACGGCAGGGTCGCTGGATCTGGTATTCGGTGCACCCCGAGGCACTCCTGGAGGCGGCAACCCTCATCAACTGCTGAGCGTCCCCACTCCACGGCTACGAGAGGGTGGTTGTCGTGGCTTCCAGGGATTCACTACAATGTCCGTGTCGTCGGGTTGGGGCTGACGAGAACTCGTTTCCCCCTCCTCCCCGCTGACTTTCACCGTCGGTGGTGCGTCGGTGCCTCCTCCATCCCCTGGTGGATCCGGCATCGACCCGGTCACCCGACCGGACAAGCTCCACCGGCAAGCCTCACCGGAGACTCCCCACCACGAGGCAGTTGCCGGTTCGGTCTGTGGACCATTCCGCAAAAACCCCAAGTCGAACACAACAAGAAGAAGAAGGTGTCTGAGCATGGACTCGACCCAACTCGAGCGAACAGCCCTTGAGACCAAGGACCGCGACGAGCTGACAACCATTGCAACCGCTCTGGGCGGCAAGCCCGGATCGCGTTCACGCAAGGCCGAGATCGTCGACCTGATACTGGACCTGACCGGCAGCGAAGGTGCTCCCAGCGCCAGATCGACCAACGGGGCCGCCCCGGTTGCCGAGGCCCTCACCGAGGAGCCTCCCGCAGCATGGGAGGCCGAGGCAGAAGCCGCAGAGAAGGCCGACAGGGCCGACAAGGCCGGATCAAGGGAAGGTGCTGGCGACGACAGCGCCCGAGACGGCCGGAACCAGCCGAAGCAGGAGTCTCAGAACAGGGATGGCGACCGAAAGGGCGGCAACCAGAACCGGAACCGCCAACAGGACCAGGCCGGTCCCGGCAACCGTCGACGTCGCCGAGGTGGAGGCCGCGGACGCGACCGGGACAACACCCCGGAAGAGCCGTGGGACGGTGAACCGGTAGCCATCGAGGGCTACATCGACCTTCGCGATGAGGGCTACGGGTTCCTTCGTGCCAACGGATTCAAGCCCTCCAAAGAGGATGCATATATCTCGGTAAAACAGGTCCGACAGTTCGACCTTCGAAAGGGTGACCACCTGGCCGGTGCCTCCCGCCCGGCCAACCGGAGCGAGAAGAACCCGGCGCTCCTCAGCATCGAGTCGGTCAACGGAAGGCCGCCTGAAGAGGCAAAGGGCCGCCCCCGCTTCGAGGACCTCACCCCGCTCTTTCCCGACGAACGGCTGCGACTCGAGGTCGAGGGCGACTCCGACAACATGACCGCCCGGATCGTCGACCTGATCTCCCCGATCGGCAAGGGCCAGCGGGGCCTCATCGTTTCGCCGCCAAAGGCCGGCAAGACCACGATCATGAAGACCATCGCAAGGTCCATCGAGACCAACCACCCCGAGGTGAAGCTCCTCGTCCTCCTCGTCGACGAGCGCCCCGAAGAGGTGACCGACATGCGCCGCTGGCTGAAGAACGGTGAGGTCATGGGCTCCACCTTTGACCGGCCAAGCGATGAACACACCCATCTGGCCGAGATAGCCATCGAGCGTGCCAAGCGCATGGTCGAGCGCGGTGAGGACGTCGTGATCATGCTGGACGGCATCACCCGCCTCTCACGGGCGTACAACCTGGCTGCGCCGGCAACCGGTCGCATCATGTCCGGCGGTATCGACACCGGGGCCCTCTACCCACCGAAGAAGTTCTTCGGTGCCGCCCGGAACGTCGAGGAGGGTGGATCGCTCACCATTCTCGCAACAGCCCTCGTGGAGACCGGATCCAAGATGGACGAGGTCATCTTCGAGGAGTTCAAGGGCACGGGCAACATGGAGCTGCGCCTCGACCGGCGCATCGCCGAGAGGCGTGTGTACCCGGCAATCGACGTCAACGCCTCATCCACACGCCACGAGGAACTGCTGTTCGAGCGCAAGCAGCTGAACCAGGTCTGGAAGTTGCGCAGGGTCCTGAACGGGCTTGCCAACGACGGCGAGTCCGGGGCCGCTGCCGGCCTGGAGCTGCTGATCGACCGCCTCAAGACCTTCAACAACAACGATGAGTTCCTGGCCGAAGTAGCCAAGGGGCCCTCGATGGGAAGCTGACCGACCACACGAGCACCGCTACCTGCGATCGCAGGTTGCAGCCGCACCCGGCACGCCGCAGACTGGAGCCGCTATGAAGACAGACATCCACCCCGACTACCGTCCCGTGGTCTTTCAGGACCTCTCCGAGGGTGCCACCTTCGTGATCCGCTCCACGGTCAGGACCAGCGAGACAATCACCCTTGAAGACGGCGTCGAGTATCCACTCGTCAAGGTCGAGATCTCCTCGGCCAGCCACCCGTTCTTCACCGGTCAGATGAAGATCGTCGACACCGCCGGTCGTGTCGAGCGCTTTGAGCGCAGGTACGGCTCGCGCCGCAAGGCCTGAGCCTGTTCAACGTATGTAGGCGGGCATCTCAGCCTCCTGCCGTCGAACGAACACAGTGACAGCGGCCTCCGAGCGCGGATCTGCTCTCCTGTCAGCCAGGCTGGCGTCACACGCCCGGCAGCTGACCGGCTCGGAGCCGGCCGTTGGCCCGATCCTGGTTGGAGACGGGGCAGCCCTGATCGACGAGGATGCCGGCAGGATCGTGTTCCTCGCCTCCCCTGACAACCCCGCCGCGGCTTTCGGACACCTCGTTCTACTCGCCGCCCGCCATCGGCTCAACGAGGCGGTCGTCATCTACGACGACCCTTCAGCCGCTGCCGTGGCGACCAGGCGTTCAGCTGCGTTCGACCCGGTTCCGACGATCCAACTCGCAGAAGGCACGGTCCTGCATCAGGTTGATCTCGCTCCGCTGCCTGAACCACCACCGACGACTGCGCCACCTCCCGGCTTTGTCGACCTCTGCCGGCAGGCCGGTGTGAACCCGATTCAGGAGGGTGGCATCTGGAGGGGCGAACTCCTCGGCCTCGAGGTGGCCCGCGCAACGCCGTCCGGTATTGAGATCGGGGTAGGTCGAATTGACCGCGAGGCAGGCGTTGTCCTTCACGGCCACCGGCCACCGGCCGAGAGCCTCATGTCGGTGGTAGCGACCGTACAGGCCCAACGTAGGTCCGGAGCCGGTGCGCATCCGCTTGCCACCCTCGTACGTGAACGGTGGTTGAGGAGCGACCTGATCACAGACCCCTCGCCCCTCGGCCTCGTCAGCCTGACCGCCGTGGACCCGGCCGAGACACCTGCCGGCCTCCGCGACAGTGTTCCGGCCGCAGCAATCGGTATCGACGCCTCCGGAGAGCGGGTCCTTGTTGTCTGCTCTGTGGGAGCCGACCCCGACCTGGTTCCCGTCGTCGCCGACCTCGTACTGCGCGAAGATCCCGACCGCCTGCTTGTTGTCCTGCCGGTCAGGGATGTCCTACCCACAGTGGTCTGCGCCGTTGGGCGGCTCGCTGTGCGTTCAGAGGTAGTCGGGCTCAGGGGCGGCTGGAGCTGATCTCAGGGGGGCGTTCCTGCCGACCTGCGCCCCACCGGTACCCTGAACCCGATGCTGGAACAGATCGCTGCGCTGCTGGTCGAATTGGCCGAGACCGAGGCCCACCTCGCCGATCCGGACGTCATCTCCGACACCGACCGCCTTCAGGCAGCTGGAAGGCGCTACAAGGAACTCGAGGCTGTACTCGCAGTCGGACGTCCCCTCCAGCAGGCAAGCGACGACCTGCTCGCCGCCAGGGAACTGTTGGACCTCTCAGAGGGTGACGACCGGGAGATGTTCCGGGCCGAGGTGGTCTCCCTTGAAGCCGAGATTGCACGCCTCGAGGAGGAGTTCCGGGCGCTGTTGCTGCCGACAGACCCGAACGACGGTCGCAACGTGATCGTCGAGATCCGTGGTGCCGAGGGTGGAGAAGAGGCGAACCTGTTCGCCCGCGACCTCTTCAACATGTATCAGGCGTTCGCCACCATCCACGGATGGTCGACCGAGTTGCTCGAGTCCAACGATTCCGACATGGGTGGATTCAGCTATGTCATGTTCATGGCAAAGGGCGAAGATGCATGGACCCGCCTCAAGTACGAGGGCGGGGTGCACCGGGTTCAGCGGGTTCCGGCGACCGAATCCCAGGGCCGGGTTCACACGTCATCGGCAACGGTGAGCGTGCTTCCCGAAGCCGATGAGATCGACGTCCAGATCGATGACAACGACCTCCAGGTTGACGTCTACCGTGCATCCGGCCCCGGAGGCCAGTCGGTCAACACCACTGACTCGGCCGTTCGCATAACGCACAGGCCGACAGGCCTGGTGGTCTCCATGCAGGACGAAAAGAGCCAACTCCAGAACAAGACGAAGGCGTTGCGCGTGTTGCGTTCGCGGCTCCTGCAGGTTGAACAGGAACGCCAGCAGGCAGAGGTGTCCGAGGCGCGCCGCGGGCAGATCGGTGGTGGTGGTCGCTCCGAGAAGATCCGCACCTACAACTTCAAGGAGAACCGCCTCACCGACCACCGCATCAGCCTCACCCTCCACAAGCTGGACCGGATCCTGGCAGGGGACCTCGAAGAGGTCACAGACAGCCTTCTCGCCGACGAGCGGACCCGGCAGCTGGCCGAGGGCCTCGACGGCGGTAGTTGAGCGTGGGTACCGGGGAGAGCTCGGCCCGACCCGGCGACGGAACCGTCACCTGGGGTGAGGTGCTGGAAGCGACGACCCGCAGGCTGGCTGGCGCTGGCCTGGCCGCCCAGGAGGCCCGTTGGATCGTTGCGGAGGCATCCGGACTCGGGGCCGGATGCGACCATCTGGGTGATTCCGGGGAACTCGTAACCGTGGGTGGAATGTCGAGGGTTGACGCCATGGTCGAACGTCGCCTCGCCGGCGAACCCCTCCAGTACGTGCTCGGCTCGTGGTCCTTCCGGACCCTCGACCTGATGGTCAACAGGCGGGTCCTGATTCCGAGGCCCGAGACCGAGGCAGTCGTGGGGCATGCCCTCGATGAGTTCGACCGCCTCGCCGACCGGTCATCCGAGGTTCGTGTCGTCGACCTGGGCACCGGATCCGGCGCCATTGGGCTCTCAATCGCCGCTGAGCGTGTGTCGGCCAGGGTCTGGTGCTCTGACGTCTCGACCGATGCCCTGGCTGTCGCCCGGGCCAACCTTGCAGGTCTCGGTAGGCCCGCAATGCGGGTCACGGTTGTTGAGGGATCATGGTTCGAGGCTCTGCCGCCCGAACTGGTGGGCGGCCTGGACATGGTTGTGTCCAACCCCCCGTACGTTGCGACCGGAGAGGCCCTTCCGGCCGAGGTGGCCGACTGGGAACCCGGATCGGCGCTGACAGCCGGACCACTCGGCACCGAACACCTGGAGCTGATCATCTCCGAGGCACCTGCCTGGCTGAGGGGTGGTGGGGCGCTGATCCTCGAACTCTCGCCCGAGCAGGCTGTGCCAATGGCCGACCACGCCTACGCGGCCGGGTTTGCCGACGCCGAGGTGCGACCTGACCTGACCGGACGCCCACGTGCGCTGGTGGCACGTCGGCCATGACATCCGACCTGATCCGGATAGGCGAGAACCCCGGAGCAGCCCTGTCGGCGGCAGTGGCCGAACTGAGAGCCGGAGCCGTCGTCGTCGTGCCAACCGACACCGTCTACGGCCTGGCAGCGCTTGTCAACAACGCCGATGCGGTCGCGGCCCTGTTCGAGCGGAAGGGGCGGCCGGCACACAAGCGGGTGGCGGTGCTGGTCACCGATGTCGAACAGGCGCTACAGGTTGTTGATCCGGGTCCGGGCTTTGACCGGCTGGTGGAGCGGTTCTGGCCGGGGCCCCTGACCCTTGTCTGTCGGAGGGCGTCGGGATTTGGAGCCTGGCTGGGTGACGACCTGGACACGGTCGCTGTGCGCTGCCCCGGGCATGAACTGACCCGGTCCCTCGCCCGCGAGGTCGGACCGCTCGCTGCGACATCGGCGAACCGCTCAGGAGACGACAACCCCGTCAGCGCAGAGGCGGCTGGCGAGGCGGTCGGAGGTGGGCTGCTGGTACTTGACGGCGGCGAATGTGGCACTGACGCCTCGACTGTCCTGGACCTCGTGTCGGACCCGGCCAGGGTGCTGCGACAGGGTGCGGTCACAGCAGCTTCGATGGCAGCCGCGGGCATCGTGGTTGATGTCGAGCAGGGATCAGGCGACCGGTAGCATCGGCACCGTGACCAGAATCGCCATCGGCTCCGACCATGCAGGGTTCAACCTGAAGATGCGCCTGGCCTCCGACCTGGCCGACCTCGGCCACGAGGTACTGGACCTCGGCGCACATTCGACCGACCGGGTCGACTACCCCGACTACGGCGAGGCGGTCGGTAGGGCTGTCGCCGCTGGCGACGCCGATGCCGGGGTCTGTGTGTGTGGCTCAGGAATTGGAATAGCGATGGCTGCCAACAAGGTGGCCGGAGTCAGGGCCGCGACCGTGCACGACGCCACCTCTGCCCGCCTGGCCAGAGAGCACAACGATGCCAACGTGGTCTGCTTCGGTGAGCGGTTGATCGACGAAGATCTCGCTTCCGAGGCACTTCGGGCATGGCTTGATGCAGATTTCGAGGGCGGGCGCCATGCCGACAGGGTTGCCAAGCTTGACGCGATAGGTCCCTGAGGTGGCCGGCATCCCTGACCTTGAGACGGTCACGCCCACCCAGACGGTTGTCGAACCCACGCTGGACGAGGGCGACCACGACAGGTTCTCCCACTACGCCCGAAAGGCCGATATCGTCGAGTCCGCAGTCACCGGCAGGCCGGTGGTGGCACTCTGTGGAAAGGTCTGGGTACCGAACCGTAACCCCGACCGCTACCCGATGTGCCCGGCCTGCCGGGACATCTTCGAGCAGAAGAAGAAGGCCGAGAGAGGCACCTGAGGGCGGGTCGAGGAGGAACCACGGGAATGCTGTGAACCCTCAGGTCGGTGGTGCGGCTGAGGCGCCCTGCGTTCAACAGGACAACGAGGCGCCTCGCTGTCGCCGCCAACGTCGACGATCTCAGGGCAATGGCGAAGAAGCGGTTGCCGGGCGGGGTGTTCGACTACATCGACGGTGGGGCCGAGGACGAGGTGACCCTGTCACGCAATGTCGAGGTGTTCCGCCGGGCCGAGTTCAGGCCGCGGGTCCTACGCGACATGGGAACGATCCAGACCTCGTCAACCCTCCTGGGAAGGTCGCTGGACTTTCCGTTCGTGATCGCACCCACCGGGTTCACACGGATCGCAGACCCGGCGGGCGAGTTGGCAGTGGTGCGGGCGGCCGGCCGGGCCGGTGTCCCGTTCACGCTCTCCACGATGGGTACCCGGTCAATCGAGGAGTGCGCCGCGGTAGCCGTTGACGATGCCCGGCTCTGGTTCCAGGTGTACACATGGCGCGACCGAGACCGTGTGAAGGGTTTCGTCGAGCGTGCGGCCACAGCCGGTTTCGAGGCGCTGGTACTCACGGTCGACACAGCGGTACTCGGACGGCGCGAGAGGGACGTCCGACGCGGCTTCACCCTTCCACCCGCGATCGGTCCCGACACCTTCATCGACGGAATACGCCACCCGGGCTGGACCTGGCGGTTTCTCCGGTCCGAACCCATCCGCTTCTCGAGCGCTGAGGGAACGGGTGCCGGCGACGGCTCCGATGCCGTGTCGTTGGCCGAGTACATGGTCAGACAGTTCGATCCGGGGCTGTCGTGGCGTGACGTCGAATGGCTTCAGTCCATCTGGGACGGCCCCATCATCCTCAAGGGGATCCAGACCGTCGCCGATGTCAGGCTTGCGGCAGATTCCGGTGTCGCAGCGATCGCACTCTCCAACCACGGTGGAAGGCAACTCGACGGAGCGCCCACCCCGTTCGAGCTGGTACCCGACGTCGTCGAGGTCGTGGGACACCGGATCGAGGTCATCTGCGACGGCGGTATCCGTCGTGGCGGAGACATTGTCAAGGCCTGTTCCCTGGGTGCCGCTGCGGTGATGACCGGTCGACCGCATCTCTATGCCCTCGGTGCCGCCGGCGAGCGGGGGGTCGACCACATGCTCGACCTGATGAGGTCGGGGATGGAACGCACAATGGCCCTTGTCGGCTCAGCCACAGTTGACGACCTGGACCCGGAGCTGGTGAGGCTCGGGGGCTGACGGGCACCTCGTCTCGGCTACGTTCGCCGGCCATGGTTGCCCCACCCGCATTCAGGCTTCCCGATCCCGGAACGATCTCGGGTGTGTGGTCGGCGCGGCTGTCCGATGATCCTGACCGCCTCCTCCTCCATGCGGACGGGGCCTGGACCACCCGTGGCGACTTTCTCGACCGGACCGCGGTGGTGGCCGGGCGTCTGGCCGGAGCTGGCCTCGTGGCGGGCGACCGGGTGCTGCTCTCGGGGCCGTCCTCGGTTGACCTGGCGGTAGCCCATGTGGCGTGCCTGCGATCGGGTCTGGTCGTGGTGCCCGTAAACGGCGGTTACACGCGAAATGAACTTGCCCACATCGTGGCCGATTCCAGGCCCAGCGCTGCGCTGGTTGACCACGAGGGCTGGAAGGAGATCCTCGTTGGGCTGGCACCAGAACTTCGAGCAGCGGGCACAGACGTCTGGTGGGACGACGCTCCGGTACCGAACCTTGACTCGGCGGCCCCGGCCGACCCCGCTCTCATCGGCTACACATCGGGAACGACCGGAGCGCCAAAGGGGGCGGTGCTCACCCAGGCGAACCTGCTGGCCGGTGCCGAGTCGGTCCGACAGGCGTGGCACTGGACCGCCGAGGACCGGCTGCTCCTGTGCCTCCCCCTGTTCCACATGCATGGCCTTGGTGTCGGCCTGCACGGCACCCTCCTCACCGGTGGCTCAGCGGTACTGCACCAGGGGTTCGATCAGCACAGGGTCCTCGGCGACATCGGGAGCCATGGCTGCACCATGTTCTTCGGCGTGCCCACCATGTACCGCCGTCTCGTAGACGACTCTGAGGCTGGCACCCTGAGCAGCCTGCGGCTCTGTGTGTCCGGGTCGGCTCCACTTTCTCCGCTTCTCCACGGTCGCCTCCGTGACCGGGCGGGAATCTCGGTGCTGGAGCGCTACGGAATGACAGAGACGGTGATGCTGGTTTCGAACCCGTACGAGGGCGAGCGTCGGGCGGGCTCCGTCGGCTTCCCGCTTCCCGGGGTCGAGTTGCGCCTGGCCGAAGGCACCGGTGAGATCCAGGTCCGGGGTCCGAACGTGTTCGACGGCTACTGGGAACGGCCTGATGCCGATCTCGATGCATTCGTCGACGATCCCGGCGGACGCTGGTTCAGGACCGGCGACCTGGGCTTCATCGATGACGACGGGTACCTGTCAATCGTCGGACGGTCCAAGGAGCTGATAATCACCGGCGGGCTCAATGTCCACCCGCGAGAGGTCGACGACGCCATCGCCGGCCACCCCGACGTGTCAGAGGTGGCGGTCGCCGGTGTGCCGTCAGAGGAATGGGGTGAGGACGTCGTCGCCTGGATCGTGCCAACCCCGGGAGCGCCGCCGCCGACAGCGGAAGAACTTCGGGACTTCTGTCGAAACCGCCTGGCGGTCCACAAGTTGCCGCGGCGGGTTGTCGTGACCGGGTCCCTGCCACGAAATGCCCTCGGCAAGGTGTTGCGCCACGAGTTGCGCGAGGCTGCATCTGATGAATGACACGACGGACGAACCGACAGGCGTTGCCTTCCACTTCGATGTGATCTGCCCATGGGCCTACCAGACCTCACTCTGGATGCGTGAGGTACGCGACAGGCTGGGCCTCGACGTGGACTGGCGGTTCTTCAGCCTTGAGGAGGTCAACAGGGCCGAGGGTAAGAAGCACCCGTGGGAGAGGGAATGGTCCTATGGCTGGTCGATGATGCGCATAGGCGCATTCCTCAGGCGGCGAGACCCGGACCTGAACGACGCCTGGTACCTACGGTCCGGAACCGCCCTCCACGTTGAGGGCCGCCAGCCGCACAGGCCCGAGGTTGCCCGGGAACTGCTTGAGGAAATGGGCATGGATCCGGGCATCGTCGATGAGGCCCTTGCCGACGAGACGACCCACGACGACGTCCGCAACGACCACGAGGACGTGCTTGCTCTCGGAGGCTGGGGAGTCCCAACCCTCGTGTTCCCGGGGGTGGGCGATGACCCGTCCCGCAAGCTCTTCGGCCCGGTCCTGATCGACCCACCTACGGGTGCCGCTGCCGAGCGGCTCTGGAACCTCGTGACCGGGTGGCTCGAATACCCCGACCTGTTCGAGTTGCAGCGTCCCAAGACCCCTTCGGACCTGGCCCGGATCGGCGATGTCTTCCGGCCGTACATCGAGGCACGCGAGTGGAACACCGTGGCCAACCCAACCCCCTGACCACCATGACGGAGGAAAACAATGAGCATTGAACTCGACAGGGAGCGGATAGTCGGCGGGCTGGAGCAGATCTGGGCCGAATGGGCCGACTGGGGTGACGGGTTGTCCGAAGGCGGGTGGGAGACGCCCAGCAGGTGCCCCGGATGGACAGTGCAGGACAACCTGGCCCACATCATCGGTACCGAGCGGATGCTCCAGGGCCACGATGCCCCCGAGGTGGAGTTCCCGACTGCGCACCTGAGGAATCCGATTGCCGAAGGCAACGAACGCTGGGTCGAGTCGATGCGGTCGCTGTCGGGACCCGAGGTGCTGGAACTGTTCAGGGAGGTCTCGGCGGAACGGCTGGGCCAGTTGTCTGTGATGTCTGACGAGGAGATCCACAAGGTGGGGTGGTCGCCGATAGGCGAGGTGCCCTACCTGCGGTTCATGCACGTGCGGGTCTACGACTCGTGGCTTCATCTGGAGGATTGCCGGGAGCCACTCGGCCACGAACCATCCGCCGGCGGCCTGCCAGCCCAGATATCGGTGGACGAGGTGGCGACCGCTGCCGGCTACATCATCGGAAAGTTGGGAGGGGCACCCGACGGGAGCAGGGTCGAGGTGAACCTGACCGGCCCCGTGGAGGCCACCATCCGGGTGGCCGTCGATGGTCGGGCCTCGGTGGTGGAGGCGTTCGACAACGGACCCACATGCACGCTCTCCATGTCGTCGCACGACTGGTTGGCCCTGACCGGGGGTCGCAAGGACCCGGTTCCGCTGATCGAGGACGGCAGCGTCGCCCTGGGTGGCGACAGGGAACTGGCCCGGCAGTTGGCAGAGCACCTGGCCTTCACGATCTGACATCGGCATCAGTGAGTGGCACTGTGGGAACCCCGATGACACATCTCGTGAACGGCCGCATGATCGTGCCGCCGTTCCCGGAGGGGATGGAGACGCTGGTGGTCGGCATGGGCTGTTTCTGGGGGGCCGAGCAGCGGTTCTGGGAGACCCCCGGGGTCTGGACAACGGCAGTGGGGTTCACGGGTGGCACCAGCCCGGAGCCGGGATACCGCGATGTCTGCACCGGAGCCACGGGCCACGCCGAGGTGGTGCTAGTCGTGTTTGATCCCCTTGAGCTCACGTTGGAGGGTGCCCTTGCGGTGTTCTGGAACAACCACGATCCGACCCAGGGCATGAGGCAGGGCAACGACATCGGGACCCAGTACCGGTCGTGCATCTTCGTGGCCGACGCGGAACAGAGGGCGGCGGCGGAAGCCACCCGAGATGCCATGGAGCCGCTGCTGGCAGATGCGGGGTTTGGTCCGATCACCACCCAGATCTCAGAACTTGGAACGTTCCACTACGCCGAGGACTATCACCAGCAGTACCTCGCCAGAAACCCCACCGGTTACTGCGGCCTCGGTGACACAGGCATCACCTGTCCTACAGGTGTTGTTGGCTGAGGACCGGAGTTAACCGGAACCGGCCCCTACGGGGCTACCGAGGCCCATGCCTCCAGCTCGGCCTCATCCCCCCAGAACTGCAGGTCGTTGCCACCGCGGCCCCACACGAAGAGCGCCAGGTCCGATGCGGTGCCCGCTGCGGCTGTATCGGCCTTGGCGTGCTCCCTCGTAACCACCAGGCCCGCATCACCAGGTACCACCAGCCACTCACCGTCGCAGTCGGTGGCGTGGAGGTGCAGGGAGCCTGATGGATGGTCGACAACCGGACCACCTCGCTGAAACCTGAAGACCACGTTGACGGCCTCGTCGACCACCTCGACAGCCAGGCCGCTCTCGATTGGGGAGGTAGCACCGGCAGCGTCCTCGGCATCCCAACGGTGGATGGCGGTCTCACAGGCCATCCGGCGAACCCAGAATCCGACAGTCGTGTCGGATGACCAGTTCCAGGCCGGCTGGCTGGCGTCGGTCGACTCCAGGACCGAGATCAGGTCGTTCAACAGGTCAGACGATTCGTCTGCGTCGACCGGATCAGGGCGGCTCGGGCCGGACGTGTCAGCGGCCCTCACCTGGGCGGCCACGAACCCCCAGACATTGCTGATGTGGCCCAGAAGTTCGGTGTTGGTCCAGCCCGGACAGGCTGCAACCCCGCCGTCGGGTGCGGTGTCGCAGGCAGATATCAGGGTGCGACCCTCTGAGAGGATCGCTGAGAGGTGCTCGTTGCGGTTCATGGAGAGGAGTCTCGCCGATCCGGCATACCTGTGCTCAACCAGGAGGGTCGTTGCCGGGGCCGTCCTCCTGTTCCCTCAGGAATGCCTCCAGCTCGGCTGCGAGGTCGTCGCCGCTGGGGATCAGTTCCTCGGTCTGGTCCGTCTGGGCCTCGAGACGCTTCACGTAATGCAGGAGGTCCGCGTCGCCTGCGACAGCGGCATCAACCTGGCGCTGCCAGTCGGCTGCAGGGCCGTCCAGTTCGGCATAGGAGGTGCTGACACCGCTGACCCGTTCGAACCAGCGCAACAGTGCCCGCGTTGCCTTCGGGTTGGGGGTGTCGGGAACGTAGTGGGGAACCGATACCCGCAGCGAGATGACCGGCGTGCCCGCCCGGTCGAGCGTGTCGTGTAGTACGCCGACCAGACCTGTGGGCCCCTGGTACGAGGGCCGGCCCAGCCCGAGCCGGTCGGCCAACCGGGCATTTGTGGAACTACTGGTAACGGAGAAAGGGCGTGTGTGTGGCGTCATGCCAACCATCGCACCCAGGGTCACGACAGTTGCGATCCCGGTGATGGCCGCCACCTCAGACAGGGCGTTGGCGAAGGTCCGCCACCTGAGGTGGGGTTCGACCCCGCTCACCATCAGCAGGTCGCGCTGTCCCTCAGGTGTCCGGGCCACAAGCACCTCGTTGCGTGGCCAGGCCAGCACCCTGGTGCCCCGCTCGTCGAAGTTGACTTCAGGTCGTTCCTGGGTGAAATCGAAGAAGGTCTCAGGGTCCACGTCGCCGATTGCGGTGTGGTCGATCCTCCCGGCAAGCCACTCCACGGCGGCCGTAGCCGAGCCTGAGGCGTCGAACAGTCCCCTGAATGCCACAACCAGCAGTGGACGCTCCAGGTCATCGGCCAGGTTGTCTCTGGCGATCCATCTAAGTTCCTCCATGGCGACAGGATCGCGCAGATCTGGCCACAACGGGGTGCTCAACGCCTCTGATGGTGTCACGGCATGGGAGCATCACCCGATGGCAGGACCGACTGAGCGGAGGGACCCGAGACGCTGGAGTGTCTTCGGGGGCCTGTTCGGCATCTATTTCTCCTTTGGAGTGGTTGCCATGTCGATCGCCCCGATCGTGGATGAGGTGAGGGCCGACCTGGGCCTCAGCCGCGGGTCCATGGGCCTTGCGCTGGGTGCGTGGCAACTCGTCTACATCATCACGGCACCACCGGCCGGCCGTCTGGTGGATCGCCTCGGCCTGCGCCGGTCGCTCACCCTCGGAGCCCTCGTGATTGTCGCCAGTGGCCTCGCCCGCGTTGCAGCCACGGGCCTCGCCGGCTTCTGGTTGGCGATTGCACTGTTCGGAGTTGGCGGACCGCTGGTGTCTGCCGGTGCGCCGAAGGTGGTTGGAACCTGGTTCAGCGATGTGCGTGAACGCCGGTTTGCCGTTGGCGCCTACAACACGGCTCCCGCCCTCGGAGGCCTGGCGACCCTTGTGCTCTCCAACTCCGTGCTGATGCCCCTGACAGGGTCATGGCGCACAACCGTCGCCATTGAGACAGGTCTGATGGTGGTGGCCGCAGCCTGCTGGCTGGTCGTCTCACGACACAGCCAACCGCCGGTGGACCCTCCGGAACACGCCGTGGCCGAAGGTGGAGCCCGCTCGTTGCTGGCTGAGCCCGAGGTTCGGGCGATCCTGGTGTTCGGGGTGGGTGTGTTCTTCATCGTCCACGGGTTGGGAGGCTGGTTGCCGAGCATCCTGCGCAGCCACAGTGGATTCTCGGCGATGGCAGCTGCCAACTGGACTGCGTTCGGGGGAGTGGTCGGCATCGGCGCCTCGTTGCTCCTGCCACGGCGGGCCAGCCGCGACCGCCTTCCGCGGTTCCTGGCCAGCATCCTGACCGTCATCGCCACCGGTCTGGTTGCGTTGATCGTGTTCCCCACCTCGTTGGATCCACTGCCGGTGGCGGCGATGGGGGTCAGGTCGGCGCTCATTCCCCTGACGATCGTCATGCTCATGGACTGTCGGGCCGTAGGTCCGGCAAACATGGGTCTCGCATTCGGTATGTGGTTCGCCGTGTCCGAGATCGGCGGGGTCACAGGGCCACTGGTGGTCGGATGGGTTGGTGGCACCACGGCAGGTTTCGGGGGAGCGCTTGTCGTGGTTGCCGGGGTCTGCGGGCTGCTGCTTGCCGTTGTGGCACACCTGTCACGACTCCACAGCCGTGAGGTAGGTTCGCCCGGAGCTGGAACCGGGAACTGACCGTCACCCGACGAGGATCACCAGATGAACGACGCGGAACAGGTCGGCGCATACGCTGGCTTTGAGGGCGAGGTGGGTCGGACCCACGCCACCTCGACGCCATGGTGGCCCGACCAGCCCGTTCCACCCGCCGGCTCGCCGAACGTAATCGTGGTGTTGTGTGATGACCTGGGGTTTGCCGACCTCGGCAGCTACGGATCCGAGATCGACACCCCCAGCCTCGACCAGCTGGCCGCAGAGGGTCTCCGATACACCAACTTCCACGTCAACCCGATGTGTTCCCCGACCCGGGCGTCCCTGCTCACCGGACTGAACCACCACATGGCCGGCGTTGCGACCGTCTGCCACCGTGATCCGGGTTTTCCGGGCTTCGCCATGGAGTTGCATTCCAATGCCGTGACCATGGCAGGTGTGCTCCGTGATGCCGGCTGGTCCACGCTCATGGTCGGTAAGTGGCATCTCTGCAAGGACTCCAGCCTCACCGAGGCCGGCCCGCGGCGCTCATGGCCCTGCCAGCAGGGATTCGACCGCTTCTACGGGATCCTGGACGGCTTCACCAACTTCCACCAGCCACACCGCCTCTACGAGGACAACCACGTGGTCGAGGTCGACGGGTACCCCGAGGGCTACTACCTCACCGACGATCTCACCGACCGGGCCCTCGACATGGTTCGTGGCGTCCGTTCAGGTCATCCGACCAAGCCGTGGTTCCTCTACTACTCCCATGTGGCGGTGCATGCGCCACTGCAGGTGAAGGCGGTCGATGCCGAGAAGTACAGGGGCCTCTACGGGCAGGGCTGGGATGAGGTCCGCCGGGCCCGCTTCGAGCGCCAGGTCGCCCTGGGTGTTGTCCCCGGAGGTGCGGTCCTGCCGCCCCGAAACAGCGAGGAGGGCCACGGTGTCGAGGCGTGGGACGACCTCAGCGACATGCAACGTGAGCTGTTTGCCCGCTATCAGGAGCTGTACGCAGCGATGGTCGACAACGTCGACCAGAACTTCGGACGCCTCAGGACCGAACTGCAGGCAATGGGTGAATGGGACAACACGATCGTGGTGTTCACCTCCGACAACGGTGGTTCGCGTGAGGGTCAACAGAACGGAACCTCCTCGTACTTCAGGACGCTGATGGCACACACCCGCGGCGATTCACCGCTTGACGACATCCAGGTCGACCATTCACGAATGGACCTGATGGGTGGGCCCCAGACCCTGCCCCACTATCCGATGGGGTGGGGTATGGCATCCGGGACACCGTTCCGGCTCTACAAGGTCAACACCCACCAGGGAGGCCATCAGGTGCCGTTCATCATCTCCAGGGGGAGTGGCCTACCGGACGGAGGTGGGCTGCGCACCCAGTACCAGCACGTGACCGATCTGATGCCGACCGTTCTCGAGATGGCCGGAGTGGAGATGCCTGCAACCACCGTTGACGGGCCTGAGCCGGCTGGTGCCAGCTTCGTGTCGACGATTGACGACGATGCGGCACCGTCCACCCATCCGGAGCAGTACTACGAGCAGGTGGGCCACCGCGGCTACTACAGGGAAGGATGGTCGGCCGTCACCTGCCACCAGCCCCGCACCCCGTTCGTCGACGACGACTGGGAACTCCACAGGCTCACCGACGATCCGACCGAGTCCCGGAACCTCGCCGAGGAGCATCCCGACGTCCTCGGTGAGCTGAAGGAGGCCTGGGAGGCGGCCGCCTGGGCCAACCAGGTGTTTCCGCTCGACGAGGGCACCGGGCTTGCCTACACCGTGCGCCCGCCATGGGAGGCCGTGTTGGCCGAACCCGTGACGCTGCGATCGGGCCAGCCGACGATTGAGCGTTTCCGGTCACAACAGCTGGTCAACCTCAGGTCGTTCACCGTAGAGGTGTTTGTCGAACACGGTTCGGGCGACGAAGGGGTGCTCGTTGCGCACGGTGGGCAGGGCGGGGGCTACTCGGTCTACGTGGAGGACGGCAGGCTCTTCCACGCCCACAACGGCTACGGGGTGATGACCGTGACAGACGGAGGGTCGATGCCCGTAGGACCCTCCACCGTCACGCTCACGGTGGATGCCCCCGGTTCGCTTGTCTGGAACGCAACCCTCCTGGTAGACGGTGGGGTGGTCGCCGAATCACCGGGGTTGGCACAGCTCACGTCGATGGCACCGTTCGAGGGAATCGATGTCGGTATCGACCGACGGTCACCGGTCTCATGGGAGGTCTTCGAGCGCCACGGTCCCTTTCCCTACACGGGAACCTTGCACGAGGTCACCTACGTGCCGGGCGAACTGTCCCCCGATGCGGGTGCCCGCTGGGTCGACGTGATGCGCGAATCCGGGACCAGATACGAATAGTGCGTCCTTCACCCTGACCGTCTACGAGAACTCGCTCAGATAGCAGGCCACGTTTGCGGGCACACTTGTAACGCTGACCGTCAACCCGCCAGCCCGGACATCTTCGGCCAGCCTGCGGATCGTCGTGGCTGCCGTGTAGTCGACCCGACCACAGCCTCCGAGATCGATACGCAGGCCGTCGATGTCCGGTTCCTCCGCAAGGGCGTCAAGCACAAGCTGCTCCAGGCGGGAAGCAGTTGCGAACCAGAGGACCCCTCGGGTGTCGAGGCAGAGCGTGTTCCCCTCGCGGCGCCTTGGAACGTCCACGTGGAGTTCCCTCCACAGGTGCAGGGCCAGCGACAGCCCGATGCCGACGATCACCCCCCGTTCGATCCGCGGTGCCAGTGCGAGGGTGGTGGCGAAGGTTCCCCACGCCACCAGGCCCTGAGGTGTCGACCGGCGGATCGTGTCGACCAGCCGCACGGGCTGGACCAGGCCGACGACGGCGGCCATCACAACCCCTCCGAGGGTGGCCCTCGGCAACTGCTCGAGGACATCGGCGAACGGTAGGAACGCCAGCACAGCCATCCCGGTGACGAGGCCGGACCAGCGACTCCTGGCACCTGCCAGGCGGTTCAGAGATGACCTGGCAAAGGAGCCTCCGACGGGGAATGCCCCCGAAAGGCCGGCAGCAACGTTTGCCAGACCCTGGCTGATGAACTCACGGTCGGCGCTCCATGGCTGTCGATCAGCTGTCGCGAACATCCGCGAGATCGAAGTGGGTTCGGCGAAGCCCACCAGGGCGATGACCACCCCGGCGACAACCAGTGATCCGGTCGAACTCCACGGCAGGTCCAGGCCAATGTCGGGGAAGCCGGTGGGCACCGACCCCACGACCGGTCCCTCGTATCCGGCAACCCTGGCGAAGGTGACCCCGCCCACGACCGCCACGAGAGCACCGGGGAACAGGCGGTGGAGTCGCCGACCACCTAGTACCAACAGGACCGTGACCGCCGCTATAACCACGGCTCCGATCTCCCAGTCGCCGGGGTTCGTCAGCGACCACCAGGCACGTTCAAGGACGCCGCCATCGGGGGCGTCAACTCCCAGTGCCTTCGGGAGCTGTGAGGACAGGATGAGGATCGCTGCGCCCGACGTGAAGCCGGAGAGCACGGGTTCGCTCATCAGGTAGGCGACCACGCCAAGGTGGAAGAGGCCGAGGGCCAGGCGGGTAACGCCCACGACCAGCGCCAGCAGGGCAGCCAGCTCCACGTACTCGACAGACCCCGGCTCGGCCAGTTCGGCCAACCCGCCGAGAGTCAGGAGGCTCGTGAGCGCCACCGGTCCGGTCTGGAGGTAGGGAGACGACGCTGCCACGGATGCCAGAATCGGCGGGAGTGCAGCTGCGAACAGACCGATGTGCGGTGGCAGGCCAGCCAGTTCTGCATAGGCCATCGACTGGGGAATGAGGACAAGGGCGACGCTGAGGCCGGCCAGCACGTCGGCACCACCGGGCCGCGTCGGCGGCGGCTTCGGCTTCCAGGTGTTTCCTGCCATCAGGGCACCCTATGGGGCACGGGATCGTGCGGAAACGGGAAGCTCGGGTCTGGCGGGTACGGTCGCCGTGTCATGACCCGCCTGCCAGCCACAGTTCCAGCATCTGACCTGCCCGGCGACGGCACACCCATCAGGCCTGCAGCGACCGTCCTGATAGTTGATAACCGTCCTGACCTCCAGGTTGTGATGATGCGTCGCAGTGCAACGTCGTCGTTCGTTGCCGACCACACAGTGTTCCCCGGCGGACGGGTGGAGGACTCGGACCTTGACCCAGCGTGGGGTCCCGTCCTGTGCGGTCACGGCGACGGTGGCACGGGGTTGATTCCCGGGACCGACGGTGATGGTCATGGCCACCGGGTGGCGGCTGCACGCGAGACCCTCGAGGAGGTTGGCCTGCTTGTCGGAACCGGTGCCGACCAGTTGCTGGAGCATCGTGCCGGGGTCGAGCGGGGGGAGGTCAGCTTTGTTGACGCTGTCACCGAAGCCGGAGGCGGGTTGGATACCTCCGGGGTTGTTCCCGTTGCCCGCTGGGTGACACCACCGGGTTCAGACAGGCGCTACGACACCTACTTCTTCGTGGCCCGACCGGGCACAGACCGTGATCCTGTCGCTGATGGCCGTGAGGCGGTCGAGGTCGGCTGGGTGCGTCCGGCCGAAGCACTGGACCGTTGGGATTCCGGCGAGTTGACGATGATCAGCCCGACGATCTCGATGCTTCAACTCCTCTCAGGATTCGCCTCGGCAGATGAAGTTCTGGAGGCAGCCCGTCGGGGTGCCGAGCCTGTTCAGGCACGGGTTCTGGCGGACCCGCCGCATGGTCCCGGAGCATCGTGGGTCTGGTGGCCGGGCGATGCGGGCTACGACGCCGCTGCAACGGTTTCGGCAATGGGCTGGATGTGGATCTCCCGGCCGCCGGGGGTCGAAAGCGCCACCTGAGTGCATACCTCCCGGTGCGGACCTGCTGCCATGATGGGGTGATGGAGGAACCGGCAACACCAGACACGTCTGGACCACGCGCCCAGCGTGCCCGAACGCTCGATTCGATCATGCCGATCGTGGCCTTCATCATCCTGAACCGGTTTGCCGGCCTGGGATGGGCGGTGCTGGGTGCGACGGCATGGAGTGTCAAGGCGGCCGTCTCCCGCCGCCACCGCGGCGAGGGCGTGGGCTGGTACCTGCCGACGCTCGTCGTCTACCTGATCGCCAGGGGCGTGATCGGGATCGTCACAGATTCGGAGGCCGTCTACTTCGGGATCGGCATCGGCACCAAGGCCCTGATCGGAGCGGCCCTGATCGGCACCGTTGCTGTCGGAAGGCCGTTCCTCGGAAGGGTGCTGCACCTGGCGATTCCTCTCGATGCGGAGACCATGGCCGACCCGGTCTACCAGCGTGTAGTTGGCAGGCTCACGGTCGCCCTGGGCGCCTACCAGTTCCTGACATCGGCGTGGGACATCTGGCTGTTCAACCAGACGTCGGTCGATGGCTATCTGGTGATCCGCGCCGTTGTCGGCTGGCCGGTCGGCATGGTGGTGAGCCTGCTGGGCCTCTGGTATTTCGACAGGGCCCTGCGTGCGGTCGAGGGATTCCCCGGGCTGCTGGTCCTGCTTGATCCCAACCTGGCAGACGAGGAAGGTTCGAGCTAGGTCACCTCAGGCAAGGTCGACCATGGGGTAGCGGGTGTCCCGGCCGAACACCTCTCTGACAAGCGGTTCGAACTCCTCGAGGGCCATGTCGTCGTAGTCGGGGTCGAAGCAGTTCTGGTCGTACTCGGCACAAAAGGCCGCACAGTCGTCGAACCACCTGTGTTCCCTGACGAGGTCACGGGCATCGCGGTCTCCGCCAAGGTGGTGAAAGTAGTAGTACCCCTGGAACAGGCCGTGGTACCGGATGATCCAGTGGGTGCGCTCGTCCACGTAGGGCTTGAGGATCCCAGCTGCCACAGCGCTGTGGTTCTCGGGGGCGATCGGATCGGCGATGTCGTGGAACAGGGCGGCGACCACCATCTCGTCTGGTTCACCGTTTCGGAGGGCCCGCGTGGCGCTCTGGAGTGAGTGCCTGTAGCGGTCGATCCGGTAGCCGAAGGTCGGACCGATCATTGACCTGAGCGTGTCCATCAGCTGGTCCGGCAGGTGTCTGGCCTTGTGGGCTGCCACCTCGGCGAAGATCAACTCGTAGTCCTCACGGGTTCCATCGACCATGTCCACGAAGCTGACTGTTTTCATGGGTGTGGAGTCTTGCAGGTGTGCCCACCCGGTCAAGGCCTGCTACAGGAAGACCGGTAGGGTCCGGCCGTGTCAGTTGTGACCGTCACCGACCTCGCCAAGTCCTACGGGACCGTGAAGGCCGTGAACGGGCTCTCCTTCACCGTTGAGGCCGGAGAGGTGTTTGCCCTGCTGGGACCCAACGGTGCCGGAAAGTCGACTGTCGTGGAGATCCTCGAGGGCCACCGGTCACGTGATTCCGGCGAGGTGGCTGTGCTCGGCAGGGATCCCGGATCGGCCGGGCAGGAGTACCGGGACCGCATCGGAATCGTCCTCCAGGAGGCCGGAATCGAGCGTGAGCTGACCGTTCGTGAGGCACTCGTCCACTACGGGGCCTGCTACTCGCGGCGCCGACCGGTCGACGAGGTACTTGACCTGGTGGGCCTGACGGGCCTCGGAGACCGTCGCACCCACCAGCTGTCAGGTGGGCAGAAGCGAAGGGTGGATCTGGCGTTGGGTCTCATCGGCGACCCGGAGGTCCTGTTCCTGGACGAGCCGACGACCGGGTTCGACCCGTCGGCCAGGCGCCAGTCATGGGAGATGATCGAGGGTCTCAAGGCCCTCGGTACGACCATCCTCCTTACAAGCCACTACATGGACGAGGTCCAGGTACTGGCTGACAGGGTTGCGGTGGTGGTCAACGGTCGGATCGTCGCCGAGGGAACACCAGATGAGTTGCGTGGTCGTGCCGACCACGAGACCATCATCCGCTTCCGGTTCCCCGAGGTTGATGCCAACTCCGGACCGGTAATGGAGATGCTCGGAGGTCTGGCAGGTCGAACGTCGCTCCGGAACGGTGTGTTCGAGGTATGCACAGAACAGCCCACAACCGACCTGAACCTGCTTACACAGTGGGCGATCGGACATGGAGGAGCCCTCGAGGGGCTGGAGGCGACCACACCCACGCTCGAAGACGTCTATCTGGAGATGATCGGTGATGGTCATGGTGAAGACGTCGGACAGGGGGGCGGCGATGTCTGAGCGCACCCCACCCTCGGTGATGGCGTTGTTGTTGCGCCAGATCAACTACCAGAACCGCCTGTTCATCCGTACGCCCATCGCAGCCTTCTTCACCCTGGTGTTTCCGCTCATCTTCCTGGTCCTCTTTGGTGCCCTGTTCGAGGGTGTCGACGTGGCACCGGGCCTTGAGGTGGACCCGGCACAGTTCTATGCGCCCGGTCTGGCGGTGTTCGCCGCAGTTTCCGCCACCTACACCAACATCGGTATCGGCGTGACCATCTACCGCGACGAGGGGGTGCTGAAGCGGATCAGGGGGACGCCGCTGCCCCGGTGGGTCTACATGGGCGGTGTGGTCGGCTCGGGCGTCGTCGTAGCAGTCGCTGGAGCCCTGATCATGTTGACCGTCGGGTTCCTGCTCTATGGCCTTGAAATGGAAGTCAGGAACGCCCTGTCGGCCGTGGTCACCTTCGTGGTCGGTGTTGCGTCGTTCTCCCTGCTCGGCCTTGCCCTCGCAGCGGTCGCACCGTCAGGTCAGTCGGCGCCGGCGTTGGCCAATGCCACCCTGCTTCCGGTGGCGTTCGTCTCAAACGTGTTCATCAGCGTCCGCAACAACCCACCTGCATGGCTCGACCTTGTCGGTGACATCTTCCCCCTGAAGGCCTTCGCCGACGCCTTCTTCTCGGCCTTCGATCCCTTCGAGGAGGCATCGGCCTACAAGCCGTGGCTGCTCCTGCGGATCGGTGTGTGGGGTCTGGCCGGGGCTCTGGTAGCGGTAGGGAAGTTCCGGTGGGAACCGTCAACGGGGGCGGGCCGAGAGGGTGGTCGGCGGTCCCGCCGGTGACCGACTTCGACGAGTTTTCGGTGCTCGTCGACAATGCGGCCGAAGCGGGGCTTGAGTGGGGTGGCCCACCGGTTGTCAGACGGTGCTCGATGCCTTCGTCCGACGGGCTGATGATCAGCGGACTGCTGTGGGGTGACGGCGACCCCGAGTTGGTGCTGTTGCACGGTGGCGCCCAGAACTCCCACACCTGGGACACCGTGGCGCTGGCCCTCGGTCGGCCACTCGTGGCGGTGGACCTCCCCGGTCACGGCCACTCCGACTGGAGACCCGATCACGACTACCGACCGGCTGCAATGGTCGATGTCGTTGCATCAGCGGTAGAGGTGTGGGCTCCAGCAGCGGAGGCCGTGGTGGGCATGTCGCTGGGTGGGCTCACCGCCCTGTGCCTGGCGGCCGACCGACCCGACCTGGTTCGCAGGCTCGGCATCGTGGACGTGACACCGGGAACAGACCGCGGCAAGTCCGGGTCGATCATCGACTTCATGTCCGGGCCCGACCACTTCGACGACTTCGAGGCGATGCTCGCCTACACCGTCGGACACAACCCACACCGGACCGAGGAATCCCTGGTCAGGGGCCTTCGTCACAATGCACGGGAACTACCCGATGGGCGCTGGACATGGAGGTGGGACCCGATGCGTGACTGGAAGATGACCGACGAGGACGGCTCCTCGGCATTCGACGGTCTCTGGGACAAGTTGGGGCAGGTCACCTGCCCGGTACACCTCTGGCTGGGGGGCTCCTGGAGCGTGGTTGATGACGCCGATACCGGGGAGTTCCTCAACCGCTGCCCTCAGACGGAGGTAACCGCCGTCGAAGGTGCCGGTCACAGCATCCAGGGGAGCCGGCCGGTCGAACTGGCTGCCCTGATCGACGATCTGTTGGCAGCGGGATACTGACCCGGGGCTAGAGGCCGCCCACGTTGTGGAAGCCCTCGGCCAGCGGCATGCCGAAGCGGCCACCCATCTCGACAAGGTCGGCGATGCTCCGCTCCCGGAAGGCAGACTCGGCTGATCCGTCGTCATCGTCGGGGATCGACATGGTGGACAGGAGTTGGCTCGTGTGGGCGAGAAGAGCCTCGACCTTGATGCCGGCGGCGACCCCGGTGACCTCCACCGGGTGGTCAGGCTCAGCGGTGTCAAAGAGCAACAGCATGTCCGGCCTGTGGTGTTCCACCCCCAGGTCCGTCAGGAAGTGCGGATCTCGGGCAGCCACCACGCCATCGGTGACGAGGAAGCCGGCGGCCCTGTGGTCAGGGTGCAGGCGCCAGCGCCGCCACGGATCGTGGCCCAGGACCACGTCAGGTCGGATCCTGCGGATCCAGGCTGCCACCTCGTGGGCGTTTGCCCTGTTGGCGTCCAGTTCGCCGTCGACGTTGTCGAGGAACACGACCTCTCCGGTGGCTCCTAGGATCCGTGCGGCTTCGCGCTGTTCCTCCTGCCTTGTGGCGACAAGCACTGCAGTGTCGACGGCCGGGTCCCAGGTGCCCTTGGAGCCGTCCGTACAGATCAGGTGGTGGACCTCGCAGCCTGCGGCAGCCCAGGTGGCCAGCGTCGCCCCGGCGAACAGTTCGATGTCGTCGGGGTGGGCACCTACGGCGAGTGCCCGGGCAGGGGTGGATCCCGGGGTCATGGTGTGCCGGCCGCCTCCCGGTCGACGGCAATCGCCGAATGGTTGAGGTCTGCCGGCTCGTCGATGTCCCAGCCGAGACGCTCGTCGGGCAGGCTCCGCCACGCAATGCCGAGCCGCTCCGCCTCGGCGACATGGGCGGCGAAGGAACCTGGTCCGTAGGCGAACCTGAACCCGACACCTGTCGGTACCACCGCTACAGGTGTGCCGTCGTGGTGGCGGTCCGGTACCAGCGTCACTCCCGCGAAGTCGGCGCAGTGGCCGAGGTCTGTAGCCAGGGGCAGGTCGCCGTGGGCCACAACTACGGTCGAAACGCCAGCACTGGCGAGTGCGTCGACTCCTGCCTCAACGGCCGCGGTCAGCCCTGGTTCGGCCACCCGCACCACGTCGGCTCCCATAGAGCGGGCCCAGGTGTCCACCTCGTCGCAGTCACAGACCACCGTCACGGGCAGCGGCGGGGCGGCGGCTATGACGGTCTCGGCCATCCTGCGCGCCAGATCGGCCCGACCGGTCGGGTCAAGTACCGGTGCAAGGCGCGCCTTGGCACCCTCGAATGCCTTGACGGGGATGAGAACGGCAACTGATCCGGTCACGGGCCGGATTGTAGGGCGGTCGCGTAGGGTGGCCGCCATGGCAGAGAGGGTCGCCGTGCTCGGCGCCGGTTCGTGGGGGACGACAGTTGCATCTCTGCTCGCTCCGGTCGTCCCCACCGTGTTGTGGGCCCGAGACCCCGACCTGGCTGCCGACCTGTCATCTGGCCGGGGCAACTCCCGCTACCTGCCCGGCCTTGATCTGGCCTCCTCCCTCGAGGCGACGGCCGACCTTGGCGTTGCAGTCACCGGGGCCGACATGATCCTGGTTGCCGTACCAACTCACGGCTTTCGTCTCGTGCTGGCAGACGCCTGTGCACACCTGACAGCAGGGGTGCCGGTTCTGAGCCTCGCCAAGGGATTCGAGCAGGAATCCAGGCTGCGGATGACCCAGGTGGCGGTCGAGGTTCTACCGGACCGACCAGTGGGAGTGCTGACAGGACCGAACCTTGCCAAGGAGATTCTGGTCGGAAAGTCGGCAGCCATGGTCGTCGCCAGCACCGATACAACGACCGCCGAACGCCTCCAGGGTCTGCTTGCATCAGACAGCCTCCGCGTCTACACCAACGACGACCTGGTGGGATGCGAGATCGGTGGTGCGGTCAAGAACGTGATCGCCCTCGCCGCCGGCATGGCCGAGGGCCTTGATGCGGGAGACAACGCCAGGGCAACGCTCATCAACAGGGGGCTTGCCGAGATGACACGCCTGGGTGAGGCGCTCGGCGGTGATCCGCGCACGCTCGCGGGCCTTACCGGCATGGGCGACCTGCTCGCCACATGTATCAGCCCCCAGAGCCGAAACCGATGGGTCGGGGAGCAGGTGGGTCGGGGGCTCGACCCGTTCGAGGTCCTTGCCGGAATGAACCAGGTTGTCGAGGGTGTTCCGGCGGCCGGCGCCGTCTGCTCGTTGGCTGCGTCGGCAGGTGTGGAGGTGCCCATTGCCACCGGGGTCCGCGAGATCTTTGAGCGGGGCAGGGAACCCCTCGAGGTCTGGGCTGACCTGATGGCCCGTCGGGCCCGCCCCGAGGTCGGCTAGGGAGCCAGCGGGAATCCATGGCCCGTCGAAGGCGGATGCGGCCGGCGCTCCGGGGCAGGGCACCCGGGTTGTCTGTCGAAAGGTCCCTCTGGGCGGAGGGCCACGGGGTGGTGGTCGGCATGGACGAGGTGGGGAAGGGGGCGTGGGCCGGCCCTCTCACAGTCTGTGCAGTCATACCCGACAGGACCCGTCGGATCATGGGTGTTCGCGACTCCAAGATGCTCAACGAGGCTGAGAGGGAGGCGCTCTACGGCCGCGTCACGGCCTGGGCCGAGGCGTGGGGTGTCGGACACGCCTCCAACGACGAGTGCGACGACCTGGGAATGTCGGATGCTCAGCGTCTGGCCGCACGCAGGGCCCTTGACAGCCTCGGAGTGGTCCCCGACACGGTGCTCTTGGACGGCCGGTGGGACTTCGTCGGCGGCGGAATCGCACAGACCATTGTCGGTGGCGACGCGACCTCGCTGTCCATCGCCGCAGCCTCGGTTGTCGCA
Organism: Acidimicrobiaceae bacterium; assembly: GCA_002687745.1. Taxonomy (GTDB): domain Bacteria; phylum Actinomycetota; class Acidimicrobiia; order Acidimicrobiales; family MedAcidi-G1; genus UBA3125. Next base: position 23,188 of record NZBE01000012.1, on the reverse strand, counting down.
AAGGTGACGAGGGACCGGCTCATGCGGGAGGCCGACGACCTGTTCCCCGGCTACGGGTTCGCCGAGGGGAAGGGCTACCCGAATCCGGCCCACCGGTCGGCGCTCATGGAGCGGGGTGCCACGAGCTTCCATCGCCGGTCGTGGTCGTTCATGGACGGCCTCCCTGAGGTGGGCGTACCGCGCCGGCGACCCGCCGGAGCCCATCCGCAGCTCTTCGACTGAGGCCGTCCCGCCCAGCGCCCATGTCTGATCTGGCCGCGGCGTGGCTAACGTCTCCTGCCGTGAAGAAGGTGAGGGGTCTTCTCTGGGTTCTCGTCGCATGGACTGGGGTGGTGTGGATCACCAGGATCCGGAACCTCATCGGCGACGACCAGCTCACCTCATCTGGCCGGATCTGGCGGCTCCTGTTGACCGCTGTGTTCCTGGGCTTTGCAGTGCTCTCGGTCTCGGCCCTCGGTGGCCGCTGGCGCAGAATAGGTTCGACACGCCTGATTGCGGTGTTCTGCATCTGGACGGTCACCTTCTGGGTGGTCCGGGGGACCGGAATCCTGTTCGCCGATCACGACGCGGCGTTCAAGGCCGTTCATTCGGCTCTGGCCCTGGTGTCGATAGCCATAGCGGTTCCCCTGTACAGGCTTGATCACGATCTGGGCCGGGTAGCTGCTGCCGATCACGCTCCGCCTGCCGACGACCGCTAGCCTGTCGCAGCCATGGGACAACCGATAACCGTCGTCGAAAAGCCATCATCCCGGACCGGTGTGGTGAGGTTCGAGATCAACCGCAGCCTCACCGGCATGGGTCACGAGCGGTTCCTTGCGGGTGACGAGATTACCGGAAGTGATCCTGCACGCGAACTGGCCCGGCGACTGTTCGAGCGGGGTGGCATCACCCGGATTCACATGAACTCGAACGTGGTGACCGTGGAACTCGCCGACAGCTCGGGCACGCACGGCGGTGACGGGATAGCCGATGTGATCGCCAGCCTCTACACCTACTACGTCGAGGGTGTCGACGTACCGAGCGACGAGGAGCTGACCGGCGACGCAGGCTGAATCGCCGAACTGCTGCCGGCACAGCTAAGCCACCAGAGGGGCAACCCATGACCCAGATCACCGTCACCCCGCCGGCCGAGGTCGGCTTCGATCCGGATCGACTTGAGAGGGTGGCATCGTTCGCACGCCAGATGGTCGACGACGATCTCATGGTCGGAACCGACGTGCTGGTGGCCCGACGGGGAAGGGTCGCCCTGCGGTCCATTGCCGGCTTCGCAGACCGGGAGTCCGGCACCCCGGTGGCCGAGGACACGCTCTGGCGCTTCTACTCCATGACCAAGCCGATTACCTCGGTTGCGGTCATGCAGTTGGCCGAGGCCGGTGGGTTACGCCTGCGCGACCCGTTGTCCGAGTTCCTCCCGTCGTTCGCCGACATGGAGGTATTCGTCGGAGGCACCGCCGACAGCCCCGAAACGGTGCCGGCTGAACGGCCCATAACGATCGCGCACCTCCTGACACACACCGCCGGTCTCACCTACTCCTTCCTCCAGCAGCACACGGTCGATGAGATCTACCGGAACTCGGGTCTCGACGTACTGAGCTTCTCAGGTGACCTAGAAACGGTTGTCGAATCGCTCGCCGGCCTGCCGCTGCGCCACCAGCCCGGGTCGCGCTGGTCGTACTCCATGGCCACCGATGTGCTGGGCAGGGTCGTCGAGGTGGTTTCCGGCATGTCCTTCGCCGACTACCTGAAGGCCAACATCCTGGATCCGGTCGGCATGCCGGACACGTCTTTCAGGGTGGCTGACGACGACATCGGCCGGTTCGCCGCCTGCTACACGCCGGACCCCGGGACCCTCTCCCCGGAACTGCTGGATGCGCCTGCCACCAGTGCCTTCCGCTCGCCCGGTTGGAGCAGCGGAGGCGGCGGCCTCGTCTCATCCATGACCGACTACCACCGGTTCTGCCAGATGCTCCTGGCCGGCGGTATGTCCGACGGTGGCCGCATCATCGGTCCACGCACGCTCGACCTGATGATGCGGAACCACCTTCCCGGGGGTGTCGACCTGACGGCGTTCGGTGACCCGCTCTACCACGAGGGGTTCTTCGACGGAGTCGGCTTCGGCCTGGGCTTCGCAGTGGTGGACGACGCAGCCGCCGGGCGTGTCCACGCCACCGAGGGCGAGTGCTCGTGGGGAGGCCTTGCCAGCACCGCCTTCTGGGTGGACCCGGTCGAGGAGATCAGCGCCGTGTTCCTCACGCAGCTGGTTCCATCGGGCACCCACGTCTCCCTGCGCTGGGACCTGCGGACCCTCGTGAACCAGGCGATCGTCGACTAGGGAACCCGGAGAGGTCCCGTGGACGATGTCGGGGCCGGCCCGCATCCCGAACCCTGGCCAGAGGACGACCGGCTTGATCCGGAACTCCTGGCCTGTGGAGACCGGAGAAACGTCACCGACCGGTACCGCTACTGGACTGTGGAGGCCATCGTGGCCGACCTGGACAGTCGGAGGCATCCGTTCCACGTGGCGATCGAGAACTGGGAACACGACATGAACATCGGAACGGTCGTGCGCAACGCCAACGCCTTCCTTGCCTCGGGGGTTCACATAGTCGGCAGGCGCCGCTGGAACCGGCGCGGGGCGATGGTCACCGACCGTTATCAGCACGTGTTCCACCACGCCGGGATCGGCGGCCTGCTGGAGTGGGCTGCGGGGGAGGAGTTGCCTCTCGTAGGCATCGACAACCTGCCGGGCTCGGTTCCGATCGAGGGGGTCGACCTCCCCGAGAGGTGCGTGCTGATCTTCGGCCAGGAGGGGCCGGGTCTGTCCGGTGCGGTCAGGGATGCCGCGTCGATGGTGTGTTCCATCTCGCAGTTCGGATCGACCAGGTCCATCAACGCCGGGGTCGCATCGGGGATCGCCATGCACACATGGATCCGACAACACGCCAGGTGACCTTGGTCCATCCCTGTCAGCGCTGTGCGCCGGTAGGTTGCAACCCGTGACCAGCCACCGTCGTCTGGCGACGCTCCTTCTTGCGCTGCCGGGTGCACTGCTGGCCCACTCGTTCGCCTACCTGTGGGCACACCCGGCTTCATTCACCCTGGCTGTCGGGCGGTCGCACGGGTACCTCCCCGTGGCAGGGCCACTGGTCGGTCTTGCAGGAGTGCTGGTGCTGGCATGGCTTGCAGTTCTGGGCGTGCGTGCAGCCGATGCCGACACGATGCCCAGCGTTCTCGGCCTGGCGGCGGCTCAGGTCACCGTGTTCTGCCTCCAGGAGTGCCTGGAGGTGCTGGCCGCCGGCGCCGGCCCGGCGGACCTGTTGGGAGAGCCGGCTGTGCTCCTGGGGCTGGCACTCCAGTTGCCGATTGCAGGCCTGCTGGTCGGGCTGGTCAGGGCCGGTCAGGTCCTTGCGGGGCTTCTCCTCACCGCCTGTCAGCCACAGGTAGCCATGTCGCCGGTACCACAGCTTCCGGCGCAGGCCACGGTCACGGTGCGCCCGGTCATGCTGTCGGTCGGCCGCCGTGGTCCTCCGGTTTTCGTCTGAAGCACGTTCCAGACGACAACCAGAACAAGGAGGACACTATGAGGACGCATGCTTTCGCGCTCGTACTGCTGACGCTAGCCACAGCCCTGACCGCCTGTGGAACCGACCCCGCAGGCACAGACGGGGACTCATCCCGGCCGGCCGAGGTGTCGGCAGAACCGGCGGTGGCAGCCCACGACACAACCGAACACGACACAACCGAACACGACACAACCGAACACGAGACCCAAGAGGGGGAACATGCCGGCCACGGGTCTTCCGAGGTCGCACATGCTGACCACGAGCACGGCAGGCCAATAGACCTGACCGGCGTATCACCCCGGCCCGGGGTCTCGCTGACAGCAGAAGCCGACGGGTCGGGGGGGATCCGGCTCGCCATCGATGTAACAGGCCTCGAGTTGGTTCCGGCGGATCCGCCAACCACCCACCACGCCGGCCAGGGACACGTCCACGTGGCTGTCGACGGCCGATCCGTGGCGATGACCTCCGAGACCTCCTACCACCTGACGGATCTGGCGAACGGTAGCCACACCGTCACCGCAACCCTCTCGTCGAATGACCACCGGGACTACCACGCTGACGGGACGGCCATAGGGGCAACAGCGGTGGTGATGGTCACGGGAGGGGTCCCGGCGGCACAGCCCGACGCCAGGTTCGAGGTGGTCGTGGAGGGCGGCACGATCAGCGGGGGAATCCACCGCTTTGAGGCTGCCGTCGGCGATCTGGTGGAGGTGACCGTCAGGAGCGACGTCACCGATGAGGTGCACCTGCACGTCTACGACCTGAAGGTGCCGGTGGGTGCCGGGATGCCGGCTGTACTGCTCGTGGAGGTCGATATACCCGGGGTCTTCGAGGCCGAGATGCACGGAGCCGGGTTCAAGCTCTTCGATCTGGAGGTCTCCTGATGCTTCCGGCCGTGCTGGGCCACGGGGTGGGGGGTCGCAGCGACCTGCCCATTCCCGAGTGGCAGGCGGCATGGGGGGCGGGCGTCGCCCTGGTGCTCTCGTTCGCAGCCCTGGGCCTGCTCTGGCACCGCCCCCGACTGGAGGGGATGTCGGTCGGGCGTCCGGTGCAGCCCGTGGTCCACCGGGTCCTCGACCTCCTGGCAGCCCCTCTGAGGGCAGTGGTCCTGATCGTGTTCCTCGTGGTACTGGCGGCGGGCCTCATGGGGGCCGGCGACGCGGCTTCCAACATCGCCCCGGTGTCGGTCTACGTGGTGTTCTGGATCGGGGTACCTGTGGCCTCCGTCCTGTTCGGACCGGTGTGGCGGGCCGTCAGCCCCTGGGAGACGCTGGGCCGCCTCGTGAGCCGCCCTTCCGACGCGGAGGCGCCCCGCTGGCTGAGGTCCGGATGGGCAGCGCTAGTGCCGATCAGCATCTTCCACTGGTTGGAACTGGCCTACCACGACGGTGCCAACCCCCGGGTCCTGGGTTGGCTGGGGCTGGCCTACACCGTCGGCCTGATGGCGATGTCCCGCCGGTGGGGCTGGGAGGAGGCCCGAAGGGCTGAGGGCTTCGGGGTGCTCTTCGACGCCATCGCCTCCCTGTCGCCCTTCCGCCGGGACGGGTCGGGCCGTCTGTCCGTGAGGTTGCCGTTGGTCGGCGTCGCCGAAACCCCCGCCTCGCCGATACTGCTGGCGGTTGTCCTGGCAGCACTGGGAGGTACCGCCTTCGACGGCTTCTCAAGGACCTACTTCTGGGATGGGCTCATGGCCGGGCGGGCCGGCTGGGAGGCGACCTCGGTCGGAACGGTGGGCCTGGTGTGGGTCGTTGCGCTGGTGGGCATCGCCTACCACCTGGCGTGCAGGTCGGGTGGACGTCTCACGGGGGCCCCGGACTTCGCCGTCATCTTCGGGGCCTCGCTGGTGCCGATCCTGGTCGGCTACGACCTGGCGCACTACTTCTCCCTACTGCTGCTGGAGGGCCAGGCTTTCCTGGCGCTCATCTCAGACCCGCTGGGCAGGGGCTGGAACCTGTTCGGAACGGTGGACTACGCCGTCAACTGGACCCTCGTGTCGACTACGGCAGTGGGCTGGGTGCAGCTGGTGTCGATCGTCGTCGGGCACCTGGCCGCCGTCCTGGTCGCCCATGATCGTGCGGTGGAGAGGTGGAACCCGTCGGTCGCCCTGCGCAGCCAGTATCCGATGCTGGCCGTGATGGTCGCCTACACGGTCCTGGCGCTGGTCCTGGTAGCTGGCTGAGGCAGGACGACCACACGCCTTGCGTTGATCGAACATATGTTCGATACTGGGATATGGCCCTGCCCGCCTCCCTCCTGGCCGAACCCGAGCCGTTCGACGACCTGCCTCCAGAGGAGCATCCTGTTTCTCCAGGTGCCGCGCCTTCACCTGTCAGTGTGGTTCCAACGCCGGCTGAGGCTGCCCGGCGTGTACGTCCCACCACCCTGGCGGTGGAGCGCGTGCTGCCGGTCCTTCCTGCCCTGGCCGGTCTGGTTCCCGATGGCCTGAGGCGCGGCAGCAGCCTCGGGGTCTCCGGTCCCGGGGCGCGTTCTCTGGCCATGGCCCTCATGGCCGGGGCGACGTCGGCGGGCTCGTGGGCAGCCGTCGTGGGGGATCCGGACATGGGGCTGGTGGCGGCCGGCGAGGCCGGGGTTGCCCTTGAACGGCTGGCGATCGTGACAGCGCCTGAACCCTCCGCATGGGGAGACGTGGTCGGGGCACTGGCGGGCTCTCTCGACCTGGTGGTGGTTGCACCACAGCACCGTGTAGGTGCTGCAACCGTCAGGCGCCTGGCTGCCCGTGTCCGTGAACGTGGGTCTGTACTGATACGGGTCGGTGACGGTCCCTGGCCTGACCGGTTCGACCTCACGCTGACGGTTGGTGGCATCTCGTGGGAGGGTCACGGGAGCGGCCATGGGCGCCTACTCCTGAGGCGTGCTGAGGTGCTGGCCTCTGGCAGGAGGGCTGCTTCCAGGGAACGCCGTGTTGCCATGATTCTGCCTTCTCCGGATGGAAGCCCGGCATCTCCTGAGCAGACGGGCGACGGGTGACGGAACCGGTCCGTACTCTGGTCGTCCGTTGCCCAGACTGGCCGCTTACCGCCCTGGGGGTGGCCCCGTCGGATCCTGCGATGGTCCTTGTCTCTGGACGGGTCGTGTCGGCGTCGACTGCTGCCCGCTCCGTCGGGGTGCTCGAGGGGCAGCGCCGCCGTTCGGCCCAGAGCATGTGTCCCGAGGCCGCCGTGCTGGAACGCGACGAGGCGGTCGAGGCCCGTGGGTTCGAATCCGTGGTGGCGGCCCTGTCCGACATCACCCCGTGGGTCGAGGTGCAGCGGCCGGGGACCTGTGCCTTCGGCGTCAGGGGTCCCGTCCGACTCTTCGGTGGGGAGGTTCCGCTGGTGGACAACACCGCTGCCGTTGTGCGGAAGGCCCTGGACGAAACGCTGGGGGAGGGCACCCATCCGGGTTGTCTCATCGGAGTGGCCGACGGCCCGTTTGCCGCCGGCCTGGCCGCCCGGTCTGTTGACGGGAAGGCGGTCCTGGTGCCGGCCGGTGGCACCCCGGGGTTCCTGGCCCCCTTTCCGGTATCGGTCCTGGAGCGTCCCGACCTGGCCGATGTGCTGGTGCGGCTTGGCCTGACGACCCTGGGGGCGCTGGCGGCCCTGCCGGTCGCCGACGTGGTCGGCAGGTTTGGATCTGAGGGCCTGGTCGCCCAGCGCCTGGCCGCCGGCATTGACGGCCACCAACTCCACGTGGGCGGCCAGCCCCCCGACCTTGCTGTCGGCATCGAGATGGATCCACCGGTGGAGCGGATCGACCAGGTTGCCTTCACCGCCCGGTCCCTGGCCGGGTCGCTCCACGACGGGTTGGCCCGTCGGGGGCTGGCGTGCAGGCGCGTGGTCGTCGCGGCCGAGACCGGGCACGGTGAGAGGCTGGTCCGCAGGTGGCGCGATGAGGGGGCTATCGGAGCTGTGGCCCTGGCCGACCGGGTCCGTTGGCAGTTGGAGGGATGGCTGAACGGCCCACCCGGCGTTCGCCCCACCTCGGGGTTGGTACGTCTGGATCTGGTTCCTGAGGAACTGGTGCATGCCGGGAGCCATCAGGCAGGGTTCTGGGGTGGTGCCACAGCGGCCGACGAGCGGGCCCTTCGGGCCCTCAACAGGGTGGCCTCCATGCTGGGCCCCGGTTCGGTACGGGTTTCCGAGTGGCGTGGTGGACGGGATCCCGCAGAACAGATGGCCCTGGTTGCCGTGCCGGAGGGCCCCGTCGCCGGGTCAGTGGATGGGTCCATCCCCGTGGTTCCGCATCCTGCCGACAGGCCGCCATGGCCCGGGGCTGTCCCCGCTCCGTCTCCAGCAGCGGTGCACGCCGAACCGGCAGCAGTGGAGGTCCTGGATGTCGCCGGCCGGACGGTCACGGTCGACGGTCGCGGTGTGGTGTCGGCAGAACCTGTCCGGCTGCGCCAGGGGGGTGGAACAGGGGTCGGGGTGGTCTCGTGGGCCGGCCCGTGGCCGGTGGAGGAGAGGTGGTGGGACCCTTCCCGTCACCGTCGCAGGGCATGCATGCAGGTGGTGTCCGACGACGGGATGGCACGCCTCCTGGTGCTCGAGGAGGGATGTTGGCGGGTGGCGGCCACCTACGACTGATCGCACGTCGCCAGGACCCGCTAGCGTGCCCCGCACCACGAGCACGGGACAGGAGACGAGGGTGGCGGAACGCGAGGAAATGGACTGGGTCCGCTACGGGACAGCCGTGCGGGAGTTGGCGACCCTGGTCGCCGACGACGGCTACCGGCCCGACATGATCCTGTCGATAGCAAGGGGCGGCCTGTTCGTGGCCGGCTCGCTGGGGTACGCCCTGGCGGTGAAGAACCTCTACGTGATGAACGTCGAGTACTACACCGGGGTCGATGAGCGGCTCGACATTCCGGTCGTGCTGCCCCCGTACGTCGACTGGGTGGACCTGGGCGATGCCAGGATCCTCATCACCGACGACGTGGCCGACACGGGCCACACCTTGAACCTGGTGCGCGAGACGGCTCTGGCCAAGGTGGGCGAGGTGCGCTCAGCGGTCCTCTACCAGAAGCCCCAGTCGGTCGTGGACTGCGAGTACGTGTGGTGCCGCACCGACCGGTGGATCAACTTCCCCTGGTCGACCGAGCCGCCGGTGGTCTCGGTCGAGGAGGCAGCCCACCAGGTCCTCGACGCCTGAGGACGGCGGTTTGATCCCGCCATACCAAGTAATCTGATAATCTGACTTCCATGTCAGAGGTTTCCGCCACCGAGGCTTCCCGCAACTTCGCCGACCTCCTGGATGCAGTGGAGCACCGCGATGAGACCTTCACGATCGTCCGTCGCGGACGTGTCATAGCCCAACTGGGTGCTCCTCCGCGTGCGAACGGAGCCGCATTGAAGGCGGTTCTGCGCGCCCATCGCCCCGATCCAGCGTGGATCGATGATCTGAGATCCGTCTGGGATCTCCTGGAGCCTGATGACGTCACCGGACCCGGGGACGAGGACGGTCGGTGAGCCGACTGCTGCTGGACACGACGGTCCTGATTGACTTGGAGCGAACCGGCCATGACCTTGACTCGATTCTGCTGGATGAGGACGATGCAGCTGTCTCTGTCGTCACCGTTGCAGAACTCGAGGTTGGGGTCGATCTGGCGTCTGTCGAGCACCGGGAGGATCGGCGTCGGTACGTCAGAGAAGTCATAGACAACGTTCTCGTGTTGCCATACGACGTTGAGACTGCGCATGGGCACGCAGTGCTGCTGGCCCATGCGCGGCGGACGGGTCGACCCCGAGGTCGTCACGATCTCATAGTGGCCGCCACTGCACTTGCCTCAGGCAGGACGATCCTCAGCGCCGATACGACCGCCTTCTCGGATCTACCGGGCGTGCTCGTGTATGAATCCTGAGGGCTGCCCCCGACTTCTGGTCAGGCGTGAATCGGGGCCCTGCTCTCCGACCAGCGCACCTCGGCCTCCAACTGTGATCCGACGGCGATGAGGACATCCTCACGGCCGTAGGCGGCCACGATCTGGGCTCCCACCGGCAGCCCTCCCGACGACCCCACGGGCAGGGAGATGGCTGGTTGCCCGGTCGTGTTGAACGGCGAGGTGAACGCTGCATAGGGCATCGAACGCTTCGAGGCCCTGAGGGGGTCGTCCCCGGTTGGGGTCAGGTCCCCGAGCAGGGGTGGCGGTTGGGCTGTGGTCGGTGTTACCAGCAGGTCGAAGCCCTCCTCCCACCATGTGGCCATGTTCCTCCGGAAGGTGGCCATGAGGCTCTGGGCCTTTGCATAGTCGGTAGCGGAGTGGCCGTCGCCCATCTGGGCCAGCAGCCAGGTTCCCGGCTCGACGTCGTCCTCGCAGACAGGCCGGCCCAACTGTCCACCCAGGTGTTCGAGGCTGAGGACCGCTCCCACACCCCAGTTCACGTTGAAGGCCCAGCTCAGCTCCTCCAGGTGGTCCAGGACCTGCGGGTGGGCATCGACCACCTCGTGGCCGAGATCCTCGAGGAGCGATGCGGTTCGCCGGGCGGCGCCGGCGCAGTCGGAGTGAACCCCGGTCATGGTGTGTTCGGTGAGGAGCCCGACTCGCAGTCTGCCGACGTCCCCACCGACCCTGTCCGAGTAGGGACGTCCGTGGTCTGGAGCCACCACGCCGTCGCCCAGGAAAGGGATGGCCGTTGCATCCAGGATCCCGGCGCAGTCGCGCATGGTGTGGCAGACCACGTGCTGGACCGACACCCCCCACTCCTCCTTGACGGGGCCCATGGAGATCCGGCCCCTTGAAGGCTTGAGTCCGACAAGGCCGCACATGGCGGCGGGGATGCGAATGGAGCCGCCTCCGTCGCTGGCGTTCGCAGCGGGGAGCATTCCCGCCGCCACCGCGGCGGCCGACCCTCCAGATGAGCCACCGGTGCCGTAGTCGGTGTTCCAGGGGTTGCGGCTGGGTCCGTACGCCATGGGTTCGGTGGTTGCCACCAGGCCCAGTTCAGGTGTGTTGGTGCGGCCCACGTTGATGAAGCCGGCCTCCCGATAGCGCCTCACCAGGTTGGAGTCGGTCGTGGAGGTGAGGTCGGCATCCTTGAGGGCCTGGACCCCGCAGTGGTGTGGCTGGCCCGCCTCCTCGGACCACAGGTCCTTGATGAGCATCGGCACGCCGCGGAACGGGCCGTCAGGAAGGTCGGGTGAGGCGGCCACGGCGAGGGCCTCCTCGAACTGCCTGTGGATGACGGCGTTCAGTTCTCCGTCGAGCAGTTCGATGCGACCGATGGTGGCTTCCACGGCCTCGACGGGGGAGATGTCGCCCTGGCGGATCAGTTCGGCCAGGCCGACCGCGTCGAACTGGGCCAGGTCGTCGATCCTGTTGTCGTGGTCCATGGCGGCGACGGTAGTCCCCGACTGCTGGTCAGGCCGATCCGGAGCGCTCGAGGTAGTTGTAGATGGTGAACCTGCTCACTCCGAGGGCATCGGCGACGTCCTCAACCGATTTTCGGAGGGTGAAGGCTCCCCACTCGTTGAGCAGGGTCACGGCTGCCTGCTTCTGGGTCCGGTTCATGGCGCTGCGGTCAACCCCCAACTCGGTCTCGGCGGCGGTGACCAGGACGTCGAGGGCATTGTGCAGGTCGGGTCGGCGCAGGCCACCCACCACCTCTCCGTCCCAGATCAGCGGCAGGTCTGCATCGGTGAGCTGGTCGGGTCCGAGCAGCCGGGCACCGAGAGCCTCGGCAACCGGGGTCACGGCCGCAACGAGAGGGTGTTCGGGACTTGACACACGGTCACGTTAGTCCGACCTATGACGTTGACAAAATGTTGAACGGACGGCAGCATGTCGGGGTGTCGGTGACCATCGCTACCACCCTGGAAGACGCCTGCGCCGCCCTGGCTGCTGAGCCGGGCTCGCTGGTCCTGGCAGGCGGAACCGACCTGATGGTCGAGGTCAACCGGGGCAGCCGACGTATCGGCAACGTGGTCGCCCTCGACCGGATTCCCGAAATCGCCGACTGGCAGTTGACGGGTGACGTCCTGAGGCTCGGCGCCGGTGTCACCTTCGCCGAGATCTGTGAACCCGGGATTGCAGCGCTGGTACCGGCACTGGCCCAGGCCGCCCGCACCGTCGGCTCCCCACAGATCCGCAACGCCGCCACGATCGGTGGCAACATTGCTACCGCCTCGCCCGCCGGTGACAGCATTCCCGTGCTCGCCGCCCTCGACGCCGTGCTCGAACTGCGTTCGGCCGAAGCCACCCGCGAGGTGCCCGTTGTCGAGTTCATAACGGGTGTCAAGACGACCTGCCTGACACCCGGAGAGTTGATCGAGGCCGTCAGGGTTCCGGTGCTGGACGGCCCCCAGGAGTTCTGCAAGGTCGGGCCGCGGAACGCCATGGTCATCTCGGTCGCATCCCTGGCCCTGCTCGTGGACCGCAGCGCCCGCCGGATCAGGGTGGGCCTGGGGTCTGTCGCTCCGACGCCACTTCGGGCCACGCAGGCCGAGGACCATGTGAGCGGCCACATCGACTGGGACAACGGTGCACCGCCCGAACCGGAGGTGCTCAGGGAGTTCGCTGATCTGGTCGCCGGTTCCACCAGCCCCATCGACGACCACCGTGGCACAGCCGCCTACCGCCGCCACGCCGTGCGTGTCCTAGCGCAACGATCCCTCACAAGGGTCCTGAACCGGGTGTCGTCGTCATGAGCACGGACCCGTTCGTCCTGGAGGTGAACGGCCGGAGCCACGAGGTGACCGATGCCCACCCGGGGGAGAGCCTCCTGCGTGTGCTGCGCGAACGGCTCGGCCTGGCGGGGTCCAAGAACGCCTGCGAGGAGGGCGAGTGTGGATCCTGCACGGTCCTCGTCGACGGACAGACCGTGTGTTCCTGCCTGGTGCTGGCCTCCACTGCGGCGGGCAGGCAGATAACGACAATCGAGGGGGTCGCCGGAGATGACGGTCTCAGCCACGTCCAGGAGGCGTTCGTAGACGCCGGAGCGGTGCAGTGCGGCTTTTGCACGCCGGGCCTGATCGTTTCCACCGGATCTCTGCTGGAGTCGGACCCCGACCCGAGCGACCTGGCCGTCCGGGAGGCCATCAGCGGCAACCTCTGCCGATGTACGGGCTACGGGCGGGTGCTCGAGGCGGTCCACCTGGCCGCTACCCGGCTGGGAGGGTCCACATGACCCACCTGGCCACCTCGAGGCGAACCGCCGCTCCGCGCATCGGTGAGGACGCCCCCCGACCCGACGGCGTGCCCAAGGTGGCGGGAACCTTCGCCTTCTCATCCGATCTCCACCACGACCGGATGCTCTGGGGTGGAACGCTCCGCTCCCCGCACGCGTCGGCCAGGATCAGGTCGCTGGACATATCCGCCGCCGTGGCCGTCACCGGTGTGCACGCCGTGCTGACCCACGAGGATGTACCCGGTTCGCCCAACTACGGCCTCGAGCACAGGGACCAACCGGTGCTGGCGGCCGATGTGGTCCGCTACGAGGGCGAACCCGTCGCGATCGTCGCGGCAGACAACCCCGAAGCCGTGCGCATGGCCATCGATGCGATAGCCGTCGACTACGAACCCTTGGAACCCCTCGTGGACCCAGACCTCGCAGAACGGGCCGACCCCATCCACCCCGACGGAAACCTGGTACGACGCATCAACCTCGTCCACGGTGACCAGGGCGTCCGCGGCGAGGTCCAGGTCGAGGGCATCTACGAGGTGGGTATGCAGGACCAGGCGTTCCTCGGGCCCGAGTCCGGTATGGCGGTACCGGCAGAGGACGGTGGCATCGACCTCTACGTGGCAACCCAGTGGCTCCACTCCGACCGTGACCAGGTGGCCGACTGTCTGGGCCTGGACACCGCCCGGGTGCGCCTGACCCTCTCGGGGGTCGGCGGGGCCTTCGGAGCACGGGAGGACCTCAGCCTCCACGTCCACCTCTGCATGCTGGCGCTCCACACACGCAGGCCCGTGAAGATGGTCTATTCACGCGAGGAGTCCTTCCACGGTCACGTGCACAGGCATCCGGCACGGATGTGGTTCCGCCACCACGCCGACCGTGACGGCACCATTGTCCGGGTCGAGTCCCGCCTGGTCCTCGATGGCGGGGCCTACGCCTCATCGAGCGGCGCGGTAATCGCCAACGCAACCTGCTTTGCCGTCGGCCCCTACAGGGTTCCCAGTGCCCACATCGACGGTGCTGTCGTACGGACCAACAACCCACCGTGTGGGGCGATGCGCGGCTTCGGGGCCGTCCAGACCTGCTTTGCCCACGAGGCCCAGATGGACCGCCTGGCCGACGCGCTTGAAATGGACCCGGTGGAGTTGCGCCTCCACAATGCCCTGGCTCCCGGTGATGAACTCCTCACCGGCCAGACGATCACCGGAACCGCACCCGTAGCCGAGGTCATCAGGACCTGTGCCGACCACCCGTCGGGTGCCTCGATGGCAGTCGATCCGATGGAACTCCCCGGCGGTGCCGGCCGAACGGCCGACCCGGAACACGTGGTACGGGGCGAGGCCTTCGCCCTCGGCTTCAAGAACCTGTTGTTCTCAGAGGGATTCGACGACTCCAGCGAGGCCTCCTGCCGTCTTGCCGACGGGGTGGCCACGATCACGAGCGCCTGTGCCGAGGTCGGCCAGGGGTTCGTGACGCTTGCCCAGCAGATCACCCGTGAGGTGCTGGGTGTGGATGGTGTGGTGCTGCTTCCGGCATCCACTGACGGCATCGGATCTGCCGGTTCCACATCGGCCAGCCGGCAGACCTGGATGTCGGGTGGTGCGATCCAGGAGGCCTGCGGGCAGGTACGTGTCCAACTGCTCGACCGCCTGGCTTTCGAGCACGGTGTCGACGCCGCCGACCTGGTCGTTGCCGATGGCAGGGTCGTTTCCATGGCAGGTGGCCTGGAGGTCGATCTGGCCGAGGCCACTGCCGAGCCCATCGAGGCGTCGGTGGTGTTTCGCCACGCGCCCACGCTGCCCCTCGATGGGAACGGCCAGGGGGACGCACACGTCTCGTTCGCATTCTCGGCCCACCGCGCCATCGTCGACGTCGACGTCGAGTTGGGTCTCGTCAAGGTTGTCGAGCTGACCACCTCCCAGGACGTGGGCCGGGTGCTCAACCCCCTCCAGACCGTCGGCCAACTCGAGGGCGGCGCAGCCCAGGGTGTCGGCCTGGCGGTGATGGAGGAGGTCCTGGTCCAGGATGGTCGGATCCGCAACGCCTCGTTCACCGACTACCTGGTGCCGACCGCACTGGACATGCCACCCGTCGAGATCGCAGCCCTGATCGAACAGGCTGAGCCGGGAGCACCCTTTGGTGCCAAGGGCATCGGTGAGCCACCCTCCATCTCGTCAACGGCTGCGGTTGCGGCCGCAATCCGCGATGCCACCGGCCTGGACCTGCCGAGGGTGCCGGTAAGGCCAACCGACATCGTGTTCCCGGAAGGTGCAGCATGAACGCTCCCTACGGTCACCTGCGCATCGACGGCGACCGCCTGATGCGGCGACTTGGCGAACTGGCCACCATCGGCCCCATCGACGGTGGAGGCTCAAGCAGACTGGCCCTGACCGATGAGGACCGGGATGGACGTGACCTGGTCACCACCTGGATGCGCGATCTGGGCCTCGACGTCCGCATCGACGGAATCGGCAACGTGGTTGCCACCCGGCCGGGTCGCACCGACGGCCCCGCCGTCATGACGGGCAGCCACATCGACACCGTGCGCTCAGGCGGACGCTACGACGGGAACCTCGGGGTTCTGGCAGGCCTCGAGGTGATCGAGACGCTCACAGATGCAGGTGTCGAGACCGAGCGTCCGATTGCCGTGGCCTTCTTCACCGACGAGGAGGGAGCCAGGTTCCCGCCGGACATGCTCGGAAGCCTCGTCTATGTGGGTGGCCTCGCCCTCGAGGAGGCCCTCGACATCGAGGGAATCGACGGCACCGTCGTGGGAGACGAACTCGACCGCATCGGCTACCGGGGACCCAACCCCTGCCCGGGCCCCGCCCCGCACGCATTCGTGGAACTCCACATCGAGCAGGGCCCCGTGCTCGAGGCCGGAGGCCACACGATCGGGGCCGTCACCGGAGTCCAGGGCATCTCGTGGACAGAGTTCACGATCACGGGCCAGGCCAACCACGCCGGGACCACGCCCATGGACCTGCGCCACGACGCAGGCTGGGCGGCAGCAGCCGTTGCGGTCCACGTTCGCGACATGGCCACCAGAATGGGCGGCCGGCAGGTCGCTACCGTCGGACGGCTGGACCTTGCACCGGACCTCGTGAACGTGGTTGCCGGTTCGGCCATTCTCACGGTCGACCTGCGCAACACCGACGAGGCACTCCTGGCAGCAGCCGAGACAGACCTCGCCGCATTCGTGGATGGCATCACCGAGGCCGAGGGCGTCCTGATCGAGTCCCGGACCCTCGCCCGGTTCGAACCGGTTGCATTCAACGAATCGGTGGTCGAAACGGTTGTCAGCACAGCGGAGACCCTGGGGCACGCTGTGTCGGAGATGCCCTCCGGCGCCGGTCACGATGCCCAGATGATGGCCCGCGTCTGCCCCACGGGGATGGTGTTCGTGCCCAGCAGGGACGGAATCAGCCACAACCCCGCCGAGCACACCGATCCAGCGGACCTGGCAGCAGGGGTCAATGTCCTTCTCCACACACTGCTGGCGCTCGACGGTGATGCACTGGAAGACACCGTCGCCGGGGAGGGAGAGACCAGATGAGCCGAGTCCTCACAGTGGGAGCCGCCCAGACCGGACCAATCCAACTGGCCGACACCCGTGCCGATGTGGTTGAGCGGCTGGTAGCCCTGCTGCGCCAGGGGGCTGACGCAGGCTGTGACCTTGTCGTGTTCCCGGAACTGGCACTCACGACCTTCTTCCCCCGATGGTGGGTGGATGACCGGGCAGATTTCGACCACTTCTTCGAGACGGAGATGCCGGGGCCCGACACGAAGCCGCTCTTCGACGAGGCCGCCCGTCTGGGTGTCGGCTTCCACCTCGGCTACGCAGAGTTGACACCCGACGGCCACCACTACAACACGGCCATCCTGGTCGAGCGTGACGGTTCTCCGGCCGGGCGCTACCGCAAGGTCCACCTGCCGGGCCACCACGAGCACGAGCCCTGGCGTGAGTTCCAGCACCTGGAGCGCTACTACTTCGAGCCCGGTGACGGGTTCAGCGTGTTCGGCGCCTTCGGTGGCATCGTCGGCATGGCCATCTGCAATGACCGTCGCTGGCCCGAGACCTACCGGGTGCTGGGCCTGCAGGGCTGCGAGATGGCGCTCATCGGNTACAACACGCCCGTCCACTACCCGCCGGATCCGAGCCAGGACGTGCTCCAGGGGTTCCACAACGGCCTCGTGCTCCAGTCCGGCGCCTACCAGAACGGAATGTGGGTTGTGGGTGTGGCCAAGGCCGGTGAAGAGGAGGGGTGCCTCCTGCTCGGCGAGAGCTCGATCGTGGCGCCCTCCGGTGAGGTGCGGGCCCGCTGCACCACCGACGGCGATGAGCTTGTCGTCGCTGAATGCGACCTCGACATGTGCTCCAACTACAAGGACACGCTGTTCAACTTCAGCTACTACCGCAGGCCCGAGGCTTACGGCCGCATCACCGGGCAGGCGGGCGTCGAGGTGCCAGACAATGTCACATCAGCCCTCGAAGGAGACGACGGGACCAGAGACAGATGACCACCTTCGTCCTGAACGGGTCCACCGTCGAGACGTGTTCCGGCCACCCNCACCTTCTGGCTGCCCTGCGCGACGAGCTCGGGGTCACCTCGCCCAAGGACGGCTGTTCTCCCTCGGGCCAGTGCGGCTGCTGCACGGTGCTGCTCGACGGAAAGGCACGGGTGGCCTGNCAGACGTCCATGGAAAAGGCCGAGGGTGCCTCCGTCACAACCCTCGAGGGTCTCGAACCGGCCGAGCGAGACCGCTTCTCGGACACCTTCGCAGCGCACGGCGCCCTCCAGTGCGGGTTCTGCACCCCCGGGATCGTGATGCGGGCCAAGGCACTCATAGACAGGAAGGGCGATGCCCTCACGAGGGACGAGGCAGCCCGCCACCTCGGTGGACACCTCTGCAGGTGCACCGGCTACGTGAAGATCCTGGATGCCGTGGAGGCGGTTGCCGCCGGTGATGTTCCGGTCACGGTCGGGGTCGGTGGTATCGGTACCAGCGGGTCGAAGTATCAGGCCTCCGAACTGNCCCTGGGCGACAGGCCGTTCATCGACGACATGGATCCTGACGGTCTGCTGCACGCTGCACTCCACCTCTCCGACCATGCCCGCGCCGATGTGGTCAGGATCGACACCTCGGCAGCAGAGGCAGTCGACGGGGTCCATGCCGTCTTCACAGCCGCCGACGTTCCCGGTGACCTGCGCGTCGGCATCATCCACACCGACTGGCCGGTGTTCATCCCCGAGGGAGGCCGTACCTCGTACCTCGGTGACGTCCTCGCCGTGGTCGTNGCCGACGACAGGGAGACAGCCCGTAGGGCGGCCGAGCTGGTGACTGCCCACTACAGCCCCCTGGAGGTCTTCAGTGACCCTGTCCTGGCGGCGGTATCGNGCGACGATGCCGTGTGGGGTCTNGACGGGAACATCCTGTCCGTGTCCCGCTACTCGCGC
This sequence comes from Acidimicrobiaceae bacterium, assembly GCA_002687745.1. Taxonomy (GTDB): domain Bacteria; phylum Actinomycetota; class Acidimicrobiia; order Acidimicrobiales; family MedAcidi-G1; genus UBA3125. Next base: position 5,053 of record NZBE01000012.1, on the reverse strand, counting down.
GGTGAGGTTGAGGCGGCTCTGGCAGGGTCCACACATGTCGTTGCCGAGGTTTTCCAGACCCAACGAATCGAACACGCCTTCGTCGAACCGGAATCCACGATGGCAGCACCCGTTGAAGGTGGGGGCCTGTACGTCTGGTCCGGCGGACAGGGCGTTTGGGACGACCGGAACCAGATCGCCTCGGTGCTCGGAATCGCCAGCGACCTGGTGACCGTCGAGCTTGTCAGCAACGGCGGTGCCTTCGGCGGCAAGGAGGACATGTCCAACCAGGCCCAGACGGCACTGGCAGCGCACCTCCTCGGCCGGCCGGTCAGGTGCACGCTCTCGCGTGAGGAGTCGCTGCTGATGCACCCCAAGCGGCATCCCATCCGGATGGCGTACCGCGCCGGCTGCGATGCCGAGGGCCACCTGACAGCCCTCTGGGTGCGCATGATCGGTGATTCAGGCCCCTATGCCTCGGTGGGAATGAAGGTCCTGGAGCGCGCTGCCGGGCATGCAAGCGGCCCGTACGCGGTGCCTGAAATCGACGTGGAGGCCACCGCCGTACGCACCAACAACCCGGTGTGTGGGGCATTCCGCGGCTTCGGAGCCAACCAGGCACAGTTCGCCATGGAGGGAGTGATGGACCGTCTCGCAGAACAGGTGGGAATCTCCGGCTGGGAGATGCGTAGCCGCAACATCGTTGGCCCCGGGGTCGTGTGGGGACCGGGTCAGGTGATGGACGACGGTTCCCTCGGAGCGAGGGCATGCCTCGACGAGGTGAGGGAGGCCTATGACACAGCCAAGGCTGCCGGTAGGTCCGTGGGCCTGGGGCTGGGCCTCAAGAACTCGGGCCTCGGCAACGGCTTCAACGAGGTGGCCCGTGCCGTGGTCTGCTTTCGAGAGGATGGGATCGTGGAGGTTCGCCACTGCTGGACCGAGATGGGTCAGGGGGTCCACACCGTGGCCATTCAGGTCGCAGTCGAGGAACTGGGTGTCGACCCCGCCCGGGTCGAGGTGGTCGTTGACACGACCCGTGAACTGGGTGCCGGNCAGACGACCGGCAGCCGCGGGACCCTGATGGGNGCNGGCTCGGTGGCCGACGCNTGCCGGGTTGCACTTGCCGACGGTTGTCAGATCGGCGTCGACTACGAGGGTGGGTACCGGGTGGACTGGACCAACTCCATGGACGACGGCATGGAGAATCCGGTGATCCACTCCACGTTCGGCTACGCGGCACAGTTGGTGATTCTGGATCCGGAGACCGGCGAGGTCGAGCAGGTGGTCGCCGCACACGACGTGGGTCGGGCCGTGAACCCGATGCTCTGCGAGGGNCAGGTCGAGGGTGCCGTGCACATGGGCCTCGGCTATGCCCTCAGCGAGGGCTTCCCCGCCGATGACGAGGCAAGGCCGCTGAACACGACCCTTCGCAGCCTCGGAATCATCAGGCCCAAGGACATGCCCCCGGTAGATGTACGGCTCGTCGAGGTTCCCCAGCCCGACTCGCCCTACGGGATCAAGGGGGTCGGCGAGATCGGCCTGGTGCCGACAGCCGGAGCCGTCGCCGCTGCCCTCCANGAACACGACGGGCAGTGGCGCAGCGAGCTCCCGATGAACGAACCGGGTCAGNGTGAAACCTGGTCAGGNTGGGACGGCCGGTGAGCATCCCGTCCAACACCACCCCGGGCCTCGTCTGCGCCCACCACCACCTCTACTCCTCGTTGGCCCGGGGAATGCCCGCACCACCACGCACACCCACCGGATTCACCGAGATCCTGGAACTGGTCTGGTGGCGCCTGGACCGGGCCCTCGACCCTGAAAGCATCCGCTGGTCGGCGATGCTCGGAGCGCTCGAGGCCCTCGAGCGGGGCTGTACGGNGATCATCGACCACCACGAGTCACCCGATGCCATCGATGGTTCGCTGAGCCTGATCGACGAGGCCTGCGCAGAGGTCGGCGTGAGGGTCGACTGCGCCTACGGGGTGACGGACCGCCACGGGCCCGAGGGGGCCCGTAGGGGCCTCGCCGAGAACGAGCGGTACATACGATCCGGGGGTCGGGGCCGGGTGGGTGTGCATGCTGCATTCACGTGCACCGACGAGACCCTTGAAGCCGTAGCCGGGCTGGCGGCCGACCTGGGTGTCGGCGTCCACATCCATGTGGCCGAGGGCGAAGCCGATGCCGGNGCTGCGGACCGCCTGCGCCACCTGGCCGCCGACNACTGGCTTCTCGTGCACGGCGTNCACCTGACCGACGACCACGGNCTGGCCGGCACCATCGTGCACAACCCCAGGTCCAACATGAACAACTCGGTCGGCTACTCCCGCCCGACCCGCTTCTCAAACCCGGTGGCTCTCGGCACCGATGGNATAGGCGCCGACATGCTCGAGGAGTTCCGGCTGGCCTACGTGCGCCATCGTGAGCACGATGTGACGGCCTCCCCGGAGGTTGCGTGGTCGTATCTCACGACCGGATGGGACCTGTTCCCCGAGGCGCTGGTCGACCGGGTCACCTGGAGCCACGACCCGATGGAACCGTGGCACCTGGCCTTCTCGCCGGGCGTCAGCCCCGTCAGGGTCGAGGTGGGAGGCGAGCTGGTNTGGGCCGACGGTTCGCCCACCCGGGTGGATGCCGACGAGATCCGTGCGAAGGCCGCCGAGGAGGCCGCCCGCCTGCACNCCCGACTGGAGNANNTGTGANAAGANAGANACNGGCCNNTACNACNGAGGAGNNANNCCGATGACGAGGCTCGCCATATACCTGCAGGACGCCCATCCGATCACCGAGGCGATCGGNCACGCCCGCTACGCNGAGTCCCGTGGCTTCGAGGCTGTGTGGCAGGCCGACTCGCGGCTGGTGCGCGATGCCGTCGTTCCCATGGCGGCGTTCGGGGCGTGCACCGACACGATCAAGATCGGATCGGGCGTGGTCGACTGCTGGACCCGCAACCCGGCACGCCTCGCATCCACCTTCTCGACCCTCGACGACCTGGCACCCGGCAGGATGATTCTCGGCATCGGTGCCTGGTGGGACCCGCTCGCAACCAAGGTGGGCATCAACCGTAGGCGCCCCCTCGGGGTGATGCGCGAGGTCGTCACGACAGTGCGGGCCCTGCTGGCCGACCAGACCGTGACCTTTGACGGTGACTACGTGCACCTCGACGGGGTCGAGCTGGACTACGTGTACCAGGAGCGCCGCCCCAAGGAGGTGCCCATCTACATCGGTGCCACCGGAATGAAGATGATGGAGTTGACCGGTGAGATCGCCGACGGCGTGGTCCTGAACTACCTGGTCTCACCCGGGTACAACAGGCAGGCCATGCAGCACCTGGAGACAGGTGCCGCACGCGCTGGCCGGTCGGTGGACGACCTGGACCGCCCGCAGCTGGTGGTCTGCTCGGTGGCAGACACCCGTGAGGAGGCCCTTGACGGTGCCCGCCTGATGGTCACCCAGTACCTGGGTCAGCAGCCGCACATCATGAAGGCATCGGGTGTCCCCGAGTCACTCCTCGAGGAGGTGGGGAAGATACTGACCTGGCCCGCCACCCATGAACAGGTCGAGGCGGCATCAAGGCTGGTTCCAGACGACATCGTCCAGATGATCTGTGCCGCCGGGACCCCGGACGAGTGCAGGGAGAAGGTGGCCCAGTACATGGCCGACGGCTGCACCTGCCCCATCCTCTATCCGCTGGGCCCGGACGTGAACCTGATGATCGACACGTTTGCCGACTGGACCCCGTGAGAGGATCACCCACATGTCACGTCTGGTAGTGCGAGGTGCCCGACACCCGGGCGACATAGCCGTGGAGGACGGCCGCATTACGGCGGTCGGATCCGTCGAGGCCCGGACCGGAGACCAGGTTCTTAGCTGTGACGGCGACATCGTCACCGCCGGCCTCGTCAACACCCACCACCACCTCTACCAGTGGATGACACGTGGACGCGCCGATGGCTGCAACCTCTTTGACTGGCTGGTCCACCTCTATCCCGTTTGGGGCCGGCTGTCGGTCGACGACGTGAGGGCCGCCGCCATGGTCGGCCTCGGTGAGTTGGCAGCCACAGGTTGCACCACCGCATCAGATCACCACTACCTGGTTCCCGGTGGCGACGACGAGGTCTTTGACGCCATCGTCGACGCAGCCCATGCGGTTGGAATCCGGCTGCACCTGTCGCGGGGGTCGATGGACCTGGGCGAGAGCCGCGGCGGCCTTCCCCCTGACCATGTCGTAGAGGACATTGACTCCATCCTGGCATCGACCGAGTCGGTCATCTCACGCCACCACGACGGCGAGATGGTCCACGTTGTGGTGGCTCCCTGCAGTCCCTTCTCTGTAACCACCGACCTGATGGTCCAGTCCGCAGAGCAGGCGCGACGTCACGGCCTGCGCCTGCATACGCACCTGTGCGAGACGGTCGAGGAACAGGCCCACTGTCTTGAACGTTTCGGCCGACGACCGGTCGAGATGCTCGACGAGTGGGGTTGGGTCGGCGACGACGTCTGGCTTGCCCACGGCATCCACATTGACGATGACGAGATGGCTGTTCTGGGAGCGGCCGGTACCGGAATCGCCCACTGCCCTTCATCCAATGCCCGGATCGCCGCTGGAATGTGCAGGGTCACCGACCTACGGGCCGCCGGATGCCCCGTTGGCCTCGGGGTGGATGGGGTCGCATCCAACGAGGTCGGCGGCCTGTTCCCGGAACTGCGACAGGCGCTCTACACGGCACGCCTGCGAGAACTGCGTCCCGATGCGCTGATGCCGGTCGATGTGGTGGACATGGCCACCCGTGGTGGCGCCGGGTGTCTCGGCCTGGACGACATCGGGAGCGTCGAACCGGGGAAGCGCGCCGATCTGGCTGTCTGGCCCGGTGATGACCTGGGTGACATAGCCGACCCGTTGGCGGGTCTGGTGCTGGGGCCTGACCGACGTGCCCGTCACGTGCTCGTGGGTGGGCGGCCGGTGGTGACCGACGGCGAGTTGGTCGGGATCGATCTGGCAGCTGCCCACACCGAACTGGCCCGGCGGTCGAGCCGACTCTGGGAGGACGCCTGATCCAGTTGCTCCAGTCGACCT
>NZBE01000011.1 GCA_002687745.1 Acidimicrobiaceae bacterium | reverse complement strand
ATCAGGCGCCTCGAGGACCTCGGCCACGAGGTCCACATGGTCCGCAACGTCACCGATGTGGACGACTCGATACTGGGCAAGGCCCGCGAACTCGACGTCGACTACCTGGAGTTGGGGGCCACTGAGGTCGCCAGTTTCCACGAGGACCTGGCAGCGCTCGACCTGCGACCTGCTACCGCCGAGCCCAGGGCGACGGAAACCATCCAGCCCATGCTTGACCTGATCGGTCGCCTCAGGACCGCGGGACACACCTACACCGTCGAGGGAACGACGTTCTTCGACGTCTCCACCTGGGAGGAATTCGGATCGGTCTCCGGCTACGACGAGGCGACCATGACGGCCTTCGCCGCGGAGCGGGGCGCAGACCCTGACGACCCACGCCTACGCAACCCGCTCGACTTCATCCTCTGGCAGGCCAGTGCCGACAACGAACCCTCCTGGGATTCACCGTTCGGCCCGGGCCGGCCCGGATGGCACATCGAGTGCTCGGCCATGGCCATGGCCGAACTGGGACAGACAATTGACCTGCACGGAGGCGGAGACGACCTGGTCTTCCCACACCACGAGTGTGAGGCGACCCAGAGCAGGGCAGCCAACGGGGTGCCGCTGGCCCGGCACTGGATGCATGTGGCAATGGTCTCCTACGAGGGCATCAAGATGTCCAAGTCGCTCGGCAACCTGGTGTTCATCCGCAACCTGCGCCACCTGCACGACCCGAGGGCGATACGGCTGTCCCTCCTGGGCCACCACTACCGGGCCGGCTTCGAGTGGTTCGACCACGACATAGACGACGGCGTCACCCGTCTCGACCGCCTGATCACCGCCTCGACCCGACCGACAGGCCCCGACCCGGCACCCACGCTCGCAACCATCAGGAACGCCCTCGACGACGACCTCAACACGGCCGCTGCACGCGATGCCCTCGACATGCTGGCCGGTGCCATCCTGGCCGGTGCGGGAGACGACCCGTCATCGGCAGCCGGCCTCGCCGAGGCTGCCGGCCTGCTCGGCATCCGCGTGGACGAGAGCGTGCCCGAATCCTGGGTGCGAACGACCTGATCTTCGGCAGGCACCCCCACACCGTGGCTACCTTCCGCGTATCCTGACCCGGTGCTGCGCTTCACCGACAGCCTCACCGGCGAGAAGACCGAGTTTGTTCCCCGCGACCCCGGGAAGGCCTCCGTCTACTGGTGCGGTCCGACCGTCTACGACCTGCCGCACCTGGGCCACGCCCGCAGCACCCTGGCCTTCGACATCCTGGTCCGCTACCTGCGCTGGTCCGGCTACGACGTCTGCTCGGCATCCAACATCACCGACATAGACGACAAGATCATCGCCAGGGCCGCTTCAGAAGGGTCAACCGAACCCGAGTTGGCCGCCCGTTTCGAGAGGGCGTTCATTGACCAGATGGACCTCCTCAACATCGCCCACCCCGACCTTCGACCGAGGGCCACCGAGTACGTGGAGCAGATGATCGCCGTGGTAGCCGACCTGCTCGAAAGGGAGATGGCCTATACGACCGACTCAGGCGTCTACTTCGCAGTGGACCGCCTACCCGGGTACGGCGCCCTCGTCCACCGCTCGCCCGAGGAGTTGCGAGAGGGGGCCGGTGCCCGGGTCGACGTCGACGACGACAAGGCCGACCCGCTGGACTTCGCCCTCTGGAAGGCCGCCAAGGAGGGCGAACCCTCCTGGGAGTCACCGTGGGGCCCTGGGCGCCCCGGGTGGCACATCGAGTGCGTGGCGATGTCTCTCGACCTTCTGGGCGACGGCTTTGACATCCACGGTGGTGGCGACGACCTGATCTTCCCCCACCATGAGAACGAACGGGCCGAGGCACTCGGCTGTGGACGGAAGTTCGCCACCCACTGGGTCCACAACGGCATGGTCCAGGTCGGTGGCGAGAAGATGTCCAAGTCTCTCGGCAACTTCACGACCCTGGGCGACCTTCTTGATGCCTGGGATCCGAGGGCGCTACGCCTGCTCGTGTTGCAGACCCACTACCGGCGCACCATGGAGATCGGATCCGACACCCTCGACCAGGCCGCGGCCGCACTCGGGCGCCTCGACACCTTCGCCGATCGCATCGAACAGGCCGACCTTCCCGAGTCAGATCCTGATCCAGGGGTCGTCGAGCGGTTCCGCTCTGCCATGGACGACGACCTGGGCACACCGGCCGCGGTTGCGGTCATCTTCGACGGCGTCCGCGAGGCCAACAGGGCAATTGACATCGAGGACGACACCGGCGCCGCAGCACTTGCCAGTGCCGTGACCACCCTCGCATCCACGCTCGGCCTGGACCTGGGGTCCAGAGGCTCCTCCACGCCAGACCCGGAGGCTGCAGAGATCGACGACCTGGTGGCGGACCGGAGCGCTGCAAAGGCCGCAGGCGACTACGCCCTGGCCGACAGCATCCGCGAGGCGCTGTCCGCCAGGGGCATCCAACTCGAGGACACGTCGGCCGGCACCACCTGGCGCAGGTCCTGAGCCCCCGAAGCCTCAACCAGCCAGGTAGTCCTCGCGCAGGACACGGCGCAGCGTCTTGCCGGCCACGTTCACCGGGAAGGCGTCGACGGCGTAGACCACACCCACCTTCTGGTAGCGGGCCTCGACCCGCTCGTTCACCCACGACCTGACCTCTTCGGGGTCGACCGGCCCGTCGAGCACCACGGCCGCCACCGGCTGCTCACCCCACTGGGGGTGCGGTGCACCAAAGACAGCGACATCCCGGACCGATGGGTGGCCCACGACGAGCTCCTCGATGTCGCGGGGATAGACGTTGACGCCGCCCGAGATGATCATGTCCTTCTTGCGGTCCACCAGGTACAGGTAGCCGTCCTCGTCCACACGCCCCAGGTCCCCGCTGTGGAGCCAGCCGTTTCGAATGGCCTCTGCGGTCAGGTCCGGGCGCTTGTAGTAGCCGGGCATCAGCACCGGGCCACGTCCCACGATCTCGCCGACCTCGCCGACGGGTACGTCATTGCCGTCGTCATCCACGATCCTCAGCTCGTAGAGCGGCGGCGGCACCCCGACCGACCCCAACTTGGAATGCGGCGCATCGCGGTCGAGCACCGTGCAGAGACCCTCGGTCAGGCCGTACAGCTCGTAGAACCGCTCCGGCATGCGGCGCACGAGCTCCTCCTTGTGCTCCAGGTGCAGCGGAGCGCCGACGGTCAGGACCATCTCGAGCGAGGGGATGTGGTCCTCGTCGAAGCGGTTGTCGGCCAGCAGTTGGATGATCTGTGACGGCACCAGCACCGCATGGGTCACATCGTTGGAGATCATCACGTCGATCAGCCCCGCCGCGTCGAATGCCTCCATGAGCACGAAGGTGCAGCCCAGGTACATGGCCGGCATGAGCGTCAGGAACGCCCCGTTGAACACGAGCGACCCCGAATGGACCGCAACGCTCTCGGGGTGGATCCGACAGCCGACTGCATGGCCCGTGGCATACGCCTCGCGGATCCCGTGGGTGTGCACGATCCCCTTCGGCAGCCCTGTCGTGCCGCTGGAGTAGATGATGTTGTAGAGGTCGTCATCTGTCAGGTCTGCTGCACGAACCGGTTCGGGCGGCTCGACAGACGTGTCGGGGTACCGGCGGTATCCGTCCGCCTCTCCGTCAACCAGGAAGAACCGGTCCCCTGCCACGTTGACGAGGTCCGCACGAACCGGCTCAAGGTGTTCAACCATGCGTCGCATGGTGACGACAGCCACCGCATCGGAATCGTTGACAAGCGTCGTCAGCCCGCTGCCGCGCAGCATTGGGCTGAGAGGAACCACGACAAACCCGGCCTTGGCAGCCGCGTGGTACATCTCGAGCACCTCGAGGCAGTTGTCGACGATGAGGGCCACCTTGTCACCCACCCCCAGGCCCTCACCCCTGAGCTGGTGGATGAGGCTGTCGACCCTGTGGCGCAGCTCGGCCCAACTGACCTGCTGTTCGTTGAATACCAGCGCCGGGTGGTCGGGTCGGTAGGCGGAGTGCCTGTCAAGCAGGGTGTTCAGGGGCATCAGGTCACCGACGCGGTCCGGTCAGTTCCGGGGAACCTCGGACCACGGGAGTTCCTTGTCGACCCGGACGTCGCCGGGCAGGCCCAGGACCCTCTCACCCAGGATGTTGCGCATCACCTCGGAGGTGCCACCCTCGATGGTGTTGGCCCGGGCGCGGAGGAAGGCGTACCTGACGTGTGAGTCGGGACCGCGCAGGCCGTCGGGGCGCTTGCGCTCGTAGCCGGCCTCGTAGAGCATCCCGCCGGCACCGATGACGTCCATGCACGTCTCGTAGATGTGCTGGTTCATCTCGGCCGACATCAGCTTGGTGACCGACCCCTCGGGTCCGGGGTTTCCGCCACGGCTTGCCTCCCTCGCCCGCCAATTGGTCAACCGGAGTGCCTCGGCCTGTGTCCACAGGTCCACAACCCGGTCCCTCAGTACCGCCGCTGTCACAGGATCCAGGCTGTCCCGTGTCTCATTCCAGATGTTGACGAGGTCCTGGATGGGACCCGAGCCCTTCTTGGGCACACCGCCACCGAGAGCCACCCTCTCGTTCATGAGCGTGGTGACCGCTGCGCCCCAGCCGCCACCAACGTCGCCGAAGACGTTTTCGTGGGGGATGCGGACATCGGACAGGAACACCTCGTTGAACTCGGCCTCCCCGGTTATCTGGTGCAGCGGCCGAACCTCGACGCCGGGCGATTCCATGTCGAGGAGGAAGTAGGTGAGGCCCTTGTGCTTGGGCTGGTCGGGGTTGGTCCTGGCAACGAGCATTCCCCACCGGGATACATGGGCGAGGGTCGTCCAGACCTTCTGGCCGTTCACGATCCACTCGTCGCCGTCCCGTTCTGCACGGGTTGACAGGCCGGCGACGTCGGAACCCGAGCCGGGTTCGCTGAACATCTGGCACCAGATCTCCTCACCGGTGAACATCGGCCGGAGCAGGCGCTGCTTTTGCTCATCGGTCGCATACGTGAGAACCACCGGACCACCCATTCCGATGCCGATCGGGTTGATGAGCAGGTCGTTGTAGGTGACCCCGGCGGAACGCAACTCGGAGTCGACTGCCGTCTGGAGGCGCCGGCTTGAGAGACCCAGCCCACCGAGACCCTCTGGGAACTGGACCATGGCGAGGCCCCGGTCGAACTGTGCACCCCTGAACTCGAACTGGTCCACCTGATCGGGGGGCACATCCTCGACCAGTTGCCCTGCAAGCGCTCGGACCTCTGCTTCTGTCAGTTCAGGCATCTGTGGCTGCTCTCCGGTTCAGGGTCTGTGGGCCGAAGGGCAACCTACCAAGAGGCCGTCGTCGGGGAGAATCCGGGGCAGGTCGACCGCAACGACCTCAGGATGGGTCGCGGAGTGCGTAGAGGTGTCCGTCGCGTGAGCCGATGTAGACGGTTCCGTCCCAGATTGCAGCCGACGCCTCCACGCAGATGCCCGTGGGAACCTCCCAGATCTGCGTTGGCCGGGTCCCGTCGACATGGAGGTCGAAGGCACGCACACGGCCGGTGCAGTCACCTATGACCATCACGTCGTCGACAATGGTGGGAGACGACCAGACAGGGCCGGGGATCTCCAGCTTCCAGCGAACCCCTCCGCCTGCACGTGATATCCCGAGCACCTCTCCGTCGGCCGTCGGAACGACCACGAGGTCACGGTAGATGGCCGGGGTGGCCCACACACCCGTGCCGACCTTCGTGCGGGCCTCCACAGCCCAGACCAGCGGGTCGTCGGGCCTCGACGGGTCCAACTTCAGGATCTGTCCAAGTTCCAACGACCGCAGGGTTTCCCGCTCGTACTCGACTCCGACGTAGAGCATCCCGTCTTCGTCGGGAATGAGCGTCGCGTCCACGTCGTCTCCCGCCCAGAAACGGAACACACGCGTCGGTTCGACGCCATCAGCCAGACCGGCGATGTCCCAGCCCTGCACAAGTCCACCGGAGTTGGCGAAGTAGAGGGTGTTCCCCACGATCAGGGGCGAGTTCTCGATCGAGACGTTGGAGTCGACCTCGGCCAGGAGGTCATCGTCCCAGCCGGCTACGTCCCACACCAGTTCCGGGTCTACAGCGACGAGGCCGTCGTCGTCGTAGGAACGGTTCAGGCGAACCACGTGGAAGCGGCTGTTCTCACCCCCCTCGAAGAGGTGGTCATCGAGCACAAGGGGTGAGGCGTCCCAGTCGTTGTTCCACATTCTGGGCCCAGTCTCGTCGGCGTCGAGGCCCCACAACTCGGTGGGTCTCGCCCGGTCGATCGCAAGGATCCTCAACCTGCCATCACGTGAGCCCACGTACACGAGCGGATAGCCGTCGGGATCCGCGGTCACCGACCCCTTGATGATATCTGCCACTGCGAAGTCGGGGATGATCTTCTCACCGGTTGCACCGTCGAGGAAGTGGACCCTGGCGTCGAATGCCCCGAACACGACCCAAGTGCGGCCCTGCCTCTCAAAGACCGCAGGTTGGCCGGTCCAGCCCATGCCGCACCACTCCTGTTCCACCCCGGCGACGCTCGACATGGAGCACATCTGTGCCTCGGCCGGAAAGCGCCAGGCCACAACCGGCTCAGTCGGCACCGGACCGCTGCCGTGCCAACGACGCGTCGGGGAACCCCTGAAGGTCAGCACTCCTGGCACGATGTCACCCCAGGGGCCACCCATCGATGCCGGGTCAACCCATCCGTCGTACGGGGCCCGGGGAACCGACGTGGCCACCGGGGTCGTGGCGGGAGGTGCCGCGGTGACGGTGGTCGGCGACGGCGCGGTGGCGGTGGTCGGCGACGGCGCACTCGTGGTGGTCGGCGGCAGTGCCCCGACCGTGACCGCTGTCGGTGCCGCTGACAGAGGCGGAGCCTGGGCCAGGGTGACCGTGCTGGCAGCGTTCTCCACAGGCGGAGTGGTCGAGGTCGGCCAGATCAGCGTTGTTCCCAGCAACAGGGCGAACAGGGCAATGCCAACCGCAGGCAGCAGCCACCGGGATCTGGTCATGTCAGGCACCCCGGTCCGGGCGCCCTGTCAGGCCTGAGAGGAGGTTCAGGCGATGTGTTCGGGCTCGTGGGGCCCGAGCGACAGTTGCTCGTCGTCGTACTCGTCGAGGCGGTCACGCTGGTCCCAGTCTGTGTCATCGGACGGGAACGCGTCGACCACGTCGGCACCACCCCGGTCGCCGGCAGGAGACTCCGAGATCGAGGGGTGACGGTCGACTCCGAGAAAGGCGCGGGCCAGCAGCGGCATCTCGGCCGGCTCGGACACATCGGGCCTGTCGGGTCTGGCCAGGTCCAGGGGGTGTACGGCGGCGTCGACCGACCGGACCCGTTGAGCAGTACGAGCAGGCTCGGATTCTTCTGGAGGTGGCCGATCCGGGAATACCAGAAGGCTGGCATCGGAACGCTCGTCGATCAGGGCCCAACCCCTGGGTGCACGCATGCGCTCCATGTGGACCGCACAGAGCACAACCCGACCGGGCCCATCGACCTCGGCGAGGTCACGGATGGTGAAACTGAGTTCGACTACGTTCATCTCGACCAGCACGGAGGCAGAGCCCGTGCAGGCGGACCGCATACACAGGTGCCGCATGTACGAAACGGTAGTTCCGCGAACCCGACGGATCGGGGACACCCAGCGACCCGGCGGCGGTCCCTGCGACCTGACCGATCACCTGATGTAGGCGCCTACCGACACGGCAGCCTCCATCACGGCGCCAACGTCTACGACCCGTGGGCCGTCCCGCCGCACCGTCAGGACCGCGTAGGCCCCATCCCCCAGACGGCGCTTGCGTTCGCCATCGAAAGCCAACAGGACGGGCCCGTCAACACGGACCTCCTCACCCAGATCCAGTCGGCGGACCTCAGCAAGGCCGAGATTGTCGAAGTAGCCGGGAGCGGTCGGCGCCCGCACGACAGTCGGACAGTCCCGGACCGAACCGAACCCGATCAGCAACCCAGCATCATCCGATGGAGACACCGGGCACACCCGGCCACCGACGCCGGCGAAGCCGATCGACATCGGGTCCGCCCTGGTGAGAACCGCCAGCACCAGGGTCGCCGGGTCGAACAACTCGAACGAACCCACGTACGGGTCATCGACGGCGAGAGCGTCGATCAGGGCCATGTCGTTGAGCGGCGGTTCTGCACCCGGACCATCGACCGTGAGGCGCACCACCTTTGCGGGTGTCGAGACCTCGTCGACGTCGCACACACCGCTGGCCAGGTGTCCTGCGGCCGAACCGGCGACCGTCGCCTCGACGAACACGGGAAAGGCGTTGTTGGTTCCCGTGGACACTGGGATCACGGGGATGTCCCGCCAGGCCCTCGCAGCCGCCCTGTTGGTTCCGTCACCACCCAGCACGACTACCACGGCGGCACCGCTGTCCCTCATGGCGGAGACAGCCGAGACGGTGTCCTCCTCGGTGAAGACCCTCGGCCCATCCACCCAGTCGAGGGTGATACCCCGGATCGTCTCCGTGGCCCGCCGCACAATTCCGTGTGGGTCCTCCTGCACCAGGAAACAGCCAGCTCCTGCCTCCACCGCACCCAATACGACCCTGCGGACGACGTTGGCCTTGGCCTCGACGGTCACGTTGGCTGCCGCCGACACGGCCCGGCGCACATCGGTACCTGCACGGGGGTTCACGACAATTCCAATGGGCGCACATCCAGACGACACGGCCAACGACCGTACCGGCAGCCACTGCTGGGCTCGTAGCGGGCCCGCAATAGGTTCACCGTCAGATGACCGATGACACCGACAGGCCTGACACCGGCCCCGGGGCACGACGGGAAGCGCTCAGGCGGAGACCCGACTACCCGAGGCTCGTCCTGACGGTGGCCCTGTTCGGTGCTGCGGCCGGTAGCTACCCGGTCACCGTGCTCTCGGCCTCGCTACCGACGATCGCAGAGGGCCTCGGTACCAGCGATAACACGATTACGTGGGTAATCGCCGCACCGCTGTTGGCCTTTGCGTTGGCGACCCCGATCGCCGGAAAGATGGGTGACCTCCACGGCCACCGACGCATCTACCTCTCAGGTTTCATGGCCGGGTGCCTGCTGTCCTACGCAACCGCCCTGGCATGGGATGTGACGTCGCTCATCGTGCTCCGGACCCTCGCGCAGACAGCGATCGCCGTCTCGGGACCATCGGCGATGGCCATGATCCTCTCCATCTACCCGAAGCGGGACCGACCGCGTGCTCTCGGAATCTGGGCGGCCGTCGTGGCGCTCTCGCCCGCAGTCGGTGTGGTCTCAGGAGGACCGCTCATCGAATGGGTCGGTTGGAGGGCCCTGTTCGTGGTGCAGGGCACAACGGTCGTGATCGCCCTAGTTGCGGGAGTCCAGATCCTGCCGGAGACCCGGGCCCGCCCGGACACCCGCTTTGACATACCGGGCTCGGTCCTCCTCGGTACCGGCACCGCCAGCCTGCTCACCGCCGTCAGCAGGGGTCTCAACTCGGGCTGGGACAGCCCCCTCGTCCTCATCTGTCTCGCCGTCTCACCCATCGCCCTCATTGCCTTCGTCGGTGTCGAGCGACGCGTCGCCAACCCGTTGATCGCACCGCGGCTGTTGCGGCGACGGGCGTTCATCCTTCCGATGGCCGCCCAGGCGGTCCTGCAGTCGGGCTACATGGGGGCCATGGTCATGGCACCGTTCCTGCTCGAGAGGCGCTGGGGCTCTCGCCCAACGGTCATCGGACTTCTGATGCTTCCGAGGCCCCTGATGTTCGCCTTCTCGGCCAGGATCGGGGGAATTCACGATCCCCGCCACGGAGCCCGTCGAGTCGTGATCACCGGGATGTTGACCTTTGCCGCGGCGATGGTCCTCGCTGGGATCGGGGCTCAGCAGCGATGGCTTCCCGTGTTCATCCTGGGCGCAGCGGTGGCCGGCGCCGGAAGCGGCTATATCCGGCCGGCCGTCGCCAACTCGGTGACGCTCGCGGCGGGCGACGACGACCTCGGCATCGCCGGTGGGTCGCTGAACATGCTCCAACAAATTGGTGCAGCCGTCGGCATCACCGTGCTGACCTCGCTGATGGGCGACTCGGTGAGCGGAACCAGGTTCCTCATGCTCCACCTGCTGGCCGCTGCCCTCGCAATCGTGGCAGCCAGCCTGGCCTCACGGATGGGCGGCACGCTGCATCAGGAGTAGTCGTAGAAGCCCTTACCGGTCTTGCGGCCCAGATGGCCGGCGGCGACCATTCGCCGCAGCAGCGCCGGAGGGGCATAGGCCGGGTCGCCGTACTCGGCCTGGAGGGTCTCGCCCACGAGGAGCATCGTGTCGAGGCCGATCAGGTCGCTGAGGGTCAGAGGGCCCATCGGGTGGCCCGCACCCAGGGTCATGCCGGTGTCGATGTCCTCGGCGGTGGCATGACCGTCCTCGAACATCCGCATGGCGCCGAGCAGGTACGGCACGAGCAGCATGTTCACCACAAAGCCGGCCCGGTCCTTTGCTGCCACGACGGTCTTGCCGAGCACGTCGGTCGCGAAGGCTGTGACCTGCCCGGTCACCTCGGGGGCGGTCCTCACCGACGGGATCACCTCGACCAGCGCCATGACCGGCGCCGGGTTGAAGAAGTGGAGGCCCACGACGTGATCAGGCCGACCGGTGGCCATTGCAATGTCGATGATGGGTATCGACGACGTGTTCGTGGCCAGAATCGCATCGGACGAGGTGACGACGGAGTCCAGTTCAGAGAAGATCGCAGCCTTCAGGTCGAACGACTCGACGACCGCCTCCACGACAAGGTCGCAGTCGGACAGGTCTGCCAGTTCCGTGGTGAACGTGAGGTTGTCGAGGATCGCCTGATGGGCCGCCTCGTCGATCTTGCCACGGTCGAGAGCCCTTCCGAGCGACCGCTCTATCCCCGATCGACTCCTCTCCGCAGCCTCGGGGCTGACCTCGCGTACCACTGTCGCCAGGCCCGACCTGGCCGTGACCTCGGCTACGCCGCCGCCCATCTGTCCACCACCGACAACTCCAACTCGCTCGATTGCCACTGTTGCTCCCTCTGTCTGATCTGCTGGTTCGATCCTGTGGTCAGTCGCCGACGGTTACGGTCACCGACTCGATCACCACGTCGGTCAGCGGTCGGTCGCCGGGGCCGGTTGCCACGTTCTGGATGGCATCGGCGACCTCAAGGCCGGCTACCACCTGTCCGAAGAGCGAGTAGCTGGGTGGCAGGCCCACGCCGCTGGCTCCGGTGACGATGAAGAACTGGCTTCCGTTGGTGTCGGGTCCGGCGTTGGCCATGGCGAGGGATCCGATCTCGTAGCGTCCCGGCGCCGGCAGCTCGTCTTCGAACCTGTAGCCGGGTCCACCCCTTCCACTCCCCTCCGGGTCACCGCCCTGGATCATGAAGCCGTTGATCACCCGGTGGAACACGATGCTGTCGTAGTACCGGCAGCCTGCCAGAAACACGAAGTTGTTGACGGTCTTCGGCGCCCTCCTGGGATCCAGGTGGATCGTCATCGACCCAAGCGAGGTGACCATCTCGGCCGTGTAGGTCCTGTCAGGGTCGATGGTCATCGGGGGCGGGCCGTCAAAGGATGTCCGACGCTCTCCCGACGAATCGGCCGCGGGCGTGTTGTCTGTCACTTGGGGTCTCCAGTCTGGTGGGGCACCGAAACGACAGGCAATCGCAACCGGCACTCCTGACAAGGAGAGGCTACGGGAAGTTTCGGGGGTCACCCCCACACGCGCGGGGTCTGGTTAGGGTGCCGCGCATGGCACCGGTGCCGCACCTGAACGGACAGGGGACCCCCCAGCCGACCACTCACCCGGGCCCGTCGACAGGACCTTCATCGCAGCCGATGCTCTCTGCAACCACCACCGTCGTTCCGGATCGGGTACCTGCCCACCACGTGACCCTCACCTGTGGGCGCTGTGAGGTGACCTGGCACGGACGCATGTCCGAGCCGTGCTGGTCGTGTGGCGAACCGGGTCTACGCCCGGCAGGCACCACACTGGTCCACGACTGAACCGTCTCGGCGCCGGGACACTCCGCGCCAGGCACCGGTCACAGATCCAGGGCCAGCATCTGGACCCGCCTTGATCCACCCTCGGTGTCCTGTTCGCCCACCGGCACAAAGCCGAATGCCTCATGGAAGGCCAGCGAGCGGTCGTTTCGGGGCAGGAGGTTCACCTCGGCGCACAGAACCGGATAGTTGTCCGCCGCCGACACGAACCCGGTGTACAGGGCCCTGCCTATTCCCGCACCCCACGCATCGGGTGCCACCACGACGCGATCCACATAGACGAAACGCTCGTAGCGCTCGCAGAACCACCTGTAGTTGTCGCTCCGGTACCCGAGCCCCGGACCCTCCAGGCCGATCAGGAACCCGGCGGGGTCGCCGGTGTCTGAATGACATGCCACCAGGAAGGTGTGTGCGACTCCTGAGAACCAGGACAGGTCATCGGCATCGAGGTGGTTGACCGCCGGCACAGCATCGTTGTTAATGGCCAGCACGGTCGACAGGTCGGCCGGCTCCACCGGTCGCAGCAACGCCTCAGTCAACATCTGTTCTCCCGGTTCCGCGGATGGTTCCCAATGGACGAACACCTAGTCTGACGGCATGAACGACCCGAGCGAGGCATCTGCATCCGGAACGAACCCCTCCAGCCCACCACCTGCTGCTGCAAGGATGGAAGAAGGCACGAAGGTCTACGGGACAGGAGACACCGAGGTCCGGGCTCTCGACGGCGTCAGCGTCGGCTTCGAGGCAGGGTGCTTCACTGCGATAATGGGCCCGTCGGGATCCGGCAAGTCGACGCTCATGCACTGTGTTGCCGGCCTCGACGACCTGTCCTCGGGCAGCGTGTTCATCGGCGACACGGAACTGGGCAACCTGTCCGACCGGGAGCTCACCCTCCTGCGTCGCGACCAGGTCGGCTTTGTCTTCCAGTCCTTCAACCTGATCCCCACCCTCACCGCAGCCGAGAACCTGACGCTGCCTCTGGACCTGGCGGGCCGCAGGCCGGACCGCGACTGGATGGACAACCTCGTCTCCTCTCTCGGTATCGGTGACCGCCTGGGCCACCGGCCCGATGAGTTGTCCGGTGGCCAGCAGCAGAGGGTTGCCATTGGCCGGGCGCTCGTCGGCAAACCGTCAATCGTGTTCGCCGACGAACCCACGGGGAACCTTGACTCCACGACAGGCAGCGAGGTACTGGACTTCCTTCGACGGGCTGTCGACGACCTGGACCAGACCATGGTCATGGTGACCCACGACGCCAACGCAGCGGCAACGGCAAACAGGGTCCTGTTCCTCGGCGACGGACAGATCGTCGCCGAGATGGTCGACCCCAGCGCCGATGCCATCCTGGACCGCGTAAAGCACCTCGGCGGCTGACCCGGTGTTCCGCCTGACCCTGCGCAACATCAGCCGGCAGAAGCTCCGGTACGCACTGACAACGCTGGCGGTGGTGCTCGGCGTGGCGTTCCTGTCGACGGCGTTCTTCCTCACGGACCGCATCCGGGACACCTTCGACGAGCTGGCTGTCGAGATCACCGGCGACCTTGACCTCGAGATCAGGACATCAGTAGGAGAAGGTGAACGGGTCAACCGCCTCCCTGTCCCAGCCGACCTGACCCGATCCATAACCACCGACATACCCGGTGTCGCAGCCGTCGAGCCACGCATCAGGGCCTTCAACGTCGTTCCCATCTACATCGACGACGAGGGTGAGCCCGCAGCCGTCTCATCCAACGGACCCAAGTTCGGGATGAACTTCTCCGGCGATGAGACGCTCAGCCAGCTCTACATCGCAGAGGGCCGCGCTCCGACCCGGACAGGCTCCCTTTCCGACCCGGACACCGTCGGTGAGTTCGTCCTCGACACCCGAACAGCCTCCCTCTTCGGATTCGAGGTTGGGGAGAGATACGTCGTCAGTGCCACGGGCGGCAATCGGGAGTTCAACCTCGTCGGCCTCGTGTACTTCGGGTCGCCCGACGAGAACAAGTCCCCGGGCGCAATCATCAGTGCCTTCGACGAGGCCACAGCCCAGGAGTTCCTCGGGCGGGAGGGCCTCTACGACACGATCGCCGTATCGCTTACGAGCGACGCCGACGAGGCCGAGGTGATGGCCGACATCCAGCAACGGCTCGACGCCGCCATGGACGTACTCCGCTCTGAACTACAGGCGCTCCCCGCCGAACAGCTGGCGATGCTGGCACCCTTCGCCGAAGCCCAGATAGAGGTGGTCACGGCCGCCACCACCACCGAAGAGGACAGGGCCGACTTCGACCAGATCGTCACGGTGCTGTCGAACGTCCTGTTGGCCTTCGCCATCATCGCCGTCGTCGTCAGCGCCTTCATCATCAACAACACGTTCTCAATCGTCCTGGGCCAGAGGGTGCGCGAGTTGGCCCTGCTCAGGTCACTGGGGGCGACCGGTCGCCAGGTCAGCAGGTCGGTCCGGCTCGAGGCAGTGGTAATCGGCGCCGTCGCAACCGTCCTGGGCCTCATCGGCGGCTACCTCCTGGCTGCATTCCTCCGATGGGTGCTCGTGACCATCGACTTCGGAAACCTCCCGGGGGCCATCCCGATCAGGCCGCGCACGATCATCGTGGCAGCCGTTGTCGGGGTGGGAGCCACGGTGTTGTCGTCGCTGGGGCCATCGCGACGGGTACGGAGCATCCCACCGGTCGCCGCCCTGCGTGACCAGGCCAGGCTCACGCCCACGGGCCTCCGCAGGCGAATCTGGGTAGGCAGCGGCGTAGCCCTGGCAGGCGTGGCGCTGCTGGCGCTCGGCATGACCGCCGAGTTGGACACGCGCCCGCTGCTCCTGTCCCTCGGCGGCGGGGCACTTGGGACATTCATGGGCATCTACCTGCTCAGCCCGGCCGTGGCGCGCCCTCTGGCCAACCTGGTGGGCCGACCCATCGAACGCGTCTACAAGGTGCCCGGCCGGCTGGCCCGCGAGAACGCAGCCAGGGCCCCCAGGCGCACGGCCGCCACAGCTGCGGCCCTGACGGTGGGCCTTGCACTGGTCAGCCTGGCCGCCGTGGTGAGCGACTCCATGAAGGCGACGTTCGTACAGGCGCTTGACGACAGCGTCGAGTCGGACCTGTTCATCTACACCAACGCCTTTGACCCCACTGCAGGCTTCTCCGGACAGCTCGCAGCCGACCTGGACCTCCTCGGCGCCGACAGGCCCGATCTGGTCGAGTCCACGGTCCGCTACCGCTTCGGCCTCGGCGGACTCGAGGTCGACGGAATCGACAGGGACATCGTGAGCGCCGACCTGGCGGTACTCGACGACCACATGGACCTGCAGGTGGTAGAGGGCTCAACCACCGGGTCGGCGGCTGTCGGCACCGACGGGACGGTCCTGGTACACGTGGACCCCGCCGAGGACCTGGCCCTTGGCATCGGCTCCACCGTCAATGGCACGTTCCCGGGTGGGCGACGGGCCACGTTCACGGTGGCGGCGATCATCGCCGACTCCTCAATGCTCGGGAACTGGGTGCTTGACACTGCAACCTTCGACCGGTTCCTTCCCGATGCCCCCGACAGCTTCGTCTCGGTCGTGTACGCACCGACGGCCGACATGGACGAGGCAAGGACGGCTGTCGAGGAGATCACCGACGCCTACCCGCAGCTGACCGTCGAGGACAAGGCAGAGCTCCGGGCATCGACCGAGGCCCAGCTGAACCAGCTGCTGGCGGTGATCACGGTGTTCCTGGGGTTGTCGCTGTTCATCGCCGTGCTGGGAATCACCAACACGTTGGCGCTGTCGATCTTCGAGCGAACCCGTGAGCTGGGCCTGCTCCGGGCCATCGGAATGACCCGGCGCCAACTGCGCCGCATGGTCAGGTGGGAGGCCGTGATCATCGCCCTGTTCGGAGGCCTGCTGGGGGTTGGCATGGGGGTGCTGTTCGGCCTGGCGGCAATCGCCGCCATTCCGGAGACGTTCGTCGACATCATCTCGATACCGGTGCAGAGGCTGGGCTTCTACCTGCTGGTCTCAGGGGCGTTCGGCATGCTGGCGGCGATCTTCCCCGCCCGTCGGGCATCTCGCCTGAACGTGCTCGACGCAATCGGCTACGAGTAGGCCCCCCGGTCAGGCGAACCCGAGGGCTGCGAGCTCAGGTGGACAGAACCGGGGGCAACGGCTCGGTGTGGAGGATCGTGAGCCGCCTTGTGGCACGGGTGAGGGCCACGTAGAGGGCCCGCATCCCCTGGTCCTGCTCACGTACGATGCGCGCCGGTTCGACGACCAGGGCGGCATCCACCTCGAGACCCTTGACCAGCGACACCGGCACGACCGCCCCCCTCTCGTCCAGACCCCTCCGGGTCGGCCGGCCGAACTCGATGCCTGCACCAACAAGGACCTGTTCCACCTCGGCCACCTGCGAACGGGCGACGACGACGGCCAGGTTGCCCGTCCCGACGGCCTCCAGTTCGGCCAGCACCGCTGCGGCCAGATCGGCAGCCATGTCGACGACCTTGACGAACCTGGGTGGGTCGCCGTCGGACCTTACCGACACTGGCGGAGCCAGGTCTGGCGCCGCCCTGCTGAGCACCCGTGCGGCGACATCTATGAGAGGTGCAGGAATCCTGTAGCCGACGGTCAACTCGTTACGACGGGCCGGACGTCGGTCAGGGAGGTGGTCGAGGATGCTGTCCCAGTCGTGGTGTGCCCACGCACCGGTGGCCTGGGCAATGTCACCCACGACCGTCATCGAACCGTTGAGGGAACGACGGTCCAGCATGCGCAGGTCCATGGGCGACATGTCCTGGATCTCATCGACCACGATGTGCCCATAGGTGCGCACCATGTCCTCCTCCCTACGTCCGGGTCGCGGCCCCAGAACGGCTCGGGCCTCGTCGAGGAGCGGGGCATCCGAGGCGGACCAGAGGAGATCCCCGGGTGCCTGCTCCCTGGGCCTGTACAGGGAATCAACCTCTGCGTCGGTCAGGGACGGGTCAGCGGCGCGGAGCAGCGCATGGGAACCGAAGAGGTCGTTCAGGAGTTGGGCAGGTGTCAGAACAGGCCACATCCACTCAAGGGCCTCGCGTACCGCCAGCTCACCACGCAGGCGCTCACGCAGGCCCTCGGGGTCCAGGTCGCCACGGCCGCCCTCTGCCATCACCGCGAAGAACTCGGCCTCGACAAAGCGTCTGGCGGCGTTGTGGGTCCGGAAGCGGCGCCTGGCCTCGGCGATGATCGGTGCGGTGGCAGCAGCGGGAACCGTGAGCCACTGCAGGCCATGGCCAACGCGGACATCGTCACGAAGCGGCTGCTGGCGGGTGCGTGCCGCCCGGGCGACCGTGCGGACCATCCGGAGGTCGCCCTTCAGGCGGGACACGTCCTCGTCGTCACGGGTGTCGGAGATACGAACACCGCCGACCATGTCCCCGAGGGTGGCGAGCTGCACCCCGGCCTCACCGAGAGAGGGAAGCACCTGCTCGATGTACGCGAGGAACAGGCGATTGGGCCCCACCACCAGCACACCCTGGCCCTCAAGCGGGAACCGGTGCGTGTAGAGCAGGTAGGCAGCCCGGTGGAGAGCCACGACCGTCTTGCCCGTTCCGGGGCCACCCTGGACGGCAATCACACCCGGCAGCGGCGATCGGATGATCTGGTCCTGTTCGGCCTGGATCGTTCCGACGATGTCTCCGAGTCGACCTGTCCGGGCCGATTCGAGGGCTGCGATCAGGGCACCCTCGCCGCGAAGTCCACCGCCGTCACCGGTGCGGAATCGCTCAAGGTCACCGAAGAGCTCATCTTCGAGGCCGACGATCGTGCGGCCCCGGCTCACAAAGTGACGGCGCCGGCGCAGGCCCATCGGAACCGGACCGGTTGCCCTGTAGAAGGCCTCGGCGACGGGAGCACGCCAGTCGACAACGACCGGTTCCTGGTTGTCGTCCCAGACACCTACACGTCCGATGTGGAAGCTGCCTTCGCCGACCTCGGGTTCCTGGTCGATCCGGCCAAAGACGAGGGACGCGTCACCGAGGTCCAACTGCTCCAGACGGAGCGCCACGGAGCCCCAGATGGCCTCGCGCTCGAACCTGGCCTGGTTTGTGCCGCCACTACCGACCTCGACCATCGACACCAACTCGAGGGCACGGTCGCGCGCCTCGTCGAGGCACCGGTATGCGTTGTCGACAAAGGCCTGTTCGGCCTCGAGTTCCGGATGGATCGCTACAACCTCCTGCACCGTGATCGGCCGCTGCGGTCTCCCCGGAGAGCGCGTATCCCGAATCCGGCCGAAGATTGATTCTACAGCGTCTGTGACCGACCGAACCAGCGGGACAGATATGCCACCTGAGGGCAGGAAAACCCGAATTTGCATGCGACGATGGCGGCAATGAGGTCCAACCCGTGACGAGCATCGGCCTTGTCCTGAGCGCCGGCGGCATGCACGCCGCCGCATTCCACGCCGGGGTGCTGGCTGCCATCTCGGAGGCCACCGCCTGGGATCCCCGCACCGCCGATGTCATAGTGGGCACCTCGGCCGGTGCATCCACCGCCATCTCGCTGAGGGCCGGCCTCGCCGCCACGGACCTGGCTGCGAACTGCACGGGTTCACCGCTCAGCTCCGAGGGCCAGGACATCGCCGGACGGGTCACCACCAGGCTCGACATCCCACCAGCGATCGACCGGACCGGTGCGTGGTGGCCGGTCAACCCGATGCTCCCCATCCGGGAGTTGCTCAGTTCCAGGAGGCCCAGACCCGTGGTGGCCATCGCCGGTCTCCTTCCCGAGGGGACCATCTCGGGTGCGACCATCGCTGAGCGCGCCGACCAGGTGCACCCCGGCCCGTGGCCCCGGGATGCGACCTGGATCTGTGCCGTCGACCTCGATTCCGGTAAGCGGGTGGTGTTCGGCCGCGACGACGTCGACGCCGGGATCGGCGAGGCGGTACAGGCCTCGTCGGCGGTTCCAGGCCACCTCGCCCCTGTTGCCATCGATGGCGACCGCTACGTTGACGGCGGCTCGCACTCGACCACCAACGCCGACCTGCTGTCCATGCTGGGGCTGGACCTGGTGGTCGTCTCCTCGTCGATGACCGCCGTTCCGAGTGCCTCGGCATGGCCCGACGGACCGGCCGGTCGGGCATGGCACAGCCGAACACTCCGCCGCGAGGTCGAGGCGATCCGCTCCAGGAACACGACCGTGCTGGTCGTGCAGCCAACCGCCATCGACCTCGAGGTTCGCAACGGTGGCGACATGGACCGTGCCTCAATGGGCGACATCTGCGAGGGTGCGGCGCTGTCGGCCCGGGCATGCCTTT
Source organism: Acidimicrobiaceae bacterium (assembly GCA_002687745.1). Taxonomy (GTDB): domain Bacteria; phylum Actinomycetota; class Acidimicrobiia; order Acidimicrobiales; family MedAcidi-G1; genus UBA3125. Next base: position 136,538 of record NZBE01000011.1, on the reverse strand, counting down.
CACATCCACGCTCGGCCACGGCTCGTGGCCTCCTGGAACAGGCGGCGAAGAGTGCGCCTCGGTAGCGTCGGCACGTGACCAGCACCGACCCGTTCCTTGCAGCCTGTCGGGGGCTTCCCCATGGCCGCACTCCGGTCTGGTTCATGAGGCAGGCCGGCAGGTCGCTGCCCGAGTACCGGGCTGTCCGGGGTGAGGGAAGCATCCTGGATGCCATCGCCGACCCTTCCCTGGCCGCCGAGTTGACGCTCCAGCCGGTCCTCCGGTACGGAGTCGATGCTGCGATCCTCTATTCCGACATCGTTGTTCCGGTGAGCGCCATCGGATTCGGCGTCGACGTGAGGCCCGGCGTCGGCCCGGTGGTGGAACAGCCCTTTGCCGACCAGTCAGACCTTGAGAGGCTCCGCCCACTGGAGCCCGAGGTCGACACCCCGTATGTGGTCGAGGCCCTGAAGATCCTGGTCGACGAGTCTCCCGTGCCGGTGATCGGCTTTGCAGGGGCCCCGTTCACCGTGGCCTCCTACCTGATCGAGGGGTCACCCTCACGCACCTACGGACGCACGAAGGCCCTGATGTCCGGCAACCCCGACCTGTGGTTCAGGCTGATCGACCGCCTGACGGACCTGGCGATCTCGTCGCTTCGTTCCCAGATCGACGCCGGTGCCGCAGCTGTGCAGTTGTTCGACAGTTGGGCCGGAGCCCTCAGCCCGGCCGCCTACGAGCGTTTCGTGCAACCGGCAACCAGGCGCGTATTCGAGGCCATACCGGACGTGCCCCGCATCCACTTCGGGGTCGGCACCGGCGAGATCCTCCACCTCATGGCCGACACGGGCTGCGACGTCGTCGGTGTCGACTGGCGGATCCCCATCGACGTCGCCCGTGACCGCCTCGGCCCCGACACGGTGCTCCAGGGCAACCTGGACCCTGCCGTATGCCTGGGGCCGATAGACGTGGTCGAGGCCGAGGTGGCAGACATCCTCCGTCGCAACAACGGGCATCCGGGCCATGTGTTCAACCTGGGCCACGGCGTGCTGCCGGAGACCGACCCGGCCGTGCTCGAACAGGTGGTCCACCAGGTGCACGAGGTATCACCCAACCTGAACAGCCAACAGGATCGAGGATGACCTTGTGAACACGGGAGCAGGCAGGCGCGTGGTGGTGGTCGGCGCAGGAATTACCGGCCTCACCACAGCCCACAGGCTCATGGTCGACCGCCCCGGTCTGGAGACAACGGTTATGGAGTCAGCACCCGTGGCGGGCGGACGGCTGGTAACGACGCCGTTTGCCGGGCTTCCCGTCGACGAGGGCGCCGACTCATTTCTGACGCGCGTACCGTGGGCCACAGACCTGTGTGCCGAACTGGGCCTGTCCGACGAACTGGTCTCTCCCAGTGCACGGTCGGCGTCGCTCTGGCTTGATGAACAGTTGAGGCCGATTCCAACCGGCAGCGTCCTCGGGCTACCGCTCGACCCGGCAACGGTCCAGCCGGGCCTCCTCTCCGAGGCCGACCTGGAGCGCCTGGCAGGCCCCGGGGTACCTGACAGGCCCCTTCCCGCCGGAGACGGCCCGGCGGGCGATCTGAGCATCGGTGAGGTGATCAGGTCATGTGCCGGTCCCGGGGTCCTCGAACGGCTTGTCGACCCTCTGCTGGGTGGCGTCAACGCCGGCATGACAGATGAGATGAGCTGCGCCCTGATGGCACCGCAGTTCCTCAGGGCGGCACGCAGTGACGAGGGGTTGCTGGCGACCCTCCGGCTGGCAGTCGCGGAGGCCGACCCGACCACACCTGTCTTCGCCGCCCATCCGGCAGGCATGGCCCACCTGGTCGCAACCCTTGTGGGGCGCCTGGGTGAGCGCATACGCACAAGCCGGCGCGTTCTCACCATTGCGGCCGACGGAGACACCTGGCGCATAGGTCTCGACAACGGAACCGAGATGGCAGACGCCGTCGTCGTGGCCACTCCTGCGCCCGTGGCGGCCGGGCTCGTCAATGCTGCCTGCCCCGAGGCCGCCACCACCCTCAGGGGGATAAGACACGCCTCGGTCTCCCTCGCGGCAGTCGCCTACCGACGCTCCGACCTGGAGGTACCTGCAGACCAGAGTGGTTTCCTCGTTCCCAGGGGGTCTGACATGTTGATGACCGCCTGCTCGTTCGCCGGCAGCAAGTGGAGCCACCTCGACGACGGAGAGCACACGATCCTGCGGGTCTCGGCAGGACGTATCGACGATGACCGCTCCAGCCACATGGACGACGACACCCTCGTATCCACCCTGCGACGCGAGCTGTCCACCACCCTCGGCATCGAGGCTGATCCGACGGCTGTGCGGGTTACGCGCTGGCCCGACTCGCTGGCACAGTTTCCGGTGGGCCACAGGCGTCAGATGGCCGAGATGCTCCTTGCCCTGAGCCACGACGCACCAGGTTTGTTCGTGACCGGTTCGGCCCACAACGGGGTCGGCATCCCCGCATGTGTCCGTTCAGGCAACGACGCGGCTGCGGCCGTGTCCGAACTCCTGGGCTGAGGTCCCACCACTGCCCTGATGCCTGGACCTCCGTCTCTGCGCACAGGGCTGACCGCAGTCGGCGCCGGCCTGCTCATTGCTGCGGCAGTTCCACCGTGGGGTTGGTGGCCCACGGCGTTCGTCGGCATCGCCCTTCTGGATCAACTCCTCGCAGGGCAGCCGGCCATCGTCCGGTTCCGCCGTACGGTGCCTGCCACCGCAGCGTGGAGCCTTCCCGCAACCCTCTGGATGCTCGACCTGACACCACCCGGGTGGGTGTTCGCCGGGCTTCTCCACGCCACCTTCTTCGGCCTGGCGGCCTGTGTCGTCCCCTCGGAGCGCTGGCGCAGACTGGGCCTCGTCGGCTCGTTCACCGTGGCCGAGTTCGCCCGCTGGAGCGTGCCCTTCGGGGGCGTTCCGCTTGCAACCATCCCGATGGGCCAGGCAGCCGGTCCGCTGGCACCGGTCGTTCGCGTCGCAGGGTCGCTCCTTCTGGTTGCCGTTGTGGTGGCTGTGGGAATGTCGCTGAGTGCCCTCGTCGACGTGTGGAGGGGCGACCGCCGGTCCCTCCGAGATGCGGTGGCCGGTGGCGGGGTCGTACTCCTGGCCGCTGTCCTTGCAGCCGTGGCCCCGACCGGCCACGTGGTCGACAGCCTGGATCTGGCTGCGGTGCAGGGCGGCGGTCCGCAGCGAACCAGGGCTTCGCCGACCGGTGCGGCAATCGTGTTCGCCAACCAGATGGCCGCATCCCGGCTCGTGGAGGGCCCCGTCGACGTGGTCCTCTGGCCCGAGAACGTCGTCAACCCGGCGCCCCTTCCCTCTTCGGGCAACCGCCGTGCGGACAGGCTCTACCCCGACGATGCCGACCTGGCGCTCACAGCCGAGGCTCAGAGGCTCGGTGCGGTGCTGGTCCCGGGATGGTTCCACCGTTCACCCAGCGACCCGAGGGCCAACGTCAACTACTCCACCGCCATTGAACCCGATGGCACCGTCGTGGACCGCTACGACAAGGTTCGTACCGTCCCCTTCGGTGAGTTCGTACCGCTCCGGTGGATGCTGGATCCCATCGCCGGCGACATCCTGCCGGCGCGTGATCTCCTTCCCGGAACCGGCGACGCGGTGCTCGACACATCGGCAGGGCGCCTCGGCGTGACCATCTCATGGGAGGTCTTCTTCGACCATCGCACCCGTGACCCCGTGCTCGACGGGGCACAGGTCATGTTGAACCCGACCAACGGGGCCAGCTACTGGCTGACCCAGGTCCAGACCCAGCAGGTCGCCTCAAGCCGCCTACGGGCGCTCGAGACCGGCCGCTGGATGGTCCAGGCCGCTCCTACGGGCTTCAGCGCCATCATCGATGCCGACGGGAGCCTCGTTGAGCGCACCGGCGTGGGCGAACAGGCGGTACTTCAGGGAACTGTCGAACTCCGGGAGGGCCTCACGTGGGCCACGAGGCTCGGTCCGGTTCCGATGCTGATTCTGTCGGTGCTGCTGGTGGCAGCAGCCCACTGCGCCGCCCTCTGGCAGACTCCCGGTGTCGACCGCACCCACCGAAACAGAACCGATGCCACAGGTTGAGTCCAACGGAATAGGCATCGAGGTCGAAACCACCGGAGATCCGGCCGATCCCGCGGTGCTCCTCATCATGGGCCTCGGCTTCCAGTTGATCCACTGGACGGATGGCCTCGTCAACCAGTTGGCGGCACGTGGCTTTCACGTGATCCGGTTCGACAACCGCGATGTCGGCCTTTCCACCTGGTTCGACGAGGAGCCTGATCCGAACATGGCGACTGTCTGGCTGCGCTCCAAGTTCGGCATCAGGCCGAAGGTCGCCTACACACTCTCCGACATGGCCGACGACGCCGCCGGGGTGCTCGATGCCCTCGGTATCGAGGCGGCCCACGTCGTGGGTGTCTCGATGGGGGGCATGATCTCCCAGCGCCTGGCAACCGAGCACCCTGACCGGGTTCTCTCCCTCTGCTCCATCATGTCCAGCCCCGGGCAGCCGGTCGGTTCGGTCGGCCTCACGATGAAATTGATGAGGATGGAACAGAATCCTGATTCCAGGGAGGGGCGGATCGGGGTCGGGATGGAGACGTTCCGCCTGATCGCCGGAAACGGTTTCGACCTCGACGAGGACCTCCTGCTGGAGGTGGCCACCACCGCCGCTGACAGGGCGTGGCACCCGGTGGGGACCAACCGTCAGATGGCGGCGATCATGGCCGACGGCGACCGCGGACCTGCACTTGCCAGCCTGAGAGTGCCCACGACCGTGATCCACGGGACCGACGACCGGCTCATCCTGCCGAAGTGCGGTAGGCGCACCGCCGACGCCGTGCCGGGTGCAGAGCTGGTCCTCATCGACGGCATGGGCCACGAGTGGCCCGAGGGAGCCTGGCCGCAGATCCTCGACTCCATTACCAACCTGGTGGAGCGGACAGCCGGCTGAGCCTCAGGCCACCGGTGGGGTGGCCACTATCGCCCAGACCCGGTGGGTCGTGTGCACGTCGGGTCCCGGGAACCTCTGAGCCAGCATCGCGGCCAGTTCCCGGTCGAACGCCGCGGCCTCCTCGTGCGGCAGGTTCACAATGCCCGCACTGGCTGCGATTCGACGCCGCCAGGCCGACTCTGCATATACGACATCCAGATCGAACCGGAAGGTGACGAGCACCTTGAAGCCGACCCTGTCAAACAGGGGCAGGAGGCTCGGCTCGTAGTTGCGGATTCCCCCCAGGTCCCATGCCGGGTTGTAGGCCTCTATCAGGGCCTCGGTGGCTCCGGGGACGGTGTCGGGCAGCGGAAGCCAGTCGAAGCCGCAGACAGCGAACCTGCCATCTGGTGCCAGCAGGCGACCGACCTCGGCGATTGCCTCGTCCTGGCTGAACCAGTGCCAGCTCTGCCCGGCGACTATTGAGTCGAACGACCCGTCGGGCAGGCCCGTCGACTCTGCCGGTGCCTCCACCCAGTCGACCTCGACACCATCGACAAGAGCCATCTCGCCGGCGGCCTCCAACATCCGGGAGTCGACGTCGAGCCCGACGACGGTGCAGCCTCGGGCGGCCATCTGACGCGCAATGGTCCCCGTACCGCAGCCGAGGTCAAGTACCCGCTGGCCCGACAGGCCGATGCCGTGTGCCTCCAGGCGATCGAGGGTCTCGGGCGGAAAGCCCTTCCGGTACCTGGCGTAGTCCGCGGCAGCGGCCCCGAACCTGTCACCCGGCACCCCCGGCACGCTCAGGCCTCGACCATGACCGTCACCGGCCCGTCGTTCACGAGGTCCACCGACATGTTCTCCCGGAACCGACCGGTCGCCACGCCCAGTCCCCTGTCCCTCAGGCCCGAGACCACGCGTTCGACGAGAGGCTCGGCCTGCTCGGGGCGGGCTGCGGCCGACCAGGTGGGTCGACGGCCCCTGCTGGCGTCGCCGTAGAGGGTGAACTGGCTGACCACGAGGACTTCGCCGCCCACGTCGATGACAGACCGGTTCATCACACCCTCGTCGTCGTCCATGATCCGGATTCCGGCCAGACGGTCGGCGATCCTGTCGGCCTCAGCCGCACCGTCATCGTGGGTTACGCCGACGAAGACACACAGGCCCGCGCCGATCGAGCCGACCACCTCCCCGTCGACAGCCACCGACGCCCGCTCCACCCTCTGCACCAGCGCTCGCACGGACCGACCCTATCTGGGGCCCACGTGACGGCCGGGCTCGACAGGTCTCACCTGTTACCGGGTGGTAATCGCCCTGCACGCGGCCAGACTTGTCGGATGCCCGACCCCGCCACCCCCGATGACGGAGCACTGCGCATCGCCTACCTCGCGTACCGGGGAAAGCCACACTGCGGTGGCCAGGGGGTCTACACGAGGCACCTCACGAAGGCACTGGTCGATCTGGGCCACCACGTCGAGGTGCTGGCCGGCCAGCCGTACCCCGAGCTAGACGAACGGGTCCCGATGGTGCGGCTTCCCAGCCTCGACCTCTACAACGACCACTTCCCGATGCGCAAACCCCGCATCTGGGAGTTGAAGACCCGGTGGGACGTCGCCGAGGCCATGTCGTTCGCCACCGGCAACTTCTCAGAGCCGATGGCGTTCAGCATGCGGGCCTGGGACCATCTACGGAATCGCCGCAACGACTTCGACCTGATCCACGACAACCAGTGCCTCGGCTGGGGCCTGCTGCTGCTCCAGAACCGCGAGCACTTTCCTGTCCTGTCCACCATCCACCACCCGATCACCGTCGACCGCCGACTCGAGATCCAACACGCCAGGTCACTGGTCGAAAACGTGGGGAAGCGTCGCTGGTACTCCTTCACACGCATGCAGACGAGGGTGGCGAGCCGCATGGAGCGTGTCATGACGGTCTCCGAGTCGTCGAGGGGCGACATTGTCGCCGACCACGGCGTCGCCCCCGATCGCCTGCATGTGGTTCCAGTCGGCGTCGATCCCGACCTGTTCCGACCACTGGACCATGTAGAGAGGGTTCCCGGCCGCATCGTCACCACCGCGAGTGCCGACGTGGCGATGAAGGGCCTCAGGTTCCTCCTCGAGGCAGTGGCCAAGCTGCGAACCGAACGTCAGGTCGAGCTGGTCATCATCGGAAGGCCGAGGGAGGACAGCGAGTCCACCGACGCCTTCGAACGGATGGGCCTCACCGACTGTGTCAGCTACGTGCACGGCGTACCCGACGAGCGCATCGTCGAGCTCTACAGCGAGGCCGAGGTGGCGGTGGTGCCGTCGCTCTACGAGGGTTTCTCGCTTCCGGCCATCGAGGCCATGTCATGTGGCGTTCCACTCGTCACCACCACCGGTGGCGCCCTGCCAGAGGTGACCGGCACCCACGCCGAGACCTGCTACCAGGTTCCACCGGGCGACTCCGAAGCCCTCGCGACCATGCTCCGTACGGCACTTGACGACCCCGACTCCCGCGCCCGGATCGGGGCAGCCGGCCGTCGCCGGGTCATCGACAACTGGAGTTGGCGTCACACGGCCGTTCGAACCGTTGACCAGTACCGGGCCCTTCTGGCCGGGCAGGACACCTGAGGAGCCCTGTCGCAGTGCTCACCGTCGACTACGGACACCTCGGCCTGAAACCGGGCGACAGGGTCCTTGACCTGGGATGCGGATTCGGCAGACACGCCTACGAGGTCCTCCGCAGGGGTGCCGCAGTGGTCGCCTGCGACCTCGGGACCGACGAGTTGAGACAGGTCCGCGGCGTGGTGGCTGCCATGTACCTGAACGACGAGATTCCCGCAGCGTCATCGGTTGGAACAGCCGTCGGCGACGCAACGTCGATGCCCTTTGACGACGGCTCATTCGACCATGTCATCGCCTCGGAGGTTCTCGAACACATCCACGACGACGACGGCGCCCTCACGGAGTTGGCCCGCGTCCTGCGGCCCGGCGGAACCCTGGCGGTGACCGTGCCGGCGGCGCTGCCCGAGCGGATCTGCTGGGCGCTCTCTGAGGACTACCACGCCCCCAACGTCGTCGGTGGCCACGTCCGCATCTACCGACGCTCAGAGCTCGACTCCAAGATGACCACCGCCGGCCTGGTGCCCGTCGGCTCACACCGTGCACACGCCCTCCACAGCCCGTACTGGTGGCTGCGCTGCGCCGTCGGCCCGAACCTACCGGTTGAGGACAGCCGGCTCGTCGGCCTCTACCACCGTCTGCTGACATGGGACATCGTGAAGGCGCCCAGGCTGACCCGGCTGACCGAACGCATCCTGAACCCCGTACTCGGGAAGAGCCTCGTGGTGTATGCAACCAAGCCGGTGCCCGCCGCGACCACCGATTCGACAGGGCAGGCCGGGGAGTTGTCACATGTCCCTGCCTGAGGTCCCCGGGGTGCTGGACGTCGCCCAGGTGCATCGCACCGCTGCGGGCATCGCCGAATGGCAGCTACCCAACGGCATGATCCCCTGGTTCCCGGGCGGCCACGCCGACCCGTGGAACCACGTCGAGGCCGCCATGGCACTGGCAGTCACCGGCCACCTCGACGAAGCAGAGACCGCCTACCGCTGGCTGGCCGACACGCAACTCCACAGCGGAGCCTGGCACCAGTACTACACGGCCGAGGGCGTCGAGGACCACAAGCACGACGCCAACGTCATCGCCTACGTGGCTACGGGAGCGTGGCACCACTGGCTGATGACCCACGACCGCGGGTTCCTCGAGGCGATGTGGCCGGGGGTTGAGCCGGCCATCGACTTCGTGCTGGACCTTCAGACCCCCCGGGGAGAGATCCTCTGGGCCCGTCACCCCGACGGCACCCCGTGGTCGTTCGCCCTGCTGACCGGCTCGGCCAGCATCTCCCACAGCCTCCGCTGCGCCATCGCAGTGGCCGAGGAACTGGGCCACGAGCGACCCGACTGGGAACTCTCGCTGGCCTACCTGGCACACACGGTGAGAACCAGGCCGGATGGTGCCTTCGCCCCGAAGGACCGGTGGGCGATGGACTGGTACTACCCGGTCCTCTCAGGCACCGTCGACGGCGACGATGCCGTCTCGCACCTGGCCGGACGCTATGACAGGTTCGTGATGGAAGGCCTCGGCGTGCGCTGTGTGAGCAACCGACCGTGGGTTACAGCCGCCGAGACCTGTGAGTGCGCAATCGCCCACCTGTTCGCCGGCGACCGGGCTACCGCTGAACAGATGTTTTCGTGGATCCAGGCGATGCGCTGCGATGACGGCAGGTACATGACCGGACTGGTCCACCCCGGGGAGGTGACCTTCCCCGACGGTGAGCGAACCACCTACTCGGCAGCGGCAGTGGTCCTGGCCGCCGATGCCCTCTCAGGTGCCAGCCCGGCCTCGGGCCTGTTCACCGAACACACGGGGCTGCCTGACATCATCTCCACAGGGGCACCCGTACACGAATCGGACTGAGGATGGTCGGGCTCAGGTGCCCCGGCCCGTCCTCTGGAGCCCACGCAGCGAGCCCGTGGCCGCCACCTCGGTGAAGGCACCGGAGTCGAGGGCCCTGTTGTAGATCTCAAACGGTGGCCGGCCACCGTCGGCAGGGTCTGGAAACACGTCGTGGATCAGGAGGATGCCTCCGGGAGCCACATGGGGCACCCACCCCTCGTAGTCTGCGTGTGCTGGCCCACTTCCGTGGCCGCCGTCGATGAACAGCAGCGCCAACGGGGTCACCCACGAAGCCGCCACCGCCGTCGACTCGCCGACCACGGCCACCACGGTCCCCTCGAGGGAGGCCCCGTGGATCGCCTGTCGAAAGAACGGAAGGGTGTCCATCAGGCCGGTTGCCGGGTCGACCAGGTCCGGCTCGTGCCATTCCCACCCCGGCTGGTTCTCCTCCGAGCCACGGTGGTGGTCGACTGAGTAGAGGATCCGACCACGTGCCTCGGCGGCTGCTCCCAGGTAGAGCGCCGACTTGCCGCAGTAGCTTCCGACCTCGAGGAACGGTCCGTCCACGGTTACCTCTGATGCGTGGCGGTGCAGGGCCAGACCCTCGTCGGCCGGCATGAAGCCCCTGGCCTCCTCGGCCCGGATGATTAGGTCCCGGAGGCGTTCGTCCACCGGCAGGTCCACCAGTCAGCCTGAGGTTCCGACCAGCTCGTCGTCGGCCCGGTCGCCCCAGAGCAGATGTTCGAGGACGGCAAAGCGGACAAGCCACAGCATGCCGAAGGCGATCGCATTTGCCGCCTGCACCGCGATGGTCCTGTCGCTGAAGCTGTCGACGACGCCCACGAGGGCGGTTGACAGGACGAGGCCCACGAACGCCAGCGACCAGAAGGGGAGGATCTCGCCCATCTTGTGGTCACCCTTGTTCCTCTCCCAGACATAGTGACGGCTGAGCAGATAGGCCGGGATACTCCCGACGGCGACCGCCACCACATTGGCTGCCATGCCGGACCAGCCGAGGCGGCCGTAGAGGACCACCAGCAGGGTCTGGCCCGTGAGGACGTTCACGACTGAAACCCCGGCGAAACGCAGCAGCTTCTGGCCGTACTCGCGCCACAGGCGCGCAGGAAGCGTGATGATGCGGGGGATCATGACGAGGCAGCCTACCGGTGTGGTTGCATTTGGGCCGTGCCTGCGGTCACGTACCGGATCAGCCCAGGATCTTCCGGGCCAGCCTCCTGGCAGCCATCATGGGAGATTCGGAGGCCTGAACGGGCTGCAGACCCTCGGTTGCGAGCGCCTCGTCGGCGGCACCGGCCAACAGGTGCTCCAGGTGGGCCCGCACCTCGGCGATCCTGCGTTTCTCCCGGCGCTGATCAAGTTCACCCCCCTCACACAGAAGATCCAGGTGACCGGTGACAGCGGCAGCAAGCTCGCCGATCCCGTCCCCCTCTGTGGCCGTGGTCATCGTTATCGACGGCCTGCCAGTTCCAGGCCGGGTGACGACCGTCGACAGGTCGAGCATCAGATCCAGGTCCCGACGGGCATCTGTGGCTCCGGGCCTGTCGGCCTTGTTGACCACGAACAGGTCGGCAACCTCGAGCAGGCCCGCCTTGTTGGCCTGGACGGCATCACCCCAGCCGGGAGCGACGACGACGACGGTGGTATCGGCGGCATCGGTCACATCGACCTCCACCTGACCCACACCGACAGTCTCCACCACTACCGGGTCGAAGCCGGCAGCGTCGAGCACCCTGACCGCCCCGGGGACCGCCAGCGCCAGACCTCCGGCATGTCCGCGGGTAGCCATGGAGCGGATGAACACACCTGCACCGGAGGCGCCGCTCATACGTACCCGGTCTCCGAGTATCGCACCGCCGGTCAGGGGCGACGACGGGTCGACGGCCAGCACGGCGGGCCGGTGGCCCGCCTCGGCCAGCAGCGTTGTCAGCGAGTTGGTGATGGTGGACTTGCCCGACCCGGGTGCACCGGTGATGCCCACCACGTGTGCTTCCCCGACATGGGCCTGGGTGGCCGACGCCACCTCGTCTGCCGGATCGCCGCCCCGCTCAACGAGGCTGAGGAGACGGGCAGTGGCCCTGCGGTCACCCGAGCGTGAGGCCTCGGCCAGTTCGGCAACTGCCGACGACCCGGCACCGGGTTCAGGTGCTTCCATCTCGACCTGCCGCTGACCTGACAGTGGTTACGACCTCTTCGACGGATGCGCCGGGTCCGAGCACCGCCGCGACCCCGGCGGCCTCCAACTCGGCAAGGTCGGTGTCGGGCACGATGCCACCGATCACGACCGGTACGGCCAGACCCGCCTCACCGAGTGCCCTGACAATCAGCGGCCCGAGGGTGAGGTGCCCGGCGTTGTGCATGGAGATTCCGACCACATCGGCGTCCTCCTGCTCGACAGCGGCCACGATGTTGTCGGTGGTCTGGCGGAGTCCCAGGTAGACCACCTCCATCCCGGCATCGCGGAGCATTCGTGCCACCACCTTCAGGCCACGGTCGTGGCCGTCCAGCCCCAGCTTGGCGAGGACCACCCTGATCGGGAGGCCGGAATCGACCATCAGACGACTACCGTCTCGACGTAGGTGCCGAACACTCCCTCGAGTGCCTCGACGATCTCACCCACTGTGGCACGCGCCCCGACCGCTGCGATGAGCGATGGCATCATGTTGGCCTCGGGATCTGTTGCATCGGCTGCGACCCGCCTCAGGGATGCTGTGACCGCTGTGCTGTCTCGTGCCGCCCGTACGGCGGCCAGGCGGGCGAGTTGGTCGTCTTCGGTCTCCTGACCGACCCTCAGCAACTCGGTTCCAGGCGAGCCGTTGCCCTCGGTGAATGCGTTGACCCCGACCACGATTCGCTCACCGGCGTTGACCTCGCGTTCGAATCGGTAGGCCGACTCGGCGATCTCACCCATGAACCAGCCACTCTCGATGCCCTCGTGGACACCCTCCAGGATCGACCCTGCGCCGATCTCGTCGAGGTGGGCAAAGACCTCCTCGGCACGTCGCTCGACCTCGTCTGTCATCCACTCCACGTAGGCCGAGCCCCCCAGTGGGTCGGCTACCCCGGTCACTCCCGTCTCGTGGGCGATGACCTGCTGGGTTCGCAGGGCGGTACGCGCGGCAGCTTCACTTGGCAGCGCCAGGGCCTCGTCGTGGCTGTCGGTGTGGAGGCTCTGGGTGCCACCCAGCACGCCTGCAAGGGCCTGGATGGCCACGCGGGCGATGTTGGTCTCAGGCTGTTGTGCAGTAAGGGACACTCCTGCTGTCTGGGTGTGGAAGCGCAGCTTGAGGCTGCGTTCATCGACTGCGCCGTAGCGGTCGCGCAGCCACCTGGCCCAGATCCGTCGGGCAGCCCTGAACTTGCCGATCTCCTCGAAGAAGTCGACGTGGCTGTTGAAGAAGAAGCTGAGGCGTGGTGCAAAGGCGTCAACGTCGAGGCCGGCTGCGACGGCGGCCTCTACGTAGGCGAAACCGTTGGCGAGTGTGAACGCCAGTTCCTGAACGGCCGTGGAGCCGGCCTCCCTGATGTGGTAGCCGGAGACCGAGACCGGGTTCCAGCGGGGCATCTCCGCGGCGGTGAACCGGATCACGTCGGTGACGAGGCGCACCGACGGGCGGGGAGGGAAGATGTACTCCTTCTGGGCCTGGTACTCCTTGAGGATGTCGTTCTGGAGGGTTCCCGCCAGCTGCCCCCTTTCGACACCACCCTGTTCGGCGACCACCACATACATGGCCAGCAGGATCGCTGCCGGTCCGTTGATGGTCATCGAGGTGGACACCCCACCAAGGTCGATGTCGGCGAAGAGGTCTGCCATGTCCTCGACGGTGTCGACGGCCACTCCGGCCCGGCCGACCTCGCCGAGCGACCAGGGGTGGTCCGAGTCACGGCCCATGAGGGTGGGCATGTCGAATGCGGTGGACAGGCCCGTGCTGCCGGAGCGGAGCAGTTCCCTGAAGCGGCCGTTGGTGTCGGTGGCCGTGCCGAACCCGGCGAACATGCGCATCGTCCACAGGCGTGACCTGTACATGTCGGAGTGCACACCGCGGGTGTAGGGGTACTCCCCCGGCAGCGGTCCTGCGCCGTAGACCGGCGAGAGGGGAATGCCCGACAGGGTTGAACGGGGGTCATCCATGCTGACACCCTAACTATGGCCCGGAATCCCCACCCCACCGGTCGCCGGCACCTCGTGTGTGCCGCGTGGCCGTAGGGTCATGACCATGGTCGTTACCACGTTCGTAGCCATTGGCGTACTGGTGGTCGGCCTGCTCGTCGGCTGGCCGGTTCTGGTGGCGCTCTCGGCGATCTTCGTGACCGTTCAGCTGGTGATGATCGGTGCCCGGGCCGCCGTCGACCGCAACGACAGGCGCCTCGCAGCACGCCTGGCCGAACGCCAGGAGGCCCGCGGCGACGAGGCCTAGACACCAACCCGGTGGCGCCAAACGGTGCAGCCGGCGCTGGTGAACCGCTACCGTTCCCGTGGGCACCGAGAGCCGGGGAGATCCCCGGTCCGTGCCGACCCACCACGATGAACAGCCCCCACACAGACCCCTTCTCGCTGGCCGACGAGGCCGCAGCCGCCCTTGCCGAACGCACAGGGCAGGCGACCCATGACGCCGTGGTCGTTCTGGGCTCTGGCTGGGCGGCGGCAGCCGACGGCCTGGGCGAGGTCCTGGCCGATGTGGCTCTCGATGACCTTCCGGGCTTTCCGGCGCCTACCGTTGCCGGGCACCGCAACAGCGCCCTGTCGGTCAAGGTGGGCGACACCACGACCCTTGTGCTCGGAGGCCGTAGCCACCTATACGAGGGCCACCCGGTGTCCACGGTCGTGCACGGGGTGCGTACCGCAGTCGCGGTCGGTTGCAGGGTGGCGATTCTCACGAACGCCGCAGGAGGCCTCAACCCTGCGTGGCCTGTCGGCCAGCCGGTGGTCCTGTGCGACCAGCTGAACCTGACCGGTACATCACCCATGGCCGGACCACCTCCGCCATCCGACAGGCCGGCCCGCTTCGTCGACCTGACCGAGGCCTATTCCATGAGGCTGAGGAAGCTCGCACACGAGGTGGACAGTTCGCTGCCCGAGGGCATCTACGCGGGCCTGCTCGGCGGCGCCTACGAGACCCCGGCCGAGGTACGGATGCTCGGCGGCCTTGGCGCAGACCTTGTCGGCATGTCGACGGTGCTCGAGACCATCGCCGCAAGGCACCTCGGAACCGAGGTGCTCGGAATCTCCCTCGTGACCAACGCCGCCGCCGGAATGGGCAATGAGAACCTGGACCACGCCGAGGTCCTGGAGGCCGCCAGGGCAGCGGGACCCCGCATGCTGGCGCTCCTGCGCGGCGTGCTGGAGAGGCTGTGAGGACGGTCACCGCCACGGACCACTCGGCTGACACCGCACGGAGATGGCTGCAGGTTGACCCCGACCCGGACACGCGTGCCGAGACCGAGGCGCTGCTGGCAGGTGCAGGGAACGCCGTACAGGAGCGCTTCGGAGGCAGGCTGGTGTTCGGCACGGCTGGCCTCAGGGGAGCGCTGGGCGCAGGCCCGATGCGGATGAACCGTGTGATGATACGGATGACGGCCGCAGCCATAGCCAGGCACCTGCTGACCGGAAATGGTCCGAACGGCGCCCCGGCCGACCCCGAAACGACACCCGTGGTCGTCGTCTGCTTTGACGCACGTCACATGAGCGACGTGTTCGCCGAGGACACCGTGAGGGTGCTTGCAGCCCGGGGGGTAGCAAGTGTCCTGCTCCCGGGGCCACTTCCGACTCCTGTGCTGGCGTTCACCCTGCGCGACCTGGGGGCTGACGCCGGAATCATGGTCACCGCCAGCCACAACCCACGTGCTGACAACGGCTACAAGGTCTACTGGTCAGATGGTGCCCAGATCATCTCTCCGATCGACTCCGAGATCTCGGCCCTGATCGATGAGGCACCCCTGCCCACCGACAACGACCTCACCGATGCGGACAGCCCTCTCATCAGGCGGGCTGGGCAGGAAGAGGTTCTTCGCTACGTCGAGGCGACAGCCTCGGTCGTACAGGTCGATTCGCCCCGGGACCTCTCTATCGTCTACACGCCCCTGCACGGGGTGGGCCGTGACACCCTGCTCGGGGTCTTTGAGAATGCGGGCTTCAACGAACCCCTGGTGGTACCCGAGCAGGGTGACCCCGACCCCGACTTCCCGACCGTGGAGTACCCGAACCCCGAGGTCCCCGGTGCCCTGGACCTGGCCATCGCACTGGCCTCCGACGCCGGTGCCGACATCGTGATCGCCAACGACCCCGATGCCGACCGCCTTGCAGTTGCGGTCCCCGACGGGTCGTCCTGGCGCACCCTCACCGGCGACGACGTCGGGGTGCTCCTCGCCGACCATGTGCTCACCGGGGGCTCTGGCCACAACCGCCTCGTCGCCACCACCGTTGTCTCCTCCAGGATGCTCGAGTCGATCGCGGCCCACCACGGGGTTCGCCACGCCGAGACCCTCACAGGCTTCAAGTGGATTGTCAGGCCCGGCCTGCTCGACCCGTCCGCCGACTTCGTGTTCGGTTACGAGGAGGCAGCCGGATTCGCCGTGGGCGACCTCGTACGAGACAAGGACGGCATCACGGCAGCCCTGGCCTTCGCCGAGTTGACCGCAACCGAAAAGGCGGCAGGCAGAACCGTCATCGACCGGCTACACGACCTGTGGCAGCGCCACGGACTGCACAGGACCGGTCTGCGGACCATTCGCTTCGAGGATCCGGGCGGCGCATCGCGAATGGCGGAACTGATGGACGACCTTCGGACCAGTCCTCCCGAAGCGATCTCGGGAATGGGTGTGGTGTCGGTTACCGACCTGGCCGAACCCGGTTCGGCGCTGCCATCGACAGACGCCATCATCTTCGACCTGGACGGTGGACGCCTCGTGGTCCGACCCAGTGGAACCGAACCGATGCTGAAGGCCTACGCCGAGGTGGTCGACACCTCTCCAGGTGACGACCTCGGTGAGGTCGAGGCGGCTGCAACCCGCCTCCTGGACCACCTTTTGGACGGCGCAGGCCTCATGTTGACAGGGGCGGTCACTTGACGACCTCGACCGTGTTTGTTCCGACCACGGGCGGTGGTCCCGTGAGCACGACACCTGTCGACGCTGTGTCTCTCGAGGCACGGGCAGCTGCCCTGTGCACACGGTCCATCAAGACCACCAGCAAGCGGGCGGCCCTCCACACCACGATCAGGTGCATCGACCTGACCACCCTCGAGGGCATCGACACCCCGGGCAAGGTGGCGTCACTGTGCCGGAAGGCGGTCAGGCCCGACCCGGCCAACCCGGCGATTCCTTCGGTGGCTGCCGTGTGCGTCTACCCCGAGATGGTGGAACACGCCGTGGCGGCTGTAGCCGGTAGCGGCGTAGCGGTGGCAAGCGTGGCCGGCGCATTCCCGGCGGGCATGTCCGCGCCGGCCGTGAGGGTCGCCGACATCGCCGATGCCGTGGGACGGGGAGCCGATGAGATCGACATCGTCCTGAACCGTTCTGCGTTCATGTCGGGCGACCTGGGGCGTGCCCACGACGAGATCGCCGCCGCCAGGGAGGCCTGCGGTGCAGCGCACCTGAAGGTCATCCTGGAGACCGGCGAGCTGGGATCGTACGACCAGGTCCGGCGGGCCTCGATGCTTGCAATGGCAGCGGGCGCCGACTTCATCAAGACGTCCACGGGCAAGATCCCGAAGGCTGCCACACATCCCATGGTGCTCAACATGGCCGAGGCAATCCGCGACTACGCGGACCAGACCGGTGTGGTCGTGGGCCTCAAGGGAGCCGGTGGAATCCGTACCGCCAAGCAGGCGTGGCACCACCTGGTGATCGTCGGTGAGACCCTCGGCTCCGAATGGCTGACCCCGGATCTGTTCCGCCTGGGAGCCTCCAGCCTGCTCAACGATGTCCTGATGCAGATCCAGAAACTCGACACAGGCCGCTACAGCGGCCCCGACTACGTCACGGTGGACTGAGACCATGGCCCCAACTGACAACCCCCACAAGCCGTTCGGCATCGACTACGCCCCGGCGCCGGAATCCACTGCGGTGGTCAACATCGCCGACACCTACGGCCACTTCATCAACGGTGACTTCGTCGAACCCTCTTCCGGGGCCACGTTCCCGACCGTCAATCCGGCCACCGAGACACACCTGGCCAACATCGCCGACGGCTCAGCCGAGGACGTCGACCGTGCCGTCACCGCTGCACGCGGTGCCTTCGAGGGACCCTGGGGCCAGATGCCGGGGAGCGAGAGGGGTAGGTACCTGTTCCGGATCGCCCGCCAACTCCAGGAGCGTTCCCGTGAGTTCGCCGTGCTGGAGACTCTCGACGGAGGCAAGCCCATCAGGGAGAGCCGGGACCTGGACCTTCCGCTGTCGGCAGCATGGTTCTTCTACTACGCAGGCTGGGCCGACAAGCTGGAGTACGCGTTCCCGAACAGGGCGGTGGCCCCCCACGGGGTGGCGGGCCAGATCGTTCCCTGGAACTTCCCACTCATGATGGCCGCCTGGAAGTTGGCACCGGCCCTCGCCGCTGGCAACACGGTGGTCCTCAAGCCTGCAGAGACCACA
Organism: Acidimicrobiaceae bacterium; assembly: GCA_002687745.1. Classification (GTDB taxonomy): domain Bacteria; phylum Actinomycetota; class Acidimicrobiia; order Acidimicrobiales; family MedAcidi-G1; genus UBA3125. The sequence goes on along the minus strand of NZBE01000011.1, from coordinate 118,562 downwards.
CCGCTGACAGCCCTCCTGTTGGCCGACGTGCTGCAGGACATTGATCTGCCGCCCGGGGTCGTGAACATCGTGACCGGTGCAGGCGCCACGGGCGCAGCCATCGTCGACAACCGCGGAATCGACAAGCTGGCCTTCACCGGGTCGACCGAGGTCGGCAAGGCCATCCAGCGGGTCGCTTCAACCCGACGGATCCCCCTCACCCTGGAACTCGGCGGCAAGGCAGCCCACATCGTGTTCGAGGACTCGGCAGTCGACCAGGCAGTGGAAGGCGTGGTGACCGGCATCTACTCCAACCAGGGCCACGTCTGCTGCGCCGGCTCGCGCCTGCTCGTCGAGGAATCGATTGCCGACAGCTTCGTCGAGCGCCTGAGGCGCCGGATCTCGACGCTGCGCCTGGGTGACCCGCTCGACAAGAACACCGACGTGGGGGCGATCAACTCGGCCGACCAGCTGCAGCGCATCACGGACATGGTCGCAACCGGGGTTTCCGAGGGCGCCGACCTCTTCCAGCCCGAGTGCGACCTCCCCGACAAGGGCTACTGGTTCCCACCTTCGGTGTTCACCGGCGTGCAGCAGAGCCACACGGTCGCCCGCGAGGAGATCTTGGGACCCGTGCTCACCGTCCAGACCTTCCGCACCGCCGAGGAGGCCGTGGAGAAGGCAAACAACACGCCCTACGGCCTGTCGGCCGGCATCTGGACCGAGAAGGGCTCCAAGATCCTCTGGATGACCGAGAAGCTGCGGGCTGGCGTGGTGTGGGCCAACACCTACAACCGGTTCGACCCGGCCAGCCCCTTCGGTGGCTACAAGGAGAGCGGCTTCGGCCGCGAGGGTGGCATGCACGGCCTGGCGCCGTACCTGCACGAACGAGCCGACGTCACGGGGGGAGGTGCGTGATGGCCGAGCACATCCCGGTCGACAAGACCTTCAAGCTGTTCATCGGCGGGGCGTTCCCCCGCTCCGAGTCGGGAAGGACGTTCCAGGTCCACTCGGCCGACGGGGGCCTGCTGGCCAACGCGGCGAAGGCCTCCCGCAAGGACCTGCGCGAAGCGGTCAGGGCGGCACGCAGTGCCCAGACCGGATGGGCCGACCGGACCGCCTACAACCGCGGCCAGGTTCTCTACCGGGTGGCTGAGATCATGGAGTCCCGCAGGGCCGAGTTCACCTCGGTGCTGACCGACATGGGCCACTCCCCGGGTGACGCCACAGCCGAGGTTGACCGGTCAATCGACCGCTGGGTCTGGTATGCGGGATGGGCCGACAAGCTCCACCACGTGCTCGGCACGGTCAACCCGGTCGTAGGCCCCTACTTCAACTTCACCTTCCCGGAACCGACCGGCGTGGTGGTCGTTGCCGCACCCGATGACCCACCACTGCTCGGAATGCTCTCACGAATCGCCCCGGTGATCGTCTCGGGCAACACGGCAGTGGTGGCCACCGGAGGTCCCTCGACTCTGGCAGCTGTGACCCTGGCCGAGGTTCTTGCGACCTCCGACGTGCCGGGTGGGGTGGTCAACATCCTCACGGGCGAGAAGGGCGAACTGCTGCCGTGGGCCCTCGGCCACATGGACGTCAACTCTGTGGACCTGACCGGTGCACCTGACGGCCTCGAGGATGAGGCTGTGGCAGCGGCCGCCGACAACGTGAAGCGCATCGTGAGGGCCGACCCCGCAGGTGCCAGCCCGTACATGATCGGCGACTTCCTGGAGATGAAGACCGTCTGGCACCCGATCGGGCGCTGAGGCGGCCTCAGGCCCCTATCCGGTCCACGACCAGCGACATCGAGGCGGGCGCCTCTTCGACCACCTCAATTGCGCCGTCGAGGGCGTGACGGGCTCCGGCGAACAGGTCGGGATCTTCTGCGTGCAGTTCCAGGACCGGCTGACCGGCCTCTACGACATCGCCGGGCTTGGCCAGGCAGACAACACCCGCTGAGGCGCTCACGGTGTCCTCCTTGCGGGCACGCCCAGCCCCCAGGCGCCACGCTGCAACCCCCACCGACAGGCAGTCGAGGCGACCCAGCCAGCCGGCCTCGTCTGCCGTGACCACCTCGACGTGTGGTGCGGTCGGCAGGTCGACCGACAGGTCACCTCCCTGCGCGCTGACCATCTCCTCGAACACCTCACGGGGCCGACCAGATGCCAGAACCGCCGCCGGATCGGCATCCAGGCCTGCCAGGGCGACCATCTCGCCTGCCAGGGCCAGAGTGACCTCGACGAGGTCGGCGGGGCCGCCTCCCTCGAGGACCTCGAGGCTCTCGACCACCTCCAGGGCGTTTCCGGCAGTGCGGCCAAGGACGGTGTGCATGGCTGTGATCAGGGCGACGGTGCGTACCCCGTTGCTCTCCCCCAGGCCCACCATCGTTCGGGCCAGATCCCTGGCCCGGTCCAGTTCGGGCATGAACGCACCGGAACCGAACTTGACGTCGAGCACCAGCGACTCAGTTCCCTCCGCGATCTTCTTGGACATGATGGAGCTTGCTATGAGCGGAATGGAGTCGACGGTGGCTGTCACGTCCCGCAGTGCGTAGAGGCGACGGTCGGCGGGACTGATGTCCGCGGTGGCGCCGGCTATCACGCCACCTACACGGCGCATCTGTTCGACCATCTCGTCGACGCTCAGCGATGCCTTCCACCCGGAGATCGCCTCCATCTTGTCGAGCGTGCCACCACTGTGGCCGAGGCCCCTGCCCGACAACTGTGGGACCGCTGCACCACATGCGGCCACAAGGGGTACGAGGATCAGCGAGACCTTGTCTCCGACACCTCCGGTGGAGTGCTTGTCGACCGTGGGCAGGCCCACTCCGCCGAGGTCCAGGCGACTCCCGGAGTCGACCATCGCTGCGGTCCAGACGGCCAACTCGTCGAACTCCATGCCGCGAAAGAAGATCGCCATCGCGAGTGCAGCTGCCTGCTCGTCGGCGATGACCCCACCCGCGGCGTAGTTGTGGATGAACCACGTGATCTGTTCGTCGCTGAGGCGATGGCCGTCACGCTTGGCCCTGATGATCTCGACGGTGTCCAAGGTTCAGTCCGGGGTGAGATCCTCTGGGGAGAACGGATCGGCCAGGAGATCGACGATGGTGCGGGGCCCGTTACGGCCGTCGACCAGGAGGTCGGTGCCTCCGGCCTCAAGCAGGAGCTGTCGACACCGGCCACAGGGAGCAAGCGGTTCCCCCTCGGGGTTGGTGGCGACCACGGCCACGAGGCGACCACCACCTGTCAGGTGCATGTCTGAGACCATGCCGCACTCGGCACACAGGGTTAGGCCGTAGGAGGCGTTCTCGACGTTGCAGCCCGAGACGATGCGACCGTCGTCTGTCAGGCCGGCTGCACCCACCGGGAAGCGGGAATAGGGGGCGTAGGCGTTGGCAGCGGCCTCGGCAGCCACCGAGCGAAGTGCCCGCCAGTCGATCTCAGGCTCAGCGTCCATCCCACCATGGTGCCCCATTCGGCAGGGATTTCACAGGATTCGAGCTCAGGAGGAACATCCCGGGTGGCGCTACGGCTTCAGGCGGTAGACGTTGGTGTCACGCTGTTCGAAGCCGAGGCGGCTGTAGAGGCGGTTGGCGGCCTCCCTTGACGGGCGCGACGTCAGGTCCACGGTCCTGGCACCGGCCTCGGTGGCACGCTGGATGGCGGCCCGGTTGAGGGCCTCGCCCACGCCTCGGCCACGGGCTGCCTCGTCCACGACGACGTCCTCGATCCAGGCCCGCACACCTGTTGGAATACGGAAGACCACGAGCGTCATTGCCCCCAGGATCTCACCGTGTTCCTCAGCCAGGAGCAGGATCGATGCCTCCGAGTCCACGATCGTGGCGAGCTCTCCACGGTCTGGAGCGGGACTGGAGCCTGACAACTGTGGAACCAGCCGGGCCATCGCCTCCAGCAGGGCGTCATCCACCTCGGTGGCTTCACGAATCTCGACCATCGAATCATCCATCCGGACAGATTGTAGGAGGCCCCGGCCTGCCGACCGGATCGCCCACCTGTCCGGCGCGGGCTGCACCGGCTACCGGTAGCCTCCGATGATGGTTGGCTCTCCGGCACCCCACCTGCACTGGACCGACGCAGCGAGGATCAGCGACCTCGAATCGCCGATTCTTGTTGCAGCCTTTGAAGGCTGGAACGACGCCGGCGAGGCGTCGTCAACGGCTGCCCGCTACGTGCGCGACCACTTCCAGTCGGCGGAGGTGGCAACCATCGACGCTGAGGACTTCTTCGACTTCACCGTGGCACGGCCGAACGTCCACCTCGACGACGAGGGTTCTCGCCACATTGCCTGGCCCTCAACGAGCGTGTACGCCGCACACATCCCCGGAACCGGACACGACCTGGTCGTCCTCACCGGACACGAGCCTCAGCTGCGCTGGCGGACCTTCGTCGACCACGTGGTCACCACCGCCAACGAGGTGGGTGCCAGCCTCGCCGTCACCCTCGGCGCCCTGTTGACCGACGTGCCCCACACGCGACCCGTGCAGGTGTACGGAACCTCCGACGACGAGACGATCGCCGAGCACCTGAACCTCTCGCCGTCCACCTACGAGGGACCCACGGGCATAGTCGGTGTGCTGGGAACGGGGCTGCGCTCAGCGGGGATACCGACGGCTTCGCTGTGGGCGAGCGTGCCGGCCTACGTTTCGAGCGCCCCCTCCCCCAAGGCCGCCCTGGCCCTGGTAGAGGGCCTGAGCACCGTGCTGGGAACGACCATTCCCTGTACCGACCTCGAGATCGCCGCAGCGGCATACGAGCGCCAGGTGAGCGACCTGGTGGCCGAGGACGAGGACACCGCGGAGTACGTCGAGCGCCTCGAGGCGGACTTCGACGAGGAGCCCGACAGCAACCCGGACCGCCTGGTGGCCGACATCGAGGACTTCCTGCGGAACCAGCCCGGTAAGTCCTGACGGTCAGGCCGGCTCATCCTCCCGCCACGGTGGGTCACGGGGCGCATCGAAGCGGACGTCCACGTGTTCGCCGCGGATGGCCCTGAACGCCTCGTCGGCCCACTCGTCGGGCAGGATCGTGTCATCGGGGAGGCTGCCCTCGGCGAAGAACCCGACATCGCGGCACTCGAGCGGATGCGCCTTCAACTCGCCACCCGTCATGCGGCAGTGGAAGACCAGCGAGTAGAGCGGGATACCGGTGAAGCCCAGCCGGAAGCCGTCCAGGATGGCGATGGGCCTGACCACCTCACAGTGGATGCCGGTCTCCTCGAGGACCTCCTTCATGACGACCTCGGCCGGGGAGTAGCCGACGTCGGCCCAGCCGGTCGGGTAGAGCCACAGCCCGGACTCGGCCCGCTGCACGAGCAGCAGTTCTCCGTCCTCATTCCCGACCACCGCCGCCACAGTCGACTTGGGGGTCACGTAGCCGGGAACCCCGTCGCCAACCGACGCCAGCCACCCGTCCATCAACTCACCGACGTCCGGGGTGTCCCCACCTGACTCGGCCCGCACACGGATGTCGGCAGCCACCCTGAGAACCTCCTCGAAGCGTTCCTGTTCGTAGAGGACCTCGGTGAAGCCGAGGCCGGTGCGCGCGATTGCCGACAACGACTCAGCCCACCGGAGAAGTTCCTGACGGGTCGGCGGAGCGTGGCCCGGTTCGTTCATGCCACCGGACCGTAGGCGACAACAACCGGAGACACCGGCTCAGAGGTCCACCTTCACCCAGCCCAGCACCGACGACTCGATCTCAGCGAGGCGGTCGGAGTCGGTGATCTTCTCCCCTGACCCGTCACGAAGGTAGAAGGCGTCGACCACATCGGACCCGATCGTCTGGACCCGTGCACTCACGATGTCGAGGCCAAGCTCCGCAAATGCGCTGGTGATCTGGTAGAGCACACCGATGCTGTCTGGGCAGCTCACCTCGAGCACGGTCGCCACGGTTGAGGCCTCGTTGTCCACGGTCACCCGCGGGCTGACGGGTCGTGCGGAGGTCGGGGACTGGCGGTAGGTCCGGGACCTCTCCCCCAGACGGGCCACTATTGCCAGGCGATCTGTCAGGGCCCGCTCCACCTGCCGTGCCACCTGATCCCAGTCAGGGTCCTGTCCGAACACGCCCGTCACCCTGAACACCGACAGGGCACGGCCCCCCTCGGAGTGTGCCGAGGCATCCAGCACGTCGAGGCCGTTGAGGGCGAGCACCCCGGCAACCTTGGAGAACACACCAGGCATGTCGGTGGTGACGACCGTGAGGGTTGGCCCCTCGCCCCAGACCAGATCCTCGCCAGCGTTGAGCAGGGCACGCTGTTCGATGCTGGGAAACACCCCGACGACCAGTTCGGATACGTCGCCTCCGGCAAGCACGTAGTCGACCCGCGCCACCAGGTCACCAACCAGGTTGGCTTTCCATCGACTCCATGCCGAGGGGCCGGTAGCCAGGGAATCGGCCTCGGTGAGGGCCGCCAACAGGCCGAGCAGACTCTGGCTCTGCACCGACTGGGCGACAGCCAGAATTGTCCCGGAGTCGTCAAGGTCGCGCCTCGTCGCCACGTCCGGCAGGAGCAGGTGGTGTTCGACCATTGCCACAAGGAGGTCCACGTCGTCGCCGGGATACCCCATTCGCGTGGCGATTGTTCGCACAAGGCCTATCCCCACCTCGGTGTGGTCACCGGGATAGCCCTTGCCGATGTCGTGCAGCAGGGCTCCCACGACCAACAGGTCGGGTCGGTCAACCGCATGGCTGAGACGCCCGGCCTCGGCTGTCGCCTCCAGCAGGTGACGGTCGACTGTGAAACGGTGGTATGCGTTGCGCTGTGGTCTGTGTCGACACGGCTCCCACTCAGGAATGAGGCGGACGAACAACCCAACCTGGTCAAGGTCTTCGACAACCTGCACCAGGCTGGGGCCGGCCAGAAGCAGACCCTCCAGCAGGTAACGGGCCTCGTCGGGCCAGGGATCGGGAATGGGTGGGGAGCCTGCGGTGAGGCGCTGCAACATCAGGCGGTCCATGTAGGCCCCCCGGGCCGCGGCCGCGGCCGCTACACGCAGGGGGAGAACCGGGTCATCGCCGACCGGGACATCTTCGGCCAGGAACAGCCGGTCGTCATCCAACATGATTCCATAGCCGAGCTCGACCAGCTCGGGCCTGGAGCGGCCTGTCGACCAACTCCAGCGTCTGCCCCGGGGAGCCCGGCGTATCCGCCGGTAGGCGCCATCGCCCACCCATGTGATGGCGGCGGCCGCCGCCGCTACGTCGGCCATGAGCCGGTCGGCATCGTGATGGCCGAGCCTCTCGGCCACCTCGTCCTGCAACTCGAGGAGAAGCCTGTCTGAACGCCCACCGGTTACCCGGTGCAACTCCACCCGGACGGCAAGGAGCACCTCGAAGGCATGTGACAGGCCCGCCGCCTCAGAGGAGTGCAACACCGGTTCGGTGGCTTCGGCCCATGCCAGCGAGTGGACATCGCGGAGGCCGCCACGGCCCTCCTTCAACTCGGGTTCCAGACGAAATGCAACTTCGCCGTGCAGCCCGTGTCTCTCTGCGACCCTGGTGGTCAGCGCCTCCAGGTTCGCTTCGGCGCTGCCCATCCACTGGTCTCGACCCCCGTCGGCCAGCTCAGTTGCCAGACCTATGTCGCCGGCGACGTGTCGGGCTGCAAGGAGGCTGGTGGCCGTGTCCAGGTCGCCGTCGGCGACAGCCAGAATCTGCTCAACCGTCCCCACCTGGTGGCCGAGTTTGAAGCCCGCGTCCCACAGCGGATACCAGATGCCCTGCGCAAGGTCTGAGACATCGACGCCCGGGCCGGTGAGCAGAACCACGTCGATGTCGCTGCCGGGGCAGAGCTCCCGCCGGCCGTATCCACCTACCGCCACCAGTGCCGTTGAGTCCGGCGGGTCACCGGCCTCGAACACATCCCCAAGATAGGCGTCGGTGCGCTCGGTGAGAGCCCGGCAGAACTCAGAACCCGTCAGGGTCCGATCAGCCAGCAGGTCGGCGGCGCTGAAGGTGGAGGCGTTCACGTGCCCTGCTGCCGGGAACCGTCAACGGCAGCCGACTCGGCGCAGCACCACGTCGATGTCGTCGACCATTCCCGTGTAGAAGGATCCGAACTCTGCGTATATGGCTGAGGCCCTGTCGTAGCGCATCGTGTAGACGACCTCCTTGAGGTCGTCGGGGTGTTCTCCGAACAGGGTCACCCCCCACTCGTAGTCGTCGACGCCGGTCGAGCCGGTGACCACCTGGAGGATCCGGCCGGCAAAGGCACGGCCGGAGGCACCGTGCTCGAGCATCAGCTCCATCCGCTCGTCGAAGGGCAGGGTGAACCAGTTGGCCCCGACTGTCCGGCTCTTTGACATCGGGTAGAAGCACCACGCCGGCTTTCCCTCGGGGGGAAGTTGCGGATAGAGGCGGGCCTGCTTCATCTCATCGGGCACCCCGGCTGAGTACTCGGAGACCTCGGTCATTGACACGTAGCTCTCGACCACCTCAAGGCCTGCGGCCACCACGGCCGTCTGGAGGTCGCGGAGCCTCCAGAGGTCGTCGCCGAGTGCCATGAGGGCCATGTCGGCCTTGTGCCCGAGAACGGCAACCGGAACCACCTGGTCGCCAGCCGCACCAGCAGAAGCCACCGCTGCACACACGGCGTCTGCATCTGTGTTCGCCCTGACCCGGAGGAACAGGTGAATGACACAGAGGCCATCAGAGGGGGAGACTGGTTCGGTCATTGCAGCGGATTCTAGGTAGCGCCGAGCCCACCCGGTACCCCGGAAACCTCAGGAACCGGTTCAGTCCCCCGTGTAGAGGTTCAGGCGTCGGCCCCTTGCGAAGCCGCCCAGCTGGAATCCTGCTGTCCGGGCGGTCTCCACAGCCAGGGATGAAGGGGCGCTGACGGCGACGAGGGCTGCAAACCCGGCGGCCCACGCCTTCTGCGCAATCTCAAAGGAAGCACGTCCGCTCACCCAGAGGCCGAGGTCCGTGACAGGTAGGAGCCCGTTGAGGTGGAGGTGGCCGACAACCTTGTCGACTGCGTTGTGGCGGCCGATGTCCTCGCGTGCCACCACCGGCTCGCCGGAGCGGTCAAATGCGACCGCCGAGTGAACGGCTCCGGTTGCGCCGAACAGCGGCTGCCCAGCACCGATTCGGTCGGACAGTCCGGAAAGGATGTCGAGGTCGAACGGCTCGACCTCGAGGGGTGCCAGACGTTCGGAGAGTTCCTCAAGTGCCAGGGATCCGCACAGGCCACACGATGACGAGGCCGGACCGATGCGTGGCGTGGGCTCCGGTGCGAGGCCGCCGGTCTCGACCGTTACGTCGTTGAACTCCGACTCCGCCACCGACCCGTCACCGCAGTAGCGCACACCCCTTACCGGGACTCCGGCCAGCACACCGTCTGTCACGCAGAATCCGACCGCAAGGTCGAAGTCGTCGCCGGGCGTACGCATGGTCGTGGCAACGAGGTTGCCGTCGACACGGATCGACATCGGCTCCTCGACGATCAGGTCGTCGGGGGTCCGCCTGCTCCGATCTCCGTCAATACGACGGGTCAGGGCCCGCGACGTACGTCCCCTGGCCGCCACCTCAACCTCCCCCGACACGGCATCGTGCTCTCACGGCCACCAGTGAACACGCCTGTGGCCCCAAAACGCCACGGAGCGCCCCGCAGGGCGCTCCGCAACAGATCGGTCCGGTGGACCTGGCCGGGTGGGCCGGCCGGATCAGAAGTCCATGTCCGGCATTCCACCGCCACCGGCACCCTCCTCGGGTGCGTCGGCGATGACAGCCTCGGTCGTGAGGAACAGCGCTGCGATGGACGCTGCGTTCTGCAGGGCCGACCGGGTGACCTTTGCGGCGTCGATGATGCCGGCGGCAACGAGGTCCTCGTATTCGCCCGTCTCGGCGTTGAGGCCGTTGGGGCCATCGAGGGCACGCACCCTCTCGACGATGACGCCACCCTCCATTCCGGCGTTCACGGCGATCTGGTACAGGGGCGCCTCAAGAGCCTTGGCCACGATGCGTGCACCGGTCGCCTCATCACGCTCGAGACCCTCGCCGGCAGCTGCCGCTGCCTCCTGGGCACGCAGCAGGGTCACGCCGCCACCGGCGACCACACCCTCTTCGATAGCTGCCTTGGTCGTGGAGACAGCGTCCTCGATGCGGTGCTTCTTCTCCTTCAGCTCAACCTCTGTGGCGGCACCTACCTTGAGCACGGCCACGCCGCCGGACAGCTTGGCGAGGCGCTCCTGGAGCTTCTCGCGGTCGTAGTCGGAGTCGGTGTTGTCGATCTCGCCCTTGATCTGGGCGATACGGCCCGCGATATCGGCCTCGTCTCCGGCACCCTCGACGAGGGTTGTCTCGTCCTTGGTGACCACCATCTTGCGGGCACGGCCCAGCATCTCGAGGGTTACACCGTCGACCTTGAGGCCGACCTCTTCGGAGATGACCTGGCCTCCGGTGAGGATCGCCATGTCCTGGAGCATCGCCTTGCGACGGTCGCCGAAGCCCGGGGCCTTGATGGCCACCGAGGTGAACGTGCCGCGGATCTTGTTGACGACGAGCGTGGCGAGGGCCTCGCCCTCGACGTCCTCGGCGATGATCACGAGGTTGCTGCCGGCCTGCATGACCTTCTCGAGGGCCGGAACCAGGTCACGTACAGCTGAGATCTTGGAGCCGACCAGCAGGATGTAGGGGTCCTCCAGCACGGCCTCCATGCGGTCCGGGTCGGTCACGAAGTAGGGCGAGATGTACCCCTTGTCGAAGCGCATTCCCTCGACCAGGTCCATCTCCATTCCGAAGGTCTGGCCCTCTTCGACGGTGATGACGCCGTCCTTGCCGACCTTGTCGATCGCCTCGGAGATCATGGAGCCGATCTCCACGTCGGCCGACGAGATGGCGGCCACGTTGGCGATCTGGTCCTTGTCGCTGGACACGTCCACCGAGGCGTCGCCAATGGCCCCGACAGCGGCGGCGACGGCTGCCTCGATGCCCTTCTTGACAGACATCGGGTTGGCGCCGGCGGCGACGTTGCGGAGGCCTTCGTGGACCATCGACCAGGCCAGGACGGTTGCCGTGGTGGTGCCGTCGCCTGCCACGTCGTCGGTCTTCTTGGCGACCTCCTTGACCAGCTCGGCGCCGATGCGCTCGTAGGGATCTTCGAGGTCGATCTCCTTTGCGATCGAGACGCCGTCGTTGGTGATCGTGGGGGCGCCCCACTTCTTGTCGAGCACTACGTTGCGTCCCTTGGGGCCCAGGGTGACGCGTACTGCGTCGGCCAACTGGTCCATGCCACTTTCGAGAGACCGGCGGGCCTGCTCGTCGAACGAGATGATCTTCGCCATCAGCGGATGCCTTTCATAAGTGGGTCACGCAGACCCGTGGTGTGTGAGATGGCCCGGGGGCGGGGTACGCCACGCCGTTGGCACTCTCATGGTGCGAGTGCCAATCCAACCAGCAGCAGCGGTGAATCACAACCTGTCAGGGCGCCAACCCGTGGCGCGAAACCGTCTGAGGCCGGTCGCAGCCGGCCCGGGTTCAGCCGCCGGCTACAGCCGGGACGATGGCGACAGTGTCGCCGTCGGGCACCTGTGTTGCGAGACCGTCGAGGAAGCGCACGTCGTCGTCGCTGACGAAGACGTTCACGAAGCGTCGCAGTGCACCGGCCTCGTCGAGGATGCGCTCACCGAAGCCGGGATGTGACTGGTCGAGAGCAGTCAGTGCCTCGCCCACGGTTGCAGCATCGACAGCCACCTCGGGTGCCCCACCGGTGAGAGGTCGAAGCGTCGTCGGGATTCGTACGGTTACAGCCATTGGTTCCACCTGTTCGTCGTTCCGGGGGGGCGGGCTGAACGGCGACCGCCTCATCAGAGATAAACCCTACCAAAGCGGTCAGGATTCCGCACCATCAGGGGAAATCCGGCTCAAGCCGACCAGCGCCAGCTCAGGTTGGACACAACCGCCTCCTCCACACAGGCGAGGGTGTCGGTGGTCGCCCGTACCTCACCGAACTCCTCGACCAGCGAGATCGCCTCAACCCGACCGGCCACACCCTGATCCACCTGTCCTGCAACCACCAGCAGGGGAACGCCTGCCGCCGCCGCATGGGCGGCGACGCCACCCACCACCTTGCCCTCAAACGACGCCTCGTCGAGGCGCCCCTCTCCGGTGACGACCAGGTCGGCACCTGCCACAACCTCGTCGAGTGCCACCTCCTCGGCGACCAGGTCGACACCGTCGACAAGGCTTGCACCAAACGCCGCCAGACCGCCGGCCAGGCCACCGGCGGCTCCCGACCTGTCCAGGCCCGCCACATCGACACCGTGCTCCTCTACATAGACCTGGGCGAGCCTCTCGAGGCGACCGTGCAACATCGCCACCTGCGCCGGGCTGGCACCCTTCTGGGGACCGAACACCTCGGCCGCATCCACGAAGCGTGTCCTCACGTCGCAGGCGACGAGCAACTCAATGCCACGATACCGCGCCGGCAAACCCATTGCCCTGAGCGCACCCAGCCCACCGTCGGTCGTTGCCGAACCGCCCAGACCGATGACTACCCGCCGCGCTCCCTTCTCAACGGCAGCCAGGATCAGCTCACCGGTGCCGGCCGTGGTGGCATCCAGAGGGCTGTTGCCCACCTGCCCTCCGGCCAACTCGAGGCCGGAGGCCCGCGCCATCTCTATGACGGCGGTGCTGCCGTCGAGCCGCCACTGCGCCTCGACCGGCTCACCCAGCGGTCCGGTCACGATGCTCGACCTGTTGGGTCCTCCCAGGACGTCGAGAGTTCCCTCTCCGCCGTCGGCCATGGGGACCTTGTCGGTGCCTCCACCCAACGACGAGACCGCACCTTCGATGGCGTCGGCGACCTGCTGAGCGGATCCGGTTCCCCTGAACTTGTCAGGTGCGGCCACCACCCGCACCGGCGAAACCTCAGCCCGAGTAGATGATTCCATCAGCGCCGAGTACGACTACGACGTCGGCATTGGCCAGGCGCTCAAGGGTGCCGTCGGGAACCGACAGTCCCCCTGTGGGCATCTGGGACAACAGGTCCGGGTTGCCCGGCGCGACGACCTCCATGACCATCCGGGCATCGTCGGCAAAGCCGGACCGGTAGAAGATGCCCGACACGTCGGTGCGGTTGGCGTTGGCCGGCGATTCAAGGGCGTAGCCCCTGGGGTTCAAGATGTCGGTTACAGCTCCGGCTGCGCCGCCTATGCCTGAACCGTTTGCCACGAGGACCTTCACCTCGCTGGGTGACCGGCTCGGGAACAGGACCACTGCGGTGGTGGTCGTCACAACGGGGGCCTCGGTGGTGGGTGCCACATCAGCGGAGTCGTCAGGGGCAACTGTCTCGACCACATCAGGGTCCTCGTCGACCTGAACCTGGTCATCGTCACCGGCCGGCCCGGTTACGGCCACGGTGCCGACATCGCTGTCCACCGCCTTCCACAACAGGACCAGGCCGATTACCAGCGCCACGGCTATCAGGAGGAACGCCCTGGGCGCTGCTGCCGGGTTGCTGGGGCCCAGCCCGACGTTGCGCCCGCGCCGCCGGACGTTCACTTGGTGTCCTCGACCACCGGGCTCTCGAAGCGTGCGCGGCGGCGCCTCTCGCGCTGCCGTTGGAGCCGTCGGACGACGAGCGGGTCGTAGGCCATCGCCTCCTCGTCCTCGAGCAGGGTGGTCAACAGCTGCTGGTAGCGGGTGGCCGACAACTCGAAGCGTTCCAGTATCTGGACATCCTTCGGGGCAGGGGAATCCCACCAGGTGCGCTCGAAGTCCAGGATCTCCCGGTCTCGCTGGGTCAGGGCCATGTGGTGATCATCACCCAGCAGGAAGGCCTTTACAAGCACCCCCCCTGGGCATTGCCTCCGTGGCGCCGACCTATCCGTACCGGTTGGAGGCACACCACCCCCTGTCAGTCCCGGTAACTGGAATCCTCGAGGTCCAGGAGTGCCTTCTGTTCGTTGAAGTGGGCCACACCCTGGTCGGTGAAGCGTGACCACATCCGGACCACGCTCGCCGCCAGGGCATCATCCATGACGCGTAACGGCCTGCCCGAACTGAGGGCAAGCACCACGTTCCGACAGGCCCGCTCCAGGTAGTAGAGCTCCTCGAAGGCGTGGGCGACCGTCTCGCCCACCACCGTCACGCCGTGGTTGCCCATCATCATCACCGTGTTACCCACCATGGCCTCAGCCACCCGGGTGCCCTCGACCGGATCGTCTGGCGGACCGCTGATCTCCATGTCGTAGACAGTGCGGCCCCAGAAGCGTGCCGTGGCCTGGTCGATCGGCGGAATGGTCGGGTCGGCCAGGCCACACACGGCCGTGGCATAGGGGGGGTGGCAGTGCAACACAGCCCTGGCGGTCGGAATGCGGGCATGGATCGCACCGTGGATGCACCAGGCGGAGGCATCAGGTGCATCCGGCCGGTCCATGGTCGTCGGGTCGTCGGCATCCAGGAGCAGCAGTTCGCTGGCCTTCACCAGGGCGAAGTGCCGCCACCTGGGGTTGCAGAGGAACCGCTTGCCGTCCGGTGAGACGGTTGCGCTGAAGTGGTTGGCAACCGACTCGTGGAGATCCATCCTGGCGGCGAGCCGGAAGGCTGCGGCCAGATCCACGCGGATCTGGTCCTCATCCAGATCGGCAGCAGTGCTCTCATCGGCTGTCATCGGACCACTCCTCCCCGGCTGCAGTGGTACGCGAAGGGTAGTTCAGGTACCTGGAGGTGGTAGCTGCCAAGGCCACTGATGACCCGTGGCCTGTCTATTGCTGCCCTCGATCCGGAGAACCCCACTGCCGGGCGACCTAAGTACCCTTAGGGCCGAGGGAATCGCGGCGTGAGGCCATTACGCACCACGTTTCGCGCCATCCCGCCCGAGTAGCTCAGTTGGTCAGAGCAGGCGCCTTGTAAGCGTCAGGTCGTCGGTTCGAATCCGACCTCGGGCTCAGCTCTCCCCGCCGGGCATGGTCCTGTGGCGTGCAACCTCGAACAGGGCCACGGCAGCCGCAGCCGACACGTTCATGGACCCCAGCACCCCCCGTAGCGGGATGTGCGCCAGGGCGTCACAGCGCTCCCTGACGAGGCGCGAAAGACCCGCACCCTCGGCACCCATCACCAGGGCCAACGGCTGGTCGGCCACCTTCAGGTCGTGGATCAGCTGGTCACCACCGACGTCGAGCCCAACCGACCAGATGCCGGCGTCGGCGAGGCGGCCCATGGCCTTGGGCAGGCCGGACACGCTCGCCATGCGCAGGTGCTCGACTGCCCCGGCTGCAGCCTTGGCAGCCGTGGGTGAGACCCTGGCGGCACGGTGCCTCGGCATGATCACACCGGTCACGCCGGCGCACTCGGCGGAACGCAGGATCGCCCCCAGGTTCCCCGGGTCGGTGATCCCGTCGAGCATCAACAGGAACGGATCGGCACCCGAGGCATCACGGTGCACCAGCTCCTCCAACCCGTGGTCCCGAAGAGGTGCAGCCATTGCCAGCACGCCCTGAGGGGCATCGGTCCTGGCCATCGACTCGAACTTGGAACGCGGCAACTCACGGATCGTGACCCTCGCCTCGTCGGCCAGGTCGATTATGTCATCGAGGATCGGAGCCGAATCCATCTCGGCAGCCAGCACCACCTCCCTCGTGCGACGGGTACCAGCCAGCAGCAGCTCACGAACGGCGTGCCTGCCCTCAACCTGGTCGCCGCCGAGGCCCTTCGGGGGCTCTGTGGAACGTCCCCGAACGGGGGTGGATCCGCGTTGGCCACCACCGCCCCGTGACCTTGTGTCACGTCCCGGGCCGCGCCCGCGTCCACCACCACGACCACCGGCACCGCCGCCACCCCGAGCAGGCCCACGTCGGCCCCTGGGCGCGCTCACCCTCGCTCCAACAGGACCACTGCCATTGCAGCGATCCCCTCACGGCGACCCAGGGCGCCGAGGCCCTCGGCCCGCCTGGCCTTCACCGATACAGGTGCACCGACCACCGAACCCAGGCGATCCCGAATCGCAGCCCGGTGCGGTGCCAGCCTCGGTGCCTCGAGCACAACCGTGCAGTCCAGGTTGACCACCCGCCAGCCCTCGGAATCCAGTGCGGCGATGGTGTCGGCCAAAAGGCTGACGCTGTCGGCACCGGAAAGGGCCGGATCCGTATCGGGGTAGCGCTCCCCGATGTCGCCCATACCTGCTGCACCCAGCAGGGCATCGATGCAGGCGTGTGAGACCGGGTCGGAGTCGCTGTGCCCAACGAGGCCAGGGCCCTCCAGCACCACTCCGCCCAGCACCAGCTGCCGGGCCGGATCCTCGGAGAACGGGTGGACGTCGAATCCCTGCCCCACCCGCATCTCAGGCATCCTGGAATCCTTCCGCCAACAGGCACCTGGCGACCTCGAGGTCGACCGGTCGGGTGATCTTCACGTTGTCTGTCTCACCCTCCACGACCACCACTCTGCCACCGTTGACATCCACCAACGTGGCGTCGTCGCTGGCATCTCCTCCAGCGGCATGGGCGGCCCTGATCGCAGCGGTCCGAAATCCCTGAGGGGTCTGCACCGCCACAACCGACTCGCGGTCGACGACGCCACCCGATGTGGACCGCAGCGAGTCGGAAACGGCTACAGCCGGAACCACGGCATCGGCTCCGGCTCTCACGGCGGCGATCACACGCCCGTAGACGGCCTCGGTAGCGAGGGGCCGGGCACCGTCGTGCACGAGCACCACCTCGACAGAACCGGGAACCGACGCAAGACCCGCCCTCACCGATGCAGAACGGGTGGCTCCACCGCCGACCACCTCGACAACACCGACAACACCGGCCATGAGCGCCCGGACCCCTTCGACCCGGCTCTCTCCGACAACGACAACCCCCCCGTCCGAGACCGCAGACGCAGTAGCGACCGAACGACCGAGCACAGACACTCCCCCCAGGTCAGCCGACTGCTTGTCGGAGCCGAACCTGCGGCCCTCCCCGGCGGCCACAACAACGGTCCACACGCTCATGGCGAACACCCGGATGGCAGCCGGGACACCCCTCTGGTTGCGGTCGATGCTGATTGACGGTCGTGCACCTAACTAGCATGGCCAACCGACATGCCAGACACCACCCTCCTCAGCGAAACAACGCTCTTTTCCGGCCTCGGCCCAGCCGACCTCGACGCCATCGCAGCGGTGTCGACTGACCGTGACCTGCAACGCGGAGACGTCATCTTCGAAGAGGGAGACACCCCCGATGAGCTCTACGTGGTCGTCTCGGGCCGAATCGCCATTGCCAACAAGTCGATCGATGGCCGCGAATCAATGGTGGCCCTGATGGAGCCCGGTGACCTGTTCGGCGAGATGGGCCTGTTCAGCGGGCGGGGCAGATCCGCCGAGGCCCGTGCCCTCGAAGTGTCGGTGATCACCGCGGTCCCCTACGAGCCGCTGAACAACCTCTACCAGTCAGACCCCTCCCTGCTCTGGCCCGTGGTCGAGATGCTCGCCAGACGGCTACGCAATATGGACGAAGCCCTGGCCGACTCCGTGTTCCTCGACGTAACGGGCCGCACCGCCAAGCGGCTCCTGGAACTGGCCGGAGAGTCAGACGAATTCCTCCTCCCGATCACCCAGGAGGAGTTGGCCGGCATGGTCGGGGCCTCGCGGGAACGTGTCAACAAGGCAATCGCCTCGTTCATCAGGCTCGGATGGATCGAACAGATCGACCGGACCTACCGCGTCACCAACCGCGAACAGCTGACCATCAGGGCCCGCTGACCTGAGCTGACCTGTCTGCTCAGGCACCCATCCACTCGAGGACCCGCTTCCAGGCATCGGCTGCATCGGCTGCCCGGTGCGAAGGCCGGGAAGGATCATGGACGAAACCGTGGCCGGCGTCCTCGTAGCGCACCACGGTGGCACCGGTTGCCTCGAGGTCATCGACATCGACCGGAGGGGTGTACGGGTCATCGCACCCGATGATCGCCAGCACCGACGAGGCGTCGCCCTCTGACAGCGCGGCGAGGGGCTCACCCTGGCCAACGCCGTACCAGCGCTCAGGCACCCTGATCATGCCGTAGAAGGGGCAGTGCCGGTCGAACCGCCCCGTGGTCACGGCCTTCATCACGTACATGCCGCCCATGCAGAAGCCCAGGATTCCGACGGTTTCGGCACCCGTGGCATCGGCTGCGGCGATGGCATCGCCGAGCACCCGCTCATCGCTCAGAGCACCTGCAGCCTCGTGACGCCCTTCGAGGTCCAGGTGCTCCTGACCCGGATAGAGCTCGAATGCACACACCGACCAGCCGGTCGCAGCTGACACGTCCGCCACGATGCCGTCGCACAGGGGCCGCAGGCCCATGATGTCGGGAACAACGACCAGACCACGGCTTGCTGAACCAGTTGCCGGACACACCCGTTCAGCAGCAGTACCGGAAGGCAGATTGATTCTCATGGCCCCTGCCTAGCCCATGGGTGGCGGCTCCGTCGACACCACAGGGTCAGCCGACACCACCACTCCGGACCCGGCAGGCCCGGGGGAGAGGCCGGCGGCCACAACGGCGTCGGCAAGGGTGTCCACCCGCACTGCGGTCATGCCCGCCGGTGGCTCAGGAGCCGACGCGGGGAGGATCGCCCGGTTGAACCCCAGGCGGTGGGCCTCGTGCAGGCGCCGCTCGAGACCCGCCACCTGGCGAACCTCTCCCCCCAGGCCGACCTCGCCACATGCCACCACCTGAGCGACCAGACACCGGTTGGTGGCCGCCGACACGACCGCCAGAGCAAGAGGCAGGTCGGAACCGGGTTCGGTCACCTGCACACCCCCGACGGCGGTGGCGTAGACATCGACGCCGGACAGGTCCAGACCGACCCGGCGCTCGAGGACCGCCAGCAGCAGCGCCAGGCGACGCTGGTCGACACCCTGTGAGGAACGCCGGGGGTGGGGCGTGGTTGACCTTGCCACGAGTGCCTGCAACTCGACAAGGAGGGTCCGGTGCCCCTCCATGGCCGGGAGCACGACCGAGCCGGACGTACCGACGGACCGGTCGGCCAGGAACAGGCCGCTGGGGTCGTCGACCGGCACCAGTCCAGCGGAGGCCATCTCGAACAGGCCCAACTCGTCGGTGGGACCGAAGCGGTGCTTGGAGACCCGCAGCAGGCGCAGCGCGTGGTGGCGGTCGCCGGCCAGCTCGGTAACGGTGTCAACCACGTGCTCGAGCACCTTGGGCCCGGCCAGCGAGCCGTCCTTGGTCAGGTGCCCGACGAGAACGGTCGCCAGACCACGGGCCTTGGCCTCGACCACGAGGCGCTGGGCACAGGCCCTGACCTGACCGGCGCTTCCCGGCGCTCCACCGGTGGCCGATGCCAGGTGGACGGTCTGGATGGAATCCACGACCAACAGGTCGGGCCGGTGCCGGTCGACGAGATCGACGACTCCGTCGATCGAGGAAACAGAGGTGACCAGCAGGTCATCGTGGAGGCCACCCAGCCTCTCTGCACGTCCTCTCACCTGGGTGGTCGACTCCTCGGCGCAGACCATCAGGACGCTCCGGCCGCAACGCACCTGCTCAGCCGCCAACTGCAGCGTCAGCGTCGACTTTCCGATGCCGGGCTCTCCGCCCACGAGGGTCACCGACCCCGGAACAAGACCACCACCGAGGGCCCTGTCGAGCTCGCTGATCCCGGTGGGAACCGCCCGGAACGACGTGGGAGGCACCCGTGCCAGCGGCACGGCATCAACTGTGTGCAGCACCGTCGAGCCGCCCACAGGGGCCTCCTCGAGCGTGTTCCACTCGCCACACCCCGGGCAGCAACCGACCCACTTTGGCTGGGAGGCCCCACATCCGGAGCACACGAACGAGGTTCGGCCGCCACGACCGGCAGCCCCGCTGGGAGACCTGCCGGCACTCCGTGTGCTGCCTGATCGGGTCACATCAATCGACATGTCGGCGACCCTAGAGAAGGCCTGTGACAGGGTCAGGGGAATACCGGCCCGGACCCCCTACCGGCCCGGGGGCTCATCAGCCGTCCTGCGGAAGAGACCCGAGAACGAGTCGATGGTCGGGTGTGCGAAGCCCTCAGGCACCAGCGCCGTACCGGTCATCAGAACCGTCGACATGCCCATGGTTCGGGCCGCCTCGAGCGTCGCAATCTCAGAATCGATCAGCAGCATGTTTGAAAAAGGCACCCCGGACATGCGGCGGAGTGCCTCGAACATTGCCTGACCGGGCTTGCGTGCCCCCACCTCACCGCTGACCACCCAGTGGCTGATCAGGCCATCAAGGTTGAACCTGCTCCGCAGCAGCACGGTCCACGGGAGCACAGCGTTCGTCAGGCATGCAACCGTCATCTCCCGTTTGAGCATCTGGTCGAGGAACGCGGGGACATCGGGCCGCAACCTGACACCGGACAGGTACCCCGCGTCGAGGTCCGCTACATCACCGGCCACCCCGACAGCGGACCAGAACTCCGCCGCTGAGACCTGGCCCAGGCTGGCGGCACGGTACCGGTCGGCAACCTCGCGCGGGTCGGCTATGCCCCCGTGTTCCCTTACAAACGAGACGAGCAGGCCCTCCGGGTCGGTTCCTCCGTCCCAGACCACCCCGATCCCCCCGAGCACGACGAGCTCCAGGCGCTGCTCGACGGGCTCCTCGGGGCCGGGCGGCCTCTGCTCGATGATCTCGGCAGGACGTCCGCGCCTTCGGCTCGGCCTGGGCAGGTGCCGCACCCGTCGGCCAGGTGGGTTGTGGCCCAGGTTGCGGCGAACCAGGCGGAACAGGCCCAGCGCAACCAGCAGCGAGGCCAGGGTCAGCGACGCCCCCAACCAGAGTCGTGGGGCCCGGTCGGCGACAGACCCCGACACGTCGACAGACGTCGCCGTCGAGTCCCCCAACGCCACGACCCACACGGCTGAACCTTCATCAACCCTGTCGGCGTTGGCGACAACCTCACCGGGCAGTGCAACGACCAGGTCCAGGCTGAACATGTCAGCCGGGTCGCAGCCGACACAACCGGCCAGTTCCGCCAACTCCTCCCGCGTGCGACCCAACGGCAGACCCGACAGGGTTTCGCTGAGGGCCGGGTCGCTGAAGGCCTCAAGGCCGCCCGACAGGTCGACCCTTCCCGACAGGCTCCACGTCGTACGTGCAAACGACCGATTCCGCACGAGACCCATGTCGGTGAACACCCCCGGCCCGGCGATCTCATCCAGGATCGGTGGAAGCCTGTCGGGCACCTCAAAGCCCTTGGTCGCAACCACCGAGGTAAGACCGTCATCAGGGGACCGCTCCGGCCCATCGACCTCCCATCCCGCATCCTCAAGGTCCTCGAGGCGTATCTGGTGGTCGATTCCACCAACGGCCTCCACCGCCTCGTCATCAAGCGCCAGGGAGACCTCGACCACGCCCGAGCCGTCCTCACCGAGTCGAACCGACACGGTCGCATCAGCCCGACAGGCCGACGCCGAAACGACAACGAGCACCATCGGGACCAGGAGTCGAAAGAGGTGGCGCCGCACCGGGGCCAGCCCTGGCCGCGACGGCGGACGGAGCAGCAGCAGGGACATGGTCACGACGCTAGCCAGCAGGACACGCGCGTGGGAACGGTGCGACAGCGGTGCTGCCGGCCGCTGGTCTACTCAGCGCCCTCTACGGCCATCTCGACCGTCGGTGGCTCGAAGCCCTCAATGGAGCGGAACACCAGGACCGGGGCATCAGCGGAGGCCTCGGCCTTCTCCTCGTCGGTGGCCACATCGACAATGACGATCTGGCCTGCCGTGAACTCCTTGTTCAACAGACGCTCGCTGAGGGGATCCTCGACAAGGTGCTGAATGGCCCGCCGCAACGGTCTCGCACCCATCGTGGGGTCGTAGCCCTCACGTGCCAGATGAGCCTTGGCGGAATCGGTCAACTCGAGGCCCAGGCCCTGGCCGGCCAACTGGGCCGACACACGGCGGATCATGAGGTCGACGATACGGGTCACCTCGGGAACGGTCAGCTCGTGGAAGACGATGGTGTCGTCGATGCGGTTCAGGAACTCGGGCCTGAAGTGGTCCTTGAGGGCATCGTTCACCTTGACCTTCATGCGCTCGTAGGAGACCGCCTCATCGGACTTGGTGAAGCCCAGACTGGCCTTGCGCAGGTCGGCCGTACCGAGGTTGGAGGTCATGATCAGGACCGTGTTGCGGAAGTCGACGGATCGGCCCTGCGCGTCGGTCAGACGGCCCTCCTCGAGAATCTGGAGCAGCGTGTTGAACACATCGGGATGGGCCTTTTCGACCTCGTCGAACAAAACCACAGAGAACGGACGCCGCCGGACAGCCTCGGTCAACTGTCCCCCCTCGTCGTAGCCGACATAGCCGGGAGGTGAACCCACCAGCCTGCTCACAGTGTGCTTCTCCATGTACTCGGACATGTCGAGCGAGACAAGGGCCTCCTCATCGCCGAATAGAAACTCGGCGAGGGTCTTGGCCAACTCGGTCTTGCCGACACCCGACGGACCGAGGAATACAAACGAACCCGATGGCCGCTTGGGGTCCTTGAGGCCGGCACGCGTACGGCGGATGGCCTGGCTGACCGCCCTGATGGCGTCCTCCTGGCCTATGACCCTCTTGTGGAGATCGTCTTCCATGCGGAGCAACTTCTGGGTCTCCTCCTCGGTGAGCTTGTACACCGGGATACCCGTCCAGAGAGAGAGAACCTCTGCGATGGCCTCCTCGTCGACCTCGTCGAACAGGTCGACACCGGACGAACGGATCTCGGCCTCCTTGGTCTCCTTCGCCGTCAGAATCTCCTTCTCGCGGTCTCGCAGACCCCCGGCCTCCTCGAAGTCCTGGGCCTCGACGGCAGCCTTCTTCTGCATTACCACCTCGGCCAACGCCACCTCGAGGTCGCGCAGGTCCTCGGGGGTGTGCATGCGCCTGATACGCAGCCGCGAGCCGGCCTCGTCGATGAGGTCAATGGCCTTGTCAGGGAGAAAACGGTCTGAGATGTAACGGTCGGCCAGGTTGGCTGAAGCCACGAGGGCCTGGTCGGTGATGGTCACCCGGTGGTGGGTCTCATAGCGCTCGCGAAGGCCCTTGAGTATCTCGATCGTGTGCGTGACCGTCGGCTCCTCGACCCTGACCGGCTGGAATCGCCTCTCAAGGGCGGCATCCTTCTCGAAGTGCTTGCGGTACTCATCGAGCGTGGTGGCGCCGATGGTCTGCAACTCGCCGCGGGCCAGCATGGGCTTCAGGATCGAAGCCGCGTCGATAGCGCCCTCAGCTGCACCGGCACCGACAAGGGTGTGGATCTCGTCGATGAACAGGACTATGTCGCCACGGGTCATGATCTCCTTGAGGACCTTCTTGAGACGTTCCTCGAAGTCACCCCGGTAGCGGCTGCCGGCAACCAGTGCGCCCAGGTCGAGGGTGTAGACCTGCCGGTCGGCAATGGTCTCCGGCACATCATTGTTGGCGATCAGCTGGGCCAGGCCCTCGACTATGGCCGTCTTGCCGACGCCCGGCTCACCGATCAGCACCGGGTTGTTCTTGGTGCGACGTGACAGGACCTGCATCACGCGTTCGGTCTCGCTCGCCCGCCCGATAACTGGATCAAGCTGTTTGTCGCGGGCGGCCTGGGTGAGGTTGCGCCCGAACTGGTCAAGCACCAGCGAGCCCGAAGCCGAGTCTCCGCTGCTGCCACCGGTGCTCGCACCGGCCTTCTCGCCCGGGCCCTGACCCGGTCCGGCACCCGAATAGCCAGACAGCAGCTGTATGACCTGTTGGCGCACCCGTGACAGGTCGGCTCCCAGCTTGACGAGAACCTGGGCAGCGACGCCCTCACCCTCGCGGATGAGCCCGAGCAGGATGTGCTCGGTACCGATGTAGTTGTGCCCCAGCTGCAGTGCCTCGCGCAGCGAAAGCTCAAGCACCTTCTTGGCACGCGGGGTGAACGGAATGTGGCCGCTCGGAGAACTGCCGCCCTGGCCGATCAGGTCCTCGACCTGGCTGCGCACGGCCTCAAGCGAGATGCCGAGGGATTCCAGGGCCTTGGCTGCGACGCCCTCGCCCTCGTGGATGAGCCCCAGCAGGATGTGCTCGGTACCGATGTAGTTGTGGTTCAGGAGGCGCGCTTCTTCCTGGGCCAGTACCACGACCCTGCGTGCCCTGTCGGTAAACCGCTCGAACAACCGGTTTCTCCTGTCCTGTCTGGTTCCTTGCGAAATGTGTGGGCCGGTGCCCGCCGAACCGCCTGAGCGACCCGCCAACACCGGACTCGTCCACAAAGTGTACCTGTACCGGTGTGTCAACAACCGGTCGACCCGCCGGCTCTGGAGACCGGCAGTTTCGGCCAACCCACCCCACGCCCTATCCTCCCCGGGTGGCGAACCCGACACCCCTCCTCGATCCACCCGGCATGGCGGCCGACCTGGCCAGGATTGAAGCCGGGCTCCGACACGTCGTCGAGGCTGACGACCCCTTCCTGACCGAGGTGGCCAGGCACCTCATAGACGCCGGCGGAAAGCGGATCAGGCCGGCACTGGCCATCACCGCCTCACTCGTCACGAGCACGGAACCGGTCAGCGCCACCGACGACGTCATCTACGGCGGCATCGCCGTCGAGCTGGTGCACCAGGGCTCGCTCTACCACGACGACGTCATGGACGGTGCCGACACCAGGCGCACCGTCGAGAGTGTCAATGCCCGGTGGGGCAACCTCGAAGCCATACTCGCCGGTGACTACCTGCTGGCACGTGCCTCGGAGATAGCCGCCAGGTTGGGAACCGAGGTGGCAGGCCTGCTGGCTTCCACGATCGCGTCCCTCTGTGAAGGCCAGATCCGCGAGATGCAACATGCATTCGACGTGGACCGCTCCCGCGACGCCTACCTCACCTCGATCTCCGGAAAGACCGCCGCCCTGCTCGCCACCTCGGCACGCGTAGGCGCAATCGTGGCAGGCCACCCGCGTCAGATGGTCAGCGCGGTCACCGACTTCGGCTACCACTACGGAATGGCATTCCAGGTGATCGACGACATCCTCGACGTGGTCGCCACCGACGAACAGCTGGGCAAGCCGGCAGGCAACGACCTCGTCGAAGGCGTCTACACCCTTCCGGTGATCCTGGCGCTGGGCGGCCCCTCGGGCGACGACCTGCGCGGGCTGCTGGGCGGCCCAATCGATGACGCCGCCCGGGACCGTGCCCGCATGATCGTGCGCTCCGACGCAGCCATCGACGCCGCCACCAGGACCGCCATGGACTTCACCGACAGCGCACGCGCCTCGCTCGACGACCTGCCGGACACACCGGCTGTATCGACTCTGCGCTCAACCTGCGACCTTCTCCTGGCACGGGTGGCTGACCTGTCCCACTGAGAGGCCAGCCGGCGGGTCAGCCCTTCTCTGGGAAACCCTGCTCTGGCCGCAGCGTCGGAAACAGGATCACGTCGCGGATCGCAGAGACCCCGCCAAGCAGCATCACCAGCCGGTCCACGCCTATCCCCAGGCCGCCGGTCGGGGGCAGGCCGTACTCGAGGGCACGGAGGTAGTCCTCGTCGACGACCATTGCCTCGTCGTCGCCGGCGGCCCTGTCGGCCTCCTGGGCCCCGAAGCGTGCCCTCTGCTCATCGGGGTCCACAAGCTCGCTGAAGGCGTTGCAGATCTCTCGTCCGGCCACGATCCCCTCGAACCTCTCAACCAGCCCCGGGTTCGTACGGTGGTCGCGTGCCAGCGGCGAGACCTCCTTGGGATAGTCGGTCACGAATACCGGACCCCAGAGCTCGGCTTCGGTCGTCTTCTCGTAGAGCTCCAGGATCAGCTTTCCCACGCCGTGATGGTCCTCGACGGGTATGCCACGCTCCTCGCAATAGCCGACCAGCTCAGCACGCGGCGTGTCCATGTCGACCCGGAGACCGCTGTGCTCCTCGAGGAGGTCGAACATGGTGGCACGCCTCCACGGTGCCGAGAGGTCAAGCTCGCGTCCGTCATAGACGACCGAGGTGGTGCCCAGGAGCTCCTGGGCCAGGTGGTCCACGAGTTCCTCGACAAGCACCATGATGTCGCCGTAGTCGGCATACGCCTGGTAGAGCTCGAGCATCGTGAACTCGGGGTTGTGGCGGGTCGACAGCCCCTCGTTGCGAAACACCCGGGCAATCTCGAACACCCGCTCAAAGCCACCCACGGTAAGCCTCTTGAGGTACAGCTCAGGGGCGATGCGCAGGTACAGGTCAACGTCGAGGGCGTTGTGGTGGGTGGTGAACGGGCTTGCGGCGGCACCACCCGGAATCGGGTGGAACACGGGGGTCTCGACCTCGATGAAGTCCCGATCCTCGAGCCAGCGGCGCATCAGCGACACGGCCCGGCTGCGCAGCGTGAACACCCGACGGGCCTCGTCGGTCACCCACAGGTCCACGTAGCGCTGACGAAACCGTGTATCGGGATCAGAGATGCCGTGCCACTTGTCGGGGAACGGGAGGCGGGCCTCGGCCAGGCGCACCCACGAACCGACACGGACCGAGAGCTCGCCCCGCCGTGTCCTGATGACCTCGCCGGTGACCCCCAGCCAGTCGCCGATGTGGAGGCCGGTGAAACTGTCGAAGTCAGGTGTCGCGGCCTGGGTGGCAAACAGCTGGATGCGGCCGGTCTGGTCGGCGAGCACGCCAAATGCCAACTTGCCCTGGTCGCGTCGCAGCATCAGGCGACCGGCAACGGTCACCTCGACACCGGTCTCCTCGCCGTCCTCAAGATGGCCGTAGCCCTCGAGGAGGTCCGCCACCGAGGAGGTGGGCTCGAAGCGGTAGGGCGTGTTGTCCTCGGTCGGGGTGGTCACAGCGATCAGCCCTCCCGGTTCAGGTCGTAGACCAGGCGCAGCCCGTGGAGGGTCAGGAACGGCTCGACATGCTGGATCGACGTGGCTACCGGCGAGATCAACGACGCCAGGCCGCCGGGGGCGATGACCGTGCAGTCGCCCAACTCGCCACGGAACCTCTCGACCATGCCGTCGATCTGGGCTGCGAAGCCGTAGAGAGCCCCCGACTGCAGCGATTCGACCGTGCTCTTTCCGATGACGCTCCGAGGCTCGACCAGATCGATCGCCCGCAGTGCGGCGGCCCGGCCGAACAGGGCATCGAGGCTGATCTCGATTCCGGGGGCGATGGCGCCGCCGATGAACTCACCGTCGGCTGAGATGACGTCGAAGTTGTTTCCCGTACCGAAGTCGACGACAACGGTGGGGCCCCCGTAGAGGGCGTACGCACCCACGGCGTTGGCGATCCGGTCGGCTCCGACCTCTTTCGGGTTGTCGTAGAGGATGGGCATGCCGGTCCGCACACCGGGCTCGATCACCACGGGAACAGCGTCGGTGTAACGGTCGATCATCTCCCTGAGGCTGGCCAGCACCCGGGGCACGCCCGAGCAGACGCTCACGCCCGGTACGTCCAGGTCGTAGCCGGCCGACCCCAGGAGGTTTCCGATCACCACGGCATGCTCGTCGGCCGTGCGGGCGTCGTCGGTGGCGATGCGCCAGTGCTCCAGGAGGCCGACCTCGGCCGTGGACCTGTCGTCGGCGTCGTCGTAGAGGCCGATGACGGTCTGGGTGTTACCCACGTCGACGGTCAGCAGCATCAGGGGCCTCCCGGCCCGGTTGTAGGGGTCATCCGGACAAGCCTTCCAGATCCGGGCCCATGTCGAGGCCCACGTCGAGGATAGGGGCCGAGTTGGTCAACGTCCCACTGGAAATGCAGTCGACCCCGGTCGCCGCGTAGTCGGCCAGAACGTCGAGGGTAATGCCACCGGACGCCTCCAGGAGGGGCTTCTCCCCCTCCAGCCCGGCTACCAGGTCCACACACGCTCGCACCTCGGCCGGATCCATGTTGTCGAGCAGGATGGCATCGGCGCCCGCATCAGACGCCCGGGCAACCTGGCTGATCTCGTCGCACTCCACGTGGACGATGCGGTCGGGCCACCGTGACCTGGCCGCCTGCACGGCGGACACAATGTCGGTGCCGAAGAGGTGGTTGTCCTTGATCATCACCCACTCACCCAGGTTGGCCCTGTGGTTGGCACCTCCGCCGGCCCGGACCGCAGCCTTCTCGAGAACCCGCAGACCCGGCGTGGTCTTGCGGGTATCCCAGACGACGGCACCATCACCTGCCACGTCAACCCAGCGGGCAACCAGGGTGGCGATACCCGAGAGGTGGCCGACGAAGTTGAGGGCCGTCCGTTCCGCCGTGAGCACCGACGACAGGGGGCCTGTCACCGTTGCAATCACCTCGCCCGCAGCCAGCACGTCGCCGTCGGCCCGCCGCCAGTCGACACGTATATCCGGATCAACCTGTCTGAACGCCTCGGTGGCACAGTCGGAGCCGGCCAGGACACCTGCGCTGCGGGCACCAATGCCTGCGGTCACCACAGCACCCTCCGGCAGGAGGCCCGCTGTCAGGTCTCCGTCGGGCCTGAGGTCCTCGTCGAGCGCCCGCTCCACACACTCCGCCACTACATCCGGTGGCGGGGTGGCAGAGGTTCCGGCATGTCGACCGAGACGGGCATCGATCGTTCCCACCCTGTCTCGTGCATCAGCACCCATGGTCACCAAGCCTGCCCCCGGGCCTTCGGCGAGCCAACCCGACAGTCGGCCGCGTCATGCCGACACGGCTGCCATGTTGTCGATGAGCCTCGCCCGCCCGAACCGGCATGCGACCAGCAGGCGCACCCCGGCACGGGCGATCCGGGGCGGCACCTCGAAGGTGTCAGGGTCGATGACCGCCGCGTAGTCCAGTTCACCGGTAGTTGCGCTGCCAACAATCTCGGCCATCAGCGTGGACACGGTGTCAGGGTCGGCTTCGCCGTCGGCAACCGCCGCCGCCCCGGCCGAGAGGGCCCGAAACAGCACCGGAGCCTCCCTGCGCTCGACGGCGGTCAGGTAGGCGTTGCGGCTGGACAGTGCCAGCCCGTCGCGCTCACGTACCGTCGGGCAGCCGACAACCTCGACGGGAATGCCGCGGTCGGCCACCATCTGTCGAACCACGGTCAACTGCTGGAAGTCCTTCTCGCCGAAGTAGGCGCGGCAGGGACCGGCGATGTCGAACAGCCTGGACACGGCCCTGGCGACACCACCGAAGTGAGTCGGCCTGCTGGCGCCCTCAAAGCGTGATGCCAGGTCACCGACCTCGACCTCGGGGAGGTCCTGTTCGGGGTACATCTGCGTGACCGACGGGGCGAACACCAGGTCGGCACCGTGGCGCCCACACACCTGCATGTCTGCTTCATGGTCCCTCGGGTAGTCGGTCAGGTCCTCATCGGGAGCGAACTGCAGGGGGTTCACGAACACCGACACGACAGTCACATCGTTGCCTGCCACGGCAGCGTCGATCAGCGAGGCATGGCCGGCGTGCAGAAAGCCCATCGTGGGCACAAGGCCAACCCGCCTTCCGGCGGCCCGCTCCGCGTCCAACCTTGAACGCAGTGGATCCGCAGCCGTAATCACCTCGACACCGGTCACCGGGAGCTCCGTCCAGCCAACCGGCGTGCCAACTCCGCCACAGCCGAATAGGAGTCGCGTTCGGCAGGCTCCAGCGCTTCCAGATGGGCACGGATCGTGTCCTCGTCACCTCGCGCCGCCGGCCCGGTCAGCGCACCGGCGGCACCCAACCTCCGCACGTTGTCGACCGATGCCGCCGCCAACTCCAGGAAGGCCTCGAGGGGAACCCCGACCGATGCGGCGATCCGCTCGGTCTGGCCCAGCAGCGCCACGAGGTGGTTGGAGGCGACTACCGCCGCCGCATGGTAGGCAGCCCGATTCTCAGCGGAGACGACCACAGGCCTCCCCCCGAGGTCCTCAACCAGGCGTCGTGCCAGCGGATCACCGGCTACGGCAAACCATGAGCCGGTGAACACAGCACCGGTCCCGGCGTCGTCACCTGGAAGGGAGACGAGCGGATGCAGGCTTGCCCGTCGAGCGTGTGGAGCCAGCACCTCCAGGCCCAGAACGCCAGACAGATGGGCAACCACCGTGTCCTCCACCGGGGCTACTGCCAGGGCGGTGTCGACGACATCACGGTCAGGAGTGGCAATCAGTAGCAGGTCGACTCCGTCGGCAGCACGGTCCTGTGCATCGTGGCGTCCCAACACATCGGCCACCGTCCATCCGGACTTCTCCATTGCCCTGGCCATTGCCGTCCCCGCCCGACCGGGGCCGATGACACGTACCCGACATGTCACGGCTCAGGCCCCTGTGGTACCCGTCAACGGGCCAACGGGCACAACGTCGTCGGCCACCGTGTCACCCGGGATCTCATCGACCAGGTCCGGGGCGACGTCGCGCAGTGGGACCAGCACGAAGGCCCGCTCGTACATGCGTGGATGTGGCACGGTCAGGTCCTCCTCGTCGACACTCTCGCCGTCAACCCAGAGGACGTCCACGTCGAGGGTCCGGGGACCCCAACGCACCCGACGCAGCCGGCCGGCGGCCTTCTCACGCTCACGACAGAGTTCCAGCAGGGCCCTCGGGGAAAGGCCTGTGTCGAGGCGGACGACACAGTTCAGGTAGGGCCCCTGCTCTGGACCACCTACGGGTGCCGTCTCGTAGACGGTTGACACCTCGACGACATCAGGCATGCCGGCGACCGCCCCACGAAGGTGCTCCCAACGGTCACCGACATTGGATCCGAGACCCAGGAACGCCCGTCGCACTCCATCGCAGCGAACACCACCGTTCATGAAGTGCGGTGGATACGGACCCCACCACTGGCGAGGTCCTCGGGAACCGGGGGCCGGAGCTTGTGTACGACCACGGTCACTGCGTCGACCGAATCCACCTCCAGCAGTGCCTCCGCCACCCGCCCTGCGAACCGCTCGAGCAGGTCGAACTGCTCGTTGTCGGCGATTCCCGACACGACTGCGCAGAGGGACCCGTAGTCGACGGTGTCCGACAGGTCGTCGCTGGCAGCCGCGGCAACCAGGTCTGTGTGCACATCAATATCGAACCCGAACGGCTGGAGGCGACCCTTCTCTTCCGGGAGTACGCCACAGAGTGCCCGCACCCGGAGGCCTCGCAACTCGATCACATCGCTCATTGCCGGGCGTCGGGAGAAGACTCGACGACAAGGGCCACAATGCGACGCCCCGGGTTGCCGAGTGGTCGGCTGAGAAGCTGCTCAGTTATGGAGATGGCCCTCGGCCCCGTCGGAACCAGCCCCCGCCAGAGAAGGAAGGCCGCCATGAGGCCGCAGACAACATCGTTCAACTCGTCGCGGTGCACGATGATGCGACGACCGTCCCTTGTCATCTCCTCAAACCGTTCGAACACGTCCACGAGCCGCTCGAGACCGTCGTCGGNACCGCCGAACGGCAACTGAACCCAGGCGACATCCAGCTCGTCGTAATTGTGGAGGTTGTGGTCGCTCGCGAGCAGGGACACAACCGTGTCGAAGTCGTTCTCGCGGATCCAGATGATCTCCTCCTGGCGCCGTACACGTCGGTGGCTGGTACCGAAGCCGCCTGGTCGCTCACAGACCGCAATCTGGTCCTGGATGATCCATGCGAACGCCGTGGGCACAATGCCCTTTGCCCACTTACCCCTCATCGGTCCTCCCTGAGGCTGCCGGCTGCGCTCATGCGACCACCCTCGCAGCATCCAGGGTCGCCCGCACATCGTGGGCCCTGACCATGTCGACGCCCTGTGCGTACGCCCACGTTGCCAGCGCCACCGATCCCTCGCGTCGGTCATCGGTCGCTGTGGGCCCGACCACACCGTCGCTGGCAGCGGTCAACTCGCCCAGGAACCTCTTGCGGCTCACCCCGACGACGACCGGCCATCCGGTATCGACGAGGGAACGCAGGTTGGCCAGAATCTCGAGGTTGTGCCCGGTCGTCTTGCCGAAGCCGATTCCCGGGTCGATCCACACCTCCCGGACCCCATCGGCCCTGGCCTTCTCGGCCCTGTCGACCAGGTAGTCACGCACCTCGGTCACCACGTCGTCGTAGTGGGGATGTTCCTGCATCGTCCGCGGGTCACCCACCATGTGCATCGCCACCCACGCGACGCCCAGGTCTGCAGCAACGGAACCGAGGCCGGCGCTCACATCGTTCACGATCGTGGCTCCGGCTGCCACAGCTTCCCTGGCGACCTCCTCATGTCGGGTGTCAATCGAAACCCTCACCTCGTTGGCCAGGCCTTCCACGACCGGAAGAACGCGCTTCAACTCCTCGTCAACCCCAACAGGTTCTGCCCCGGGGCGGGTCGACTCGCCACCCACGTCGACAACGGTGGCACCCTCGTNGACGAGCCTTCTGCCGTGTTCCAGGGCAGCCGAGTGGTCAAGGTAGAGGCCCCCGTCCGAGAAGGAATCGGGGGTCACGTTGAGAACTCCCATCACGGCACCCACACCCCTGAATCTAACGGTGTGACAGGTGACGCACGGGGCCGACCAACGATGATTATCGGTCAGGAACGGTTTGTTTCAATGAATCTCATTGCCTCAAGCCGCGTTGACATGTCGTCGCGGAATATTCCGTGAACAGCCGAGGTGATGGTCATTGCCCCCGGCTTGACGACACCCCGCATNGACATGCAGAGGTGCTCGGCCTCAATGACCACCAGGGTGCCCTGCGGATTGAGAACTGCCTGGATGGCATCGGCCACCTGGGACGTCAGACGCTCCTGCACCTGGAGGCGCCTAGCGTACCCATCCACCAGGCGCGCCAACTTCGACAATCCGGTGATCATCCCGCCGCGACTGGGGATGTACGCAACGTGTGCCCGGCCGAAGAACGGCAGCAAGTGGTGCTCACAGAGCGAGTAGAGCGGGATGTCTCTCACCATGACCATCTCATCGTGGTCAACGTCGAATGTCCTTATCAGGTGGCGTGCAGGGTCGTCGGCCAGGCCAGAGCACACCTCGGCGTACATCTGGGCAACCCGCGATGGCGTTTCACGAAGTCCGTCCCTTTCCGTGTCCTNGCCAATCGCCTNCAGAATCTCGACAACAGCCGCCTCGATGCGAGCGGTGTCGACCGAATGCCCCGCCTCGGTGGTCATGATGCCTCAGCCACCTCGGCTCCAGAATCCTGTTCGACGACCCTGATGTCGGGGAGGTTGCGGTAGCGCTGGTCCACGTCGAGCCCGTACCCGACCACGAACTCTCCGGGGATCCTGAAGCCCTCATAGCGAAGGATCTCCTCGTCGACGCTGTGGTCCTCACGAACCAGGAGTGCGCAGACCTCGAGGCTTGCCGGGTTTCGGGCCAACAGGTTGCGTCGCAGGTAGTTGAGNGTCAGGCCACTGTCGACGATGTCCTCGACGAGGATGACGTCGCGGCCAGCCAGGTCCAGGTCGAGGTCCTTGACTATGCGCACGACACCCGACGAGCGCGTCGAGTGTCCGTACGAGGAGACCGCCATGAAGTCGAACTCGACTGGCAGGTCGATGACCCTGGAGAGGTCGCTCATGAACATGAACGCACCCTTTAGAACTCCCACCAGCAGGGGTGAACGGCCCGCGTAGTCGACGGTGATCTCAGCCCCGAGTTGGGCAACGCGTTCAGCCAGCTGCTCGGCGCTGACGAGGATTCTCCCCGGGACCAGGCCCGGTTCGGCATCACCCTCGAGCTGGTCGTGGCCCATGGCGACCGACCCTAGCCGGGCAGGTGGGTCAGCCGACCCGCCGAACGCTCGACACGGTACCCACCGACCACCTCTGCTGCCCGGCGTGACCCACGGGCGACCTCGAGGACCCGGTCGACCGACGCCAGGTCGGGCGGTCGACCACCCGAGCAACTGGTCAACCATGTCCGGAGGGCCAGCCTGGCCAGATCGTCTGACAGCCCGGCGAGAACCGACACGTCGGTCGCGTCGACTCCGTCGACAAGGGTGGCGAGGAGCCCGACGGCCTCGCGGGCCCGGTCGGCGTGACGGGCCAGCAGG
The DNA here is from genome assembly GCA_002687745.1 of Acidimicrobiaceae bacterium. Classification (GTDB taxonomy): domain Bacteria; phylum Actinomycetota; class Acidimicrobiia; order Acidimicrobiales; family MedAcidi-G1; genus UBA3125. The sequence goes on along the minus strand of NZBE01000011.1, from coordinate 84,765 downwards.
GGCACAGGGTCACGCCCCGAGACCTCGGCCATCAACGGCACGATCTCATGCCTCACCCTGTTACGGAGGAAGCGTGGGTCGTCGTTCATCGTGTCGTGACACGGGGTGATGCCCGCAGAGGCACACACTGCTGTGGTCTCGGCCCGGCGGAGCGCCAACAGGGGCCGCCTGCCGGGATCCCCTATGCCGGCCGCACCCTGGATCCCCGCACCGCGGAGGATGTTCATGATCACGGTCTCGGCCTGGTCGTCGGCAGTGTGGCCTGTGAGAACCCCTGCCGGCAGAACGGCTATGCGTGCCTCACGGGCACGTGCCTCCAGGTTCGGGCCGTGCTCCACGGGAGCCTCCAACCTCATGGCCGCAGCACCGACCGAGGCAGCCGTGCGGGCAACCAGTTCGCCCTCGGAGGCCGACTCGGGCCGCAACCCGNGATCAACATGCCATACGGTGACTTCCAGGCTGGCCTCGACTGCAAGGAGCATCAGGGCCATCGAGTCGGGCCCTCCGGAGACCGCACAGTCGACGGCCGTACCGGGTGGACCGAAGGTGCACCGGGCGAGGAGGTCCGACAGATCGACGCCGCTCACTGTTCCAGCTGGTCGACCTCACCCATGCGGGCGATCCAGACCTCGGGTGAGTTGATCTCGGCCAGATCAGGAAGGTTCGCCGGAGCCTCCCAGACACGGTTCAACAGGCTGCTCCCGCCGGCCTCCTCGACCTTCCCGATGAAGGCCTCGCCCTTGGCGTACTGAGCCAACTTGGCCTCGAGGCCCACAAGCCTCTGGAAGATCCTGGTGAAGCCCGAAGCCGACCGTCGCCGCTCCCGGAGGACCCTGCCGAACCGGTCGGCCCCCACGACGATCCCCTCGCCTGCCCGGTCCATGGTCACGTCGCCGTGCCCCTCCAACAGGCTCATCAGGCCGGCAATGCCGTCCAGGGCAACCTGTTGTTCAGGTGAGGCCACCACAGTGAGAATGCCGCCACCGGCATCAGACCCGTTACGGCGCCCCTCCACCAGAGACCTCAGAGAGTCGACCAGGTGGGTGGGCCCTACGTCGGAGTCCTCGAGGAGCGATCCCACAAGGCCCAGGTAGTGCTCCCTCATCCACGGCACCCCGGTGAACTGCGTCCTGTGGGTCACCTCGTGGAGAGCCAGCCACAACCTGAACTGGTGCGGGTCAAAGGCGTAGCGACGTTCAAGGGCAACCAGGTTGGGACCAACGTAGTAGACGAGGTCCTGATCCTCGGCGGCCTCATCCTCGAGCACCAGCAGGTCGTACTGCCCCAGGACGCGTGTGGACATCCAGCCAAGGACAACCCCCAACTCGACACCGGCAACCCGATGTGCCAGCAGAGCAGACCGGGTGGAGGAGCGTTCGACCATCTTGTCCAGCAGGGGCCGCAGCAGCCGCTGCAACGACACCAGATTGGCCCTGATCCAGTCATCCCTGCCGACAACCCGCGCCCGGGCCTCGCCGTGGAGGGCTCTCAGGCCGGTGGTCTCGGCAACCAGCCCCTCGGCCCTGGCCGTGTGGATGTCGAACTCCTCGACAAGACCGTCCAGGTGATGGGCCCCGCCGAACGGCGCCCTGGCGGCAACACGGGTCGCTACCTGTTCAGCGACATCCCAGTCGATGGCCGACGGTGGGCGGCCTGAGCCGTCCGCGGACGGCACACCGGCCGCCACGATCAGGCCTTCAGCGCCCTGGATAGCGGGTGGCTGACACCTTCTTCAGGTAGCCGACAAGGGTGGCGACGCAGAGGAGGATGCCGCCGCCCACGAGGGGCACTGCCAGCCAGTAGTGCCAGATGACGCCAGCTAGAAGGTTCATGGTTCGCATCCTATGAGTTGGAACGGTCAGCACGGACACGTGCCGCCAAATCGGTTGACAACTGGCCGGCCCGACCGGCCACCACGAGCCCGCGCGGGGATTCGAACCCCGGACCTGCTCATTACGAGTGAGCCGCTCTTCCGACTGAGCTACACGGGCAGTTCCCACCATGAGGTGGGATGCGATCGGCAAGCGTACTGGAGCCATCTGGTGCTTGGACCCACCACACATCTGTCGGGCATCAGGGCCGAATGAGAGGCGCCCAGGCCAGCAGGAGCCGCTTCTCTCCCTTCTTAGGGAACCGGACAACGGCCTCGGCCCGATCGCCTTCGCCGCTCACCGATACGACGACCCCGTCACCCCACGCCGAATGGACCACGTCGTCACCGGCCCGGAGGCCGAGTTGATGGGCTCCCGTCGAGGACGATCCTCTTGACCTGACCCCTGTTCCCCGGCCGAAGACCATCCCGCCGGGTTCGTCCCCGCCATTGTCTCCGTCGTCATCAGGCATCCGGGTGGGTCCGAACCAGCCGCGACCCTCGGAGCCACCGCTGCGGAACGAGCCTGTTCCCCAACCCGGTGAGGTGCTGTCTGAGCCTGTGGCCCTTCCAGCGTCGACCTCTCTCACAAGCCCATCTGGTATCTCCTCGAGGAACCGGCTCGGCGGGTTGTACTGGGTCTGGCCGTGCAGCATTCGGCAGCGGGCATGGCTGAGATGTAGTCGCTGGCGGGCCCGGGTGATGCCCACATAGGCGAGACGCCTCTCCTCCTCGAGCTGGTCCGGGTCGCCCAGCGAGCGCATGTGCGGAAAGACNCCGTCCTCCATGCCGATGATGAACACCGCCGGGTACTCGAGCCCCTTCGCTGCGTGCAGCGTCATGAGAACGACCTCGCCGTCGTCTCGTGTTCCAGAACCGGACTCGTCACCGTCCAGGTCGTCGACCGGGTCCGGGATGTCGTCGGTGTCAGCGACCAGCCCGACCTGTTCCAGGAAGTCGGCAACGTCGTCGAAGTCCCTCGCCACCCCAACCAGTTCAGCCAGGTTCTCGAGCCTTCCGTCGGCCTCAACCGAGTGCTCAGCCGTCAACTCGTCGAGGTACCCGGANCCCGCAAGTGCTGCCTCGAGANCCGCCGCCGGCCCGTCGCCGAGATGGCCGACCAGCGTCTCGTGAAGATCCAGGAACGACCGGACACCCCCTGCCGCACGGCCGGACACACCAGCCTCGGAACACCGGTAGAGCGCCTCGAGGAACCCGCATCCCGTCGCCTCNGCCAGAGCGTCGATGCGCCGTACGGAGGTGTCACCCACACCCCTCCTGGGCACGTTCAGGACCCTCTTGGCCGCCNCCTCGTCGGCGGGGTTGGCGGCCAGCTTCAGGTAGGCCATGGCGTCGCGAACCTCACGCCTCTCATAGAAACGTGTACCACCAACGACCTTGTAGGGAACCCCGGTTCGAACCAGCCGTTCCTCGATCGCCCTGCTCTGCGCGTTGGTCCGATAGAAGACGGCCATGTCCGACCAGCGGAAACCACCGCCGGAACACAGTGACCTGATGCGTTCCACCACCCAGCGCGCCTCGTCGTCCTCGTCGCCCGCCCTGTAGGCCACGATGGACTCACCGGGCCCGGTGTCTGTCCACAGTTCCTTGGGTGTCCGACCGGCGTTCTTCGTGATCACGGCGTTGGCGGCATCCAGGATCGTCTGGGTGGACCGGTAGTTCTGGTCCAGCACGACCACGGTCGCATCGGGAAAGGCGGACTCGAAGTCCAAGATGTTGCGGATGTCGGCTCCGCGGAACCTGTAGATGGACTGGTCGCTGTCACCCACCGCGCAGAGGTTCCGGTGCTCCTCGGCCAACAGCATCACCAACTCGTTCTGGACCTGGTTGGTGTCCTGGTACTCGTCGACAAGGATGTGCTGGAAGCGCCTGCGGTACTTTTCCAGGACTTCGGGGTTGGATCCCAGCAGGTGGACAGCGTTGGCCAACAGGTCGTCGAAGTCCATGGCACCGGCCCGCTGAAGTCGCTTCTGGTACTCGACGAACACCTCGGCGACCCTCCTCTCGAACGGGCCGGTGGCATGCTCGGTGTAGGCCGTCGAACCGACACCCTCGTTCTTGGATGCGGAGATGGATGCATGGAGAGCCCTGGCGGGAAACCGCTTGCTGTCGAGGTTCAGGTCGCGGATCACGTAGCCGGTCAGGCGGACGGCGTCGCCCTGGTCGTAGATGCTGAACCGGGAGGGGAAGCCGATGTGTTCGGCGTCGGAACGCAGGATCCGCACGCACGCCGAGTGGAATGTCGACACCCACATCCGGTGGGCAACGGGGCCCACCAGGGCCGCCACCCTCTCCTTCATCTCAGCGGCAGCCTTGTTGGTGAACGTGATTGCCAGGATTCCGAACGGCGAGACATCCCGCTCGGCGATCAGGTGGGCGACCCGCCTGGTGAGCACACGGGTCTTGCCGGAGCCTGCACCGGCCACCACGAGCAGAGGGCCCGTGGGATGGGTCACGGCATCGAGTTGTGCCGGGTTCAGGCCCGTCTCGGGGGTATCTGGATCGGACGGGGCCATCGGTTCCACCCTACCGCTGGCGTGTTGCCGGCTCCCTTGCTCCAACCACTCTTTGGTTAGTGTTGCCGGCCATGACCAGACCCTTCCGCTTCAGCATCCAGGCGTCGGCTCCCAGACCGGCTGCGGAATGGCGCGAGCTGGGCCGGCGCGCCGAGGATCTCGGCTACTCGGCACTGTCGGTATCCGACCACCTCGATACCGAGATGGCTCCGCTGATCGCCCTGGCTGTCACCGCCGAGGCAACCCGCAACCTACGCCTCACGACCCTCGTGTTGTCAAACGACTTCCGCCACCCGGCCTTTCTGGCAAAGCAGGCTGCCACCCTCGACCTGTTGTCCGACGGCCGCCTCGAACTGGGGGTGGGAGCCGGCTGGAAGACCTCCGACTACGAACAGTCGGGAATACCCCTGGACCGTCCCGGCATCCGAATCGAGAGGCTTGCCGAGGCCATCACCGTTCTCAAGGGATGCTTCGCAGACGGTCCGTTCGACTTCGACGGTGAGCACTACACGATCCGCGGCCTCGACGGCCAGCCCGCCTGTGTCCAGCGGCCACACCCTCCGATCCTGCTGGCAGGAGGAGGCCGGCGGATGCTCACCCTGGCGGCACACCAGGCCGACATCGTGGGCCTCAACGCCAGCCTCCATGCCGGAGTGATCGACCACAATGCGGGGCCTTCGGCCACAACGGATGCAACCGACCAGAAGTTGGAGTGGATGAGAGAGGCCGCGGGAGACCGGTTCAACCAGATCGAACTCCAGACCAGGGTGCACGTTGCCTCGATCACAGACGATCCGGAGGGANTTGCCGACCTGATGGCCCCGGCCCTCGGCATATCCGCCGAGGAGGCCCTGGCATCTCCACACGTCCTTGTCGGCTCCGAGGGTCAGTGCGTCGAGACCCTGCTGGCCTGGCGGGAGCGCTGGGGGCTCACCTACATAGGCATCAACGAGGACTCAATGGTCGACTTCGGGCCCGTGGTTGAGGCCCTGACAGGCGTCTGACCCGCACAGGAGACCTCAGCCCGGACGACCCAGCAACGCCAGCAGGCGAGTGCCCGCCGGAGCATCCTCGGGCGGCATCACCGGTTCGGCAAAGTGGCCGCTCATCGNCCCTGTTCCGGCCACCGGTCGCCAGAAGTCGAGGCACCTCTCGGCAAGGGATGCGGGTAGCTCCACCCGATGCCCACACGCTGCTGCCAGGTCCCAGCCGTGGACCAGGTTCTCGGTGACCCTGAAGCCCACGATGACCGTGCCGGGGAAGTCTCCCGAGGGATGGCTGTGGTTGCGGTCAAGGACATCGCCGGCCGANGCCGCCTCGAGAGCGGCCACAGCAGTGCCCCTCCAGGTCGCCATGGGGTTGGGGCCGAGCACCGAGGTGTCCACCTCGGGAGCCGTGGCAACCTGCCCACCGTTGAACAACTCCACGACCATCGCCTCGCCCAGCACCACATGGGCCACCAGAGAACGGACATCCCATCCGTCACATGGAGTGGCTGCATCCCAGCAGTCGTCGTCGACCAACGAGAGCTGCTCACCGAAGAAGGCGCACGCCGTCGTGTAGGCGGCGAGGGTGTCCATGGCCGCCGACGACGCAGCCTCCCCGGAAGGGATGTTGCCTACTCCCACTCGATCGTTCCGGGTGGCTTTGACGTGATGTCGTAGACAACCCTGTTGACGCCGTCGACCTCGTTGATGATGCGACTGGACATGGNCTCGAGAAGGTCGTATGGGAGACGTGCCCAGTCGGCGGTCATGGCATCCTCGCTGGACACTGCCCGGATTATGACCGGACGGGCGTAGGTGCGCTCGTCTCCCATGACCCCGACAGACCGGATGTCGGGAAGCACGGCGAACGCCTGCCAGATCTCACGCTCGAGACCGGCGTTGTGCAACTCCTCACGGACGATCAGGTCGGCAGTCTGGAGCACACCGACTGTCTCAGGTGTCACCTCGCCGATGATGCGCACCCCCAGGCCGGGGCCCGGGAAGGGCTGTCGCATGACGATCTCGTCAGGCAGGCCCAGCTGGCTGCCCACGGACCTGACCTCGTCCTTGAACAGGTTGCGCAGGGGCTCCACCAGTTCGAAGTCCATGTCATCGGGCAGGCCTCCGACGTTGTGGTGGCTCTTGATCTTGGCTGCATGCCCCGTGCCCGACTCGATGACATCTGGGTAGAGCGTTCCCTGGACCAGGAAGCGTGCGTCCTCGATGCCCCCCGCAGCCCCCTCGAAGATCCGGATGAACAGCTCACCGATTATCTTTCGCTTGGCTTCGGGTTCGGTCACACCGGCCAGGCCTGCAAAGAACCGGTCGGCCGCCCGGACATGGATCAGCTCGATCCCCTGAGTCTTCTGGAAGGTCTCGACGACCTGCTCGCCCTCTCCGGAACGCATCAGCCCGGTATCAACGAACACGCAGGTCAGCTGATGGCCGATCGCCTCATGGACGAGCGCTGCCGCCACGGCCGAGTCGACACCCCCGGACAGGCCACAGATGGCCCTACCGGTGCCCACCTGCTCGCGTATTGCGGCCACCGACGACTCGATTATGGAGGCCATGTTCCAGTCTCCGGCACAGCCACACACCTCGTGTACGAACCTGGAGAGGAGGTCCTGTCCACACGGCGTGTGGTGAACCTCGGGATGGAACTGGACNCCGTAGAGACCCAGCCCTGGAGCCTCGAACGCCGCCACGGGGGCATCGGTGGATGATGCCGTCACCGCGGCACCGTCGGGTGCGAGCGTGATGGCGTCGAAGTGGCTCATCCAGACTCCGTGCACCCCGCTTCCGGCACCAGCCAGAAGGACCCCGGGCTCGGCGACGGTCATGTCGGTTCGGCCGTACTCGCCCCTCTCATTGCGTCCAACCGTGCCGCCACGTTGGTGGGCTATCAACTGTGCCCCGTAACAGATACCGAGAATCGGAACCCCGAGGTCGTAGACACCGGGGTCGATCCGTGGCGCCCCCTCGACGTGCACCGACGCAGGACCACCGGAGAAGATGATCCCCGCTGGCCTGTGGGCTGCCAGGTCGGCCGCTGAGATGTCATGCGGGACGATCTCGCTGAACACGTTCNCCTCGCGCACCCTCCGGGCTATCAGCTGCGCGTACTGGGCACCGAAGTCAACCACCAGGATGCGATCGGTCGCTGCTGCGGCACCGCCTATGGGGTCTGCGACCCCTTTCATGGACCGGTGCTCATGGTGTCAGGGTCAGTGCCCCATCCCCACACCCTGGGACTTCTGCAGCGACTTGCCCTCGGTCTGGAGCGCCGGTGCCACCATCACCTCGGCCTTCTGGAACTCCTTGATGTCGAGGTACCCACAGGTGGCCATCGAGGTTCGCAGGCCACCGAACAGGTTCAGGCGACCGTCGTTCTCCCTGGCTGGGCCGAGGAGAATCTCGCTGAGCGTGCCCCGCGTGTCGGTCTTGACACGGGCACCCCTCGGAAGGGTCGGGTGGAACGTGGCCATTCCCCAGTGGTAGCCACGTCCGGGTGCTTCGGAGGCGGCTGCGAGCGGAGAGCCGACCATTACGGCATCGGCTCCGCAGACGATCGCCTTGGAGACGTCTCCGCCGGTGGCCATACCTCCATCGGCGATCACATGGCAGTAGACGCCTGTCTCGTCGAGGTGACGCATCCGTGCCGCCCGGACGTCGGCGATGGCCGTGGCCTGTGGNACGCCCAGACCGAGCACGCCCCGGGTGGTGCAGGCGTGGCCGGGACCGACCCCGACGAGAATGCCGGCGGCACCGGTACGCATCAGGTGCAGACCCGCCTTGTAGGTGGCACAGCCTCCGACGATCACCGGAATGTCGAGCTTTCGGATGAAGGTCTTCAGGTTCAGCGGTTCGGCCGTGGTCGACACGTGCTCTGCAGACACGACCGTTCCCTGAATGACCAGGATGTCGAGCTCGCCGGCGAGGATGTGGTCGAGGTACTCCTCGGTTCGCTGCGGGGTGACCGACGCACAGGCAACGACCCCGGCCTCTCTGATCTCACTGATGCGTGCGGTGATCAGCTCGGGCTTCACGGGTGCCTGGTAGAGCTCCTGCATCCGCTGGGTGGCCTGCTCGACTGGAAGCGAGGCGATCTCGGCGAGAACGGCATCGGCGTCGTCGTAACGGGTCCACAGGCCCTCAAGGTTGAGCACGCCCACGCCGCCCAGCTGGCCCACCTCGATGGCCGTNGCGGGGCTGACCACGCCATCCATCGCAGATGCCATCAGCGGAAGGTCGAACCTGTAGGCGTCGATCTGCCAGCTGATGTCGACGTCTTCGGGGTCGCGGGTACGGCGACTGGGCACGATTGCGATGTCGTCGAACCCGTACGCCCGACGACCGCTCTTGCCCATGCCGATGTCGATCTCAGCCATTTGTCGCAGGCCCTTCGTCTGCCAGGTGGAAAGAGCAGACCTTAGCGGCCTATCCAACGGGTCAGAGGCCCAGCCACACCATCTCTGACAGCTACCGGTCGCCTTCTCAGGCCAGCTCGTCGAGGAGGTCGGCCAGCCTGTCGACATGGTCAGATGTGGTCCGGCTTCCGCCAATGGCTACACGCAGAACGTGGCGGTCCGACAGCCTGGTATGGGTGAGCAGAACCTCTCCGGTTGCGTTAAGGGCTGCCAGCAACTCCTCGCCGGCGGCGTCACCGTCAACATGGGAAAAGCACACCAGCGCCAACGACACCGGTGCGGCAAGCCTCAGCCGTGGATTTGAGGAGATGCGCCCCGCCAGCCCCTCGGCGGCCTCGACGTGGTGGCGGATGTGGGCCCGCAGACCCTCCACGCCGTAGCTGCGCAGAACGAGCCAGAGCTTCAGGGACCTGAAGCGACGCCCCAGCGGCNCCTGCCAGTCCCGGTAGTCGATGACATCTCCCGAGTCGCTGGCTGTGTTGCGCAGGTACTCGGGGAGCACGGACAGCGAGTCGAGCAGGGGTTTCCTGTCGGCAACGAAGAAGGCGCTGCAGTCGAAGTTGGTGAGCAGCCACTTGTGCGGGTTGAACACATAGCTGTCCGCCTGCTCGAGACCGGCCAGGATCCCGCGGTGCTCGGGACACACAGCGGCCGAGCCGGCCCACGCCGCGTCGACGTGCAGCCAGGCACCNGCAGCCGTGGCCACCTCGGAGATCTCGGGAAGAGGGTCAAATGCTCCAGACGACGTCGTTCCGACGGTTGCCACGACCAGACNCGGGATCAGGCCGGCGGCCACATCGGCCTCAACCGCCAACCGCAGTGCAACCGGGTCCATGGTGTAGTCGTCGTCGGTGTCAATGGACCGCAACTGGTCGGCACCGAAGCCGGCCACAAGCACATCCTTCTCGATTGAGGAGTGCGACTGGCTCGACGTGTAGACACGCAGGTCGGGCAGAGCCGCTGCCCCTCCAGCCCGGTCACGGGCTGCCAGCACGGCGCACAGCGACGCCGAGGATGCCGAGTCCTGGATCACACCGCCACCGGGTCCGTCCGACCTGAACCGGTCAGGCAGGCCGCACAGATCGATCAGCAAGTCGAGCACGTGGCTCTCCAGCTCGGTGCACGCCGGGCTGGTGGACCAGAGCATTCCCTGCACGCCGAAGCCGGCAGAAAGCAGTTCCCCCAGAACAGCCGGGGGCGACGAGTTGCCCGGGAAGTAGCCGTAGAAACCAGGGTGCTGCCAATGGGTGATGCCCGGGGCGATCAGGCGCTCGACGTCGGCCAACAGGTCGACAAAGGGTTCGCCGGTCTCTGGAACCGTGTCGGGCAGAGATGCACGAATCTGGCCCGGCTGAACCCCCGGGGCCACGGGCTGGTCCTCGATGCCGGCCAGATAGTCGACGATCCAGTCGATGGTGGCGTGCCCGGCGGCACGAAACTCCTCAGGGGTGAGGTGGCTTGGTGGGTCAGCTGGCACGGTTGCCCACCCCGGTCGGAAGCGTCCCTGGGAACATCGTCGGACCCTACCGCTGCCGGTCCTCGACACCCAGACCCAGGCAGAGCAGCTGGCGCAGCATCGCGGCCGTGGCCCCCCAGACCGTGTCGCCTGCCAACTCGAAGAACGTAACGGCTCTGACGTTCCCGTCGATCGGCCAGAGTTCCTCAGTGAACACGCCGTCCTCCAGCAGGTCCGACAGCGGAACCCTCAGGATCACCTCCACCTCTGCGGGATCCGGAACAAGGTCGGGTGGAGCCGAGAGTTCCGCCACGTAGGGGTGGATCCAACTCCGGTTGCCAACCGTCATCCACCTGTCCAGTTCGCCAATGATCCGGGGAAGGGAGGGATCCAGGCCGATCTCCTCATGTGCCTCCCGGAGAGCGGTGGCCCAGTGGTCATCATCGTCCGGGTCGTGACCGCCACCGGGAAAGCTCACCTCGTGGCCGTGGGAGCTGAGGTCCGGTGAACGGCGGGTGAGGATCACGATCGCCGATCCGTTCGACTCGTAGAGGGGTACCAGCACAGCCGAGGTCCGCTCGGGCAGGGGTACGCCGAAGCGGTCGACGGTGACCGGGGCATGGCGGTCAAGGGCACGTGAGAGATCGGCAATCGTGGGCGCCCCACCGTCACGACCAGCCCAGGGGGCCGGTCTACCCTCCCTCCAGCCGTCGGGCCGTCGGACCACCTGTGGCCCGCGGCCGGGCCGCTCGACAGTGGGCTCCATACACCGAGGCTACCGGTGGCACCCAAAACGCCGGAAGCCGGGCCCTGCGGCCCGGCTCCAGGTCGAACTGTCCCGAGGGACCGCTACATCATTCCGCCCATACCGCCCATGCCACCCATGCCGCCCATGGGGTCCATGCCACCACCGGCCGGCATCGCTGCCGGAGGTTCGGGCTTGTCGGCAACGACCGCCTCTGTGGTCAGGAGCAGAGCAGCGATGGACGCCGCGTTCTGCAGTGCCGCACGGGTCACCTTGGCCGGATCAAGGATGCCTNCGGCAACCAGATCCTCGAGCTCGCCGGTCAGGACATTGAGTCCGGTCGTACCCGATGCCTGCTCGACCTCGCGGACCATGATGGATCCCTCGAGACCGGCGTTGTCGGCGATCAGCCGTGTCGGAGCCACAAGAGCCGTGTGCAGGATGCGGGCGCCGGTCTCCTCATCTCCTGACAGGTCCTCAATCACCTCGGCAACAGCACCGCGTGCCCGGATCAGGGCCGTGCCACCACCGGCGACAACCCCCTCCTCGATAGCCGCACGGGTAGCCGAAAGGGCGTCCTCGATGCGGTGCTTCTTCTCCTTGAGCTCCACCTCGGTGGCAGCACCGACCTGAACGACGGCAACGCCACCGGCCAGCTTGGCGAGCCTCTCCTGGAGCTTCTCACTGTCCCAGTCGGAGTCCGTCTCGTCGATCTCACGCTTGATCTGGGTGATGCGAGCATCCACATCGGCTATGTCGCCTGCACCCTCGACGATCGTGGTGTCGTCCTTGGTGATAACGACCTTGCGGGCGGTGCCCATCATGTCGAGGGTCACACCGTCGAGCTTCAGGCCGACCTCTTCGGCAACAACCTGACCACCGGTGAGAATCGCCATGTCCTGGAGCATCGCCTTGCGACGCTCACCGAACCCGGGAGCCTTCACCGACACCGAGTTGAAGGTGCCGCGGATCTTGTTGACCACCAGGGTGGCCAGGGCCTCGCCCTCGACATCCTCGGCGACGATCAGAAGCGGGCGACCTGCCTGCATGACCTTTTCGAGTACCGGCAACATGTCCTGGACAGAGCTGATCTTGCCCTGGTTGAACAGGATGTACGGATCCTCGAGGATGGCCTCCTGGCGCTCGGGGTCAGTTACGAAGTAGGGCGACATGTAGCCCTTGTCGAACTGCATCCCCTCAACGAAATCAAGGTCCATGCCGAAGGTGTTGGACTCCTCGACGGTAACGACGCCGTCCTTGCCAACCCTGTCGATGGCATCGGCGATAACAGATCCGATCGCCTCGTCGGCTGCCGAAATGGCTGCCACGTTGGCGATCTGCTCCTTGGAGTCATCGACCTGAACGGCCTGCTCGGCGATGGAGTCAACGGCCGCACGGGTCGCCTTCTCGATACCACGCTTGAGGCCCATCGGGTTGGCACCGGCGGTCACGTTGCGTAGACCCTCGCGGACCAGTGCCTGTGCCAGCACTGTGGCCGTCGTGGTTCCGTCGCCAGCGACGTCGTTGGTCTTGGTGGCGACCTCCTTCACCAGCTGGGCACCCATGTTCTCGAAGGTGTCCTCCAGCTCGACCTCACGGGCGATGGACACACCATCGTTGGTGATGGTCGGTGCACCGAACTTCTTGTCGAGCACGACGTTGCGACCACGCGGGCCGAGGGTCACCTTCACTGCATCGGCCAACTTGTTCACGCCGGCCTCGAGGCCGCGACGGGCCTCCTCGTCAAACTTCAGGATTTTCGACATTGGCGGCTACTTGACGATTGCCAGCACGTCGCGGGCGTTGAGGATCAACAGGTCCTCGCCGGCAACGGCAATCTCGGTGCCGCCGTACTTGCTGTAGACGACGGTATCGCCGGTGGCTACGTCCATCGGGACGAGCTCACCGCTCTGGTCGGAACGACGACCGGGACCGACGGCCAGGACCTCGCCCTGCTGGGGCTTCTCCTTGGCTGTGTCGGGAATGACCAGGCCGCTGGCCGTGGTCTCCTCGGACTCGCTGGGGCGGACCACGATGCGGTCCTCAAGTGGTTGAAGATTCATAGAAAACGCCTCCATCTGGCGGTTAGCAGTCTCCTTGGACGAGTGCCAACGATAGGGGTGGGCGGTGTGGCCCACAACGTGGCGGGCGGGGTTTCGCCAGAGCCCGTCGGATTCTGCCGGCCCAGCTAGTCGATCAGGTTCAGACCCAGGTTCGGATCGGCACCGGTATCGAGCGGGCTGGGCCCCTCACGCCTGAACTGCCACCAGCCAGCAGCAGCAACCATCGCCGCGTTGTCGGTGCACATCGCAGGCGGGGGCACGAACGCCCGCGCACCTGCACCATCGCAGACCTCGACGAACCGTTCCCGAAGGCGGGAATTGGCTGCCACGCCACCACCCAGGCAGGCGGCACCCACACCGGTCTCCTCGATCGCCCACCTGGTCTTGGTCACGAGGGCATCCACCACCGCCTCCTGAAAGGAAGCAACTACATCGGCTGTCGACGCATCAGGATCGGACCGGAGGTGGTTCACAACAGCCGTCTTCAGTCCGCTGAACGAGAACGCATAGCGCCGGTCGTCGGCCAGGGTCGCCGGGTTCTCCTGGACGAGTGCACGCGGGTAGGAAAACGCCGACCGGTCACCTTCGAGAGCCAGATGGTCGACAGCGGGCCCCCCCGGGTACCCGAGACCCAGATAGCGGGCNACCTTGTCGAAGGCCTCACCGGCGGCATCGTCGAGCGTCGACCCGAGAAGCCTGTACCGACCGTGATCCTCCATTACGACCAGCATCGTGTGTCCACCTGAGACCAGCAGCACGACCATTGGCATCTCCAGGTCAGGCTCCTCGAGGAGGGCCGCGTAGAGGTGGGCCTCGAGGTGGTTGACCGCAACAAAGGGAACATCCCACGAGAGCGACAGCGCCTTGGCGGCGCTCACCCCCACCAGCAGCGAGCCGACCAGGCCCGGCCCGGTGGTTGCCGCAACAGCCGTAAGGTCACCCCCCTCGACGCCGGCTGCGACCATCGCCTCGGCCACAACCGGAACCAGCAACTCGACATGGGCACGGCTGGCGAGTTCAGGCACCACCCCGCCGTACCTGGCGTGCTGGTCAACCTGACTGCTGATGACCGATGAGCGCACCAACTGCCCAGCCTGGACCACCGAGGCGGCAGTCTCGTCACACGAGGTCTCAATTGCCAGAACCAGATCAGACATGGTCACCACCCCCACATGTCACCCGAGTGCTGGCGCAGGCCGCCTCGACGCGCTCAAGAAACGACGGGTCGGCGATGTCATGCGCCCACATGACCAGAGCGTCCTCGCCATTGTCGGAGTAGTAGCCGGGCCGCACGCCCGAGGGGGCGAACCCGAACCTGGAATAGAGGCCTCTCGCCGGGAGGTTCGAGGCCCTCACCTCGAGCGTCATCGCCACAAGGTTGAGCGACACCGACCGGCGGCAGAGTTCGGCCAGCAGGAGGCAGCCGATGCCGGCCCTCTGAGCCGACGGGCTGACGGCCACGGTCGTGACGTGCCCCTCGTCGGCCACCACGGCGAGACCCGCATGGCCAACCACCTCTCCACCGNCCTCGGCGACAACATGGAACCTCGCGTCGGTTCCAAGGATCTGGTCGCGGAGAAAGCCGGTGGACCACGGTCGCACGAAGACCATCTCGTCGATGGCCGTCACTGCACGGATGTCAGCCTCGCCCATCCTTCGCAGGACAACCGGGTCGCCAGCCGTAACGACGCTCACGCCCCTCCCTCCCTCGTCGNCCAGTTGATCTCGGCATCGGGCCTCCGGAGGTAGATCGGCTCAAGCTCCCAGGGCCTCACGAACTCCTCACGCATGGCCCTTGCATGCGCAAGCTGAACAAGTGCCCTGGCGCTGGGGTTGGCCAGGCCCTGCTCCGCCAACTCCACCCCCCTGATCCCGGCGAACGCCTCCTGGTAACGGAGGGCACCGTCGCCGACGAGCAGGCTCCTCTCCTCTGTGACCTCCAGTTCGGAGGCAAGGTCAGCCGGGCTGCACACGCGCGGATCCACAACCCGTTGAATCCCACCGGGAACCCTTCGGAACATGGCCACGAACAACTCACCCCGCCTTGCATCGAGGGCGGACACGATCAGGCGGCTTGTCCAGCGGGCCGGAAACGCCAACAGGTCGAGGCTTGAAACTCCGATTGCCGGGATACCCAGGGCATACGCCATCGAAACGCCCGCGACGATGCCGACCCGGAGGCCCGTGTACAGGCCCGGGCCCACATCGACGGCCACGGCACCCAGTTCGGTGAGTTCAATACCGGCCTGGCGCCGCACGAAGTCGATCTGGGGACCGAGTGCCTCGGCGTGGCGACGGCCCTGCCCGGAATGGGCCGAGGCCAGCACCCCCTCGTGGCCTCCGACCGCACAACCAACCTGACCGCTGGCACTCTCAATGGCGAGGATCAGCACGGCTCACCACCGTCCGCTGTCAGGGTTCTCAGGGCTGCAACCGTGGCCTCACGGTCAGCCCAGCCCTCACCGACCGTACGGAACTCGAGGAACCGGTCGTCTGGGCCTTCGCCGAGGGTCATCCGGATCTCGAGGTAGCCACCGGGTAGTGCGCCTGCAATGGCATCGCCCCACTCGATGACCGTCACGGACCTGTCGTCGAGCAGTTCATGGAGGCCCAGGTCGCGGACCTCATCGATGTGTACGAGTCGGTAGACGTCGATGTGGTTCACCACGAGGTCACCCTCGTAGCGGTTGGCGAGGGTGAACGTGGGCGAGGTGATCGGCGTGGTCACACCGAGCGCCCGTCCCAGCCCCTGGGTGAACGCTGTCTTGCCGGCACCTAGATCGCCGCACAACACGATCAGGTCACCGGCCCTTACCGACCCGGCCAGAGAAGACGCAACGGCCATGGTCTGGCCAGCGGAGTGGGTCGCTACGACCGTCAGTGCGCTCACACCCGCACCATCAGTTCCTTCGCGCGGAGCAGGTCCGAGCGCATGCAGGCCATTACGTCTTCACCACCGCGAAGGGCCGCAGCCGGGTGGAAGGTGGGTACCAGCTGCCGGCCGTCGAACGGGTAGGAACTCCCCCTCAGCTTCGTGATGCCCGTGCTGGTCTCGAGGAGCAGCCTGGATGANAAATTTCCGAGGGTGACCACGACCGCCGGGTCAACGGCCCGGATCTGCCCGCCCAGATAGGGCCGACACGCCGCTATCTCGTCAGGCCTCGGGTCGCGGTTCTCGGGTGGCCGGCACTTGACGACGTTTGTGATGTAGCAGGCTGACCGGTCGATTCCCAGTTCCTCGTCGAGCAGGCGGTCCAGCAACCTTCCGGACCGGCCAACGAACGGAACACCGTGGTGGTCCTCCTCGGCACCGGGGCCCTCACCGACAAACATCAGGTCCGCGTCAGGGTCGCCCGACCCGAAGACCACGCTGTTGCGCCCGTCGGAGAGGCCGCACATGGTGCATGAACCAGCCTCGACAGCCAGCAGTTCGAGCGAGTTTGACACCCCTGAAGCGTACCTACCGGGGCTCTCCGGAACGGGTGCAACCNGCTTCAGCAGGCGTTCCTTATCGCCCTCTCCACAACCGCCACGGTCAGTACCCGCAGGATGTCGAGTTCGGCTCCCCCCACGGGAATCCCACCGGTCGCTGCGGCCACCACGGCGTCGCCGTCCGACCTCGTGTGGGGGGGAAAGATCGCCCGGGCCAGGCCGTCATGGGCCGACTGCGCCAACAGCAGGCAACCGGCCTTGTCGACAGATCCGTTTGTGACCACCACACCGATGGTCGTGTTGTCCCTGCCACCATCCGCGAGCGAACCGGCACCGGTCCTGTCAGGCCACGAATCGAACATGCCATCCGCGACCGAATGCGNAACTGAGCCGTCATCGACATCGCCGGCGGCGTTGACGGCCATTGCAGCTGCCACGACCAGGTCACCGCTTCGGGTCGAAGCGAACCCGAATCCACCCGGAGCCGAGTAGTCCCGTCCCCGCCACGTTCCNACCGTGGCGCCTGCACCNGCTCCGACCCGNCCAACCTCCACGGTGTCTGACGCTGCNGCTACGGCCGCCAGGCGCCCCTCGGCTGCACCGGGCCTCACCGAACCGTCTCCCACCATGAGGTCATAGAGGGACATCCCGACCACGATCGGCACCGGGCCCGCCGGCGTGGGAAAGCCCACCCCCTGCTCCTCGAGATGGGCCACGACACCATCTGAGGTGGCAAGGCCGAAAGCCGACCCACCCGAGATGACCACGGCATCCAGACGGCTCACGCTCCTCTCAGGAGCCAGCAGGTCGAACTCGCGTGTTGCCGGTGCCCCCCCACGGACCTCCCCGGACGCCACCGTGCCCTCGGGGAACAGGACCACCGTGCAGCCGGTGGCAGCAGCCTCGTCGGTCCAGTGGCCCACCCTGACACCATCGATCGGGAACTTCACTCCGCCGACGCTAGTTGCATGCCTCCGCGACCAGCACATCGATGCGGTCGTCGTAGTCACCGACCACCCGTCGCCAGTCGAACCGGCGCATCGCCAGGTCCAGCCCAGCCACCCGGCCCCGCCACCCGGAAAGGTCACCGAGGACATCCCTGAGACGGCTGGTGAGCCCTTCGTCGGGGTACAGGGACGCCCCGTGCCATCTGTCCGGCACCAGCTCCGGATAGCTCTGCCTGGTCGGCAGCACCGGCACCGCACCCGCAGCCACTGCCTCAACCACCGCGATCCCGAAGAACTCGTGGTGGGCCGCGCTGACCACCACATCGCTGATTCCCAGCAGGTCTACGTACTCAGACCTCGGCAGGTACCCGAACTGGGCCACCCGGTCGCCCAACTGCACCCTTGCCTCGGTCATCTCCCTCGGGTCGACACGCGTGTTCTCGCCAGCCACGGCAACCCTGAACGCAACTCCCTCACCGGCCAGTCTCAGGAGGGCGCCCATTACCGCCCCGGGGTTCTTGTCGTGGTCCCAGCGCTGGTTCCAGAGAACCATCGGCACCTCCGGGCAGGCGGCGGCGTCACGGACAGGCACATCCGACAGATCGACTCCCACGGGCATGACCCGAGACGCAGAGGCGACCTCTTCCAGCCACGGGGTGTGGGCCTCGTCCGGTGCACGCTCCAGGAGGGCCGGCAGGGCCCCGAGGAGGCCGTCGCGCTGGAACGCCGAGTTGAACCAGACCTCGTCGGCCGCGGCCATGCCCAACCAGTTGATCAACGGCAATGAATCGTCGGCCCGCTGACCCGGAGCCAGGGGGTACATGAGCTGGTTCTCGTGCAGGTACAGGACCACCGGGGGGTCGCCCAGGAACCGGCGGCTGAGACCCAGCCACGCCGCCAGGTCGATCATGCCGCTGACGATCACGAGGTCAGGAGGTCCCGTCCGCTCCACGGCAGCCCCCGCCTCTGCTGCCAGTGTCAGCGACGAGCCCCGCATCCGCCACCTCCAGAACGCACCAGGGTGGCTCACGGTCACGACCTCGTGACGGCTGTGGGCGGCGAGACCATCGGCCCACGCTGCATGGGAACCACCGTGGTAGGGCTCGACAAGAAGAACGCGGCTCACGGATCTGCCCCTGATCCGGCTCAGTACCTGCGGGGTACCCGGGACCCGATGGTGGCAAGCACCTCGTATCCGATGGTGCCGGTCGCATCTGCCATCTCCCCGACAGTAAGGAAGTCATCTCCCTGACCACCGAGGATCACGGCCTCGTCGCCCACGGCCACCCCGTCGTCCACCTCAACGACCGTCTGGTCCATCGTGACAACGCCCCGTATCGGCCTACGCCGCCCTCCGATGAGCACCGCTCCGTGCTCCCACCATGCCCTTGTGAGGCCGTCCGCGTAGCCGATCGGCAGGGTGGCCAGCCTCGTTCGACGATCGGCCATCCACCTGCGGCCGTACGACACGCCCTCTCCGGTCTCCACACCGTGGAGGTGGGCGACCTCGCTGCGGAGGCGAACGGCCTGTCGGAGCCCCAGCTCGCCGCAGCGGTCGCGCAGGGCTGTCGAGGGTTCCACCCCGTAGAGGCCGATTCCGACCCTGACCATCGACCTGTGGCTGTCGGTTCGGGTCAGGGTGGCCCCTGTGTTGGCCATGTGGACGACCGGCGGGGCAAGACCGGCAGCAGAGAGGTCCTCCAGGGCCTGCTCAAGCGCTGCGATCTGGTCACCGGTGAACTCATCGCCTGGCTGGTCGGCCGAGGCGAAGTGGGTGAAGAGCCCCTCCAGGGTGAGGCTGGCTCCCCTGATCCGCTTCGCCAACCGGACTGCAACAGACGGATCTGCACCCACCCGGTTCATCCCCGTGTCGAGTTTGAGGTGAACCGGTGAGCCAGCTGGTGCAACAGAGGCGAAGGCGTCTATTCCCGCCCCTGAGTAGACGGTGGGCCTGACCCCGGCGAGTTCGGCCAGACCGGCCATCTCGGATGGCCGAGGCTCGGACAGGACGAGAACAGGCACGTCAATGCCACAAGACCGGAGTTCGGCCGCCTCGTCGACCAGTGCCACCCCCAGCCATGTGGCGCCAGCCTCGACAGCGACCCTGCCCACCTCGACAGCCCCATGGCCGTACGCACCCGCCTTCACGACGGCACACAGATCGCTCTCACCGACGATCCCCTTGAATACACCGACGTTGTGGGCAACGGCCGCAAGGTCGATCTCGGCCCATGTGGGTCTCATCCGAGCGAAGCCCCCTCGGCAGAGTCGACCCCGAGACCCACGAGCACCTCGACAAGGTGCGTGGACAGATCCCCGGCCACGACGCCGGTTTCGGGGCAGGCTGCCGCAAGCCGGCCGTGCACGTGAGCCGCTGCGGCCGCTGCATCCAACGGGTCGGCCCCACGGGCCAGGAAGGCCCCCAGGATGCCTGCCAGCACGTCGCCGGTGCCCGCCGTGGCAAGGCGACCGTCACCGGCCGTGACCAGCCTGACCCGTCCATCGGGTGCCGCCACGACCGTTGTCGGGCCCTTCAGCAGCACAACCGCATCAAACGAGCGCGCCAGGTCCCCTGCTGCAGCAATGCGGTCAGACCCCGGGCGGTGACCGACAAGACGCTCGTACTCGCCGTCATGGGGGGTCAGAACCACCGACGCCATTCGCCCATGCTCCGCATCGACATCCACGAGGGCGTTCAAGCCGTCGCCATCCACAACGACCGGCACAGTCGAGTTGGCGACAAGGCGTCGCACCCCTGACCACGTGTCGCTGTCAGTACCCAGCCCCGGCCCCACCACCAGGGATGCGAACCTCCCAAGATCGCCGGAAACCCCGGCCAGGCCGGCATCCACCGGATGCCCGACAACTTCGACAGGAGCGCCGGTTCCGGTTCCACCGGGCACCGAGAGGCGCACGTAGCCGGCACCAGCCCTCTGAGCGGCGGCGGCTGCCAGGCTGGCGGCCCCCTCCATGCCCGGAGATCCGGCAACCACCCAGCACGCACTGTTCCACTTGTGGGCATCGGCCTGCCGTGGCGGAACCAGGCTGGCGATGTCGTCATCCTCGACCAGGAATGTCTCGACCCCCGAGACGTCGAGGCCGATGTCCACCACCTCGACCCGACCGGCCAGGCCGGGCCCCTCACCAAACAGCAGACCGGGCTTGAGCGCCGCAAACGTGACGGTCCGAACGGCGCTCATCGGAGCACCCATGGCGACACCGGTCAGGCCGTCAAGGCCGGAGGGCAGGTCGACGGCCAGTACCGGCGAGGACGTCAGGGGCGGTTCGAAAGGACGCCGCAACCCGGTGCCGAACGCCGCATCCACGACCAGGTCTGCCGGAGGAAGCCGCTCGGGTGCGTCAAGGGCCCCAACGATCACGGTCCGTACACCACGCTGTTCCAACCTCTCGGCGGCCACCCGGCCATCGGCGCCGTTGGAACCCGGGCCTGCGAGCACCACCACCCGCCTGCCATAACCACCGCCCAGTTCCTCAAGCACCGCCCGCGCCACCGCCGCACCGGCACGTCCTACCAGAACGTCGACGGGCTCCGGAGACGCCGCATCGATCTCGGCCATCTGGACCGGGGTGGCAACCGGAATCATGACACGGCCATCCCGTGGACCCGAGCTGTCACAGGGCAACCGCCGTGGCCGCTGCCATCAGGTCGGTGTGGCTGAGGGTCAGGAGCCAGCGCTCCACACCGGCAGCGCTGGCGGCATCGGCCGCTCCGCCGTGCAGGAGCAGAACAGGCCTGCCGGACGGCTCGCGCACAACCTCGATGTCATACATTGCGACCCCGCCCAGACCGAGGCCAAGTGCCTTCAACACCGCCTCCTTGGCCGCGAACCGGACCGCATACCGCTCGGTCGGATCGGCCCGCAGGTCGGCGTAGGCACGTTCGGCCGGCCGGAACAACCGTTCCCTCAGACCTGGGGTGCGTTCAAGGGAGCGGCGAAAGCGCCCCACGTCGACCAGGTCCGTTCCGACACCTATCAACGCGGTGCCTCCACCGCCCACATCACGACGAACCCTCCCCACGAAGGCGACCGGCTATGCCGCCGACAGGATCAATAAGGAGGTCCTCGACGGGAATCCCGGCCAACCGGTCGTCGCTCAACCGGGTCTCTGTCTCACAGACGGCATCGCGGATCTCGTCGTACCGGTTGCGGTAGCCACGGAGCACGCCACGCAGGTCGTCGGGCGGCAGGTGGTCGTGGAGCACCACATGCAACAGGGTCAAACTAGTCGCCTGACCGTCCTTCACCTCGGGGATCAGGACGATCGTTCGGCCGTCCCTGGCTCCCCGCGTGACGAGAACCTCACGTGCCACAACCACGCTGTGCTTGGTGCCGCGGAGTGCAGGGTCACTGTCGGAGCGAGACTCGATGCCAGTGGAGATCCCACCCCTGTCGACGATCGCCACCGTCGGCGTGCTCCCATCGAGCCCGTCAACCCGGTAACGGGTGAACCCGACGACCTCGGCCACCGCGGCATCCAGATCGGCGAGCAGCCGCAGGGTCCTGTAGCTGAGCGAATCACGAGGTGCACCGGCATCCAGAACCTCACGGACAAGGCCGGCAGTGAGGAGCATCTCGTCGGTCCTGGAGATCCCCACCGTCACCGTCTTCGCCTGGTGCTTGATGGCGTCTATAGGTCGGGTGAGTTCCTCGATAGCCTGCGTCAGTGCCCCGGCCAGGTCATCGAGCACCAGCGCCGGCGTTCCAACCGGACCGAACTCGAGCTGGTAGGACTCCAGTGGAAGGTCACCGGTGGCATAGCGGAACTGTGCCGCCAGGCGGACAGCGGTGGAGGCCTCGAGGTTGCCGTTCAGGCGTCCAGACCTGAGCTCGTCGGAGAACCGGGACGCAAGCGGCCTCAACTGCAACCTCAGTTCCTCGACCGGACCGGCAGCGGCACCCGCTGTCAGCCCGGAAGCCGCCAGGCGTTCAATAGCGGCATGGGCCTCTCGCAGCGGGGTGGCCTGGCCGTCAATGGAGCGTGCCGCCTCGTAACCGAACAGGTGCCCGACCATTGTCGAGAGCACGAATGCCAGCCGCGGATGCACCCGTGGAACGGTCACGACGTCGAGGGCGTCAGGGAACCGCCCCAGGTCCGGATCTGCGTCTGTGACAACTATCGGCGCGGCCTTGTGGGCCCGGTAGATGGCCACCTCCTTGGCCACGTCATCAGCAGTAGAGCCCGCCATACCGGTTGCACAGACCAGCACCATCGGCTCGGCCGAAAGGTCGATGTGCTTCTTGTCCTCGGTTGCGTCGGCGGCAATGGACTTGTAGCAGAGCTCGGAGAGCTTGATTCTGATCTCGCGTGCGGCGATCAGGTTCGCACCGGTGCCCACGACAGCCCAGTGCCGACGCCCGGGCCCGTATCTGTCTGCGACGTTCCCGATGTGCTCCTGCAGGGCCAACACCTCGACCATGGCCTCAGGGAGGCAACGCAGCCCGTCGAGCAGGTCCGCCCGGTCATCGGCACCGGGAAGACCCGCGGCGTCTGCGAGCGCCGCTGCCAAAAGGACGCCTGCCACCACCTGGGCGTAGAAGGCCTTGGTCGATGCGACGCTCATCTCAACATCGCGGCCATCAGAGGTGTAGAAGACGCCGTCGGCCCGGTCTGTCAGGTCGCTGTTCCTGCGGTTCACGATCGCAAGCACGCTGGCGCCACGTGCCCTCACCAGGTCGACGGTGCGGTTGGTGTCGGTGGTCGTACCGGACTGGCTGATTGCGACGACCAGGGTGTCGGACATGTCGCGGCGCAGACCGGAGCCCGACAACTCGGTTGCGGCCCTCGCCTCGGTGACCATGTCGGACCCCGTGAACTCTGCTGCGACCGACAGTGCAACCGCCTCGCCAGCCACCGCTGCGGTTCCCTGCCCGATGATGGTCACCCGGCGGATCCGGCCAGCAGCCAGATCGGCACGCAGGTCGGCTCCCAGGGCACGCTCTCCGAGCCTGACCGTGGACGTGCCGTCGACATCTACGAGCCTGCCCCTCAGGGTGGAGCGGACCGAAGCCGGAGCCTCGCCGATCTCCTTGATCAGGTAGTGCGGGCTGTCGCCACGGTCAATGTCGCGTGTGGTGATCCCGGCCGCCACGAATTCGTGCTCTCCGACCGGGAGCAGCCTGCCGTCGTAGGACCGCCGATCGATACCGGCCGGGTCGCCGGCCAGCGAACCATCCAGCCCGACGATCTGACCGTTGCCGGCAACCGGGCCGGCGCCGTCAGACACGGCACCTCCCTCCATTCGGAGGTAGGTGTCTGTCAACTCCACCACGCCGTAGGGCTCACTCGCAACAATGAAGGCATCCTCGGCAACGCCTATGTAGAGGGCCTGGCCACTTCCCCGCAGCGCCAGCCAGAGGCGGTCCGGGGAACCCCCCATCGACGCAGCCACGGCGACCGATCCCTCAAAGGCGGCGACGGTACGTCGGAACGCCTCGTCCTCGGACTCGCCTGCCACGAGGTGCCTGGCGCACAGTGCCGGTACCACCCTCGTGTCGGTCGTGATCCCGGAGGTGACCGAGAGGTCCTCGGAGGCGACCAGGTCCGCGTGGTTGTCGACGTCACCGTTCTGAACGGCCAGAACCAGCGGCGAGTCCAGTCCGTCGGCGCGGGTGGAATCCAGCGGGTGCGCGTTTGCCTCGGAGATGAGGCCGACGCTGGCCCAACGGGTGTGACCCATCACGGCACCGCTGACCGACGGGCTGACGAGCAGTCCGGCCAGCACGGTGTCGGCGGCGAGTGCCGTTCGCATCGCAGCGGTGTTGTCGCCCAGCTCTCCGATCTCCGCTGCAGCCTTCACCACGAACGAGAAGCCGCCACCGGGGAGGCGTCTGACGGCTCCGCTGCGGAGGAGTGGGTCCTCGTCACGGCCCATCAGGTCAACATCATCGAAGCCGTGGTCCCAGACGGTTACGACGAGGCCCGCCGAATCCCGGCCACGGACCTCCAGCCTGTCGATCGCAGTGAGGGCCTGGTGGACCGAGAGCAGCACTGCCCGGCCGGCATCGCTGGGTGGCTGGCTCTCCGATGCCAACGAAGCCACACCGACATGGGCACCCAGCCGGTCGTGGCGCAGCGACCATACGGCGTCCCTCGCCCTCACCAGGGCGACGTTTGCCACTTCGAGATCGACCCGCGCTCCTTCGAGGACCTTCTCCATCCGGATGAGATGTTCAGAAACCTGTTCCAGAAGTGGTTCCAGAAGCCCGATCAGAGAACCTCCAGCCTCCATCGCCGCCAGCCCGGAAACGCCGCCCAACAACTGATTGGCCAGCTCGAGCTGGTCGGCCACCTCCGCCAGGCCAACTTCGTCGGGGGCGACCACCAACCCGCTGAGAAGGTCCAGAGCCCGACCAACGGGTCCGGTGACATCGGTGACCGTCGGTACCGGCCGAACTGACGGCCGCCTGAGGACCGCGATAATGCCGCACATGCCCTGGTCCTCGCCCTTTCTCGCCTGATCAGCAGGCCTCGTTGGTCGTATCTGAACCGGTGGAGCCGGATCCGTGGAGCGCCCTCCAGAGGCGCCCTCCAGCCAATTCTAGGACCGTCCGGTCAACTGCCCGCCGCGGCACCGGTCCCGGTGCCCGCATCAGCGTTCCTGACGGCCTCACAGAGCCTCTCTGCCACGGACTCGGCAGTACCGGCGTCAACCGCCTCGACCATCACCCTCACCACAGGCTCGGTCCCCGAAGGTCTCACCAGCACACGCCCATCCGAGCCGAGGCGACCCGCCTCCTCCTGAATCAGGTCTGCGACACCGGCCACAACGGCAGCACCGCTCCCCGACACCGGGATGCTCTCTAGGACCTGGGGCGTATGGCTCACCAACTCGGCAGCCATGTCTCCGATCGTGCGACCCGCCCTCACCACTGCATCAAGAACCTGGACTCCGGTCAACAGGCCGTCGCCTGTGGAGGCGAACTCGGGAAACACAATGTGGCCGGACTGCTCACCACCGAGAGACCAACCTCCGGTGTCGAGCGCCTCAAGCACGTTGCGGTCTCCGACATCGGTTTCGTGAACCAGGATTTCGTGATCAGCGAGGCCACGGCGAAGGCCCAGGTTGGCCATAACGGTAACGACGACGGTCGACCCGGTTAACAGCCCCCTGCCGAGACGGTCAACCGCACAAATGGCCAACAGGTGGTCACCGTCCAACAGCGACCCATCGGAGGCCACGGCCACAACACGGTCACCGTCGCCATCAAACGCGAGGCCCGCGTCGGCACCCGACGAGACCACTGCATCCTGGAGGCTCTCGGGCCTCGTCGAACCGCACCTCTCGTTGATGTTGCGGCCGTCGGGAGAATCGTGGATAACGGTCACCTGGGCGCCGAGCCTCGACAGAACCCCGCCGGCGCTCAGGGAGGTGGCACCGTTTGCACAGTCGACCACGAGACGCATCCCGGTAAGGGCCCCAGGGGCAACTGAGCCCACAACCGAGTCGGCCCACCTTCGGTCCGCCACCTCGGCCCGGGAGTAGTTGCCGGTCGGGTCAAGCCGGGGGCGGCGGTGCCATATCTC
Organism: Acidimicrobiaceae bacterium; assembly: GCA_002687745.1. Lineage (GTDB taxonomy): Bacteria > Actinomycetota > Acidimicrobiia > Acidimicrobiales > MedAcidi-G1 > UBA3125. The sequence goes on along the minus strand of NZBE01000011.1, from coordinate 58,751 downwards.
CTGGATCGCTACCTGGGTTTCGTCACCCAGCTTGCGCCCACCCGCAGCAAACAGCTTCACACCGTTGTCCCACCAGGGATTGTGCGAAGCCGAGACCATTGCACCGGCGACGGAGTCCAGGGCCGCCACACAGGCCACGGCCGGCGTCGGCACCATTCCGAGCGAGATCACATCGACCCCACCGGCCACGAAGCCCTCGGCGAGGGCGGCCACGAGGTCGGGGCCGGACTCGCGTGGGTCGTGACCGACAACCACCCTGCCGGAGCCCAGTTGACCGGCCGCTGCGAAACCCAGGCCCCGCACCGAGGCCGCGTCGAGTCCGGTGCCTATTCGTCCACGGACCCCGTCGGTTCCGAAGTTGAGATCCATGTCTGAAGACTACGGGCCGGCACCGGGCCGGACCCCGCGGGGATCAGCGCTTGCTGTACTGCGGAGCCTTGCGGGCCTTCTTGAGGCCGTACTTCTTGGATTCCTTCTTGCGGTCATCTCGGGAAAGGAACCCGGCCTCCTTCAGTGCGGGACGCCTCTCAGACTCGAGAGCCTCAAGGGCCCTGGCGATTCCGAGGCGGAGGGCGCCAGCCTGACCGCTCATGCCACCACCGTGCAGGGTCGCGTCGGTGTCATATACGCCCTCCGTGGCGGTGACCCTGAAGGGCTCCATGAACACGAGGCGGTGACTCTCGGAGGGGAAGTAGTCGACAACGGGACGCCCGTTGACCGTCACCGTGCCGGTTCCCTCACGAAGACGCACACGTGCTACGGACCTCTTGCGACGGCCTGTGGTCTGGATGATCGGCTTTGACATCAGTTGTTCCTCGGTCAGGCCCTACGGGCCCTGGTGTGTTCGAGGGCCAGCGGCTGCGGCTGCTGTGCCCCATGGGGATGTTCGGCGCCACGGTAGACCTTCAACTTCTTGAGCATCCGGCGACCCAGACGGTTACGGGGAAGCATGCCCCTGATGGTGCGACGGAGGGCCTCTTCGGGCTTGTCGGCCAGAAACTGCCCATAGGTACGGGAGCGGAGACCACCCGGATAGCCGGAGTGGTCGTAGACGTTCTTGTCGGACTCCTTGGCACCTGTCAGAACCACCTTGCCGGCGTTCACGATGACGACGTGGTCGCCTGTGTCGACATGGGGGGTAAAGGTGGGCTTGTGCTTGCCACGGAGAACCGAAGCCACCTCGGAGGCGAGGCGACCTAGTACCAGGCCGTCCGCGTCTACGACGTGCCACGCACGCTCGATCTCGCCTGCCTTGGGTGTATAGGTGGACACGGGTGTTCCTCTCGAATGTGTAGTCGCGGAGCCCGATTCCGGGTCACGGCCCGGTCCGGATGCAGGCAACCGGGCCAGGCCCTGGTCACCACACGAACCGGGGGTAAAGGCTATGCCCGACACCCCCGCCCGGCAACCCGCCCGGGGGTGGCACAGGGTCGACTCAACCCACCGGATAGCTGACAGACCAGAGGGTGAGGCCCTGAGGTGGAGCGGGCTTTCCCGCAGCCTGACGGTCCAGTGCTGCGATCACCGTCGCCATCCCCGTAACCGGGAGCCTGCCGGCCCCAATCGGTACCAGAACCCCGACGATCGACCTCACCATCTGGTGGCAGAAGGCCGAAGCCGTGATCTCGAAGACCAGGATGTCGTCGTCCGGACCGCTCCATTCGGCTGCCTCTATCCGCCTGACAAGCACCTTTGCGCACTCGCTCAGTGGATTCTTGCGCCGCCTGCAGAGAGAGGTGAAGTCATGCTCACCGATCAGGTCGCCGCACGCCGTGTTCATCGCCGACACGTCAAGGGGTTCAGGAACGTGCCAGGTCGTTGGCGACAGGAGGGGATCTGGATAGGGACGGTTCAGGACCCGGTAACGGTAGGTGCGACCGGTTGCGTCGAAACGGGCATCGAAGTCGTCGTCGGCCGACTCGACGGTCGACATGACGATCGAAGGAGCACACAGGCGGTTCACCGAACGGCGCAACTTCGCGAGGTCGGCATCGCCGGGAACATCAAAGCTGATCACCTGCCCAGCAGCGTGAACGCCACGGTCCGTGCGACCGGCACAGGTCACGACAACCTCGGTCCCGACGACCCGGGAAAGGACTGCCTCAAGGTCACCTGCGATGGTGCGCACATCCCTGTTCACGGCAAACCCGTGGAACGGTGCCCCGTCGTATGCGATTCCTGCCCGGACCCGCACGGCTACCTGGACGGACTACCCGGGTGGCTGAAGAAGATCAGACCAGTTCGATGCGGGCCATCGGCGCCTTGTCGCCATGGCGTGGTCCCACCTTGAGGATCCTGGTGTAGCCGCCCGGCCGGTCCTCGTAGCGGGGGCCGATCTCGTCGAACAGCTTTGCAGCCATCTCGCGGTCACGCAGGAACGACACCACCTGACGGTGGTTGTGCAGGCCACCCTTACGGGCCTTGGTGATCATCTTCTCGGCGATGGGACGCAGGGCCTTGGCCTTGGCCTCGGTGGTCGTAATTGCCTCAGCGGCAATCAACGAGGCAACCAGGTTGGCCATCATCGACTTCTGGTGTGCAGAGCTGCCGCCGAAACGGCGACCCTTCCTGGGGGTTGCAGGCATGGTCTCAGCCCCGGACCCGCAGAGACAGACCCCGCTCGTCCAACTTCTCTATCACCTCGTCGAGGGACTTCTGACCAAAGTTGGTCACAGTCAGGAGGTCATCCTCGGACTTCTCGAGCAACTGGCCGATGGTGTCGACCTGGGCCCGCTTGAGACAGTTCCGGGGACGCTCGGAGAGGTCGAGGTCCTCGATCGGGAGAGCCATGTCCGGGGAACCCACGATCGTCGACTCGGCCTCGCCAAGCTCAAGACCCTGAGGCTCGTCGCTCATGTTCTCGACCAGCTTGATGAGAGACCCCAGCGTGGCGCCAGCCGAAGCCAGGGCCTCCCGGGGGGTGACGGTTCCGTCGGTCTCGATGTCCAGGACGAGCCTGTCGTAGTCGTTCGACTGCTCAACCCGGGTAGGTGAGACGTTGAACGTGACCCGGCGGACCGGAGAGAAGAGGGCATCGACGAGAATGACCCCGATGACCGGCTCCCCGCCGACACGGTCGGCAGGCAGGAATCCCCGACCACGCTCGATAGTCAACTCGAAGGCCAGCCGACCCTTGGAGTTCAACGTCGCCAGGTGCAGGTCGGGGTTCACGATCTCGACCTCGTCGTTGGTGGCCAGTACCTCAGCGGTGACATCGGCGGCACCACGGACGTCGACCCGGAGCGTCACGGGTTCATCGCTGTGACAGCGGACCTCGAGGTCCTTCAGGTTCAAGATGATGTCGGTGATGTCCTCGACGACACCATCGATCGTGCCGAACTCATGGAGCGCATCGTCAAAGCGAACCTGTGTGACAGCCGCGCCCGGGATGGACGACAGCAGGGTGCGACGCAGGGAGTTGCCGAGGGTGTGGCCAAAACCCGGCTCGAGCGGACCCACAGCAAACTGCTGGCGGTTCCCGTCTTGTTCGGTTTCGACCTCAACGGTCGGACGCTGAATGACCAGCATGGCTTTCCACCTTCTCGCTGCGTTCGCAGCGCTTCCTGGTTCCGGCTCCCGGGGGAACCCGACCAACTGTCTGTGTTGTTCGAATCGTCTGTCTGCAGGTCCCGGGTTGGCCAATGAGGCCACGCCGGAGACCCCTGTCGGTTACTTGCTGTAGAGCTCGACCACGAGCTGTTCCCGGAGCGGGATGTCGATCTGGTCGCGGAGGGGCAGTTCCTTCACGGTGACCTCGTGACCGCCGTCGGCGACCTCAAGCCATGCCGGAGCCTGACGGTCGAGAACGTCTACGTTCCACTGCACCACGACCATGTTCCTTGCCTTGTCACGCAGGGTCACGACCTGGCCCTTCTTGACACGGAAGCTCGGGATGTCGACACGACGTCCATCCACGTTGACATGGCCATGGTTGACCATCTGGCGGGCCTGCGGCCGGGTCGCTGCCATGCCGGCCCTGTAGACGACGTTGTCGAGGCGCAACTCGAGGAACCTGAGCAGGTTGTCGCCGGTGACACCGTCGCGACGATTGGCCTCGTCGTAGAGGCGCCTGAACTGTCGCTCTGTCAGACCGTATGAGAACCTGGCCTTCTGCTTCTCCTGAAGCTGGGCCAGGTACTCGGAGGGGTTTCCCCGGCGACGGGTGCGACCGTGCTCACCTGGCGGGTAGGGGCGCTTGTCGAGGGCAACGGTTTCACCCTTGGTCCCGAAGATGTTCGTGCCCAGACGACGCGAAATACGCGCCCTGGGACCCGTGTAACGCGACATCAGACCCTCCGCCGCTTGGGGGGGCGGCAACCGTTGTGGGGAATCGGGGTGACATCCTTGATGCCGGTCACCTCTATGCCCGTGTTCTGGATAGTGCGGATGGCTGTCTCGCGACCCGACCCGGGGCCCCTGACAACCACATCAACCTTGCGGACCCCGTGTTCCATGGCCTGGCGGGCACACTGCTCGGCGGCCATCTGGGCAGCGAAGGGTGTCGACTTGCGTGAACCCTTGAAGCCCACGTTGCCGGCAGTTGCCCAGGCAAGGGTGTTACCCCCCTGGTCGGTGATGGTGATGATCGTGTTGTTGAAGGAACTCTTGATGTGCGCCACGCCGTGTGGGACGTTCTTGCGCTCCTTCTTACGGGGACGACGGCCCCCTGCTGACGGTTTTGCCATTACTTCACTGCCTGCTTCTTGTTGGCGACTGTCTTACGGGGACCCTTACGTGTCCGGGCGTTCGTGTGGGTGCGCTGCCCGCGTACCGGAAGCCCACGGCGGTGGCGTAGGCCCTGATAGCAGCCGATGTCCATCTTGCGCTTGATGTTCTGGGATACCTCGCGTCTCAGGTCGCCCTCGACCTTGAGCTGCTGGTCGACGAAGGCCCTGATATGGGTGATCTCCTCGTCGGTGAGGTCCCTTACGCGTGTCGACGGGTTGACCCCGGCACCCTCGCACACCAGACCTGCAGTGGTGCGGCCGATGCCGTGGATGTAGGTGAGAGCGATCAACACCCGCTTTTCGCGGGGGACGTCGACGCCGGAAATTCGTGCCATGTGGTGTGTTCCCCTAACCCTGGCGCTGCTTGTGACGCGGGTTGCTGCAGATCACCTGCACGCGACCGTGGCGCCGGATGACCCGGCACTTCTCGCACATCCGCTTTACGCTTGTTCGGACCTTCATAGTCTTCTCATTCGATCTTCGTGTCGGCCGGTCGGATCGACCGGCCGGTGTTGGCTACTTGTAGCGGTAGGTGATGCGTCCCCGCTGGAGGTCGTAGGGAGTCAACTCGACCTGGACACGATCGCCCGGCAGGATCCGGATGTAGTGCATCCGCATCTTGCCGGAGATATGGGCCAACACGTTGTGGCCGTTCTCCAACTCGACACGGAACATGGCGTTGGGCAACGGCTCCAACACCGTGCCCTCCATCACGATCGCGTCTTCCTTGGACTTCGTCAGGGTCATGCTCCCAGTTGTGTTCCTGTGCTCTAATGCTTCGGTCTGACCGTCTTGGAAACGCCGTTGGCGCACCAGACGATCAAGGTCATTCGTACCCGAATGCCCACCAGCGACGCGGGCAACAGCCCAGCCGAGGCCGAGGGACAACGCTATCGCAGGCCCCAGAAGGGTCCAACCCGCCGACCCGGCCCAGCCAGAAACTGCCCGTCATGCCAGAATCCCGTCAACAATGGTGCACAGCCGACCAAAGACCTCATCCTCGCTACCCAGGCCGTCCACCACCCTCAACAGGCCGCGGTCCTCGAACCACGAGAGCAGGGGCGCTGTCTCCGACTCGTAGAGGTCCAGACGGAGGCGGATCGCCTCCTCGGTGTCGTCGACACGGCCACGCTCCAACATCCGACCGATTACCACGTCGACCGGTACGTCCAGGTTGAGCGCACCGGCCAGTGGTGTTCCAACCGAGCCCAGGATGCCCTCGAGCACCTGAGCCTGAACCGGGGTCCGGGGAAAGCCGTCGAGGATCACACCGTGTTCGACCACGTCTGGCATCGCCAGCCTCTCGGCCACGATCCCGTTCACCACCTCGTCGGGAACGAGGTTCCCGGCATCCATAACTGCCTGGGCCTCCCGGCCGAGCTCGGTACCGGACGCCACAGCGGAGCGCAGCATGTCACCGGTCGAGACGTGGACCATGCCGTAGGCCTCCACCAGACGTACGCACTGGGTGCCCTTACCGGAGCCCTGACGGCCCAGGATCACCAGGTGGACTGCAGCCACGATGTCAGATCCCGCCAACCACAGGGTCTACTTGAGGAAGCCTTCGTAGTTCCGCATCGTCAACTGTGAGTCGACCTGCTTCATCGTCTCAAGCGACACTCCTGCAGCGATCAGGATCGAGATACCGACGAACCCGAAACCCGCCGCACCAGCGCCGGAGGAACCACCAATCCCGGAACTGGTATCGAGGAACACGTTGATGAGGATCGACGGAATCAACGCAACCGCCGCCAGGAAGAGGGCCCCAGGGAGGGTGATGCGGGAAAGGATCTTGGCCAGGTACCGCTCGGTCTGGTAGCCGGGGCGGATACCGGGAACAAACCCACCCTGCTTGCGGATCGTGTCGGCCTGCTTGACCGGGTCAAAGGTGATCGCCGTGTAGAAGTACGCGAAACCCACCACCAGCAGGCCGGTAATACCGAAATAGAAGACGTTGTCCGGCTGAGCCAGGTTGTCGTCGATCCAGCGTCGAAAGCCATCCCACGGCAGGGCTGCAGCGAGCAGCACCGGCAGGTACAGAACCGATGAGGCGAAGATGATCGGGATCACACCCGACTGGTTGACCTTGAGAGGGATATAGGTGTTCTGGCCCCCGTACATGCGGCGACCCACCACCCGCTTGGCGAACTGCACCGGGATCCGACGCTGCCCCTGTTCCACAAACACGATCGCAGCGACCAACCCGATGAGAACAACAAGAACTATTCCCAGCGCAATAGGCCCGTTCTCGGCATGAATCAGTGATCCCTGCGCGGGGAAGGCGCTAACAATCGAGATCATGATCAGGAGCGACATTCCGTTGCCGATTCCCTTCTGGGTAATCAGCTCACCCATCCACATGAGCAGGGCGGTACCGGCGGTGAGGGTGAGAACAACCAGGCTGACCGTGCCGATGTGGAAGTTGGGAAGCAGGTTCGCACCCGACGAGCCGCTGATGGAGTTTCCGCCGCTGTTGAAGAGGAAGGCGAAGCTGGTGGACTGGATTACGGCAATGGCCACGGTCAGGTAACGGGTCCACTGGGTTATCTTGCGCTGCCCAACAGCCCCCTGTTGCTGCCACTGCTCGATCTTGGGGACGACCACGCCAAGGACCTGCATGATGATCGACGCGGTTATGTAGGGCATGACGCCGAGGGCGAACACGGCGAACGTGGTGAGGGCGCCACCCGAGAACAACTGGAGAAACGCCAGAACACCACCCTGGTTGGCCCTGTCGCGCAGCAACTGGACCTGCTCGACGTCGATTCCCGGAGCGGGCATGAACGCGCCGATCCGGTAGAGCAGGATCATGAGCAGGGTGAACAGGATCCGCTTGCGCAGATCGGCGACCCTGAACATGTTCAGCATGCTGGAAATCAAGTTGGCTCCCGGTGGTCGGGTGTTCCCCGGTTCGACCCGGGGTGAATGGATGTGGTCAGCGGTTCATAAGGGCGTTGCCGCTTGCAGGCGGCCTCACGGCAAACGGCAGAGGCAGCTTCTCGATGCTCCCACCGGCAGCCACAATCGCCTCCTCGGCGGACGCCGAGAAGGCGTGAGCCTTCACGTTCACCGCTCGTGTTACCGCGCCCCGGCCCAGAACCTTGACGAGGGACTTCTTGCCTACCAGGCCCTTGGCGAGCAACGTCTCAGGGGTTACATCGGTCAGGCCGGACTCCTCAATGGAGTCCAAATTGATTGCCTGGTACTCGACCCTGAACGGGTTCTTGAAGCCACGCAACTTTGGAATCCGCTGGTGGAAGGGCATCTGCCCACCTTCAAACCCGAGGCGGACCGTGTTACGGGCCCTCTGGCCCTTCATGCCGCGACCGGCGGTCTTGCCGCCCTTTCCGCCGATTCCACGCGCCACGCGCTTGCCGCGCTTGCGGGATCCCGGCGGCGGTGTCAGATCATGGACCTTCATCTCACTCGACCTCCTCTACCTTGACCAGATGTGGGACCCGGGCGATCATGCCCCGGATCTCGCCCCGGTCAGGCAGGACGTTGCTGCGACCGATCCGGCCGAGCCCCAACGCACGCAGGGTTCCCCTCTGCTTGGGCTTGGAGCCGATTGCGGAACGTACCTGGGTCACCTTGAGGCTCCCGGAAGCTGCTGCGCTCATGCGGAGACCTCCTCGTCAACCTCGTCGGTGACCAGACCGTCGATGCCCGCCTCGGTGCGGCGGTAGGCGGTAAGCAGTGCCGCAGGCACGAACTCCTCGGGATCGAGGCCGCGCAGGCGTGCGATCTCGTCGGGCCTACGAAGCGACTTGAGGCCGTTGATGGTGGCTCTGGCAACGTTGATGTGGTTGGAGGATCCCATCGACTTGCAGAGGATGTCGTGAACGCCCGCCTCCTCGAGGATGGCCCTGGCTGCCCCACCGGCAATCACGCCGGTTCCCGGAGCAGCAGGCTTGAGCATGACACGCCCACCACCCATGACACCGAGGACCGGATGAATGATCGTGGAGCCTGTCAATGCCACGTCGAACAGGTTCCGCTTGGCCTCCTCGGTTCCCTTCTGGATAGCGAGGGGCACCTCCTTGGCCTTTCCGTACCCGAGACCGACCCGGCCCGCGCCGTCGCCGATGACCACGAGGGCGGTGAACGAGAACCGTCGACCACCCTTGACGACCTTGGCGACCCGGTTGATATGGATGACCCGTGACTCCCGAAGTTGGGAGTCGTCGGTCTTGTGCCTCTTCTGTGCCACTAGAACTCCAGTCCTGCATCGCGGGCGGCATCGGCCAGGGCCGCCACCCGCCCGTGGTACCGGTAACCGCCCCGGTCGAATACAACCATTTCGATTCCGGCCGTGCGTGCCCGTTCGGCCACGACCTTTCCAACCTCGGTGGCCGCAGCCATACCGGTGGATCCATCGGCGACCCCGGCCTGCTGGCTTGAAGCTGACGCCAGGGTGGTTCCGGTGTGGTCGTCGATGACCTGTGCCGAGATGTTGCGGCTGGACCGGAACACGGCGAGGCGCGGTCGGGAAGCGGTACCGCGAACGGCCTTGCGTACCCGACGGTGCCGGCGAATGCGTCCGGTGCGTCGATCGATGGCGTTCACTTGGCCGCCTTTCCGGCCTTGCGGGCCACGTATTCTCCGAGGTACCGGACTCCCTTGCCCTTGTATGGCTCGGGCTTGCGGTAGGACCGGATGACAGCGGCCGTCTGGCCTACCGCCTGCTTGTCGACCCCGGACACGATAATTCTCGTGGGTTCAGGGACGTCGAAGGTGACGCCCTCGGGGGCCTTTACGTTGACCGGGTGGCTGAATCCCAACTGCAGTTCAAGTGCATCGGCGCCCTTGGCCACGGCCCGGTAACCGATGCCGACGATCTGGAGTTCACGGCTGAACCCCTCTGATACGCCCAGCACCATGTTGTTCACGAGGGACCTGGCCAGGCCATGCAGTGCCCGGTTCTTCCGCTCATCGTCGGGGCGTTCCAGCACGATCGTGTCACCGTCCTTGCGGACACTGATATCGCCCGGGACGGTCATGTCGATGCTGCCCTTCGGGCCCGTCACCTCGACGTGCTGGCCGTCGAGGGTCACCTCGACGCCGGATGGAACGGCTATTGGAGCCTTGCCGACTCTGGACATGATGTTCCTCCCCTACCAGACGTAGCAGAGCACCTCGCCGCCCATATGGCGGCGACGTGCCTCACGGTCGCTCATCAGGCCCTTGCTGGTACTGATCACGGCAACGCCGAGACCACCCAGGACACGGGGAATCTTGCTTGAGTTGGCGTATACGCGAAGGCCCGGCTTTGACACACGCTGGACACCGCTTATAACCCGCTCCCGTTCAGAGGAGTACTTCATCTGGATCGTCAGCACCTTGCCGGGCCCGCTGGCGGACTCGGCCACGCCAAAGCCGGCGATGTAGCCCTCGTTCTTGAGGACTCCTGCCAGTGCGACCTTCTGGTTGGAGGACGGCATGTCCAGCCCGTCGTGCTTCGCCTGGTTGGCGTTGCGGATACGGGTGAGCATGTCGGCCACCGGGTCTGTCATCGTCATCTCAGATCACCCCTACCAACTGGCCTTGGTGAGACCAGGAATCTCACCGGCATGGGCCATCGAACGCAGGCATACCCGACACAGGTTGAAGGCCCGGTACACGGAGCGCGGACGCCCACAGCGGCGGCACCGCGTATAGGCGCGGACCTTGAACTTGGGTGTCTTCTGTTGTTTGTTGACGAGTGCTTTCTTTGCCACTACTGCCCCTCCTTGCGGAACGGAAATCCGAATGCGGCGAGAAGGGCACGGCCCCCAGCGTCATCGGATGCGGATGTCACGATCGTTATGTCCATGCCCCTGGTGCGATCGACGGTGTCGTAGTCGATCTCAGGGAAGATCAACTGTTCGGTCACACCGAACGTGTAGTTCCCGTTGCCGTCAAACGACCTCGGGTTGAGGCCCCGGAAGTCACGAATACGGGGAATCGCAAGGCTGATCAGGCGATCCAGGAACTCATACATACGTGGACCCCGGAGCGTGACCTTGGCGCCGATCGACTGCCCCTCCCGCAACTTGAAGTTGGAGATGGAGGTCCGGGCCTTGGTGACCAGGGGCTTTTGCCCGGTAATCAACTCAAGGTCAGCCAGAGCACCGTCGAGCAACTTCGCCTGCTGGGCGGCGTCACCGACACCCATGTTGACGACGATCTTCTTGAGCTTCGGCACCTGCATGACGTTGGCCAGACCCAACTCGGTCTGGAGGGCCGACTGGACCTCATTGGCGTACAGGTCGCGGAGCCGGACGGCGGTTGATGTAGTTGTCTCAGCCATCGAGGTCCACCCCCGTCCTACGACAGATTCGGACCTTCACGCCGTCGGCGTCGAAGCGGTAGCCCACCCTGGTCGGTTCACCGTCGCTGGGGCTGATGATCGCCACGTTGGACACGTGGAGCGGCATGGCCTTGTCGATGATGCCTCCCTGCATGGTGGCGCTGGTTGGCTTCTGGTGGCGCTTGGCCATGTTCACGCCCTCAACGATCACCTTTTCCTCTGACGGAAGCGCACGGGTCACCTCTCCCTCGCGGCCCCTGTCCTTACCGGCCAGGATCCGGACGGTGTCGCCCTTCTTGATCTTCATCTCAGAGCACCTCCGGCGCCAGGGAGACGATTCGCATGAACTTCCGGTCACGCAGCTCGCGACCCACAGGGCCGAAGATGCGGGTTCCGCGCGGTTGGTCCTGCTCATTGAGAAGCACCGCTGCGTTCTCGTCGAACCTGATGTATGAGCCGTCGGGACGCCGGCGTTCCTTCTTGGTGCGTACGACTACACACCTGACGACCTCGCCCTTCTTTACGGCTGCGCCCGGTGTGGCCTCTTTCACCGTGGCGGTGAACACATCGCCGATGGACGCGTAGCGCCGCTTCGAGCCGCCCAGCACCTTGATGCAGAGCACCTCGCGGGCACCCGAGTTGTCGGCAACCCTGAGTCGGGTCTCCTGTTGGATCATCTACCTGGCCCTCTCGAGAATCTCGACCACCCGCCACCGCTTGAGCTTGGAGAGCGGACGGGTCTCCTGGACCCTCACCCGGTCACCGACCTTGGCGTCGTTGGCCCCGTCGTGGGCATGCAGGCGCTTGGACCTCTGGATGGTCTTGCCGTAGCGGCGGTGCCGCACACGGTCGACCACGAGGACTACCGCCGTCTTGTCCTGGACGTCTGACACGACCACGCCTTCACGCACCTTCCGGCGGTTCGGCCTTTCCTCGGTCCCATCGATACTGGTTGCTTCGGTCTCGGCCATCAGCCGTCCACCTCCTCGCCAGCAGTAGCCATGGCTTCTGCTGCTTCGATCTCACGTGCACGCAACTCTGTCAGGAGGCGGGCAATGGACCGCTTGACCTCGCCGATACGTGCGTGGTTCTCCAACTCGCCTGTGACCAACTGGAACCGCAGGTTGAAGAACTCTTCTTTCGACTCGCTCAACTGCTCGAGCAACTCGGTGTCACCGACCTCGATGAGCGCCTTCTTCTTGGCCATGACTAGAAGCCCTCCTCACGCTCGACGAATCGAGCCTTGATCGGGAGCTTCTGGATGGCCCGGTCGATCGCCTCTCGGGCAACGACGATGTCGCTGTAGGAGAGTTCGAACAGGATCCGACCGGGCTTGACCACTGCAACCCACTTCTCGGGGTTTCCCTTACCTGAACCCATGCGGGTCTCAGCAGGCTTCTCGGTGACCGGCTTGTCTGGGAAGACGTTGATCCAGACCTTGCCACCGCGCTTGATGTGGCGGGTCATGGCGATACGTGCAGCCTCGATCTGGCGGGCGGTGATCCACCCGGGCTCGAGCGCCTGGATTCCGTATTCGCCGAAGGTGACCTCGGTCATCCCCTTGGAGTTGCCGCGCATCCGACCACGGTGCTGCTTGCGGTGCCTGACCTTCTTTGGCATCAACATGGTCAGTCACCATCCCCGGAGCGGAAATGGGGGGCTTCGTGCTGTTCGCGGGTGGATGCCTCGATGGCCTCCTCCTCGGCGAGCAGCTTCTCGAACTCGGCGTCGCCCTCCTTGACCAGCGGAGCCGGCTCGGCCTCGGTTTCGCCGGCCTCGGCGGCTACCTCTGACGAAACCTCTTCGTGTTCAGGCGCCACCTCTTCGACGGGACGGCGATGGGCCGCTGCGGAAGAGGAGACCACCTTGCCGGGCCTGGTCTGCCCTGAGGTCTCCCCGACGGCCATGGCGGCCTCTCTGGTTATCTTGTCCTCGAGCTGGCTCTTGTAGGGCAGGATGTCGCCCTTGTAGATCCAGACCTTCACGCCGATACGACCGTAGGTAGTGCGGGCCTCACGGAAGCCGTAGTCGATGTCGGCCCTCAGGGTGTGGAGCGGCACACGGCCCTCGCGATACCACTCGGAGCGGGACATCTCTGAGCCACCGAGGCGACCAGAGCACTGCACCCTGATTCCGAGGGCACCGGCCTTCTGGGCGTTCTGGACAGCACGCTTCATTGCCCGCCTGAAGGCAATCCGGCCGGCCAACTGGTCGGCGACACCCTGGGCAATGAGGGATGCATCCAGTTCAGGCTCCTTAATCTCCTGGATGTTGAGCTGGATCCTGTTGTTCCCGGTTATCTCACCGAGGCCGGCCCTCAGGCGGTCGGCCTCGGCGCCCTTGCGTCCGATGACGATCCCGGGCCTAGCGGTGTGTACATCTATCCGGAGGCGGTCACGGGTGCGCTCCACCTCGACGCGGCTGATTGCGGCATGCGGCAGCTCGGTCATCAGGTATTCGCGCACCTGCCAGTCCTCGATGATGTTGTCGGCGTACTCCTGCCGGGTCGCGAACCACCGCGACTTCCAGTCGGTGGTCACACCGAGGCGGAACCCGTACGGGTTTACCTTCTGGCCCATCAGCCCTGCTCCTTCGGGGACTCTGAGGACCCGTCTTCGTCGGCGGCTTCATCTACTGGTTCTTCGACAGCCTCTTCGGCCACCTCAGTGACATCTTCTTCGGCAGGTTCCTCTTCGACAGCCTCTTCGGCCACCTCAGCGACATCTTCTTCGGCTTCTTCAACAAGAGCCTCTTCAGGAACCCCTTCAGCCGCATCTGCTGGTTCTGCACCGACTTCGTCGCCCGCCTCCTCGACAGCCTCGGCCGCCTCGGCTTCAGCTTCGGCGGCACGGCTCTTCTCGACTCGTTGGCGACGCGACTCGGCTGCCTTCTCACTGGCTCCGGTTCGGCCCCGCGACTCCGCCCGCTCGCGCATCGCCGTGAGCTCAGCGTCGCTGTAGCGGCTCACAATGATCGTGATGTGGCAGGTCCTCTTGTTGATGCGCGTGGCGCGTCCTCGCGCTCTCGGACGCCAGCGCTTGAGCGTCGGACCCTCGTCGGCGTAGCAGGCCGATACGTAGAGCTCCTCGGCGCTGATCTCGTCGTTGTGCTCAGCGTTGGCAACGGCCGAGTCCAGACACTTGGATACAACGTCGGAAACAGAGCGCTCGGAGAACTCCAGGATCTCAGAGGCACGCCCGTAGGGCTCACCGCGGATCAGGTCGAGCACGGCACGCGCCTTTGACGCCGACACACGGATGTGGCGTGCAACGGCCCGGGTACCCGGCCGCTCATTGGTCTTGGTTGCGACCATCAGCGATTGACCGCCTTCTCCTGGGTCGAATGGGACCTGAAGGTCCGCGTCGGAGCAAACTCGCCCAACTTGTGTCCGACCATTGACTCGGTCACGTAGACGGGCACGTGTTTGCGGCCATCGTGAACCGCGATCGTGTGGCCGACCATGTCGGGGACAATCGTCGAACGTCGTGACCAGGTCCTGATGACCTTCTTCTCGCCAGACTCGTTCAACGAGTCGACCTTCTTGAGGAGATGGTCGTCTACGAACGGTCCCTTGCTGAGACTCCGTGGCATCTCTGCCTACCTCCGCGATCCGCGGCGGCGACGCCGGCGCACGATCATCTTGTCGGACTTCTTGTTGAGCTGTCGGGTACGGCCCTCGGGCTTGCCCCATGGAGATACAGGGTGCCGGCCACCCGAGGACTTGCCCTCGCCGCCGCCCAACGGGTGGTCAACCGGGTTCATCGCCACACCGCGGGTCTGCGGACGCCTACCCTTCCAGCGGTTGCGGCCGGCCTTTCCGATCTTGATCAACTCATGTTCCTGGTTGCCGACCTCACCGACTGTCGCCCTGCAGTCGATCCGGACCCTGCGCATCTCGCTGCTCGGCAGCCGGAGGGTCGCGAAGTCGCCCTCCTTGGCGACCAGTTGAACGCTGGAGCCGGCGCTGCGGGCCATCTTGCCGCCGCCGTCAGGCTGCAACTCGACGTTGTGAACAACGGTACCGACCGGGATGTAGCGGAGCGGCAGGGCGTTGCCGGGACGGATCTCACTGCCCTGGCCGGACCTGAGCGTGTCTCCCACCTGGACACCCTTGGGAGCGAGGATGTAGCGCTTCTCGCCGTCGTGGTAGTGCAACAGGAGGATCCGGCAACTGCGGTTCGGGTCGTACTCGAGGGCGGCGACCTTTGCGGGTACGCCGTCCTTGTTCCGTCGGAAGTCAACGACCCTGTAGCGCTGCTTGTGGCCACCACCACGGTGGCGTGAGGTCTTGCGACCGTAGTTGTTGCGACCGCCGGTGGAGGTCTGCTTCTCGAGGAGGGACCTCTCAGGGGTCGTGCTCGTTATCTCCGAGAAGTCGGCGACGGTCTGGAACCGGCGGCCGGGACTGGTCGGCTTGCGCTTGCGCTGTGACATGGCCCTATACCTCGAACAACTCGATCGAGTCGCCCTCTACGAGGGTGACGTACGCCCGCTTCACGTCTGGACGTGAGCTGTAGGACATTGTGCGACGGTTCCGCTTACGCTTTCCATCGCGGTTGAGCGTGTTCACCTTCTTGACGGTTACGTCGAAGATCGCCTCTACCGCATCGCGGATCTCAGGCTTGGACGCCGAGTTGGCGACCTCAAAGGTGTAGACGTGATCCTCGAGAAGCCCGTAGGACTTCTCGGAGACCACCGGGCGTCGGATGACGTCGCGTGCGTCCTTCACTCCTGCTCCTCCTCATCGGTTGCCGGCTCGGAGTCGACAGGTGCAGATGACCCGGTCGAGGCGGAACCGCCAGGCAGGGTGGCCTGGGTGAAGACAACCCAGTCGCACACCAGAACGTCGTATGCATTCAGCTCACCCGGCGAGATCACGTGTACGTGCCCGAGGTTGGCGAAACTCTTCCAGGTGTTCACGTCGCCACGGTCAGCCACCAGCAGCACGCGGCCCTCGACGTTGAGGGCCTCGAGGGCGGCGACTGCATCACGGGTGCGTGGAACTTCAAAGTCCCAGGCATCTACAACAGCGACCCTGCCCTCAGATGCGCGGTCCGAGAGTGCCGAGTTGAGTGCGAGGCGGATCATCTTCCTTGGGGTCTTCTGGGCGTAGCTGCGGGGCTTGGGGCCGAGAGCCACACCACCGCCGCGCCAGATCGGCGACCTGCTGGAACCGTGTCGGGCACGACCGGTTCCCTTCTGACGCCAGGGCTTCGCACCACCGCCACGGGCCTCGGCCCGGGTCTTGGTGCTCTGGGTCCCGCTTCGGCGTGCCGCCAGCTGGGCGGTAACCACCTGGTGCAGGACGGCGGTGTTGGGGGTGATGCCGAACACCGAGTCGTCTAGTTGCAGCGAACCGCTGGCGGAGCCGGTCCTTGTGCGAACGGTTATGTCAGCCATCGTCATGCACCCTTCACGGCGTTGCGAATGAGGACCGTGACACCGCTGGGTCCGGGCACCGAGCCCCTTACCAGCAGCAGGCTGCGCTCAGAATCGGCCTCGACGACCTTGAGGTTCAGCGTGGTGGTGCGCTGGTTGCCGAGGCGACCGGGCATCTTCTTTCCCTTGAACACGCGAGATGGAGTGGCGCACTGGCCCACGGCCCCGGGCTTGCGATGCACCTTGTGGGCACCGTGTGAGGCCCGCTGGCCGGCGAAACCGTGACGCTTCATGACGCCGGCGAAGCCCTTGCCCTTGCTGACAGCGGTCACGTCGACCCGTGACTCATCGGCTAGCGACTCAACTGTTATCTCCTGGCCGAGTTCGTACCCGTCGACATCATCGACCCTCAACTCGACCAGGTGCACTCCGGCATCCACACCGGCACCATCGAAGTGGCCGGCCTCCGGGCGGGTCAGCCTGGCTGAATTGCGCTGGCCGAAGGTGACCTGAAGGGCGCTGTATCCATCGGTGGCGACGGTCTTTATCTGGACGACACGGTTGGGGAGCACGCGCAGAACGGTGACGGGAACGACGCGGTTCTCGTCATCCCACACCTGGGTCATGCCGACCTTCTCGCCGACTATTGCCTTGCTTGCCATGATGGCTCCTGCGACTGGAACCGGTGGGTGCCTCCCACCGGTAGCGACCTCTGGCGGCCGCTCACGCGAACGCTCCGCACGGAAAACCCGGCGGAGCGACTATTTCGGTTTTGCCGTACGGTTCCGCTGCAGCGCACCGGTCTGAACCGGAGCGGCAGACGGCCTTGACGGACATCGGTTTTCTCACTCCGGGCCCTCCGGAGCATCGGGGTAACGATACGGCCGAAGCGGCCACCCCACAACCGGGTGGCCATCCCTCAGGGGCCATGGGTCGACCGGTAGCGTCATGATCTGAGCCGGCGATGGTCAGGAGCACTCCCCGGTGAGCAACCCGAACGAGAAGATCCCCGACAAACCCCCAGTTCAGCGAGTGTTTTCGGGTATCCCCACAGCCCTGCCAGGATGGGCCGTCAAGGCCCTCCTCGCATTCCTGGGCGGCTTGGCCTCCCTCTGGTACCTACGCGGCATTCTGGCATCGTTGAGGTCCCTCTTCCTCATTCTCCTGGTGGCGATGTTCCTATCGTTCGCCCTGGAACCTGCTGTCCACCGATTGGAGCGGTTGGGCCTGCGCCGAGGCCTCGGAACTGCACTCGTGTTTCTGGTCGGGATGGCTGCCCTCGGAGGGTTCGGCACCCTCGTGGGAACAATGCTCGCCGAACAGGTGACCGCCTTCAGCGAGAACGTTCCCTCCTACCTCAGAGACATCGACACCTTCCTGGAGGACACCTTCGGCATCTCAGGCGCTACCGCCGACCTGCGAGCCGAGTACGACGACGGACTGGCACGCTGGCTCGGCGCCGTCGCAGACGACATGGCCCGCTTCGGGACAACGATCGTCAACGTGTTGTTCCAGATCTTCACGGTCGGATTGTTCGCCTTCTACATGCTGGCCGAGGGGCCGACCCTCCGCAGGACCGTTTGTTCCCTGCTGCCACAGCACAGGCAGACGGCCGTGCTCGGGGTATGGGACCTGGCCATCTCCAAGACCGGCGGTTACATCCTGTCCCGCACGGTTCTGGCAGTGGCATCCACCATCGTCCACTGGGTCGCCTTCGAGGTGATCGGCCTCCCATCCCCTCTGGCACTGGCCCTCTGGGTGGGCGTAATGTCGCAGTTCGTTCCCGTTGTCGGCACCTACATAGCGGGTTCGGTCCCGATGGTCATCGGATTGCTTGAAGAACCCGTCCACGGCCTCTGGGCGCTGGTGGTCATAGCCGTCTACCAGCAGGTGGAGAACTACCTCTTCGCTCCCCGGATCACATCGCAGACGATGCAACTGCACGCCGCTGTCGCCTTCGGATCCGTCATCGCCGGTGCCGCCATCCTGGGAGTTGTAGGGGCACTGTTGGCCCTGCCTGCCGCAGCAACCGTTCAGGCGATCGTGTCGTCGACCGCTCCACGCCACGAAGTCGCCGAGGACCTGTTGGACCAGAGCCGGGAGCGGCGAGGTCGCCGGCAACCGCCGGAACGACAGACGATCGCCGAGACCGACACCGAGGACAGGGAGACCTGAGGCCCATCTTCGGCCAAAACGGGGAGGACGCCCCTCGGGGCATCCTCCAACTCGTTCTGTTGTACCCGCTCAGAACCCGACCGGGTCCCGTGATCAGGTCTGCTGGATCTTGATCTCGACGTCGACACCTGCAGGAAGGTCAAGGCGCTGGAGCGAATCGATCGTCTTGGGCGACGGCTTTATGATGTCGAGAAGGCGCTTGTGGATACGCATCTCGAAATGCTCGCGGGAGTCCTTGTCCTTGAAGGGCCCGCGGATGACCGTGTAGCGGTGCTTCTCGGTCGGAAGCGGCACCGGACCACGGATATCGGCCTGGGTGCGAAGGACGGTCTCGACGATCTTGCGTGTCGACTGGTCGATCACCTCGTGATCGTAGGCCTTCAGCCGAATCCGGATCTTCTGGCCAGCTGGCATCCGCTGATCCTGCTACTTGAGGATCTTGGTTACAGCGCCGGCGCCGACTGTGCGGCCACCCTCGCGGATGGCGAACCGGAGGCCGACGTCCATGGCGATCGGAGCGATGAGCTCAACCGTCATGGTGGTGTTGTCGCCCGGCATGCACATCTCTACACCCTCGGCGAGGGCGATGTTGCCGGTCACGTCGGTGGTCCTGAAGTAGAACTGCGGCCGGTAGTTGGAGAAGAACGGCTTGTGGCGTCCACCCTCCTTGGTCGTCAGCACGTAGACCTCAGCCTCGAACTGGGTGTGCGGTGTGATCGAACCGGGCTTGGCGAGGACCTGCCCACGCTGGACCTCGTCCTTGTCGATACCCCGCAGGAGCGCACCGATGTTGTCACCGGCTATTCCCTCGGCGAGTATCTTGCGGAACATCTCGACGCCGGTGCAGACCGTTGTCTGGGTGTCCTTCAGGCCGACGATCTCGATGTTGTCGCCGGTGTTCACCTTGCCCTGCTCGACGCGACCGGTTACGACGGTGCCACGACCGGTGATGGAGAACACGTCCTCGATGGGCATCAGGAACGGCTTGTCGACATCACGGTCCGGCTGGGGGATGAAGTCGTCGACCTGGCTCATGAGCTCGACGATCTGGTCGCTGGCAGCCTCGTCGCCCTCAAGGGCGTTAAGGGCCGATACCCGTACCACGGGCGTGTCGTCTCCCGGGAACTCGTACTCGTCAAGCAGCTCACGGACCTCCATCTCGACCAGTTCGAGGAGTTCCTCGTCATCGACCATGTCGCACTTGTTGAGGGCGACGATGATCCTGGGCACACCCACCTGGCGGGCCAGCAGCACGTGCTCACGTGTCTGGGGCATGGGGCCATCGGCAGCCGACACGACAAGGATTGCACCGTCGACCTGGGCCGCACCGGTGATCATGTTCTTGATGTAGTCGGCGTGGCCGGGCATGTCGACGTGGGCGTAGTGGCGGTTCTCGGTCTCGTACTCGACGTGGGAGACGTTGATCGTGATGCCACGCTCACGCTCTTCAGGCGCATTGTCGATGTTGTCGAACTCGGTGAATGCCGTTGAATCGGGATCACGGTCCGAGAGGACCTTGGTAATCGCCGCAGTAAGGGTCGTCTTACCGTGATCGATGTGTCCCATGGTGCCGACATTTACGTGCGGCTTGTTGCGTTCAAACTGGGCCTTGGCCATGACTCTTCCTTGGATTTGTGTTTCTGGTTCTTCTGCTCAGTGGTCATTCGCCGCGTATGCGGCTCACGATTTCTTCCTGCACCGACCCTGGTGTCTGCTGATACGAGTCGAACTGCATGGTGTAGGTCGCGCGCCCCTGGGTGCGCGAACGCAGATCGGTAGCGTACCCGAACATCTCGGACAACGGTACCTGTGCGCTCACCACATGGTTTCCACTCCGGGCCTCCATCTGCCCGACCCTGCCGCGTCGGGAGTTGAGGTCACCGACAACGTCGCCCATGTACTCCTCTGGGGTCACCACCTCGACACCCATGACGGGCTCAAGCAGAACCGGCTTGGCCAGGCGGACGACCTCACGGAACCAGGCCTGTGCAGCGATCTTGAAGGCCATCTCGGACGAGTCCACGTCGTGCGACTTGCCGTCGTTGAGGCTCACCTTCATCCCCAGCAGGGGGAAGCCGGCAAGGACTCCCCCGGTCATGGCCGACTGGATACCTGCGTTCACGGAGGGGATGTACTCCTTGGGCACGCGGCCGCCCCTGATGTTGTCCTCAAACATGTAGGTCTCATCGTCTTCACTCCACGGAGCGATGGAGGCAACGATCTCAGCGAACTGCCCAGAGCCGCCGGTCTGCTTCTTGTGCGTATAGCGGTGGTCGGTGACCTCTCTGGTGATGGTCTCACGGTAGGCCACCTGTGGCTTGCCGACGTTGGCATCCACCCTGAACTCGCGTTTCATGCGATCGACAAGCACCTCAAGGTGCAGCTCGCCCATGCCACCGATGATCGTCTGTCCGGTGTCATCGTCGCTCCTGACGGTGAAGGTGGGGTCCTCCTCGGCCAGTGCCCCGAGCGCCTTGCCCATCTTGTCCTGATCGGCCTTGGAACGTGGCTCGACTGCAACATGGATGACCGGCAGTGGAAACTCCAACTGCTCGAGCACGATCGGATGGTCCGGTGCACACAGGGTGTCGCCGGTGCGGGTGTTCTTGAGGCCGATACCAGCGACGATGTCGCCGGCACGGACATCGTCACGGTCTTCACGGTCGTTGGCGTGCATCTCGAGGATCCGGCCAAGGCGTTCTTTGGAACCGGTACGGGCATTGAGCACGGCCGACCCCTTGTCGAGGGTGCCGCTGTAGGCCCGGAAGTAGATGAGCTTGCCGACGTGGGGGTCGGTCATGATCTTGAATGCAAGGGCGGCAAACGGCTCATCGTCGCCGGCGACACGCTCAACCATGTCACCGGTACGGGGGTGAACTCCCTCCACAGGGGGAAGGTCCAGGGGCGACGGAAGGTATTCGACCACCGCGTCCAACAGGGGCTGCACCCCCTTGTTCTTGAATGCCGAACCCGTGAGAATTGGCACGCAGTCACCTGAGATCGTTCCAGAGCGCAGCGCCGAGCGTATGTCCGCCGGGGTGATCTGCTCTTCGGAAACGAACTTCTCGAGGATGTTCTCGTCGAACTCGGACAGGGAGTCAATCAGCTCGCTGCGGTACTCCTCGGCCGTTTCGAGCATGTCGTCGGGGATGTCCACGACCTCCCACGAGGCACCGAGGTCCTCGCTCTGCCACACGAGGGCATTCATCTCGACCAGGTCGACCACACCGGCGAACCCTGCCTCGGCACCGATCGGCAACTGGACAACCGCTGCGTTGCAACCCAGCCGCTCGCGGATGGTTCCGAGCACGAAGTAGAAGTCGGCACCCGTGCGGTCCATCTTGTTGATGAAACACATGCGGGGAACGGCGTACTTGTCGGCCTGACGCCAGACGGTCTCGGTCTGGGGCTCTACGCCGGCGACCCCGTCGAACACGGCCACAGCGCCGTCAAGCACACGAAGTGAGCGCTCCACCTCGACGGTGAAATCGACGTGGCCGGGGGTGTCGATGATGTTCACCCTGTGGCCGTTCCAGAAGCAGCTGGTCGCGGCCGATGTGATGGTGATGCCCCGCTCCTGCTCCTGTTCCATCCAGTCCATCGTGGCGGCACCGTCGTGGACCTCGCCGATCTTGTAGTTGACCCCGGTGTAGTAGAGGATTCGCTCGGTGGTCGTGGTCTTGCCCGCGTCGATGTGGGCCATGATCCCGATGTTGCGGGTCTGTGCAAGTGGGTGTCGCTCGGCCATGTCAGTGTCTCGGTGGTTGGTTGTTCAGATCTGGGTCAGGGCCCGCGTCGGCCCTCTGGTGTTTCTGGTGCACCCGTGGTTTCGCCTTCGTGACCATCCCTACGGCGGCACGGGCTCTGGCCCGCGCCACACCTCAGGGGTGGTTCACCAGCGGTAGTGGGCGAACGCCTTGTTTGCCTCAGCCATCTTGTGGAGGTCCTCGCGGCGCTTCACCGAGGCACCGATGCCATTGGAGGCATCCATGATCTCGTTGGCAAGGCGTTCAGCCATCGTGGGCTCACGACGGTCACGCGAGTAGTTCACCAGCCACCGGACCGCAAGGGTGTTGGCACGGCGCGGGCGAACCTCAACGGGTACCTGGTATGTGGCACCACCTACACGACGGCTTCGGACCTCGAGCTGGGGCCGGACATTCTCGATGGCACGCTTCAGGGTGCCGACCGGCTCACTGCCCGTCTTGGACTCGACCATGGTCATCGACGCGTAGACGATTCGCTCCGCTGTGGAGCGCTTGCCCTTCTGGAGAACCTTGTTCACCAACTGGGTGATAGCAACCGACCGGTAGACCGGATCGGGGGTGAGTTCGCGGCGTACCGCTGGGCCCTTGCGTGGCACGATCAGCCTTCCTTCTTGGCGCCGTAGCGGCTTCGGGCCTGGCGGCGCTGGCTTACCCCTGAGGTGTCAAGGGTTCCACGCACGACCTTGTAGCGAACACCGGGAAGGTCCTTCACACGGCCACCACGAACCAGAACGATCGAGTGTTCCTGGAGGTTGTGGCCCTCGCCCGGGATGTAGGCGGTGATCTCGGCACCGCTGGTCAGCCGGACTCGGGCCACCTTGCGCAGGGCCGAGTTCGGCTTCTTGGGAGTGGTCGTATACACCCTCGTGCAGACGCCGCGGCGCTGGGGGGCGCCCTTGAGGGCCGGCGTGGCCTCCTTGCGACGCTTTGAAGAGCGGCCCTTACGGACCAACTGCTGAATAGTGGGCACTTGTCTACCTCGTTGTGGAACCGGTACAGGTTCCTGAATGGAGAAACTCGAAACATCGCCGCGGCGCCACGGGGGTCACACCACAGCCAGCGAATGAGTCTACGGGTGGAAAAACGCTACTCACAAGCGCGACCCGTACGACATGCCCCTGAGGCCTTCACTCAACCGACCTCTGGTGACTCTGCCGGTGCAGCGGTGGCCAGGTCGATTACATCGGCCTCGTAGGCACCCTCGAACTCGTCGTCCGAGATCGCCTCGACGGCACCAAGCTGGTCGGTCTGGCCGGCCAGCCACTGCGCAAGGTCCTGCTCCTCGTCGGCTGACGAATAGAAGTCCATTGGCTTGTAGTCGGGGGCATGCGTGGCCACTCGGCGGTACATCTCCATGCCTGTACCCGCCGGCACCAGCTTGCCGATGATGATGTTCTCCTTGAGGCCGATGAGCCTGTCGCTCTTGCATTCGATGGCCGCCTCGGTCAGAACCCGGGTGGTCTCCTGGAAGGAGGCCGCTGAGAGCCACGAGTCGGTCGCCAACGAGGCCTTCGTTATGCCCATCAGCTCAGGGCGACCCTCGGCGGGCCGCTTGCTCTCGGTGACGAGTTGCCTGTTTGTCTCGGCAAACACCCGCTGATCCACCTGTTCGCCAGGCAGGAAGTCGGATTCACCGGGGTCGTTTATCTTCACCCGTCGGGTCATCTGCCGAACGATCAACTCGATGTGCTTGTCGTGGATTGACACGCCCTGGTCCCGGTAGACCTTCTGGACCTCTTCGACAAGGTACTGCTGGGTTTCGCGGACGCCCTTGATCTCGAGCAGTTCCTTCGGATCCCGTGGGCCTTCGACAATGGCGTCACCGGCCCGGACCTCCTGCCCGTCGGCCACCTCCAGCCGGGCGGCGCCCTGGATGGTGTAGACCTCTTCGGTACCGTCGTCGGCCACCACGGCAACCTCACGGCCCCTTCCCTCGTCCTCGCCGATCCGGACAACTCCTGAGATACGGGTGAGGGTGGCCTTGCCCTTGGGAGTACGGGCCTCGAACAACTCCACGACCCTCGGCAGACCACCGGCGAGGTCCTTGCCGACCACACCACCGGTGTGGAAGGTACGCATCGTCAGCTGGGTGCCCGGTTCGCCGATTGACTGTGCGGCTATGACACCGACGGCCTCACCTACCTCGATTGGCTTGCCGGTCGCCAGGGACATGCCGTAACAGGCAGCCGAGATGCCGACGGCAGAGTCGTCGGTGAGGGGGGAGAGCACCCTCACACGCTCGACCGAAGGGTCGTCGCGGAGGGCCACAAGTTCAGCTTCACCGACGATCGTGCCGGCGGGCATTGTCGAACCATCCGACAACTCCACGTCGTCGGCCAACGTGCGGCTGTAGAGCCGGTTCTCGATGTAGTAGCGCTTCCCGGGCTCGTCATCTCGAACGCCGTCGATCCATACACCACGCACCGGGCCGTCAGCCTCAAACGGGTCGTACTCGTTGATGATCAACTCCTGGGAGACATCCACGAGGCGACGGGTCAGGTAGCCCGAGTCGGCGGTACGCAGAGCAGTGTCGACAAGGCCCTTCCTTGCGCCTGGCGTGGCGATGAAGTACTCGAGCATCGTCAGGCCTTCACGGAAGTTGGACTTGATCGGGCGAGGGATCATGTCACCACGTGGGTTGGCCACCAGCCCACGCATTCCGGCGATCTGACGGACCTGCATCATGTTCCCGCGGGCACCCGACTTGACCATCATGTCAATCGGGTTGAACTCCTGGGCCTCGAGGGACTCGACCATGCGCTCGGTCACCTCGGCGGTGGCCTTGTTCCAGATCTCCACCTCCTTCTGGCGTCGCTCACCGTCGGTGATGATGCCGCGGCGGAACTGTGCATCTACCTTCTCGGCATCCTTTTCGTGCCGGTCCAGAATGGCCTGCTTCTCGTCCGGTGTGCGGACGTCGTCGATCGACACGGTGAGGCCCGACTTCGTGGCGTACTTGAAGCAGGCATCCTTGAGCCGGTCGAGGCTTGTCGCCACATCCTTCTTCGGGTAGTGGCGGGCCAGATCGTCGACAATGACCCCCATCTCCTTCTTGTCGACCTGGTGGTTGACGTAGCCAAACCCGGCGGGAAATGCCTCGTTCAGGATCACCCGACCGGGCGTTGTCGTCTTCCAGACTGCAGGAGAGCCGTTGGCGGCGGTCTCCACCATCTCGGGGTACTCGTCGGAGCGGTACTGGATGCGGGCGTGCAGGTGTACAGACCCGGCCTCAAGGGCATGCTCGAGTTCCTCGATCCGGCGAAAGGCCCTTCCCTCGCCGACGGCACCTTCGGCCTCAGCGGTCAGGTAGTACCCACCGATGATCATGTCCTGTGTGGGTGTCACGAGCGGTCGGCCGTGTGCCGGACTCAACACGTTGTTGGCGGACAGCATCAGCACCCGTGCCTCGGCCTGGGCCTCGGCGGACAACGGAAGGTGGACAGCCATCTGGTCGCCGTCGAAGTCGGCGTTGAAGGCGGTACAGACCAGCGGGGGGATCTGGATTGCCTTGCCCTCGACCAGTACCGGCTCAAAGGCCTGGATGCCCAGGCGGTGCAGGGTGGGTGCACGGTTCAAGAGCACCGGGTGTTCCCTGATCACGTCGTCGAGCACGTTCCAGACCTGCGGCTTGCGTCGCTCGACCATGCGCTTGGCCGACTTGATGTTCTGGGCGACCTCCTCGTCGACCAACTTCTTCATCACGAAGGGCTTGAACAACTCAAGTGCCATGATCTTGGGCAGCCCGCACTGATGGAACTTGAGGGTCGGGCCGGCCACGATGACCGAACGGCCCGAGTAGTCGACTCGCTTACCCAGAAGGTTCTGACGGAACCGGCCCTGCTTGCCCTTGAGCATGTCCGAGAGGGACTTCAGCGGACGGTTGCCCGGGCCGGTAACAGGTCGTCCGCGCCGACCGTTGTCGAACAGGGCGTCGACGGCCTCCTGGAGCATCCGCTTTTCGTTGTTCACGATGATCTCGGGCGCACCCAGGTCGAGAAGCCTCTTGAGCCGGTTGTTGCGGTTGATGACACGCCGGTAGAGGTCATTCAGGTCGGAGGTGGCAAAACGGCCACCGTCAAGCTGGACCATCGGCCGTAGTTCAGGCGGGATCACCGGAACCACATCGAGGATCATCGCCCTCGGTTCGTTGGCACGCCGACCGTACTTGTCGCGGCGGTTGAACGCAGCCACGATCTTGAGGCGCTTGATGGCCTTCTGCATCCGCTGGGCAGAGAGCGGCTTTTGACCCTCGGGAGGATCGATCATCGTCCGAAGCTTGACCTCCTCGTCGTCGAAGTCGATCCTGTCGATCAGCTGCGCCAACGCGTCGGCGCCCATGCCGCCCTCGAAGTAGTCGCCCCAACGGTCGACCAGCTCACGCCAGAGCAGGTCGTCATCAATGATCTGGCGTGCGAACAGGGTGCTGAACTCGTCCCACGCCCTGTTCAGGACCTCGAGCTCGGTCTCGTACTGCTCGCGGATGAAGGCCAGGTCCTTGTCGGCTGCCCGCTGTCGGGCACGCAGGTCGGTGTCCTTGGCACCCTCGGCCTCGAGTTGAGCCAACTCGGCCTCGAGGTCCTCCTGGCGGCGATCAAGCTCGCGGTCACGCTCCTCCTCGATTGCGGTGCGCTCCTCGACCAGCTCCTCTTCGAGCTGGGGGAGGTCCTCGTGGCGCTTGTCCTCGTCGACCCAGACCACGAGGCTGGCAGCGAAGTAGATGACCTTCTCCAGTTGCTTGGCCTTGAGTTCCTCACGGGGCTCGGTGCCCATCAGCAGGTACGCCAACCATGACCTGGTTCCACGCAGGTACCAGATATGAACAGCCGGTGCCGCCAACTCGATGTGGCCCATGCGTTCACGCCGGACCTTTGAGCGCGTCACCTCGACTCCGCAGCGCTCGCAGATGATTCCCTTGAAGCGGACGCGCTTGTACTTACCGCAGTAGCACTCCCAGTCCTTGGTAGGGCCGAAGATCTTCTCGCAGAAGAGCCCGTCCTTTTCAGGCTTGAGCGTGCGGTAGTTGATGGTCTCCGGCTTCTTCACCTCGCCGTTGGACCACATACGTATGCCGTCGGCGGTGGCTAGGCCAATCCGAAGCTGGTCGAAATCGTTGACGTCGAGCACTCGTCTACTTCCTACGTCTTGTCACTGGGTACATGTCACTTGCTGGCGGTCTGAACTCGGATGGATCAGTGGAGAAGGCCGGCGCTGCGGCGTGCATCTTCTTCGTCTGATCCACGCTCGGGCCTTGAGATGTCGATGCCGAGGGACTCGGTCGTGCGGTAGAGGTCCTCGTCGAGCTCGTGCATCTCGATCTGCTGCCCCTCCTCGGACAACACCTCGACATCGAGGCAGAGAGACTGCATCTCCTTTATGAGCACCTTGAAGCTCTCAGGTATGCCCGGCTCAGGGATGTTGTCGCCCTTGACGATCGCCTCGTAGACCTTGACCCGGCCGAGCACGTCGTCGGACTTGATGGTGAGCAGTTCCTGGAGGCAGTAGGCGGCCCCGTAGGCCTCAAGTGCCCAGACCTCCATCTCGCCGAAGCGCTGGCCGCCGAACTGCGCCTTACCACCCAGTGGCTGCTGGGTGATCATCGAGTACGGGCCGGTGGACCTTGCGTGGATCTTGTCGTCGACGAGGTGGGCCAGCTTCAGGATGTACACGTAGCCGACCATGATCTCGTTGTCGTAGGGCTCACCCGTGCGACCGTTGTAGAGGGTGGTCTTGCCGTCGGTCTGCACCAGGCGTTCGCCGTCGACAGACTCAGGGTTGATGTTCTGGAGGATCTTCTGAATGGTGGGATGGTCGCCGGAGAGGTCCTCTTCGTCCCAGTGCGCACCGTCGTACACGGGAGTGGCAACGTGCACCGCAGGTGGTGTAGAGATTCGGGTCTTTCGCTCGATTCCGGTGACTGGCTCCTCCCCGACGGCTTCACCGTCGACTTCCCAGCCCCACCTTGCGCAGTACCCGAGGTGGGCCTCGAGTACCTGTCCCACGTTCATTCGGGACGGAACGCCGAGGGGATTCAAGATGATGTCGACGGGGGTGCCGTCGGCCAGGTATGGAAGGTCCTCAACGGGCAGGATCTTTGAGATGACACCCTTGTTGCCGTGCCTGCCGGCCAGCTTGTCGCCGACGCTGATCTTGCGCTTCTGGGCCACGTAGACACGGACCAGNTGGTTTACACCCGGTGGCAGTTCGTCGCCGTCGTCGCGGTTGAACACCTTGACGTCGATGACCTTGCCGGTCTCACCGTGGGGAACCTTCAGGGACGTATCGCGTACCTCGCGTGCCTTCTCACCGAAGATCGCCCGGAGAAGCCTCTCTTCGGGGGTCAGCTCGGTCTCGCCCTTCGGCGTGACCTTTCCGACGAGGACATCACCTGGTGACACATCAGCACCGACCCTCACGATTCCAAGGTCGTCGAGGTCGGCCATGATCTCGTCGGACAGGTTCGGGATATCGCGTGTGATCTCCTCGGGGCCCAACTTGGTGTCACGGGCATCGATCTCGTGCTCGTGGATGTGGATCGACGTGAGGACGTCGTCCTTCACCAGGCGTTCCGAGAGGATGATCGCGTCCTCGAAGTTGTAGCCCTCCCACGACATGAAGGCCACAAGGAGGTTCTTGCCGAGCGCAAGCTCTCCAGCGTCCGTCGAGGATGCGTCGGCCAGCAGTTCGCCCTTCTTGACCTTCTGGCCGGGGACGACCCTGCCCTTGTGGTTGATGCAGGTGTCCTGGTTCGAACGCTCGAACTTGGACAGGTCGTGCGTGACTATTCCGCCCTTGCCGTAGTCGACNGTGATCGAGACACCATCGACCTCGGTGACCGTTCCGGCAGCATCAGCGAGGATCATGTTGGCTGCATCCCTGGCTGCACGGCCCTCGATGCCAGTCCCGATGTAGGGAGCCTCGGATCGGATCAGTGGCACNGCCTGGCGCTGCATGTTGGCGCCCATCAGGGCCCTGTTCGCATCGTCGTGATCGAGGAACGGAATGAGGGCGGTGGCCACCGACACGATCTGCTTCGGGGAGACGTCCATCAACTGGACCTCGTCGGGTGGTACGTACGAGATCTCGGTGGTGGAGCCGAAGAAGACGTCCTGTTCNAGNTGGAGGCGCAGGTCCTGNAGNGAGGCNGCCTGNGGCGANCGNCGCACGAGNACNCGNTNGTTGNNNAANGTGCCGTTGNNGTTGAGNGGCGCGTTGGCCTGNGCNACNACGTACTCCTCCTCNTCGTCGGCNGCCAGGTAGATGATCTCGTCGGTGACCTTGCCGTTCTTGACTATCCGGTAGGGCGTCTCGATGAAGCCGAACGGGTTGATCTGGCCGTATGTGGCGAGACCACCGATGAGGCCGATGTTTGGACCCTCCGGGGTCTCGATCGGGCACATGCGGCCGTAGTGCGAGAAGTGGACGTCGCGGACCTCAAACCCGGCGCGCTCGCGGGAGAGACCACCGGGGCCGAGGGCCGACAGGCGTCGACGGTGGGTGAGGCCCGACAGCGGGTTCACCTGATCCATGAACTGTGAGAGTTGGCTGGTGCCGAAGAACTCCTTGATGGCTGCCACGACGGGTCGAATGTTGATCAGGGTCTGCGGCGTGATTGCCTCGACGTCCTGGGTGGTCATGCGCTCGCGCACGACCCTCTCCATCCGGGACAGTCCAATACGGACCTGATTCTGGATCAGTTCGCCGACAGAGCGGATGCGACGGTTGGCAAAGTGGTCCTGGTCGTCGAGGCGGTAGCCGGGCTCGCCCTTGGCGAGGTGCAACAGGTAGGTGCAGGTGGCGAGCACCTCTGACCGGCTCAGAACCGACTGGTCGGGGTCGGGCTTTTCGAGCTCAATTCCGAAGAGTTCCTCACAGCGCTCGATCTCGGGACCCAGCTTGCGGTTCAATTTGTAGCGACCGACCCTCGACAGGTCGTAACGGCGGGACTCGAAGAAGGCGTTGCGGATGTACGCACGAGCCGCCTCGAGCGACGGCGGCTCGCCTGGGCGCACGCGCTTGTAGATCTCGAGCAGGGCTTCGTCCTGTGGTGACCTGCGCTCACCGGACTCGACGGCTTCTTCCCAGCCTTCGGGGAGCCGGTCCTTTTCCCACTGTCCCTCGAGGTAGTCGAAGTGGTTCACGAGCTTCTGGAGGAAGCCGGGGTGGTTCTCCTCGTCGTAGCCCAGGGCACGGAGCAGAACGAACATCGAGAGCCGGCGCTTGCGGGCGACCCGTGTGCCGGCGGTGACGTCCTTTCCGGGCTTCTGTTCGACATCGAACTCGATCCACTCGCCTCGGTAGGGGTGGATGGTTCCGGTGACGAGCTGGTGCTTTGAGAGGTTCCTCAGGCGGTACCTCTCGCCCGGCTGGAAGATGACGCCCGGCGACCGGACCAACTGGGAGACGACAACCCGTTCGGTGCCGTTGATGATGAACGTGCCCTTGTCGGTCATCACGGGGAAGTCACCCATGAACACCGTCTGCTCCTTGATTTCTCCGGTGTTGGAGTTCATGAAGCGGGCTCGGACGAACATCGGGGCCGAGTAGGTCATGTCCTTTTCACGACACTCCTCGACGGTGAACTTCGGCACGGGCCGGAGGTCCTCGTCGTCGGGGTCGAACTCCAGCTCAAGGGAGAGCGTCTCGCTGAAATCGGTGATCGGGCTGAGGTCGCGGAACGTATCGGCAATGCCCTGGTCGAGGAACCACCGGAACGAGTCCCGTTGGATGGCGATCAGGTTGGGCAGCTCCCGAACTTCTTCAAGAGACCCGAACGAATAACGTTCCCGGACGAGGGGGCGAGCAGACACTAAAACTCCTGGCCAGGGTTTACGGACAAGGGGCAAGCCGGGGAACGACCATCACCGATCCGAAAACGGAACAAGCAACAGGCGCGACCACGGCAACTGCAAAGCCTAATGCGAGCGCGCAGGGCTCCGCAACCCCCAGACCGTCATCGGCCCGGGGAGGAGACACCACTACGTGATGCCCTCCGGGCGCAAGGCTAGGGAATCTGAAGCCACGGGTCAAGGCTCTCTGGTCTCCGATGACGGGAGGGCCCAAAACGACCGACGCCCCCGGGGGTTACCGGGGGCGTCGTGGAGGACGGTTTCCCGTCGCTACTTGAGTTCGATTGAAGCGCCTGCGGCCTCGAGGGACTCCTTGGCCTTCTCGGCATCTTCCTTGGACACACCCTCCATCACGTTGCTGGGGGCGCCGTCGACAAGCTCCTTGGCATCCTTGAGACCCAGGTTGGTCAGAGCCCTGACCTCCTTGATCACCTGGATCTTCTTGTCGCCCGAGTCAGTCAGAACGACATCGAATGCGTCCTGTTCCTCTTCTGCCTCGCCGCCATCGGCAGCAGGGGCGGCGGCGACCGCAGCCACGGGAGCAGCGGCTGTAACACCGAACTTCTCCTCGAATTCGGTCAGCATCTCGCTCAACTCGAGAACGCTCATCTCGGCGATGGCGTCCAGTATCTCTTCTTTGGTTGCCATGATCAGGCCTCCTCGGTGTCGTCGGCCGAAGCCGTCTCTGTGTCGGCAGCTGCCTCTTCGGCAGCTGCCCCATTGTCATCAGCCGGCGCCTCTTCGGCAGCAGCATCATTGTCATCAGCCGGCGCCTCTTCAGCCACGGCATCAGAACCTGTCTCCTCAACCGGCGCATCCTCAGCCACGGCATCAGAACCTGTCTCCTCAACCGGGGCATCCTCAGCCACGGCATCAGAACCTGTCTCCTCAACCGGGGGCCCATCAGCTTCGGCTGACGACACCGGGCCACCCTGCTGGTCGATCAGCGCCTTGAGCCCGTAGGCAAGGTTCTGTGGAAGTGCATTGAGCAGGCTTGCGAACTGCTGCATCGGTGCAGCCAGTGCGCCGGCAATCTGGGCGAGAAGAACCTCGCGCGGTGCGATCTTGGCAAGGGCCGTGATCTGCTCAACGCTCAACCGCTGGGAGTCCAACAGGCCGCCCTTGATAACCAGGGCCTCATGGTTCTTGGCGAACTCATCCAGGGCCTTTGCGACCGACACCGCATCGCCGGCTGAACCGTCGGGCCGCTCGCCGACCAGGGCGATTGCCGTAGGTCCGGTCAACAGGTCATTGATATCGAAGTCCAGATCATTGACAGCCAGCCTCACGAGCGTGTTCTTGTACACCTTGTACTCGCCACCGACTGCACGGAGTGCAGCACGCAACTCGGCGAGAGCAGGGACGTCAAGGCCCCTGTATTCGGTCAGCACCGCGGCCTCGGTGTTGGACAGCCGCTCGCGAACCTCGTCTACGACAGCAACCTTGTCGGGGCGGGGNTTCTCCACGCTCCTACCTCCTGATGTTCCTCGGGTCAGGGGCTGCCGGTAACACCGGCCTCCCATGTACGTCTTCGATCTGGCGTGACGGACGTACACCGATGACCCGGTCCGGACATTGTCCGGCGCCGATCAGGAGACTCGCCTGCTCGGGCGGCTGTCAAGCACGTTCTGTGCCGCGTGGCGGCACAACCCGGAGGTCTTCGGTGAGCGTGTCAGTTGTGCCGGTCAGGGTAGCGCTGCATCATCGCACCCCCNCCTCGACTGCGGCTGTAGCGGTCAGTCGGAGACCTGTTGTGGATCGATCCTGACGCTCGGCCCCATCGTCGATGAGATGGCTACCTTCTTGAAGTACCGGCCCTTNGTGGATGGGGGCCTGAGACGCTCCAACTCCTCGACTGCAGCCTTCATGTTGGCTGCAAGTGCCGAAACCTCGAAGCTGACCCGTCCAATCGGGAGATGGACGTTTCCGTACTTGTCCGTCCGGAACTCGACCTTGCCGCCCTTGAACTCGGCAACTGCCTTGGCTATATCGTCGGTGACGGTACCGGACTTCGGGTTTGGCATCAGACCGCGTGGTCCGAGCGAGCGTCCCAGCTTTCCTACCGTCGGCATCATGTCGGGGGTCGCTATGGCCACATCGAAGTCGAGCATTCCGCCTTCGACCTCGGCGGCAAGGTCATCGGCACCGACATGGTCTGCACCGGCCTCGCTGGCAGCGGTAGCCGCCGCGCCCTGGGCGAAGACGGCAACCCGGACGTCCTTACCGGTTCCGGATGGCAGGCTCACGGTTCCGCGGACCATCTCCTCGGTCTTGCGTGGGTCAACGGCAAGGCGCACAACCAGGTCGACGCTCTCATCGAACTTGGAGGAATGGACCGACCTGACCATCTCGAGCGCATCTGTGCCCGAGTGGAGTTCCTGTGGGTCTATGCGGGCCGCTGCATCGTCGTAACGCCGGCCCCGGCCGCTGCCTTGTTCACTCTTCGCCATGGTGTTCCTCCCGGCTTCCTCGGGTTCGGCTCCTGAGTCCGGCGGGGCGAGGTACTCCCCAGTCCCGGAACCACCCACTGCGGGTGGTGGCCATTCGGTCCTGTGTCTGGTCAGGCGACCTCGATGCCCATGCTGCGTGCAGTGCCTGCAACCTGCAGTTTGGCNCCTTCGATGTCTATGGCATTGAGGTCGGGCATCTTGGCCTCGGCGATCTCTTCGACCTGCGCCCACGAAATGGACCCGGCAACCTCACGTCCAGGGTTCTCGGCAGCCTTGTCCAACTTTGCCGCCTGCCTGATGAGGAACGAGGTGGGCGGGGTCTTGGTGATGAAGGTGAAGGAGCGGTCCTCGTAGATCGTGATCTCGACGGGCACGATCTGGCCGCGCTTGTCCTCGGTCTTGGCGTTGTACTCCTTGCAGAAGTCCATGATCGCCACGCCGTGGGGGCCGAGCGCTGTACCNACGGGCGGTGCCGGGGATGCCTGACCGGCAGGGATCTGGATCTTCACGATCGCCATTGCCTTCTTCTTAGCCATGTCTGTTACTCGTAGTCGGTAGTCGGTTGGGGCCACCGTCGGTGGCTGGGTCGAACGGTCAAGTCTGGAGGTGGGTCAGATGATTGGCAACCCTGGCACCGGTCACCTCTCGGCAGTCCGGGGCAGGGTCGGCCGCTCAGAGCTGCGCCACCTGCGAGAACTCCAGCTCGACCGGGGTTTCCCGGCCAAAGATGTTGACCAGCACCTTGACCTTCAGCTGGTCGACGTTTATCTCGATGATCTCGCCTGAGAAGTCGGCGAACGGGCCTTCCTTCACCCTCACGGTGTCACCGGTGTCAAAGCCCAGCCTGGCCTTGGCCTTGGCCTTGACCGGTGCCTCGCCTGCGGTGTCGTCGCTGCTCGGGAGGAAGGTCTCGACCTCGCGCCGGCCCAGACGGGAAGGCTTGCCGCCGGCACCCACGAAGTTCACGATGCCGGGTGTGTCACGGATGGCCGCCCAACTGGCGTCGTCGAGGTAGCAGCGCACCAGGAGGTAGCCGGGGAACATCTTCTTGGCGACCGTGACCTTCTTGCCGTTCCGGAACTCGACGACGTCCTCCATGGGGATGACGATCTCGAGGATGCGGTCCTCAAGGTTCATGGACGCCGTGCGGGCATCGAGGTTCTTGCGAACCTTGTTCTCGTAGCCGGACTGGGTATGTACGACATACCAGTTGCCCGGCCTGTCATAGGCGCTCTCCGGCCTGGGGGCCGGCTCACCGTCATCGGGTGCGAGGAGAGCTTCCTCGTCGAGTACCTCAACCTCGGTGGCCTGGTCCACCGCGGCTGCCTCTTCGGCGACTACCACCTCGTCGGTCTGGTCTCCTACGACAAGGTTGCCGACAGGCAGAAGGTCGGCGGGTGTCGGCTCGGCCGGTTCTTCGCCAGATGATTCGTCGGCGACGTCGACGAGGTTCCCGGTGGGAAGCAGGTCGGTCGCAGCGACGGTTGTTTCGGTCTCTTCGGTGGTGTTCATCAGATGTCAAACAGGTTGAGTACGGAGTTGGAGAATATCCAGTCGAGGCCCGACACGATCGAGGTCACGGCGATGATGGTGACCACCACGACCGTTGCGTAGTTGGCGGTCTCTGCACGCGAGGGCCACGCCACCTTGCGGAGTTCGGCCCGGACCTCGCGGGAGAACTGGGCTACGCCGGTCCGCTCCTCGGCCTGGTGGGAGGACTGCTCACGGCGCTGACGGATCGGCTCGCCGTCGGCGTCAACCTCACCCTGACGCTGCAGGAGCCTCTTCTGCTCGCGGTTCATTGACATGGACAGGCCTCAAGTTGGAATATCTGTGGATGGATCAGGCTAACGGGGTCAGATCGTCGCGCGCCCCCGATGGACAGGTTGGCCGACTACGCGATCACCCTGCCGATCGGCGATTCCGCCGACTGGCCTTGCAGGGCAGGAGGGACTCGAACCCTCAACCGCCGGTTTTGGAGACCGGTGCTCTAGCCATTTGAGCCACTGCCCTGTGTTCCCGACCTCCGGCTCAGTGTCGGAGTCGGGGGGCGGATCCGGCGGCAGGATACCAGCCGACCTGCCCTGATCCCGCAGGAGATAAGGGGTCCGCGAGGGTGCCTGCCAGCGGACACAGCCCCCTATGGGGTCAGCGGGTCTCCTTGTGGTCGACATGGGAACGGCACCATCGGCAGTACTTCTTGAGCTCGATGCGCTCGCGGGTGTTCGCCTTCGACTTGGTTGTTATGTAGTTGCGACGTTTGCACTCCTGGCACTCCAGGGTGACCTGAACTCGCTTGTCGGATGCCATGACGGTTTCTCACTTCCGGGTCTAGGTGCGGNCCACTGGTTTCTTCGGCGGGCCTGGTCGCCTTCTTTGGCTGGTAGCGACGGACAGATTCGAACTGTCGACCTCTCGATTATGAGTCGAGCGCTCTCACCAACTGAGCTACGTCGCCAGCGAGCTCCCTGACAGAATCGAACTGTCGACCTTCTCCTTACCATGGAGACGCTCTGCCGACTGAGCTAAGGGAGCACAACCACCTGCCGGTGGCCGGGCAACAGGATGCCACGCTAGCCCTGCGTTCCCCAACGTCCCCCCATTGCATCTGATGCGGCGGAAGCGTCATTACAGTCAGCCCAATGCCCTCACTCATGACGCGGCTGGCCCAGCCCGATGACTCCGAGGCCATCCGTCGGATCTACAACGTCGAGGTCCTGGCCTCTACTGCCACATTTGACCTGGTGGAGCGAACGGCCAAGGAGCAGGTTTCGTGGCTGGCGGCAAGGTCCGGGGCATTCAGCGTGCTCGTCGCAGAGTTGGATGGGGCCGTTGTCGGTTTCGCCTCGTTGTCCCCCTACAGGGAACGTGCCGCCTACCGGACGACCGTGGAGAACTCTGTCTACGTCGATGCCGAATGCCGCGGCCTTGGTGTCGCCGATGCGTTGCTTGGCGAACTGTTGAAGGTTGCCCGCGGCAGCGGTTTTCACTCCGTGGTCGCACGGATCGGAGGTGGCAACGAGGCAAGCATTGCACTTCACACAAAGCACGGGTTCAAGCTGGTCGGCACGGAGCGCGAGGTCGGGCGCAAGTTCGGCCGCTGGCAGGACGTGACCGTAATGCAGGCAATTCTGGACACAATCTGAACCGACTGGCGCAGGAGGGCGTCGCAGCCGGCCCACCCGCACGGGCCCGAGGCTGCTTCGCGAAGTGGTGGGCCGGGGAGGATTTGAACCTCCGAAGGCAATGCCGACGGGTTTACAGCCCGTTCCCTTTGGCCACTCGGGCACCGACCCAGAACGTCGGAGGATACCGGCCACCCCGGGCCCAACCACCAGCGACCGGTAGACCACGAAGCGTCGCTAGGGTTCGGCCATGGCCTCCTTCGACGTGGTATCAGAGATCGACCTCCAGGAAGTACGCAACGCTGTCGACCAGGCTGCCAGAGAGATCCACACCCGGTTCGACTTCAAGGGAACCGATTCGAACGTCGAACTTCAAGATGGCGCGATCGCCCTCGAGTCCTCCACCGAGGATCGCCTTGCAGCCCTCGTGGTCGTTCTCGAGGAGAAGTTGGTGCGCCGCAAGGTTTCCCTCAAGTCCCTCGACTGGGGGAAGGTCGAGGCCGCCAGCGGTGGCCGTTCCCGGCAGGTGGCCGGGCTACGGGCGGGTATCGACAGTGAGTCATCCCGAACAATCAACAAGATGGTGAAGGACCTGGGCATCAAGGGCATCCAGACCCAGACCCAGGGTGACCAGGTCCGTGTAAGCGGCAAGAAGCGCGACGCCCTCCAGGAGGTGATTGCGGCACTGAAGGCCGCCGACCTGGNCCTGCCCCTTCAGTTCACCAACTTCCGCGACTAGGAGATCGGCCCTCCGCTGAGCGTCTCGCCTGACCTCCAGGAACCGCCCCGGAGGCGGTCGATGCGGTCCTCGGTCGAGGGGTGNGTCGAAAACCACCTGGAGCGCCTACGGCCCCCACGGGCCTGAGCCTTGAGCGGGTCAATGATGTAGGACGAGGCCTGATTCGGGTTGACGCCCGACGGGATGCGGCTGGAAGCCACCTCCAGCTTCTCGAGTGCGAGGGCAAGGGGTTCACCGTCGCCCATGAGCCTGGCGGCAGAGGCATCGGCCTGGAACTCACGGCTCCGGCTTATTGCCGCCTGGATGACCATTGCGGCGATGGGGGCAAGGATTGCCAGTGCGATGTCACCGATCGGGTTGCGGTCGCGGTCCCGGCCGCCGCTGAACATGGAGGCCCACATGGCCATCCGGGCAATCATGGTTATTGCCATTCCAACTGCCGCTGCCACCGAGCCGATCAGGATGTCGCGGTTGCGGATGTGCATCAGTTCGTGGGCCAGCACGCCGCGGATCTCGTACCAGTTCATTCGGTCCACGAGGCCCTGGGTGATCGCCACGGCGGCGTGGTCCGGATTGCGGCCGGTGGCGAAGGCATTGGGCTGGTCACTTGGCGAGATGTAGAGCTTCGGCATCGGCAGGCCTGCTGCCGTGGCGAGTTCTGACACCACACGGTGGTAGTCGGGGTGGTCGGCCGGGTCGGCCGGAACGGCACGTGCGGACGCAATGGCGATGCGATCGCTGCCCCAGTAGGAGGCCCCGACAACCACGAGCCCGATGATCATGCCGAGGACCATTCCGCCGTTGCCGCCCATGGCGCCGCCAATCACGATGAACAGGCCGCCCAGCAGGGCCAGCAGGGCGAAGGTCTTTGTCGTGTTGATCATCGGTTCCTCGGGGGTGTCAGCTCACTCTGGAGCCCAAGCGTACGCCTGATATACCCGCCGTGGACATCGCCCGGAGTGCCCGGCGACCGCCCCGGAACCCGGGACACACCCAGCGAGCGGTAGTGGCAGACAACGAGGGCGGGTGTCGGGTATTCCGGAGGCGAACGTCCTGTGAGCCGCAGGAGTGCCCGGCGACCGCCCCGGAACCCGGGGCACACCCAGCGAGCATCGGGGTCAGGCGTCGTAGTAGCCGGAGTGGACGTAGACGGTCAAAAGGCCCTCAGACCTGTACATGACCAGGTTCCCGGGGTCGTCGTCGATGGCCAGGACCGGCTCGTAGCCGTCGCTCCGCAGGTCCGTGAGGATCGCCCGCTTTACCTCGGGTGAACTCCCGTGGTCGTTCTGGTTACGCATGGCGAGCAGGTCCCAGTTGACACCGTGGCGACCCAACCACTCCAGCGTGGTGTCAGCCGAACCGGACGGCCTGGCGGTCAACAAGATGACCGTGTGGTCCTCGGTAAGGCGCTCGACCAGGCGGATCGCCTCGGGAATCGGAGGGTCGTCCACCGAGGCCTCAAAGAACGCCCACCAGTCCTTCGTCGGTCCATCCAGGAAATGCTGGCGTCCGGAGGCATCGGAGAGGACCCCGTCGACGTCGACGATGACGACGGATCCCTCTGGTGGCCTTCCTTCCCGCTCGAAGCGAACTCCAGACAGGGCTCAGTCCTCGTGCTGCGGCTCAGCTGCCCGCGCGCGGATCTCCTCGACGACGCCGGAGTCGGCGAGGGTGGTGGTGTCGCCCAGGTCGCGGCCTTCGGCCACGTCGCGGAGCAGGCGTCGCATGATCTTGCCGCTGCGGGTCTTGGGCAGGTCAGGCACGAGGAATACTGCCCTTGGCCGGGCCGTGGGCCCCAGCTTGACCGCCACGTGGCCACGAATCTCCTCGCCAAGTTCGTCGGAGGACTCGTGTGTGCCCCGCAGAATCACGTAGCCGACTATCGCCTGGCCTGTAATCGCGTCGGTTACACCCACCACGGCCGCCTCGGCGACCGCCGGATGGTCGACAAGGGCCGACTCGACCTCGGCAGTCGAGATGCGGTGGCCCGACACGTTCATGACGTCGTCGACCCGACCCAGCAGCCACAGGTAGCCGTCGTCGTCGAGCTTGGCTCCGTCACCGGCGAAGTACCTGCCTTCGAACCTTGACCAGTAGGTCTCGTGGTATCGCTCCGGATCACCCCAGATTCCACGCAGCATGGAGGGCCACGGCCGGGAGATTGTCAGGTACCCGCCACCGTGGTCGACAACGTTGCCTGCATCGTCGACGAGTTCGGCGAACACGCCCGGAATGGCGTGGCACGCCGATCCCGGCTTGGTGGTCGTGACCCCCGGCAGGGGCGAGATCATGTGGCCGCCGGTCTCGGTCTGCCACCAGGTGTCGACTATCGGGCATGAGCCGCCGCCGATGTTCTCGTGGTACCACATCCATGCCTCGGGGTTGATCGGCTCGCCGACCGTGCCGAGCACCCTGAGCGAGGAGAGGTCGTGGTTGGCCGGTTCGGACTCGCCCCACTTCATGAAGGTCCGGATGGCGGTCGGCGCCGTGTAGAGCTGGGTCACCCCGTAGCGCTCGATGATGTCCCACAGGCGGTCCTTGGGCCACTGGCTGCGGTCACCGCTTCGGTGCTCGGGGAGTGGGGTGTCGGGGGTTCCTTCGTACATGACCGACGTGCATCCGTTCGCGAGCGGCCCGTAGACGATGTAGCTGTGTCCGGTTACCCAGCCGATGTCGGCTGCACACCAGTAGACGTCCTCATCACGGTTCAGGTCGAAGACGTACCTGTGGGTGTACGCAACCTGGGTCAGGTAGCCACCGGTGGTGTGCATGATGCCCTTGGGCTTTGCAGTGGTGCCGGATGTGTAGAGCAGGTAGAGCAGCTGTTCGCTGTCCATCGGTTCGGCTGGGCAGTCGGTTGATGCGTCAGCCATCAGGTCGTGCCACCAGAGGTCGCGTCCGTCGGCCATGGTGACATCCGTGTCACAGCGGTTCACGACGACAACGTGCTCAACTGACGCAGCCCCAGAATCGAGGGCGGCATCCACGTTCACCTTCAGAGCGGACGGCTCGCCCCGGCGGTAGCCGGCATCGGCAGTGATGATGAGGCGGGCGTCGGCGTCCTCGCACCTGTCGACAATGGAGTCCGGTGAGAAGCCACCGAAGATCACGCTGTGTACGACACCGATTCTCGTACAGGCGAGCATGGCTACAGGGAGTTCCGGAATCATCGGCATGTAGATGGCGACCCGGTCACCCTTTTCGAGGCCGAGACCCTTCATCACGTTGGCGAAGGCCGATACCTCGGCCAGCAGGTCGGAGTAGGTGATCTCGCGGGTGTCGCCCGGCTCGCCCTCCCAGTAGTAGGCGATCCGGTCGCCGTAGCCGGCGTCGACATGCCGGTCGAGGCAGTTTGCCGAGAGGTTCAACTTGCCTCCGACGAACCACCTGGCGAACGGCAGGTCCCACTCGAGGGTGGTGTGGAAGTCCTCGTCCCAGGTCAGCAACTCGCGCGCCTGGCGTGCCCAGAAGGCCTCGTAGTCGACTGCAGCCTCCTCCTGGTGGGAGTTGTCTGACAGCAGAGCGGCAGCGGTGAAGTCCTGTGATGGAGAAAATGTCCGGTCCTCGACGTAGTAGTCCTCGATGGTCGGCTCGCTCATCGCCGTTGCTCTCCCGTCGTGTGTGCTCTCGTTCCTGTCTGGACGATAGTCAGTCGGTGTTGACGTGTCAGGGGCCGGCCACCCATTCGATGGCGGTGAATCCGCCGATTCCGTCGGGGTCAACGAGCGCTGCGGCTTCGATTGTGCGACTCCTGGCCCTGATGGCCTCGAGGTCTCCGATTCCCGCACGCTCGGACCAGGCCAGCCTGCCGGCGTCCACAAGGTCTCTGATTCCGTGGTGGGTGAGGAAGTCGGCCTGGCTCATGGTTGATGCTCCAGTTGGCAGCTGGTCGATCGCCACGTCGACCGTGATGTCCTGTCGGCCCGGCGCGTCCAGCGGGTTGCCGCGCCGTTCATGCCCGGCGTAGGTGCGCAGCCACTCCCCTGGGGGCTGTGAGGCCATTTCCGCTGTGGTGGTGCAGTAGTCGAACGCCAGCAGCGACCCGGCTTCGAGGATGGAAAGGGCCCGCGAGATCCATTGCGATGCTCCCGTCTGTACGGCGATTCGGGCACCGTCGACCGGTTCGAGTGGCACCGGTGGGTGGCAGGGTTCTGCAGTCACCTCGATCAGGCCACCCTGATCGGCCCCGACCCTCACCTGATGCCACATGTCATCGACGCCGTGCAGGAGGCTGAAAGCAAGGTTGTCCAACAGTTCGTTGGCGAGAACCACGCCCGTGACCGGTCCGGCCGGCAGGTCGACAAGTGGCTCAACGCCATCTGGATGGTCCGAGCGAAGCCGTTCAGATCGTTCCACGGCAAGGTAGCGACCGTGGGTGAGGCACTGAGGGGCTGCAGCCAGCACGGACCGTGCCAGCGTGCCGCTGCCGGCACCGGCCTCGACAACGGTGAACCCATGGGGACGGCCAAGGCTCTCCCACACAGAGTCCATCCATCGCGCCAACACGGCTCCAAAGAGCGGTCCGACCTCGGGGCTGGTGATGAAGTCTCCCCTGCGTCCAGCGGCTCCTCCGGTGGTGTAGAAGCCGTCGATGGGGTCGTAGAGACATGCCTCCACGTACTCGTCGAAGCGAATCGGTCCATCTGCCCGGATGCGTGCGAGCAGTCGCTGTGTCAGCCCGTCACCTAGCGGGCTGGGAATGTCAGCCTCCGAGAGCCAGGAGGCTGACGTCGGTGAAGCGGGCCACCACCTGTGGCAGCACTCCGAAGACGAGGGTCACGCCACCGCAGATGACGAGCGCAGAAAGCAGCGACGGGGTGAGGGTCACGTCTGCAACCCCCTCATCGGGTGCCTCGTCGGCCCACATGCGCAACAGGACCGAGGCGTAGTAGTAGAGGGCGATCACTGCATTCACAGCGGCGACCACCGCCAGGGCGTACCCCCAGGTGTCGCCTGAAGAGGTCAGCACGCGGAACACCTCGAACTTGGCGAACCAGCCCCCGAGAGGAGGTATCCCCGCGAGGGAACCCAGGAAGATCGTCATGGCCACGGTCATTGCCGGCGCATACCGGAACGCCCCGGCGAACGATGACATCTCGGCAGATCCTGTCCTTCGGGCCAGGGAGATGATCACCGCGAACGCTCCCAGGTTCATTGCTGCGTAGATGGCGAGGTAGGTCACGGTCGCCGATAGTGCCTGGTCGCCGAGAGCAGTGCTGTGGCCGGCCACCGCCAGCGGAGCGATCATGAAACCGGTCTGGGCGACACCCGAGTAGGCCATCATGCGCACGATGTTGGTCTGTCGCAGGGCGATCAGGTTCCCGACGGTCATGGACACGGCTGCGAGCGTCCACACAAGGGGCTCCCAGACCTCGGGGCGGCCGTAGAAGCCGACGAAGACGAGGGCCAG
The DNA here is from genome assembly GCA_002687745.1 of Acidimicrobiaceae bacterium. GTDB lineage: Bacteria > Actinomycetota > Acidimicrobiia > Acidimicrobiales > MedAcidi-G1 > UBA3125. Next base: position 15,844 of record NZBE01000011.1, on the reverse strand, counting down.
AAGTGCCACGAAGCCAGCAGCCTTGGATGCCACCGACAGGAAGGCCGTGACCGGGGTGGGCGCACCCTGGTAGACGTCGGGAGCCCAGGTGTGGAACGGAGCCGCCGAGACCTTGAACCCGAACCCGGCGACAACGAACACGATGCCGAGGGTTACCACCGACACCGATGCTCCGCCGGCTGTGACCACCGAGTTGATGTCGGTGAGAAGCGTGGAACCAGAGACGCCGAACAGCAGCGACATTCCGTAGAGCATCACCGCCGAGGCGAACACACCCATCAGGTAGTACTTCAGACCGGCCTCGGTGGAACGTATGTCGCGCTTGCGCCAGGCGACCATCAGGTAGGCGGGTATGGAGAGAAGTTCAAGGGCTACAAACAGCGAGACGAGGTCGCGTGACGACGCCATCATGACCATTCCCATCAGCGATGCCAGGAGCAGGCCGTAGTACTCGTTCTCCCAGTACTCGCCCTCGGCTACGTAGTTGGTCGACAACAGGATCACCACATAGCCGGCCAGGATGAAGATGGCCTTCATGACGAGCGCGAACTCATCGACGACGTAGGCGCCTCCGAACATGACCCTGTCACTTCCATCCAGGGCGAGGGTCAAGAGGGGAATGGCCGTGGCCAACAGGCCGAGGCCGGCCACCGCGGCAGTGATCGGCCTGGCCCTCTCCAGGAAGACGATGTCGATCAGGGTCACCAGGCCGCCCACGCTGAGCAGGACTATCTCGGGCGCGAGGGCATGCCAGTCAAGGGCAGGCCTCTCAAACGCCAGGAGCAGGAGTTGGGAACCCCCCCCTAGTTACCTGCCGCCGCGTGATCGTCGTGTCCGCCGCCGCTACCGACCTCGTAGACCGCAGCACAGCCCAGTGCCTCTGCCTCGGCGTCGGTCAGCTCAGCCGTGTTCACCTGAAGGCAGTCGTTCAGGGAGGCATCGACCGCACCATCGGTTACCCGGAACACCAGGTTCGGGTAGACGCCGATGGCCACGATCAGAGCCAGGATCGGTGCCCATGCCATCCATTCGTGCCTTGTCACGTCGACGATTTCGGGGTTATCGGCAAACTCCTCGGGCGGGTTGCCAAAGGCCACGCGTTGCAGCAGCCACAGCAGGTAGCCCGCTGCCAGAACCGTGCCTACCGCAGCGACAACCATGAAGGTCCGGAAGGTCTCAACGGGGAGACCATTGGCCGGGCTGTACGAGGACAGGATGGCTAGGAACTCGCCCCAGAATCCAGCCAGTCCGGGCAGGCCCAACGAGGCCATGACGCAGATGCCGAAGATCCAGCCCATGCGGGGGGCCTGGACCAGCAGACCACCGAGGCGGCTGATCTCGAGGGTGTGGTAGCGGTCCTTCATCGAACCGGCGAGGAAGAACAGCATTCCCGTGATCAGGCCGTGGGCGACCATGCCCATGATGGAGGCGTTGATCCCGAAGTCGGTGAGCGTTGCTATGCCGAGCATCACAAAGCCCATGTGGGCGACCGAGGAGAAGGCGATCAGGCGCTTCACGTCGGTCTGGGCGAGGCAGCCGAGGGCGCCGTAGATGATGCCCACGACGGCCAGCAGGCCGATCCACGGTGCCCACTCGACGGCGGCCTCCGGCAGGAGCGGAATTGCGATGCGGATGAACCCGTAGGTGCCCAACTTGAGCAGCACCGCTGCCAGGATCACCGATCCGACGGTGGGTGCCTGGGTGTGGGCGTCGGGTAGCCAGGTGTGGAACGGGAACATCGGTACCTTGATGCCGAAGCCAAGGAACATGCCTCCGAAGATCCACAGCTGTGCTGTGCGCGAGACCCCGTGGGCCAGCACGTTGTCAGCCACCTCGGTGAAGGCGAACGACTCGGCACCGGTGAGGAAGAAGAGCGCCAGGAAGCTGACGAGCATCAGAGCCGACCCGAACAGGGGGAAGAGGAAGAACTTGAGCGAGGCGTAGCGGCGGTCGTCGCCTCCCCAGACCGCGATCATGAAGAACATCGGCAACAGGACAATCTCGAAGAACACGAAGAACAGCACCATGTCCTGGGCCACGAAGGTCCCGATCATCCCGGTTTCGAGGATCAGGATCAGGATCAGGAAGGCCTTGGGGTTGCGGGGCTCCGGAAAGTGGTTCCAGCTGTAGATGATGCACATCGGAACAATGAACATTGTCAACAGGATCAGCGGCAGCGACATGCCGTCGATGCCGACGAGGTAGCGGCTCCTGATCACGTCGATCCACATCTCGTCGACCACGTACTGGAGGCGGCCGGTTTCCCCCATGTCGAACCAGAGCAGTAGGAGCACACCGATGAACGCCACCCACAGGGATGTGGCGAGCGCGACCACCTTGTGTCGCTCCTCGCGCTCCCCGGGGATCAGCAGCATGATCGCCACACCCACCAGGGGTGAGAATGTGGCGAGGGTGATTCCCCAACCGTCGAGCAGGTTTTCCATCTCGGCGTCTCCTAGACGATGACTATGAGTATTCCGGCGAGGACGGTCGCGGCAGCGAAGAGAATCGCTGCGTAGTCCTGGACCCTGCCGGACTGGATCTTGCGAAGTTCCTCGCCCGTGTCAGATGAGACACGACCCGAGGCATTGACTATGCCATCGACCACGACCTGGTCGATCTTGTCGTATACGAACCGGCCCGCCGAAACCGCTGTCTCACCAGCGAGGTCGACTGACCTGTCGATGACATTCTGGTTGACCCGGTAGGCGGCGGCCGCAACGGGTCCCTTGGTTCCACCGGCGATGATCCCGGTGTAGAGGTGGTCCAGGTAGTACTTGTTGGACAACAGGGTGTGTCCCCTCCTGGCGAGTGCCGACCTGGTGGTGATGCCGTCGGGGAGCTCGGTGAGGCTCTCGCCCGCGGCCGCCGATGCGGCCTCCACCCTTCCGAAGTAGTAGCGGCCGGCGACCGCGACGCCTGCGAGCACCACGAGCGTGGACACGATTGCAAGGGACCAGCTTGGGGTGGCGTGGGTGATCGTGGGGAAGTAGCCGGCCACCGGTTCCACGAAGTGTCCGAAGCGTTCCTGGAGGGATTCGGGTGCCAGCTGGAAGCCGGACGGCAGGTTCAGGAGGCCTGCGACCATGGCGAGGCCGGCCAGGATCCAGAGCGGCACGATGATCCGTGGGCCCGACTCGTGTGGTTCGCCGTGACCCCTGTACTCACCGTGGAAGGTCAGGTACACGCACCGGGTCATGTAGGCGGCCGTCATCGCAGCTGTGACCATTCCCATTACCAGCATGAGCGTGTAGGCGCCGTTGCCACCGGTACCGCCGAGAAGCCCCCAGCCACCGGTCCCTGCGAGGATCTCATCCTTTGACCAGAAGCCCGCGAACGGCGGCAGGCCGGCCAGGGCGATGCTGCCTATGACGAACGTCTTGTACGTGTGGGGCATGACCTTCCTGAGACCGCCCATGTCCGACTTCATGTCGAAGCTGTGGACGGCGTGTGCCGCCGAGCCTGAGCCGAGGAAGAGGCAGGCCTTGAAGAAGGCGTGGGTGAACAGGTGGAACATGGCAGCTGTCCATGCGCCGACACCGAGGGCCATGACCATGTAGCCGAGCTGTGAGATGGTCGAGTAGGCGAGCACCTTCTTGATGTCGCGCTGCACGAAGGCGAGGCTGGCACCGACCAGGGTGGTGACGCCTCCTACGACGGCCATCAGGTTGACGGAGCTGCCGCCGATGCTGAGGCCCGAGAAGAAGACACCGTAGAGACGGGCGATCATGAACACGCCGGCCACGACCATGGTGGCGGCGTGGATCAGGGCCGAAACCGGGGTTGGTCCGGCCATGGCGTCGGGCAGCCAGGTGTGGAGGAAGAACTGGCCGGACTTGGACATGACAGCTGCCATGAGGCAGCAGGCAGCGACTAGCAGGGCTGTGTGGGGCAGCATCCCGGCAGCCGCGAGGGCGTTGGTCTCGGCGATGGAGAACGAGCCGAAACGGCCCGGAAGGGCTGATCCGACGATGAAGAACAGGATGCTCACCCCGACGATCAGGCCCATGTCGCCGACACGGTTGGTCAGGAACGCCTTGAGGGCCGCGTCGCTGTTGGGTTTCTCCTCCCACCAGTGTCCGATGAGGGCAAAGGAGCAGACGCCGACGAGTTCCCACGAGGTCAGGAGTTGCAGGGTGTTCTCGGAGAGGACCAGCATCAGCATCGAGGCACTGAACAGCGAGAGGAACGCGAAGAAGTGCGTGTAGCGGCGGTCGCCGTGAACGTACTCGGTTGAGTAGATGTGGACCAGGAGCGACACCAGCGTCACGACCAGGAGCATCATCACGGCCGGTCCGTCGACCAGCGTTCCGACCGAGAACTCGACGCCTCCGGCCTGGAACCAGGTGACGGTGCTGACCACGGCCAGTGAGGGCTCGGCGTGCCCGCCTCCGTGGCCGGCCTCGGCGTGCTCGCCGGACTCGCCGTGGTCGACGGCCACCACAGGGGCATGGACCTCTTCACCGTGGTAGTTGTCGCGGTGGTCGACCCATGCCGCGGCGGTCAGGATCGACAGCACGAATGCGATTCCGACAAGGGCAATGCCGAGTTCTGATCCACCCCTGGACATGCGCTTTCCGAAGAACAGGATGGTTACGAACGAGAGTGCCGGCAGCAGCGGTATCAGCCAGGCGTTGCGCAGGAGCCAGCTGCCACCCTCGGTGACTCCGAGTGGCAGGTCGGCGGTGGCCGCGGCCAGGGTGAGGAGGTCGATCATCGGCGGTTCAGCCCCTCATCAGGTCGATCTGGGCAAGATCAATGCTCTTGCGGTTGCGGTACAGCAACAGGACCATTGCCAGGCCAACGCCCACCTCGGCGGCCGCTACCGCGATCACGAAGAGTGCGAAGACCTCGCCTGCCGGCTGGTTGCCGAAGGCTGCGAACGCCACGAGGTTGATGTTCACGGCGTTCAGGATCAGCTCGATCGACATGAGCACCAGCACCCCGTTGCGGCGTGCCAGCACCCCGTAGACGCCTGTTGCGAACAGTGCGGCCGACAGGAGGAGGAACTGGTTCAGGTACATGCTCAGTCTCCCCTCGCCACGACGATGGCTCCGATGAGGGCGGCCAGCAGCAGCACCGAGATCGCCTCGAAGGGCACGATGTACTGGCTGAAGATGAGGTCGCCGACATCGGCTGTGAGGCTGGGCTGTGCCCGGCTCAGCTCGGCATCACGGAACGTGTCGACCAGGGCTGCCGCCATTACGGCCAGCACCAGGGCACCGACCATGGCCGCCATTGAGCGGCGCTCCCCGTCGACGCCGTCGTCGTCGCCGAAGGACCCCCTGGTGAGCATGATCCCAAAGAGGAACAGGACGATGATGGCGCCAATGTAGACCATGACCTGTGTGACACCGACGAACTCGGCACCGAGAAGGATGAACACTCCGGCGGCTCCCGCCAGCACGATCACAAGGTAGAGGGCGGCATGCACCACGTTGCGGGTGGTGACCATCCGCACGGCGCTCACGAGCATCGTCACGGCCATGATGGCGAAGGCGATGTTCTGGGCGACCATCACCTCGCCTCCCGTGAGGGGGTCGAAGCCACCGGTTGCTGCGAACAGCGTCGAGGGGCTCACCTCGGCACCTTCGCCTTCTTGGCCTCGCTGCCAGACTCGTAGTCCTCGAAGTCTGGGACGGTCTCCATCCACTTTCCGAGCAGCGACTTGTCGTGGAGGAGGTCGGCGATCCTGGGCTCCGAGTACTCGTACTCGGGGGTCCAGAACAGGGCCTCGAACGGGCAGACCTCGACGCAGATGCCGCAGTACATGCACAGGGCGAAGTCGATGTCGAAGCGGTCGAGGGCGTTCTTCTGGCGGGGCTTTCCACCGGGGCGTCGGGGCGGCGCCTTGTACTTGTGGCCCTCGATGTAGATGCACCAGTCGGGACACTCGCGTGCGCACAGCATGCAGGCGGTGCAGTTCTCCTCGTGTAGGGCGATCACGCCCCGGGCCCTCGGTGTCGGCGCCTCTTTCACCCTCGGGTACTGGACCGTGTGGGAGCCCTTCACGAGCGTACGCACCATGGTCCTGAAGGTGACCCCGAGGCCTACGAGCATTCCCGGCAGTTTCGGCATGGCTGGCATCAGAAGACCACCTTCAGGATGCCCGTGGCCACGATGTTCACCAGGGACAGGGGGATGAGGAACTTCCAGGCCAACTGCTGGAGCTGGTCTTCGCGGAACCGCGGGTATGTGAAGCGGAACCAGAAGATGAGGAATGCCACGAGGACCATCTTGCCTATGAGCACGAGGGGTCCGATGACGTTGAACAGGTTGTCGGTCGGGTCCAGCCCCGGGACGTACCAGCCACCCAGGAACATCGTGGCAGCCAGCGCCGAGAAGATGCCGGCGGTGGCGAACTCGCCGATGAAGAACATCAGGAAGCGCAGGCCGCTGTACTCGGTCAGGTAACCGGTGACCAGCTCTGACTCGGCGACGGGCATGTCGAAGGGGGGCTGGGTGAGCTCGGCCTGGACGGCGATCAGGAAGATGGCGAATCCCACGAACTGGGTGAGGATGAACGGGTTGCCGATGCCTCCCCACCCGAAGATCTCACCAGAGGCCTGGGCCATGACGATTCCCTGGACGTTGAGAGTTCCAGCCTGGATGACCACACCCATTACCGCAAGAACGAGGGGAAGTTCGTATGCGACCAGCTGTCCTGCAGCCCTGAGGCCACCTATCAGCGAGTACTTGCTCGCAGAGGCCCAGCCGGCCATGAGGATGCCGATCACAGAGATGGAGGAGACGGCAAGGGCCAGGAAGATGCCGGTGTCGATGTCGATGAACCAGAGGTCCGGACCGGCCGGAATGACCAGCACCAGCAGGAACGTCGAGATCAGCACCACGAATGGGGCCATCTTGAACACGACCCTGTCGGCCGCCGCCGGGATGAGGTCCTCCTTCTGGAAGAACTTCCCCACCTCGGCAAGGAGCTGCAGGGACCCGTAGGGGCCGGCCTCCATTGGTCCCAGCCGGCTCTGCATGAAGCTCATCATCTTGAAGAGGAACAGGTAGACGAGTATCCCGGCGGGCAGCAGAACGCCGACCAGGCCCAGCAGCGCCCTCAGCCCGGTCTGTTGCCAGTAGGCCAGCTCGATGGCGAGGATGGTGCTGCTCACCGGTCTATGTCCCCGAGGATGAAGTAGAGGCTGGCCAGGATCGAAACTACGTCTGGAACGTAGGCACCCTCGAGAACCCACGGCGTTATCGAGATGTTGGAGAACGACGCCGACCTGATCTTCACACGGAACGGCACCAGGTCACCCTTGGAGACCACGTAGTAGCCCATCACCCCTAGGGGGTTCTCGGTCTCGACGTAGGCCTCGCCGGCCGGGACCTTGATGATCCTGGGGACCTTGGCCATGACGGGCCCCGAGGGGATGCCACCCAGGAGCTGTTCGATGATTCCGCAGGCCTCGCGGACCTCCTGGAGGCGCACCCAGTAGCGCGAGAAGGAGTCGCCGTCGGGATGGGTCCAGACCTTCCAGTCCACCTGGTCGTGTGCGAGGCCCACCCCGCCGTCGCGTCTCAGATCCCAGTCGACGCCGCTCCCCCGGATGTTGGCTCCTGAGAGGCCGTAGGCCAGGCCGACCTCGGCAGGGATGACACCGATACCACGGGGACGTGCCTGGAAGATCTCGTTGCCGGTGACAAGGTCCTCCATCTCGTCGCAGAAGGTCCGGATGCGGCCCAGGACACCGGTGGTCTCCTCTGTCCAGCCCTTGGGGATGTCGTCCTTGAGCCCGCCGATGCGGTCGAAGTTGGGGTGGAACCGGCCACCTGTGACGGCTTCGATCTGGTTCAGCACGAACTCGCGGTCGCGGAAGGCGAAGAAGACCGGGGTAACGGCCCCCAACTGCACACCCATGTCACCCAGGAAGAGGATGACGTTGGCGATCCGGGACAACTCGAACAGGATCGTGCGGATCCACTGGGCCCTCGGCGGCGCCTCGACCTCCATGAGGCGTTCGGCGGCGAGGATGAACGGCACCTCGTTGGCGAAGCTGCCCAGCCAGTCGATGCGGTTCACGAGGGTCGTGACCTGTGGATAGGTGCGGACCTCGGCCAGCTTTTCGTAGCCGCGGTGCATGTAACCCATCATCGGGTCGGCCCTGAGGACGCGTTCGCCGTCGAGCTTCACGATCACCCGGAGAGTTCCGTGGGTGGCGGGGTGCTGGGGACCCAGGTTCAGGGTCATGCCCTCTGTCTCGAACTCCACGTTGACCCGCGCGTCGCTGGCCTGGGCGGCTATGTAGGCGAGTTGGTTCCTGTTGGAGACGTCTGTCATGACCCCTCCCCGCCTTCGTCCGCTGCGTCGCCGTCACCATCGCCGGGCATCGCCTCGACGTCGACGATTCCGGGCCATGGCTTCACCCTTCGGGCCAGCAGCGGGTAGTCCTTGCGCAGCGGGTTGCCCTCGAACTGCGACGGAAGGTACAGGTTCACGAGGTTGGGGTGGCCCACGATGGTGATGCCGAACATCTCCCACGCCTCGCGTTCGTGCCAGTCGGCTCCGGGGTATACCGGCATCCAGGAATCCACCCGGGGGTCGTCCGCATCGAGGTCGGCCTTGACGGTCACCCCGATGTGGCAGACCGGGTCGTGCACCCTGGCGATCATCTGGAAACGGGTTGCCCCGCCGGTGACCCCCCAGGTCATGGGTTCGGGATCCACCTGTGATTCGTCGGCCCCGACAAGGTCGACCTGGGCGTCCATGTCGCGCCCGAAGGGTGACGGCATCCAGTCGATGGCGGAGAGGAAGTTGAAGTAGGCCATTCCGCAGGTATCGCGCAGAACGGTGGCTGTGGCCAGCCACGAGTCCGTGGTGACCCTCACCCAGACATCGGTGCCGGCCAGGACCTCGCTGGCAACGAGGCCATCGCCGAGCTGGTCGGCGAGTGACGCAACGATGGCGTCGCGTGCCGGGTCGGCCACCGGCTCGTGACCCTCGGAGACCTCGTCGAGGTTGGTGTCAGGAGACGACAATTGGGTCCCTCGTCCATCGGTCGGTCATGTCCTCGGAGGCGATCCGCTCCTGGAGGAGGACGATGCCTTCAAGTAGGGCCTCGGGGCGTGGCGGGCAGCCGGGCACGTAGACGTCGACCGGGACAATCTGGTCGACACCCTTGGTCACCGAGTAGCTGTCCCAGTAGGGGCCACCGCAGTGGGCACATGACCCCATCGAGATGACGTACTTGGGTTCGGGCATCTGCTCGTAGAGGCGGCGGACAACAGGGGCCATCTTGTCGGTCACGGTTCCCGAGATGACGACCATGTCGGCCTGTCGGGGGCTGGCGGGGAACGGGATCACGCCCAGCCTCATGACGTCGTAGCGGGGCGACGCGAACGCAGCACCCATCTCCATCGCGCAGCACGCCAGGCCCCACTGGTAGACCCACAGGGAATACTTGCGGCTGATGTTGAGCAGCGCGGTGAGGGGCTTCGGCATCTTGCCGTTCTCGACCAGTCCCATCAGAGTCCCATCCCTCCAGCGCCCATCAGATCCACCGCAGCAGGCCCTTGCGCCAGGCGTAGAACAGGCCGAGTGCCAGGATGAAGATGAAGATCGCCATCCCCACCAGCCCGAACACGTCGTAGACCTCGAGCCTGGTTGCCCACGGGAAGATGAACACGGCCTCGACGTCGAACAGCACGAACATGAGGGCGAAGACGTAGTACCTGATGTTGGACTGGCTCCACATGTCGCCCTGGGGGTCGACACCGGACTCGTAGGCGACCGCCTTCTGGGGGGTCTTGCGGGTGGGCCGCAGGAGGCTTCCGAGACCCAGGAAGGTCCCTACGAGGAGAACAGCCACCCCACCGAAGACGACGAGCGTCAACCAGTTGCGGAGGTAGTCGGACACGGGGGGAGAACCTACCTATCCACGGGGGCCGTAGCCAACGTCATCGGAGGCCTCGCGGGCGGCTCTTGCCATCGGCGACTGCAGGTCCTTCGCACGGCTCAGCCCACAACCAGGACCGGTACGGCATCGCGTGCGATGTCCAGCAGGGGCCCCGGGAGGAGTCCGGCCAGGAGGACCGTCGCAGCTGAGACGACGATGACGACGAGCGCCCCGGCCGGCACCGCCCCGGCTGGCTCTGATCCGGTCGCTGCCTCCTGGAGGTACATGGCAACAAGGACCCTCAGATAGACGAATGCGGCTATCGCCGCCGCCAGCATCGCCGCCCCGGCCAACCAGTAGCTACCCATGTCCACGGCCGCTACAAGGACACCCAACTTCACGACAAAGCCGCCTGTGAACGGGATGCCAGCCTGGCCCAACAGGAGTACGGCGAAGGCACCGGCCAGTAACGGCCGCCGTCGACCGAGACCACGGTACGAATCCAGCCCGTGGGAACTGTCACCGGTTCCGCCGACGACGGTGACAACCGCGAAGCTGCCCACGGTCAACAACGCGTAGACGGCCAGGTAGGTGAGCACCGACGAGTTGCCCCGATCAGTGGCGGCCTGCAGGCCCACCAGGATGAAGCCGGCATGGACGATCGACGAGTAGGCCAGCATCCGCTTCACGTCGGTCTGTACCACAGCCACAACCGCGCCGACGAGGACCGTGGCGGCGGCGATCACCTGGAAGGCCGGCCGCCAGTCCGACACGTGGGTTCCGAACGTGAGGACGAAGACCCGCATGAGCGCAGCGAACCCGGCCGCCTTCACGCCGGCGGCCATCCAGGCCACAACAGGGGTAGGTGCACCCTGGTACACGTCGGGGGTCCATGCATGGAACGGGACCACGGCCACCTTGAATCCGAGGCCAACGAGCAGCAGGGCCAGGCCCGCCAGGAGCATGGCGTCGTCGATCAGAACGGTGCGGGCCAGGTAGGCGCTGATCGTGGCCATGTTGGTCGAACCCGTGGCTCCGTACACGAGGGCGATTCCGTAGAGGAGGAAGGCCGAGGAGAAGGCCCCCAGCAGGAAGTACTTGAGGGCGGCCTCCTGGGACTCGATCCGACGCAGGTGCATGGCGGCGAGGACGTAGACGGCGATCGAGAGGACCTCAAGTCCGAGAAACAACACGATCAGGTCGTTGGCAGAGGCCATGACGACGCCACCCGCGGCAGACAGCAGCAGCAACACGTAGAACTCCACGCCCGGAAGGTCTTCGCGGGGCAGGTAGTCGTGGGCTATCAGGGCGGCGGCAATTACCGCCACGGCGAGGATTCCGGTCACGAATACAGACGAGGCATCCACCCCGACAGCACCCGCCAGGAACGAACTGGCACCATCGCTACCCACCCTTGACCACATTGGCACCGTGTAGCCGAGCACCGCCACCCCGGCGGCGACCGTCCAGGCCGGTGCCAGCACAGCCGGTGGCCGCCGCACGAGCGACGCCATGGTCAACAACAGGAACCCGGCTGCGGCGAAGGTGACGAGTGGGACCAGAGCCCACCAGGAGACAACGGGGGAGGCGACGGCGGCCATCATCCGTGCTCACCGTGGTCGTCGGCGGCGGGACCGATATCGGAGCCCATCTGCGTGACAGGTTCGCTGAAGCCGTCGACGTGCCTCTCCACGTGTACCACCAGCGCATCCACTGCCGGCTCCATGCGCTCGATGACCGGCTTCGGGTACACGCCCATGAACACGATCAGGGCCAGAAGCGGCGCCATGACGAGGGCCTCCCGAAGGCTCAGGTCGGGCATGTCGGCGTTGTCTCCCTCGGCCGGCCCGTGGAACACCCTCTGGTATGCCCACAGCAGGTAGAGGGCGGCCAGGATGACCCCGGCGGCCGCCACCACGGCCCACCAGCGGTGGGCGTTGAAGGCCCCCAGCAAAACAAGGAACTCGCCGACGAACCCGTTCAGGCCCGGCAGTCCGATCGAGGACAACATGACGACCATGAAGATCCCCGCCATGATCGGGGCCGACTTCTGCAGGCCACCCAGTTCACCGATCAGACGGGTGCGCCGCCTCTCGTAGATCATGCCGACCAGCAGGAACAGGGCACCGGTCGAGACACCGTGGTTGACCATCTGGAGCAGCCCGCCCTCGATGCCCTCGGTGTTGAGGGCGAAGGTGCCGAGGACGATGAACCCCAGGTGGGCCACCGACGAGTAGGCCACCAGCCGTTTCAGGTCGGCCTGCATGGTCGCCACGACGGCCCTGTAGACGATGCCGACCACCCCGAGGGTCAGGAACACGGGTGCGAAGTAGTGGGAGGCCTCGGGGAACAGGTAGAGCCCGAACCGCAGGAAGCCGTACGTGCCCAACTTGAGCAGCACGCCGGCCAGGATCACCGAGCCGGCGGTAGGGGCTTCGGTGTGGGCATCGGGCAGCCAGGTGTGCAGCGGGAATATCGGTACCTTGACGGCGAAGGCCACGGCGAAGGCGGCGAAGATCCATCTAGCTGCACCGGTTGACAGGCTCTGGGACTCGGCGATCGCCACTACGTCGAACGACAGGGCGGCACCGGTGGCGTCTGCGTGCAGGAATGCCAGCGCCAGGATGCCGACCAGCATCAGCGCCGACCCGGCCATGGTGTAGAGGAAGAACTTGGTTGCCGCACGGGCGCTGTTGCCGTGGCCCCACCTTCCGATGAGGAAGTACATCGGAACGAGGACCACCTCGAAGCAGAGGAAGAACACGATCAGGTCCAGCGAACTGAACACGCCCATCACGCCCGCCTCCAGGAGGAGCATCCAGGCGTAGTACGGACGTGCGTCGTGGCCCGGGTCGATGGCCATGAGCGCAACCGGAAACAGCAGGCCCGTCAGGACAACCAGGAAGAGCGAGATCCCGTCTATTCCGAACAGCCATGCAATTCCCAGGTCGCTGATCCAGGAGGTCTCTGAGAGGAACTGGAAGCCGGGATCACCGATGTCGAACGCACTGAGCAGCCAGAACGACATGGCCCCTGTGACGGTCGAGGCCAGGATCGCCACCAACTTCAACAGTTCGGGGCGGCCACGGGGTAGCACCAGCACCATGAGGGCACCCAGGGCCGGGGTCACCACGAGCGCCGGCAGCACCGGGAACGACCCGGCCCCGGCAGAGGCGAGGAGTGCCACAGCGGTCACAGTGTCGACCTCGTCAGGAACCAGGCGAGCAGGGCCGCTGCACCCAGGCCGATGCCTGTCGCATAGGTGCGGACCATGCCGTTGTGGAACATTCGCAGGACACCAGCCAGCCTGCGAACCAGCCCCGCGATGCCGTAGACGGCTCCGTCCACCACCTGTCCATCGAACCTGTTCGCCGCCTCGAAGCCTCGACGACCGGGGCCGCCCATGAAGGCGGCTACAGACCGGTCTATCCGCCACGCATCGGCCAGGATGGGCTGTTCGAACGGCTCTCGGGGGATCCGGCCCTTCATGTACACCGCCACTGCCACACCAATGCCGACCAGCCCACCGACCACGGCGATGGCAGCCAGGAGGACCTGTGTGGCACCACCGGTTCCGAGGTGCCCCTCGTTGGCGTAGAGGGACGGCTCGAGCCAGTGCTCCAGCCACCCGGTTGACGAGGAGAACGGCAGTTGCACGAAGCCGGCGACCACGGCGAGGACCGCCAGCACCACGAGCGGTGCGGTCATCGTGCGGGGAGACTCGTGGGGGGTGTGGTCGGCCCGCCGGGTCGCCGCCTCGGCGTCATCCTCACCGGGTCGCTGCTCGGCGTAGCGACCCTCCCCGGCGAAGGCGAGGGCGATCAGGCGGGTCATGTAGAAGGCCGTGAGCACCGCTGTCAGGAGACCCAGGGCCCACAGGACGGGACTCCTGTTCCATGCGAAGGCCAGGATCTCGTCTTTCGACCAGAACCCCGAGAAAGGCGGCACACCTGCGATTGCCAGCCATCCGACGACGAATGTCCCGGTGGTGACCGGCATGAACCTGCGCAGGCCGCCGTAGTGGCGCATGTCCTGGTCTCCGTCCATTCCGTGGATCACCGAGCCGGACCCGAGGAACAGGAGGGCCTTGAAGAAGGCGTGTGTGACCATGTGGAACACGGCTGCCACATAGGCGCCGCTGCCGACGGCCAGGAACATGTAGCCCAGTTGGCTGACCGTGGAGTAGGCCAGAACCTTCTTGATGTCGGTCTGGGCCATGGCGATGGTTGCCGCGAACAGGGCGGTTCCCACGCCCAGCCACGCAACCAAGTCGGGCACCCACCCGGCCGAGTCGGCAATGAGCGGGTTCATCCTGGTCAGCAGGTAGACCCCCGATGTCACCATCGTGGCAGCGTGGATCAGGGCCGATACCGGGGTGGGGCCGGCCATTGCGTCGGGGAGCCAGAGGTAGAGGGGGAACTGGGCCGACTTGCCGACAGCCCCCACGAGGAGCATCACGGCAATGAGGGTTGCGGTGCCCTGAGCGACCGTTCCCGCTGTGCTGGCATCCAGCACGTCCACGTAGTCGAGCGACCCGAACGTGAAGAAGGTGGCGAACATGGCGACCATGAATCCCCAGTCACCGATGCGGTTGGTGACGAACGCCTTCTTGCCGGCTGTTGCGTTGGCGGGTTCGGTGAACCAGAACGAGATCAGCAGGTAGGAACAGGCACCGACCCCCTCCCACCCGAGGAAGGTCAACAGCAGGCTGTCGCCGAGGACCAGCATCAGCATGGCGAACGTGAACAGGTTCAGGTAGGCGAAGAACCTGGCGAAGCCGTCGTCTCCGTGCATGTAGCCGACCGAGTAGAGGTGGATGAGGGCACCCACGCCCGTGATGAACAGGCACATCGTGATTGAGAGTGGGTCGACGAGGAAGCCGATGTCGACCGAGAGGTCCCCCGCCGGTATCCACTCGAAGAGGGTTACCACTGCCCGTCGGTCGTGGGATGACCGACCGGCCATGTCGATGAACACGCCGAGGGTGGCCAGGAATGAACCTCCCATCACACCCGTAGCCAGCCATCCGGCACCGGGCTCGCCGATACGACGACCGGCGAAGATGAGCACGATGAACCCGGCCAACGGAAGGGCCGGCACGAGCCAGATCAGGTCGACCATGGCCCTAACCCCCCAGCACCGAGAGGTCGTCGACGGTTGCACCTGGGCGACGCCGCATGATTGCGACGATCACGGCCAGGCCCACAACCACCTCGGCGGCCGCCACCACGAGCACGAAGAACACGGACAGTTGGCCGCCCAGGTCAGCCAGCTCGGCGCCCAGGCTCACGAACGTGAGGTTCGCCGCGTTGAGCATCAACTCGACGCACATGAACATCACGAGTGGGTTGCGTCGGACCAGCAGGCCGACCGCTCCCATCGAGAACAGTGCCGCTCCGAGCGCCAGGTACCACCCCGTGGTTACGACCATCAGGAATCTTCCCCTGTCGCCCCGGCCGGCTCATCGTCAGCCTCGGTCGGCTGGTCGTCGGACTCCGCAATCGCCACCACCGGCAACGGCCGCATCGGGCCACTGAGGCGTCGGGCCAGTGCCACGGCTCCGACCACGGCGACGGTGAGCAGTATCGCCGTCAGCTCCACAGCGAAGACCATGTCGGTGAACAGGGCCTCTCCGAGGCGGCGCGTGTTGTCGCCGGCATCACCGAGCGGGGTTCCTCCACGGGCACCGGTGAGGCCGTCGACGGCCACGAGAAGCACCGTCGCCAGGAGCCCGGCGAGAGATACGCCGACCACTGCCGCCATCGGCCTCTGGCCTGCGATCGGCTCGATGCCCAGGGCGTCGGCACGGTCGACGCCCAGGAGCATGATTACGAACAGGAACAGGATCACGATCGCACCCGCGTAGACCATCACCTGGACGGCTGCCAGGAAGGTGGCCTCCAGGAGCACGAACAGCACTGCCACGCCGAACAGGGTCTGCACGAGGAACAACGCCGCGTGAACAGGGTTCCGGGCCAGCAGCACGCCAAGGCCTC